>CAJXRD010000095.1 GCA_913058295.1 uncultured Flavobacteriales bacterium | reverse complement strand
GCTTCAGAAATGAATTTAGCTGCTATTGAAAAAGAGTTTCAGCCAATCATTGAAGTAAATGATATTTTACATATCACCTTAACTTCTTTAAATCAGGAAACCTTAGAGCCATTCCTTAGAATAAAAGAAGCCCAACAAGGAAATACTGCTTACCAGTCAAACCCTGGTTTAAGTGGTTATTTGGTAAATGTAGATGGTACTATAGGTTTTCCAGTATTAGGGTCTATTAAAGTGGAAGGTTTTACACGCCAATATATAGAAGATTACTTGAAAAAGGAGTTAAAAAAATATATAGAAGACATTGTTGTGGATGTTCGTATTATGAACTTTAAAGTTACCGTAATTGGAGAAGTTACAAGTCCTGGTGTCTTTCAAATTGTAGATGAAAGAGTAACTTTGATGGAGGCTTTGGCATTAGCAGGGGATCTAACAGAATATGCAGATAGGCATGCCATTACTATTATTAGGGAAGAGAATGATATTCAAAAAGTAACTAAAATAGATTTGACTACCGCAGCTATTTATAATAGCCCTTATTATTTTTTAAAACAAAATGATTTGGTATATGTAGAACCCTCTAAAAAAGGAGTTGTAAAAACTGGACATATTGATTCCATTACAACATTATTAGCCGTTTTAACGATAACCTTAAGTAGTATTATTATAATTACAAACATAAAATAACTCTATGAGTCAAGTATTTAAAAATGAAATAGAGGAGTTTTCTATAAAAGAACTTTTAGCTCCCTATACTAGAAAGTGGATTTGGTTTATAATAGGATTTGTATTCGTAATAATTGTTGCAAAGCTATATTTACGATATGCCGTTTCTAAATATGAAACCTCTGCTACAATATTAATAAAAGATAGTGCAGACGATGGTTTTTCAGCCGATCTGGCACCCTTTTCCAATTTAGGAATATTTAAAAAGTTTAATAAGGGAAAATTAGAAAATGACCTTGCGGTTTTAAGATCAAGACGTACTATTTCTGATGCCATTATAGCTTTGCAATTAAATACTAGATATGAATTAGAAGGAAGGGTGATCACCAACGAAGTTTATCCAAATCCTCCTATCCTTATCAATTACTTCAGCCTAGGAGACTCCATCACCTCTAATATTCCAAAAATAGAAGTGAAAATCATAACTGACACTCAATTTGATTTAAAAATGGGAGTGGAAGACTATGGAACCTATAGTTTTGGGGAAAAAGTAACTTTGCCTAGAATTTCATTAACCATTACCCCTAGAGAAAGTTTAAATGATAAGGAATCTAATATTATTGGAAAAACTTATATTGTTTCTTATATAAATACTGTAGATCTTGCACTTTATTACCAAGAAGAGCTAAATCTTTCTAACGAAGATCAAAATAGTAGTATCGTTACCATTAGCATGCAGTCTTCGGTTAAAGAAAAAGCCGAGGATTTTATTAACGAATTAATTCATCAATTTAATTTGGATGCAGCAGAAGATCAAAACTTAATTGCTACAAAAACTGCCGATTTTATAGACGAAAGAATAAATATTATAATAAAAGATTTAGATTCTGTTGAAACGAATAAAGAGGAATTTAAAGTAGAAAATAGATTGACTAATATTGAAGCAGAATCTGAATTAGTATTAACCGGGGCTAAAGAATACAATGCCAAACAAATTGATTATTATACGCAGATTGAGATTATTGAATCTGTTTTAGATTATTTAAATAGTTCTAAAGGCATCCAATTATTACCAGCCAATATTGGTATAGAAGGAGGAGAGTTGTCCACATCTATAGATTATTATAATCAATTGGTTTTGGAGCGAAATCGTTTGTTGCGAAATTCCACAGAACAAAACCCAGTAATTGTCAATATAGACGGGCAATTAGAGGGCTTAAGAGCAAATGTAATAGAGAGTTTAGAAAATCATAAAGATGGTTTGGAAGTGGCTTTACGGGGCATTAGCAAACAAGAAGGTCGTTTTAACTCCCGCTTATCGCAAGTACCTTCGCAAGAAAAAACGTTTAGAGGGATTGTCCGTCAGCAAGAAATAAAAGAACAGCTTTATATTTTTTTATTAAAGCAAAGAGAGCAGGCTTCTATTAAATTGGCAGCAACAACGGTAAAGGCTAAAGTAATAGACGCTGCATTTACATCCAAACTACCAATTTCCCCTAAAAAA
>CAJXRD010000094.1 GCA_913058295.1 uncultured Flavobacteriales bacterium | reverse complement strand
TGTGAGCCCGACAGGATTCGAACCTGTGACCGCCTCCTTAGAAGGGAGGTGCTCTATCCAGCTGAGCTACGAGCCCATTTAACAAAAATGGTAGCTTTTGCGGCTGCGAATATACAAATTATATTAAATATAAAGAGAAATTGTTTATTTAAAAATTAGCATTTAGAGTTAATAATGGACCTTGAAAGATTAAAGAAAATTTTCCATCCCAATTGTTTTTATCAACGTTTGCAGTAAAATCAAAATATCGGTAGTTTAATCCAACTCCTATGTTTTTGTGAAACTGATAATTAGCGCCAATTCCAAGATCCCATAAGCTTCCCGAATATTCATTAATCGACAAAGCAAACCAATCTACCCTAGCAGTAATCATCCATTTTTGGGTTGGTGCATATAAATACCAAGCTCCTATATTGGGTAGCGGTGCAACAACATCTACCGCTTTCCTTTCGAAATTAACATCTGCACCTTCACCTGTATCGTCATTGTTTATAAAGGCATATCCTTCAATAGAAGTTTCAATGTCTAAAAGGTGTGCTCCTAAACCTGCGCCTAATTCATGTTTCAAACCTTTGCTTATCGTTCTACCAATAAAAATTCGATACATATTTAGGTTTAAGCCTAATGCAATTCCAGCTCCACCATTATAGGTGACATCCTCCCATTCTATATTTTCATCTATATCTTTGTTAATACCATTTTTAACCGCAAAATACTCTGCAGAAAGAGTCCACATTCTAGAAAACCTCCAATTAAAGTTTAAGAAAAAGGTAGTTTCATTTTCATTGAAATTAGCCTTTTCACTAAAATCAATAACTTTATTATCAGATGCACCATTAACTCCAACCCGAATCCCTTTAGTAGAGTTATAAACTCCAGCATAAAGTGTAAACCTATTGGAAAGTAATGGATGTTGTAGGTCTATATCAAAATCATCTTTATTTTTTTTATCTTCATTGTTTTCTTGTGAATGAATAATTGAAAAGGTGAGTAAGACTAATAATAGGGTTAATTTTTTTTTTTGAAATTTCATAAATATTTCTTTAATGATAGGATTCCTTTATCAATACAAATTTAATGAATAAGTATGCTATAAATTTTAATTCAAATTATTATTTTTAGAATTCTTAAAATAAACCTCTAATATGCTTTCTAAGGTTTTGATTTTTCTTTTCCCAGTGTTTTTGTTTTCTCAGGAGAGGGATACTATTATAAAAACAGATTACATCCTTAAAATGGATGAAAAGTTAAGTGTAAAGCTTGATGTGGATAACGATATTGAAACCTTTACAGCTGAAGAGAATGGAATTAAATTTGATATTAAGCCTAATATTGATTATCGTGCCGAGATATCTATTCATTATCGATTTATCTCATTCAAATTAGGTTTTACTCCACATTTATTTACCAATTTCGATGAGGAAGAGAAGGGGGAAACCAAAATATTTAAATTTGAAACTGATTTCTTTATTAATAAATGGGTGCAAACTCTAAGCTATTCTCAAATAAAAGGATTCTACTCACCAAATTTCCCATTGCCAGAAAATTATCCAACTGAATATTTAATACTTGACCAATTAAAAACACAAACATTTAAAGGGATAACTCGTTATCGCTTTAATGAAAACTATTCCTTAAAAGCAATTGCTACGCAAACTGAAATACAAAGAAAAAGTGCAGGAACTTTTATACCTGCTTTTAGTTATAGCTATAATAGAATGCATAACAATGCAACACAACAAAATTTAAATACCCTAAATTTAGTCTTAAGTGCAGGTTATTTGCACACTTTTGTGTTAAATGAAAAGTTGTATGCAAGTATTGGTGCATCGCCAGGAACAGGGGTGGATTTTAATACAATAAAAGTAGAAACTTTAAATGGGCAAGTAACAGATAATGACACCAATTTCACATTTAATTTCGATGGACATTTAGGATTAGGTTATAATTCTGAAAGATGGTTTGCTGGAAGCTATTTTAGGCTTTTATCAACTACTAGAAAAGAAACTACAATAGTAAATTACGATACCTTTAGAACACACTTTCAGGTATTTATAGGTTACAGATTTAAAGCACCAAAATTTCTGAAAAAACAAGTGGATTGGATTGAAGAAAAAGAGCCATTTTAGAGTATAAAAAAAACCTAACTTTTAATAAAAGTTAGGTTTTTTGTCGGGGTGGCAGGATTCGAACCTGCGGCCTCCACGTCCCAAACGTGGCGCGATAACCGGGCTACGCTACACCCCGA
>CAJXRD010000093.1 GCA_913058295.1 uncultured Flavobacteriales bacterium | reverse complement strand
TCTACACAGAGTAGATCGTCGGCAGCGTCAGATGTGTATAAGAGACAGCCTGTATATATATCTATTGGAGTTTTAATTTTTTACTTAATAGGAACACCATTAGATATTTATTCTGAATATTTTAGTACCGAAAATGATTTATTTGTAAAATTGAAAGGCTTTACACTTGTTACAATTAATGTTATTATGTATTCCACTTTTATAATAGGCTTTATCATATGCTCCAAGAAGAAAATAACTTAATCAATCCAGAAACAATCCTTTTGATTGTGTATGCAATTGCGGTAATATTTTTATTGCTTCTCTTTGTTATCGTATTCTTTATTGCTTTTCAGAAAAGAAAAAACAAATTATTGTTAGAGCGTATAGAAGCCAAACAACGATTTGAAAAAGAGTTGGCAAATACACAATTAGAAATTCAAGAGCAAACCTTTAAAAACATTGCTTGGGAATTACACGACAATGTAGGGCAATTGCTTTCTGTGGTAAGTATGCAACTTAACATCATGTTAACTAAAGCACCAGATAACATTAAAGAACAGATAGTAGATACCAAATCTGTAGTTTCTGAAACCGTTCAAGAAATTAGAAACCTTTCAAAAACATTGAACCACGATGTAATTCAGAATATTGGATTGGTAAGATCACTACAAATTGAAGTGGAGCGATTTAATAAATTGAAATATTTAGCAGCTACGATCAAAATTGAAGGAAAGGAAGTTTATATTAAAAGTGAGCATGAGATTTTAATCTTTAGAATGTATCAAGAGTGTTTGTCTAATGTTATGAAGCATTCCAAAGCTAAAAAGTTGGATATAGTTCTTAACTATAAAAAAGATGTTTTAGAAATTTCAGCAAAAGATGATGGTGTAGGATTTGATCCCTTACAGAAATCAGAAAGCTCTGGATTACAAACTATTAAAGGAAGGTCAGAATTGTTAAATGCAAAATATTTATTAACTTCAGAAATTGAAAAAGGCACCAACTTAACCTTAATATATCCTTATACAGATGAACCAGAATAAGAAAGATTATAATTTAGTAATTGTCGATGACCACTTGTTGGTGGCAAATTCTTTAAAGAGTTTGATCGAAATGTTTTCGGGGTATCATGTCTTGTATCATGCTAAAAATGGTTTAGACTTGCAACAAAAAATGGAACAAGAAATATTGCCAGATGTGATATTGTTAGATGTTAATATGCCTATAATGAATGGCTATGAAACGATGGAATGGTTAAATGAAAATCATCCAGAAATTAAAGTATTGGCTTTGTCTATGGACGATGATGAGCAAATGGTGTTAAAAATGTTGAGTAAAGGAGCTAATGGTTATTTGTTAAAAGACATCCATCCAGAAACCTTAAAAGTTGCCTTAAATGAGGTGATGGATAAAGGCTATTACCATTCAGAAAAAGTGACGGCAGCATTATTAGATTCATTAAAACCAAAAGAAGGAACTCATACTTTTTTACTGAAAGAGACAGAACAAACCTTTTTGCAATATGCCTGTAGTGAATTAACCTATACTGAAATTGCGGATAAAATGAATGTAAGTCCGAAAACGGTTGATAATTACCGAAACGAACTCTTTAAAAAGTTTAAAGTTAAAAATAGGGTAGGACTTGTTATTTTTGGTTTAAAGAAAAAGCTGATTACAATCTAATTGCAGGCATTCCAAATGGGATCCTTAGGAGTAGCTGCAGTTATTGAAATTTCCTCTTTTTTTACTGGGTGAATAAAAACTAATTTTCTAGCGTGTAAATGAATCCCACCATCTGGATTACTTCTATTAAATCCATATTTTAAATCTCCTTTAATAGGGCAACCTATAGCAGAAAGCTGAGAACGAATTTGATGATGCCTCCCCGTTTTTAAATCTATTTCGAGTAAAGAATAGCGATCAAGACTTTTAATAATTTGATATTCTAAAATGGCTTTTTTGCTTTCTGGAACCTCATTGCTATTTGCATACGATTTATTTTGTTTTGGATTTCGTTTTAAGTAATGGGTTAATATATCCGCATTTTTAGGTGGAGAATTCTTTACAATAGCCCAATAAGATTTTTGGGTTTTCCGTTCAGAAAATAATTTATTTAATCTTGTTAAAGCCTTTGTGGTACGTGCAAAAATAACAATCCCACTAGTGGGTCTATCTAGTCTGTGTACCACTCCCAAAAATACAGCTCCAGGTTTATTATATTTTTCAGCGATATATTGTTTTACAATTTCTGAAAGAGGAGCATCCCCAGTTTTGTCGCCTTGTACAATATCACCCACACGCTTGTTTACTGCGATGATATGATTATCCTCATACAGTACCTGAAGATTTTCGTGATTCGATATTATTTTTGAAGACAAATTATTATTGTTTTTACTCACTACTCACTACTCACTACTCACTACTCACTACTCACTACTCACTACTCA
>CAJXRD010000092.1 GCA_913058295.1 uncultured Flavobacteriales bacterium | reverse complement strand
GTTCTTGGCATATTAGGGTTAACCTGTGCAATTACATGTTTTGCATTAGCGATTGCTGCTAAAGTAGCTGCAACAGTAACTCCTAAGGAGCAATAACCATGTTTATCTGGGGGTGATACTTGTATTAATGCAACATCTAGTGCAATTATATTTCGTTTAAATAATAAAGGCAATTCACTTAAAAAAACAGGAGTATAGGATCCATTTCCTGCTTTTAAAGTATGCCTAACATTAGGACCGATAAAAAAAGAATTTACATGAAAACTATCCCGATATTTTGGATCTGAATAAGGAGCATCTCCATCAATATGAAGGTGACAAACTTCTACATTTCGAAGCTCTTCATGTCGCGCAGACATAGCATTGATAAGCGATTGGGGTGCTGCTGCTGCTGCCTGAATATAGACACGGTCATTAGATTTAATAATTTTTACCGCTTCTTCAGGGGTTTTAGAATTATACATAATACAATTATTAATTTACTGCAAAGGTACTATAGCCAAAGTTTCTAAAAACTAGCAATTGTCATATTATTGATATAAATAAGTCTAGGTTTTGTATTTTTATAGGGAATTTAAACACTTCCAATGAAAAGATTAAAATTAGCTACCGGTGCCTTAGGACTGTTTATTATTACCGTATTGTTTTTAAATTGTAACAGTTCAAAAAACACCAATTCTGCATATTCCTTTAGCCAAAACCCTCCATTTACCATGGTAGAAGCCTACAGCCAGAAATGGATGGCAGGTGTAAAAGAAGGCGGATCGGGTACTAATATTTATTTAAAGATTGAAAATATAGAAATAGGAACATCGATAAACGAAATTTATTTCAGAAATAAATCTGCCAAGGCAAATCCCTCTACAGATAATCTATATGTAGGATATTATAAAAATGAAGAAAATAGCGACGTTATCATGGATAGTGACCCAAATAAGGAAGCGAAAAACACTCCGCCAAAATCTTTTCCATTTAAATTAGAAGAAAACGAAGCTGTGATAAGTTATCTATTTAAAGGAATGGATTATTATTTTAAAGTATCTAATATCACGGAAAAAGAAATTTTAGCATACCCAATGGGCAACCCTAATAATGGCAATTAATATTGTGGTAGAAAGAGAATTACCATACTTTTAAAAAATAAAATTTAAGGGATTGAGCATCTTCAAAAAACTCTTTAAGCAAACATTTATTTATGGTTTAGCAACGGTATTACCGCGTGCTTTAGCTATATTTTTAGTGCCCCTTTATGTATTGGTTTTAGGAAAGGAGCAATTTGGAATTTATGCATCCTTAATGGCTTTTTTAATTCTAGGAAACGTGATGCTTTCTTATGGAATGGAAACCGCTTTTTTTAGATTTATCAATCGGGAGGAGTTTCAAAAAGAAAAAGTACAATCCACAGCTCTTACTTCCCTATTAATTTCAACACTTCTTTTTTTATCTATTGCTTTATTTGCAAGAGAAAAACTGGCTTCATTTTTAGATTTTAAAACAGAATACGTTACCTATGGAATCTTAATCCTTGCCCTAGATGCATTGGCGGTAATTCCTTTTGTTTGGTATCGAGCTCATGAGAAGCCCATGTCTTATGCTTTTATTAAAATATTTAATGTCTGTATCAACTTGGGATTCAATTTATTTTTCTTTTTGGTTTTACCAATTTGGGCAGAAAAAGACAGCAATTCTATATGGAATTCCATCTATCTAAAAGAGGGCAAAGTAGCCTATGTTTTTATAGCAAATTTAATTGCAAGTGGGATTACGTTTTTAATCATACTACCTGTTTATTTTAAAATAAGATTTTCTTTTAACCTACTCATTTGGAAAAAAATGTTGCGTTATGCCTTTCCAGTTTTAATAGCCGGTATTGCATTTTCTATTAACGAAGCCTTCGATAAAATTTTATTAAAATACCTTTTGCCTTCAGATATAGCGGATGCTGAAGTTGGGGTTTATGCAGCTTGTTATAAACTTGGAGTATTTATGACCCTATTTGCAACAGCATTTAGACTGGGGATAGAGCCTTTTTTCTTTAACCATTCCAAAAACGAAAACGCAAAACAAACCTATGCAACCATCACCAAATATTTTACTGTTATAGGAAGCCTAATACTTTTATTTGTGGTGGTTTATTTAGATTTATTTAAACGAATTTTAATTCCAGATCCTTCCTTTTGGGAAGCTATAGTTATTGTTCCAATTATTTTATTAGCCAATTTATGTTTGGGGATTTATCACAATCTGTCGGTATGGTATAAAGTAACCGATCGAACAAAATATGGAGCTTATATTTCTGTTATAGGAGCTTTAATCACTTTAATTCTTAATTTTGCATTAATACCCATCATAAGTTATAAAGGATCAGCAATTGCAACTTTAGCGGCTTATGGAAGTATGATGGTAATATCTTACTTCATTGGAAAAAAATATTATGC
>CAJXRD010000091.1 GCA_913058295.1 uncultured Flavobacteriales bacterium | reverse complement strand
CGAGATGCTCAGGAGTCTCGTGGGCTCGGAGATGTGTATAAGAGACAGGTATTTCAGTTACAATTTAAAAATCAATTGTCATAAAACTAGACCATTAAACCTTAAATAGATTGAATTTTATGCCTTAAGATTTAAATTATTTGAGCTATTTTTTTAGCGAGATCAAGGTAAAATTAGGCTCTCTATTTCAGAAGATGAAAGTCTTTCAGTTTTCTGTATTTGTTTTAATATTCGTAAATACCTTTTAGTAGGTTTACCAGCGTAGAATTTTTTAAAGTGCTTGCTGTATAATTCGTCATAGAGCTCATCGGTTTCAAAAAAAGAACTGAAGACCTTTTCCATACTGCGGTAATGCTTAGATTTTATCTGACTTTGATACATTCCACTAGGTAATGCGGTTCTATGTAGAAAGTGATTGCCTATCAAATAAAGCTTTCGGCATCGTTTATGGGTATGGGGACAAAGGAAATACCATATTACACCCGTTCCTAAATTAGAGGGAACAGACGTTAAATAAACCCTGTAATTTATAGATTCTCCATTACTTTTATAATCTAATTTTATGAAGGGCATAATGCCGAATGTATCTACAAGTATTGAAATACTCGCTGTTTTCTCACCGTTAATACTCCAATTAATAGTGCCATTTCTATATTGTTCGGGTTTTAAGTATCCCCATTCTTTTAATTTGGTAGTACTTATCTGAAGTACCTCATCGAATAGAGTCGGAAATGTATAGGGCTTTGGCATTATTTAAAACAGATTGGTTCTTCAAGTGTACCGAATATTAGATACTGAAGAATAGTTAGTATTATTATGGCTAATAGGGATTTAATTGCGTTAATGGTATTTTCTCTCATTTTCATTTATAACCTAAATCATTAGGGAACTTTTATTCGTTAATATTTGTGATTTTGTACTTTGGAATTACTCCAACTTGTTCTTTAAACACCTCATCCATAATTTCTATAGTTCTTTGCTGGTCTTTAGTTTTGACTATTACAGAATCATGTATTGTAAAAGGGATTATTCCGTTACTTACAAGTTCCTTTGCTATACAGTCTATAAAAAGAAAGCTTTCAAAACGCTGTAGGTAAATAGGGAGCGTACTATGGTCTTTTATCTTTAAAGCCTTTACAACTTCACCAACAAAAGGATAAACACTAGCAAAGACTTTCTTTTCATCTTCATAGGGAATGAACTTAGAATAACATTCATTTCTTGAAAAGAGAACTTTAAACATTATATCCTTAACAGCATTACGAGTTGCTTTCCCTGTATATCTACTAATAAAATCATCGTAGAGTGTACCGTCCAAAACAGAATTATAGAACATTCTAAATTTCACCATTTCTGCTTTTTCTTGATTTTGGTGAATTAATAGAACTCTCTTAATCCCTTTAATACCAAAGGCTTTAGTATAGTTTTCTACTTGTAAATAACAACAATAGGTATCACTTATATTAATTATATTGTCTATAAACACACCTAATAGAAAAGGTTGGGAGTTCTTAATATCTATACTAACATAATCACCTATGATATACCTTCTTAAATCACTTTTAAGATTGGTTAGATTGGTATCTAATCTTTTGTTAGTTCTATTACGCTTAAAGTATCTAAACCGCTTGTCCTCTATTTGATTTATAGATGTAAAGTAGCTTAACTTTTTAGCGTCCTCTGGGTAATTTTCAGCCCACCTATAAGCGTTATTATAATCTAGTTCCATCTTCATAAATTCACCCTTCATAAGCCTTAAATACGGCTCTAATCGGCTGTAGTGGGCTTTCTTCTTGTAGATGTTTTTAACCAGCCTTTTACTGAACTTGCTTTCAGTTTTCAGCTTAAATTTATTTACTCCCTTTATAAATTTCTCATTGATTTTATATCCTAAAGACTTTTGACCTATGGTATATTTTTTATCACTAATTATAAATTCACCATCTACTAATATTTTGACATATTGATCTATGTTGCTACAAGTAACACTTCTTAAATATTTTTTATCTAAAGAAAAATATTCTTTATTACTGTATTGTATTTGCCTTATTGTTATGTAATGCACTACATAATAGAGGTAAACTCTATGAATATTAAATTTAGGATAGTTTCTCTTTAAATAATTATCTAGTTCATAGATTAACAAATCAGGCAAATACAAGATTATTGGCTTGCTCAACCTCATGTTAAAACAGTTTTAGTTGATTGTCTTGTTCAAACAAATCTGGGTTTGCAGTAAACTCCATAACTCCATTTCTGTTTGAAATTGAGCATCTTCTTAATTTTGTAAATCTTACTTGATTGTTTTCTCTAAGAGGTGCTAAATACCAACAAATATCTGTTCGTTCTTTTCTTAAAGCTACACCAATTTCTTTCATTGTCATTGCTTGCAACTTTAACAATTCAAGAATCTTTATTTTAATGTCAACAAAGTCTTTTACTTTACCAATTCCATAATCGTTTGGAATAAGGCTATTTGTGTTTTTTAAACTCATATCCTTATTTTTTATTAGACAAAAGTTCATCAACATCAACTTCAATTTCTTTTAAAGTTTTCTGCTTACCTGTTTTAATCCAATCTATAATTTCGGATTTAAAAAAATACAAACGGTTATTTTTCTTGTGGAAAGGAATTTCACATCGTTGTACATAACCGTATAAAGTAGATACGGTTAAACTAGTGAGTTTTGCAACTTCTTTAATTTTTAAAGGGTTGTTGCTCTGTCTCTTATACACATCTCCGAGCCCACGAGACTCCTGAGCATCTCGT
>CAJXRD010000090.1 GCA_913058295.1 uncultured Flavobacteriales bacterium | reverse complement strand
CAAGGCGCCATTTGTAGTTCTGGAAGCTACCCATCAAAAAGCATTAGAGCATACTAGCCTAGAAATGCTAAAAAAATACGAGGCTAAGCTATAGGGACCTCTAAAAAACATTAATTTCTAAGCGATACTTTTAGAAAGCGATTCTATAATACCCATTGCTGCACTTTCTCCCGAGAGCATCGCAGCATTTAAAGAGCCGTTTAATTGGGTATCTCCTGCTAAAAATATACCGCGCGTTAATTGAGTTTCCGAAGGGGACATCTCGTATTGTAAGTTCTCTAATTTTGGCAAGGCTCTGGGAATACAGTAGCGCTTTATGAATTTACAAGAATCGATACCACAATAATCTTTCAACTCCTTTTGCACCTGATCGATAAGCTCCTCCTCTCCTAGTGTATAAGTGCCGACCAGGCTTACCGAAAGCAAATCTTTTTTAAGAGGAATATTCATTTCTAGACTACTAGGGTAAAAAATATTATTAATTAAGGCATCTTTATTAGGAATAAGGCCTATTAATGCTTTGTTGACGCTTCTCGTTTCGGTTTCAAAATAAAGAGTATCGCAGGACTGCCATTGGGTGGATTGGTTTTTTAAATTTTTAATAAGACCACTAGCTTCTGTTGCTACAATAGTAAAGTCGCTTTCTAATCGATCCCCATTAGCAAGGACGATCTCTTTATCCATTATTGCCGCTACTTTGGTCTGGAATTTAAAAGTACTATGCTTTAATTTTTGATGAATTTGTTTTGGTATGGCTTCTATTCCTGCCTTTGGCAAAGCGGCATGCCCTTCGCCAAACATTTTATAAACAAATGCAAACATTCTACTAGAGGTTTCCAGTTTGTTTTCAAGAAAAATACCGTTAAAAAAGGGCCGGAAAAAAGTATCTATCATGTCTTTAGAAAAACCCCAACTTTTTAAATAAGATAAGGTGCTCTCTTCGGGTTCCGAAAATATAGCAGATACCGTCTTTTTCTTTAAGCTCTGGTTGAGTTGCAGTATTTTTATTTTATCGCTAATGGTTCCTATTCCAGAAAACAGAGTGGAAAACAACAGGGATATATCTCTTAATGGATCCCCTAGAATTCGCTGTTTCTTGTTTTTGAAAATTGAAGCTCCTGGTAAAAATTTTTGCAGGTCTAAAGCCTCCAGATCCAAATATTTTTGTGCTGCTGGATATGCCGTTAGCAATACTTGAAAGCCATGATCTAATGGATAACCTGCTATAACATCTGTTTTTACCCTGCCTCCAACACGATCTGTAGCCTCCAGAAAAACAGGAGAAAACCCATGGTCTTCCAATACTCTAGCCGCTACTAAACCACTGATCCCTGCACCTACTATATGTATTTTATAATCCTTTTTATCCATCCTGCTTTTTTTGTTTCATTCGCATACAAAACCATAAACGAAATTAGTATTTTTGTAGTAGAGTATGGGTTATTTTTAGAATTTCTCAAGACATTGCCTCGGGTATTTAATAAGCAAAAACCCATTTATCTTTAAGGTTTAGTGGTTCAACCCAATGTTTCTCCTTAAAATATTTTATAACTGAAGAATTGATAACAATAGCCTTCCTTAAAACAAAATATGAAATTTATAACTAAAGCAAAATTAGCCCCAAGAACTCCTTCAGAAATAAAAACAGAATCCATCTATGCGATCGAAATTCTGAATATAAATGGGAGCCCTATTTCCCTATCCGATTTTAAGGGCAAGAAAATACTATTTGTCAACGTAGCTTCTAAATGTGGCTTTACAAAACAATATAAAGAATTGCAAAGCTTGAGCGATCAATATGCAGAGCAACTGGTAGTTATTGGTTTACCTTGCAATCAATTTGGGAAACAAGAACCTGGAGATGCCTCGCAAATTCAAGAATTTTGTGCCTTGAATTTTGGGGTTACTTTCTTACTTACCGAAAAAATAGATGTAAAGGGCAACAAGCAGCATCCTTTATATGCTTGGCTAACCTCGAAAGATCGCAACGGCAAAAAAAGCTCTAAAGTAAAGTGGAATTTTCAAAAATATTTAGTGAACGAAAAAGGAGAACTTATCGATTACTACCTGTCTACCACCAAACCCACTAGCACAAAAATCACCAAACATTTATAATGGCTTAGGCATCATAATAGCCTAATTTTAAGTGGTCTATTTTTAAAGTCATCATCCTATCGATAAACTTTTTATTGCTTCGATAGTTTTTATTTTTCTTGCACTTTATAAAGTTTCCATTAGCATGCAAACTAAAGGTTTTGCTGCGGTAAATAACCAATCGATAATAGGGAATAACCCAGGAATACCGGTCTAGCCTATTTGCAAAATGTATAATAATACCCTTAGGTCTTAGTTCGATATTTGCATAGCTAATGGCTGTGCTTTGTAAATTTTTGGGCTGTAAATTAGCACTTAGCTCCTCGATGCTAAACCTACTAGAACCGATCCCCCCCATTTTTATTTTTTCGCCCTAGAAAAACACCCCTTTTCATAGAGAGGTTTTTTCTCCTTTTTTTTCTAAATACTAAAAATTAGGCAGAGCAAGTATAGTTGCAAAACAACTTTTAAAATGGAGCTATAGCTTAAAAGTCTAGTCTATAAAAATTACACTAATCACATTATTATTGTCTTCTATTAGGCAAATAATGTCATTCAGCAAAAAGATTTAATTAGAGTTTTATTTATATCATAGCTTTGTTTGTATTTAAAAAATAAAACTCTAGATATTTAGAAAATCACCTAATGAAAAAAGAGGAATTAAACATTCTAGGTACCGCTTTAGAACCTTGCTGTTATACACCTGCTACAGGATATTTTAGGGATGGTTTTTGTAGAACCATACAAGAAGATTCTG
>CAJXRD010000089.1 GCA_913058295.1 uncultured Flavobacteriales bacterium | reverse complement strand
CAATATTATGAGTAAAGAAGTAAAATCAGTAAACTACGGTTTAGAAAAAATATTTGAAGGAGCACAAGATTTTTTACCCCTTCTAGGAACGGATTATGTAGAGTTTTATGTGGGTAATGCAAAACAGTCTGCACATTTTTATAAGACAGCATTTGGATTTCAATCCTATGCCTATAAAGGACTTGAAACGGGATCTAGAGACAGTGTAAGTTATGCCTTGAAGCAAGATAAAATTGTTTTAATATTAACTACACCCCTAAATAGTAAATCCCCAATTAATGATCACTTAGTTAAACATGGAGATGGAGTTAAAGTGATTGCATTATGGGTAGAGGATGCAAGAAAGGCATACGAAGAAACCACAAGTAGAGGAGCGAAATCGTATATGGAGCCAGTTGTTGAAAAAGACGAGTTTGGTGAAGTAGTGCGGGCAGGAATTTATACTTATGGTGAAACAGTCCATATGTTTGTAGAGCGTAAAAATTATAAAGGCAACTTTTTGCCAAGTTTTATTCCATGGGAATCCGATTATAATCCAGAGTCTGTTGGTTTAAAATATATTGACCATATGGTAGGTAATGTTGGTTGGGGACAAATGAATAAATGGGTAAAATGGTATGAGGATGTTATGGGATTTGTAAATTTCTTGTCTTTTGATGATAAGCAAATACATACAGAATATTCAGCTTTAATGAGTAAGGTAATGAGTAATGGAAATGGCCGTATTAAATTTCCTATTAACGAACCTGCAAAAGCTGCTAAAAAATCACAAATTGAAGAATATTTAGATTTTTATGAAGATTCTGGAGTGCAACACTTAGCATTGACAACAGATGATATTGTTAAAACAGTTGCTCAATTAAAAGCTAGAGGAATCGAATTTTTACCCCCTCCACCTCAAGCGTATTATGATGAAATTCCAGGAAGGTTAGGAGTACATATGGATATGATGAAGGAAGACATTAATGAGCTTCAAAGACTGTCGATTTTGGTCGATGCTGATGAAGAAGGATATTTACTTCAGATATTTACAAAACCGGTAGAAGATAGACCTACTTTGTTTTTTGAAATTATTCAAAGAATGGGAGCTCAAGGATTTGGAGCAGGTAACTTTAAAGCCTTGTTCGAATCTATAGAAAGAGAACAATCAAAAAGAGGAACACTTTAAATTATAACGTAACAAAAACAAAACGCTGTCGACTAAAAAGATAGCGTTTGTTTTTTAGACTAAACTCTAGAATTATATGTTATAAATGTCAATTCCTTTAAATGAAAAAAGCCCTTGTTTTACTTATCTTTTTTAATGTTGTTTTACTTTCAGCACAAAAGAGAGCATATGGTGATGGGGAATGGCTAAAATTTAGAGTCCATTATGGCCTTATTACAGCAGGCTCAGCAACACTTGAAGTTGCAAAAGAAGAATTAAATGGCAAGCAAGTATTTCATGTAAAAGGTTTTGGAGAGACTTCCGGAATGACCAGTTGGTTTTTTTCTGTAGAAGACGATTACCAATCGTATATAGATGTAGACAATGATATTCCTTATCGTTTTATTAGAAAAATAGATGAGGGTGGGCATACAAAAGACATTCAAATAGACTTTGATCATGCCAAATTAGAAGCAACAATAAATAACAAAAAACACGATTCTATAAAAGTAGTTTCTTTTCCAAAAGATGCTCAAGATATGGTTTCTGCTTTTTACTATTTGCGTAATAATTTGGAGATTAAAAATATTAAAGAAGGAGATGAGGTTTTATTAGATATGTTTTTTGATAGAGAAAACTATCAATTCAAACTTAAATTTTTAAGAAGAGAAATTATAGATACTGATTTTGGGAAAGTGGCTTGTTTAGTATTTCGTCCTTATGTACAATCGGGACGTGTTTTTAAAGAAAAAGAAAGTCTAACCTTATGGGTGAGTGATGATGATAATAAAATACCAATAGTTATTAAAGCAGATTTAATGGTTGGGTCTTTAAAAGCTACACTTATTCAATTTAAAGGATTGCAACATTCGTTTAAAATAATAGCAGATTAATTATGGAAGATCTATCAAAGAGGGAATTACTCTTAAAACAATTAGAAAGTAAATTTGGAGATATAGGCCAAGATTTAGATACGCATTTAGAAGGTCTTCTATATAGCGAACCAATGACGTATTGGGATTATGTACAAACGGATGCATTATTAAACCTTCAAACCCAAAGAACAACGTTGCCAGATGAAATGGTGTTTATCATGTACCATCAGGTAAATGAATTGCTTTTTAAAATGATATTATGGGAGATTGAGCAAGTAGCACATCATAAAGACCTTACTGCGGAATTTTTCTCCTCAAGATTGATGAGAGTAAGTAGGTATTTCGATATGTTGACTTCTTCGTTTGCTATAATGCAAGAAGGAATGGATGTGGAGCAATATTTAAAATTCAGAAATACATTAACACCAGCAAGTGGATTTCAAAGTGCACAATATAGGTTGATTGAATTTGCTTCTACAGATCTAATAAATTTAATTGATGCTCGATTTAGAGACACTATAGACAGAAATACACCTTACGAACATGCCTTAGATCATTTATATTGGCAAGCAGCTGGGAAAGATTTTGTGACTGGTGAAAAGTCCTATCTTCTATCCGCTTTTGAAGCTAAATATAAAAACGAATTTATTGCTTTTACACAAGAGTATAATACTATAAATTTGTATGCAAAATTTAAAGAGCTTCCAATGGAAGTTCAAAATAATGAAGCGTTACGAAAAGCGATGCGTCATTATGATTATACTGTAAATATTACTTGGGTAATGGCTCATTATCGAGCTGCTAATCAATATTTGTCTAAAGGAAAAGCTGAAGGAGATGAGATTGAAGCAACGGGCGGTAGCGATTGGAAAAAATATATGCACCCAAAATACCAAAGAAGAATATTTTTCC
>CAJXRD010000088.1 GCA_913058295.1 uncultured Flavobacteriales bacterium | reverse complement strand
GCAGATAATCTACGCTTGTGCGTAATTTCAGCAATTGGATTGGTTTGATCCATAAACTGTGACAATTGGTTGGTACCAAAAAACGAATTAATAACCGAAGACAAAGTCTTCGCGTTAATCAAATCGATTGGGGTAAATACCTCATTATCACGAACGTTCATACGTTCTCTAATAGTACGAGCCATACGAGCTAAACCAACACCAAATTGAGAAGATAATTGTTCACCAACCGTACGTACACGACGATTAGAAAGGTGATCAATATCATCAATCTCTGCTTTAGAATTAATTAACTCGATTAAGAATTTTATTATAGTAATGATATCTTCTTTAGTAAGAACTAACTTATCTATTGGAATATCAAGACCTAACTTTTTATTCATTCTAAAACGACCTACTTCACCAAGATTGTAACGTTGGTCACTAAAGAATAATTTATTGATAATACCACGAGCGGTTTCCTCATCTGGCGGCTCAGCATTACGCAATTGTCTATAAATATGTTCTACCGCTTCTTTTTCGGAATTTGTTGGATCCTTTTGAAGGGTATTATGAATTATAGCATAATCTGATTGTAAATTATCTATTTTATGTAGAAGAATGGTTTTTGAACCAGATTCTAATATTTCGTCAATATGATCTTTTTCTAGAATCGTATCTCTATCTAAGACAATTTCGTTACGTTCTATCGAAACTACTTCTCCAGTATCTTCATCTACGAAATCCTCATGCCATGTTTTAAGAACACGTGCAGCAAGTTTACGTCCTAAATACCTTTTAAGTCCAGTTTTAGTAGCTTTAACTTCTTCGGCAAGATCAAATATCTCAAGGATATCTTTATCTCTTTCAAATCCGATAGCACGGAAAAGAGTAGTCACTGGTAATTTTTTCTTTCTATCGATATAAGCGTACATTACTTGATTTATATCGGTAGCAAATTCAATCCAAGAACCTTTAAAAGGAATTACTCTGGCTGAATATAGTTTTGTTCCATTTGCGTGGAACGATTGTCCAAAGAATACACCAGGTGAACGGTGTAATTGAGAAACAACAACACGTTCTGCTCCATTAACCACAAAGGTTCCGTTAGGAGTCATATAGGGTATTGTACCCAAATAAACATCTTGAACTATGGTTTCAAAATCTTCGTGTTCTGGATCTGTACAATATAATTTTAAACGAGCTTTTAGAGGTACACTGTAGGTAAGACCACGTTCAATACATTCTTGTATTGAGTAACGGGATGGATCTACAAAATAATCTAAAAATTCTAATACAAATTGATTTCTGGTATCGGTAATCGGGAAATTTTCCAAAAAAGTCTTGTAAAGACCTTCTGTATCTCTCTTATCGGATTTAGTTTCCAATTGGAAGAAATCTTGAAAGGATTTAATCTGAATATCTAAAAAATCTGGATAATCAGGTTTATTCTTTACTGTGGAAAAATTCAATCTTTCAGTTTGCGTTGCTGACATCTATGGACGAATTTTAATTATAATAATACAATGAGCGCGTAGTATAAATAGCATATACTATTATATACGCAAAATGGTCTAGGTCTAACCGCTATGCGGAAAGACCTAAACCTTAAGTTTGGTACTAAGTAAGCTTACTTAAGCTCAACCTCAGCTCCAGCTTCTTCTAACTGAGCTTTTAATGCTTCAGCTTCATCTTTTGCAACACCTTCTTTAATTGGAGATGGAGCATTATCAACTAATCCCTTTGCGTCTTTAAGACCTAATCCAGTAAGTTCTTTTACCAGTTTTACAACTGCTAATTTAGACCCACCTGGAGCAGTAAGGATTACATCAAATTCTGATTTTTCTTCTGCGGCATCATCACCACCAGCACCACCGCCAGCAGCAACAGCTACTGCAGCTGCAGCAGGCTCTATACCGTATTCTTCTTTTAATATTCCAGCTAACTCATTAACTTCTTTTACAGTTAAGTTAACTAATTGTTCTGCGAAATCTTTTAAATCTGCCATTTTCTATCGTTTTATTAATTTAATTCTAATTTATTATTTTTTATAAATGCTATAATTTTATCCTTCTCTTTCGGATAAGGTTTTAACAATACCTGCAATTGTTCCTCCACTTGATTTAAGTGCTGAAATAACGTTCTTAGCAGGAGATTGTAATAATCCTATAATATCTCCAATAAGTTCGTCTTTAGACTTAATATCAACTAAAGTATTTAATTGATCATCGCCAATGTAAATTGCTTCTTCAATAAAAGCTCCTTTAAGCAATGGCTTTTCAGATTTTTTTCTGAAAGCTTTAATTACTTTAGCAGGTGCATTACTCGCTTCAGCAAACATTAATGATGTATTTCCTTTAAGCACATCTGGCAATTCACCAAAGTCTTTATCGGAACTATCCATTGCTTTTTTAAGCAATGTGTTCTTAACAACAGCTAATTTTACTCCAGCTTTAAAACAAGCTCTACGTAAGTTACTGGTGCTACCTGCATCAAGACCTGAAATATCCGCTAAATAAATAGTTTCATTTTCAGTTAACTGTGCAGTCAAATCTTTTATTACTTGTGATTTTTCTTCTCTAGTCATAAGTTTAAAATTTTACTACTCAGCAAATCCTTTTGAATCAACCTCTAAGCTTGGACTCATAGTACTAGACAAATAAATGCTTTTAATATAAATTCCTTTAGCCGCTTGAGGCTTCAATTTTACAAGTGTTGTTAATAATTCTTTTGCGTTTCCTTCAATCTTTTCAGCATCAAATGATACTTTTCCAATTGCAGCATGTACAATACCAGTTTTTTCAACTTTAAAGTCGATTTTACCAGCTTTTACATCTGAAACAGCTTTAGCGATATCCATTGTTACTGTACCTGTCTTTGGGTTAGGCATTAATCCACGTGGTCCTAAAACACGTCCTAGTGGTCCTAATTTTCCCATAACACTTGGCATAGTCACAATAACATCGACATCTGTCCATCCTCCTTTTATTTTAGCGAGGTATTCATCTAATCCAACATAATC
>CAJXRD010000087.1 GCA_913058295.1 uncultured Flavobacteriales bacterium | reverse complement strand
ACGAGATGCTCAGGAGTCTCGTGGGCTCGGAGATGTGTATAAGAGACAGAAATCGAATCATTAAACATAAGACGTTTCAGAAAGCAAAAAATAACATTTAATTCCTCTTGTTTTTTTTGCTAAAAAATTAAAATGGTTAGAGTATTCTTTTTAATTATTGTTACAACAATTTCTAACAGATGTTCAATTAACATCAATCAATGTTAATAGCTTTTGACTCTAATTACAAATTTATAGATCTTAAGATGGAAGAGTTTCTGGTTTTCTTTATTTCACAATTACTAGAAGCACAGTATTTAATCCTTAAGAAAAGGGTTTATTGTTTTTTTGCGTTAAAAAACACTTTCCTAGAAGGTTAGCCTAAGTAAATCTGTGATATATCTACTTAATATTCTTATACAATAAACATTTTTTTGTAACTTCGTATCACATAAGTAGGTTGATAACGTTCGTTATTAATCAAATTTGGGGCGAAAACCCATCACAACGTGATGGGTTTTCCATTTTAAATCATTTATGTAAAAAGGTTTTAATCCGAAAGTATTAATTCTCCATTTGCTTCTTGCTCCTTAAACTTTTTAACTAAATCTAAAGCTTCAGGTATAACATCACTACATAAAATAATTAAAGATCCTTTTTTTGCATTTTTAACAGCATAGGTTATTGCTTCTTTTTCTGAAGGAATAATTAAAGTCTTCTTATTAGGATCTCTTTTTTTAATTCCATCATCCAACATTTTTATTAATTCTTCTTCTGTTTTTCCCCGTAATCGCTTGTCTTGTCGTATGATGATTTCATCGAACATATCAGCTGCAATTGCTCCCATTTCATTATTGTCTTCTTCTCGTCGATCCCCAATTCCTGCTATGATTCCTACTTTTACAGTTGCTTCTAATTCATCTGTAAATTTTTGTAATGCTCTCATTCCAGCAGGATTATGAGCATAATCTAAAAGAATACTAAAATTATTAAATTTAAATAAATTCAATCGTCCTGGGGTTTGTGATGCTGAAGGAATAAAAGTTTCTAAAGCAGCTTTCATATCTTCGATACTTATTCCTTGAATATTAGCCGCAAGAATTGCAGGCAGAACATTTTGAATCATAAACTTGGCTTTCCCTCCATAAGTTAAAGGAATATCTTTTGCCAACATTACTCTCATTTTCCACTCTCCACGGCAAATGGTAACAAATCCATTTTCATAAACAGCAGTTATTCCACCCTTTCGCTGAAGTGCTTTAATGTGAGGATTATTTTCATCCATAGAAAATAATGCCAAATTACATTCTATATTTCTTCGCATCTTAAACACTAAATCATCATCTGCATTTAATATCGCATAACCATCTGGTAATACCGTTTCTGGCACTACCCCTTTCACTTTAGCCAATTGCTCTATAGTATGAATTCCTTTTAATCCTAAATGATCAGCCGCGACATTAGTTACAATAGCTACATCACATTTTTCAAAACCCAATCCCGCTCTTAAAAGACCTCCTCTAGCACTTTCTAAAACAGCAAAGTTTACGGTTGGATCTTTTAAAACAAATTCTGCACTGGAAGGACCCGTACAGTCTCCAGTCATTAACAATCTATTTTGAATATATACTCCATCACTGGTAGTATAACCAACACGATAGCCATTCATCTTTGCAATATGTGCTAATAATCTTGTTGTTGTTGTTTTTCCATTGGTTCCTGTAATTGCAACTATTGGTATTCTACCTGTATTTCCTTTAGGAAATAATTTATCAATTACTGGTGCAGCTACGTTTCTTGGTAATCCTGTAGTTGGTGCCAAATGCATTCTAAATCCAGGGCCTGCATTAACTTCTAAAACCGCTCCTCCAGTTTCAGATATTGGTTTCGATATGTCTGTTGTCATGATATCAATCCCGCAAATATCCAAATCGATAATTTTTGAAATTCGTTCGGCCATTGAAACATTTGCTGGATGCACAATATCGGTGATGTCTTCGGCAGTTCCACCCGTACTTAAGTTAGCAGTGTCTTTTAAGATGAGCCGTTCTCCTTTTGCTAAAACGGAATCTAAAGTATAACCAGCAGCTTTAATTAGCGTTTTTGTTAATTCGTTCGTAGTGATTTTGGTTAGTACTTTCTCATGACCAAACCCTCTTCGTGGATCGCTATTCACTTCATCTATTAATTCTTGTACTGTAGCTTTTCCATTTCCTATTACATGTGCAGGAGTTCTAATTGCTGCAGCTACTAATTGATTATTAATAACTAACAATCGATAGTCATCTCCTGTAATAAATTTCTCTACGATAATCGCTCCACTTTTCGAACTTTCTTTTGCATGTCTAAAGGCTACTAAAGCATCTTCAAGATTGTTAATATCGACAGTAATTCCTCTTCCATGATTTCCGTCAATTGGTTTGATTACCAAAGGAAATCCAACATAATCACAAGCTTCTTCTAAACTGCGCTCACGACGAATAATATCTCCCCGAGGAACATCCACTTCGGCTTGTTCTAATAAATACTTGGTATCCTCTTTATCACAAGCAATTTCAACTCCAATACTACTGGTTTCACTAGTTACAGTTGCTTGAATTCTTTTTTGATTTGCGCCATACCCTAATTGTACTAAAGAATATTTATTTAAACGAATCCAAGGAATCCCCCTATTTACAGCTTCTTGAACAATAGAACCTGTACTTGGCCCCAATCGTTCATCTTCACGGATCTCCCTCATTTTCTGAATATCCTCCGTCATATCGTATTCTTCCCCAGCAATTAATGCTTCACAAATTGCTACAGATATCTTAGCAGCATAACGTCCTACATTTTCTTCTATATAGGAAAACACTACATTATATACCCCTTCTTCCCCATAACCCCGAGTTCTTCCGAAGCCAGTATCCATATCTGCTAAAGTCTGAACCTCTAAGGCAATATGTTCAATAATATGACCCATCCAAGTACCTTCTTCTACTCGTTCAAAAAAACCGCCAGGAGTTCCAACAGAACAACGGTGTTCATACATGGTTGGAAACATTGCTTCTA
>CAJXRD010000086.1 GCA_913058295.1 uncultured Flavobacteriales bacterium | reverse complement strand
GTAATTGAGGGTGTCTTGTATTTCCGAAACGTTTTACAACTACTCCATTTGATACTGGCCAGGGTAATTTTCCTTTGTTGTTTGTAAAGTCTGCTGCTAATGCTTTCGCTTCTGCAGTTAATGCAAAGGTTTTAGAAGACTTTTTAGTAGTAGACCCTGCCTCTTTGCTCTTTTTAAGGTTAGAAGCCGCTATAGCGTCTCTAATTAATTTCTCAATTTCTTTATCTATTTTATTGGCTTCTTTTTGCTTTTTGTTAATCTGGCTGGCATATTTCCCTTCATCTTTCTTTAAAGTTGCAATAAGCTCTTCCTGCTCCTTCTTTTCTTTAGAAAGTTTTGTTTTTGCGACTTTATTGTCATCAATTAAAACTTGCTTCTGTTTTTTCTGAGCTATTAATCCCGTGTTTAATTCTTGTAAGATGGTCGTTTTTTCTTTAATACTTTCTCCTTGTAATTTGCGATGCTTTGCATATTGTTTCATATACTGAAATCGCTTATATGCCTGCAAAAAGTTTTCTGAAGACATAATAAACATAATCCTACTCTGTGTGGATTTGCTTTTATAAGATTTTAAAATCATAGAAGCATAGTCTTCCTTCAGTTCTCTTAATTCACTACGTAAATGATCGATCTTACTAAGGTTATCATTAATTTCTCTAGACAATAAATTTGCTTGTTGGTTGGTAACTCTTATCAAGTTTTGACGTGTATTGATCTTACTATCTAAATCTTCCACTTGAGTTAACACCGATTTTTCTTCCTTTTTTGTATTAAATAAAAGGGTGTTTATTTGTTTAATTTCGTTTAATAGAGATTGCCTTTTTTCTTCTAATTGCTTTTGTTTATCTACTTGCCCTATAGCTGAATTTATCAGGAATAGTGAAAATATTAGAAAGAAAAATGTTCGTAGGTTAATCATCTAATTTAATTGAATTTCTTCATAGCCTTTAGGAATTGTAAACGGAAATCTTATTGCTGCATTGTGATCTATTTTTTTATAATTTACTGCAATTTTAGTTTTAGAACCCTTTTGTGTTGCAATAATATTAATTTGTGAAGGGTAATATCCTCCTTCAATTTTTTGATATTTCCCATAATTTACGGTAAACATTCTTTCGTCATTTGGTTGGGAAAGCGTTTCAGAAGAAATTTTAAAGTTTTCAGGATTGAGTAATAGTGAAAAAATAAAATTATTTAATTGTGTTTTGGGTTGCAACTTGTATTTATTTACGATTACGGTAGACTGATATTTCGCCTCTAAATCAAAAATAGATTGTCCCAATAATATCGCTTGTGCCTTCTGAAAATCTATGTCTGTTCCTAGCCATTCACTTAATAGTGAAAAATCTCCATCAAAATAGGTGTTTGAAATCGATTCGTAATAGCTCACCTTTTCGGGAGTGATTAATGCTTTTGCTAAAGTAATTCCTAATAAGGAAGCCTTTATCCAAATCTTATTGTCTTTCTCCATTCGTAAACTAACCGCAATACTTTGCGAGTTCTCTCCTTCTTCATAAGACACATGCATTCTTGCTGCCAACGTAGTGAAATCTGGGGAAGCTGATTGATGTGTTTTTATAATGCTTTTTGGAGATAAACTACTATTGGCTTGGTTAGATTCATTCACCACTTTGCTTCCTCCACAAGAAATTAATAAAAATGAAATTATGATATTGTAGGCTACTTTAAAATTCATTTTATGGTTTTAATTAATTGCTCAAGTTTAATTCTGAAGCTCTTTTTGTATACATCTTTGCCTTTTTTGAATCCCCTTTTAATGTATAGGACAATGTTAATTGCTGATAAAAATCGTATTCCATTTTAAGGTCATCCAATAAATAATCCAATCCCGTTTCTAAACTTTCTATAGCCTGTTCTGCTTGTTTTAAATTATTATTTGCTACTCCGTTTATTAAATATAATAAAGGTTGTGCTGGAAAAATATTCAAACCTTCTAAACTCAATTCTGAAGCTTCCTTATATTTCTTAGTTTCAATTTGCAGCAATAATGTGTTCTTTAGCAATCCAAAATTTTGAGAATTCTTTTCTATTCCTATAAGATAATATACTAATGCCTCTTCTTTTTCATCTTTAGAAAGAAAATAATCTCCTAATAGCATGTAAGTTTGACTATTGCTTTGCTCTTTAAAAGAAGACACAATCTCTATTAAATCAAATTCAGTTTCTGGGTTCTTATCCGTAAAGTTTAAAAAATCTTCTAAAACACTGTTCTTGCTTTTGTTTTCAATTTCTTGAGAATTAAACACAATTTTTATAGATTTTATTGCTTCTTGATGATTCCCTTCCTCTAGATAAAATTTATATAATGCCAAATGAACTAACTGTGAGTTTGGTTTTTGCTTTAAAAGTTCTTTAGCGGTCACAAAGGCTTTTTGTATGTCTCCTTCTTCACTATATAAATAAATCAATTTTAAATATTCCTTTTCACTTTTTGGATTATTTTCAATTCTAGATTCAAGATTATTAATCTCTTTAGAGGTGTTTCCTGTTACTCTATAAATTTGTGAACGCAAGGTATTTCTATAACTACTTTCTCCCCACTCTTTGTCTAATTCATCTAAAAGTTCTAGGGCTTTATCGTATTGTTTGGTTCGATTATAAAGGTTTGCCAAATCCTCTTTATAGTCAGTGTCAAATTCAATTAACTTCTTTACCACTACTATCGCGGCTTGATAATCTTTTTCATCGAAATATAAATCATAAAGCGCTTCTATCACTTCAACCCTGTTAGGGTCCCATTCTAAAACTTTATTGAAATTGGTTTCGGCTTCTACATTACGTTTTAGTTTAGCGAGATTCTTTCCCATTTCAAAATGTACAACCGCTTCCGCTTCTTTATCTCCATCAGCTGCTTTTTCGGCCTTAACCAAAGCCTTTAATGCAAGCTCATAATTCTCGATTCCTTTTTGTTTTAAAGCTTCGAAAAAGTTTTCCTGAAAGGCATCACTAACATCTCCCAAATCGTCTGTGGGTGGGTTTTCAATTTCTTGTGCGTATGTTGTTCTTGGAAATAATACTATTCCTAATAGAACCAAAAAGAGGTATGTTGCTTTTATCTTCAAATCTTTGTCAGGTCGAGCGCAGTCGAGACCTATTTTTTATTTCTGTTATTGAAAAACCCCTCGACTGAGCTCGGGGGGGACATATTGCTCTACTTTAATGATGAATAATCCCCAATACTCACATTGGTGAACTTTCCATCAAAGGTTGCATGATTTC
>CAJXRD010000085.1 GCA_913058295.1 uncultured Flavobacteriales bacterium | reverse complement strand
AAAATTCCACTAAACTTTGTTCTCATTTTTATGATTTATTTGAATTAACCAATCGCAAAAATCACAATAAAAAGTTAAATACACAACTTTTTAAACTTAAAATTTGGTTTTTTTTAACTTTAAACTATTCCTAATGTCAAGTATTGTCTAAGATTTGAAAAATCTTTTTTATAAAAGTAGGTTTAGTTTTTGTGACCTTTTGCTTCTGATTCCAAAGTTGAATCTTATATGTGAAACAAACAACTATTTTTTCTTAAAAGTTTTTTTTGGGGTGGTATAATATTATCGGCACTTACTTTTTGTAGTTTAAAATCGAGAAGATAGGCTTAAGTGAATCTTGGTATTTGAAAAATTAAATTCTTGACTTTCAGCTTTTCCGTTGGCAAAGTTAAGTTTAAGGATACCTGCTTTTGTTTGCATTCCGACACCAATACCAAAACTGTAAAGTTTTTCTTTAATTGATAATACTTGGTTTTCAAAATAGGCAATATCTATTATACTATGCATATAAATACCTTCATTAAACTGATATCTGTATTCTGAATTTAATACAGAAAACATAGAGGCGTCAATGCTGTTTTCATTAAATCCTCTGATGCTATTTATACCTCCAAACCTAAAAAGTTCATTAGTTAAAAAGGAGTCGCTAGTTAAAATACTAGTGCTATTTTGAAGAAAAATGGAGTTTTTGTAATTTAAATTAAAAATATAATGAAGATTTCCGTTTATTTTTATTTGAGATTCTTTTAATGCTTTTTGTTCTCTAGCTCCAATTTCTGTTTCAAGTGAGATGTTTGTCTTTATTGGAAATAATATATTCTTTTGGTGTTTTTTGTAGGAAGCGCCAGCAACAATATATTTAGAGTTATAGTCTTCAATGGCTATACCTTCAATCGCTTCGTCCAGTAAATTGCTAGAATCATAGCCTTTGTATCCAACATAGCTGTTTGTTGCAGGGTTAATTTGATAACTGATTTGTATTTCTTGTTCTGTAGTTACAAAGGTGCTGTCTCTTTTAAATATTTTTAATTCTAGACCTAATCCAAATGGAGACTTTAATAGATATGGAAGCGTTGTCTTTACTCTGAAGTTTTGTTGGTCATTGCCATCAGCTTTGTAATTTAGTATAAATTGTTCTCCAAAGTTTAAATTGTTATTGAGTTCGAGATTTAAATAACCGTTAAATATAAGTTTTTGAGAATCTTCATTAGTAGAGAAGCCTAAAATTCCGTCAAATAAATTATCCTTTTCTTTTTTAAGGTAAAAATAGACAGTGGTGGAGTCTTTTTTAAATAATGCCTCAGGTGTCTTTATGTTAGAAACAAATCCCAAAGAATTTAATGCATTGCTTTGAGAAATAATTTCTTCTTTACTAAATGTGTTGCCAATTTTTACACCAGCATAATACTTTATAAACGACTTTGGGAATTTGTCATATCCTTTTACAATAATTTGATCAATAGTTCTTTTGTTTCCATTGGTTAATATTAAACTTGCGCTTAATGTAGAATTTGAGTTGATTGTAATTTCTTCTAAATGTATTCTAGCAAAAGTATTTCCGTTTTTAGTTTTTAAAGCATTTAGCTTTTGTAGTGAGTTTTCAATTTCTTCAAAAGGAAGTATGAAGAAGGTGTCCTTTATTTCTGAAGAAATCTGTATTAATTCCTTTTTACTAAAATCTACATTAGAATAATGTATTTTTATGTATTTAAATCTTGTTCCAAAATAAAAAGTAGCTATAAAAATACTGTCGTTTTCTTTCTGAATTGATTTTAACTCATTTTCAATATATCCAATATCAGATAATGTTAGATGAAGTTCATCGGAAGCTTGCTTAAGAGATTGGTAGTTCTTATAGTTGGAGTCTATATTTAAAGAGTCAATTAGGCCTTCGGGTATGGTGTCTTCACCTTTAATGGTTAGTTGAAGGTTTTGGGCATTGGATACGTGAATAAACCCTGCATATATATTAAGGTATAAAAGGATGTATAGAATATGCTTCAAAAAAATTAGATTTAGTCTTGTAAATCTAACGTTCCAACTTGTTTTATCATATAATTTGACAATTTATTTTTAAAATCTATTTTTTAATATTATGAATCAACTTTGTGTTTCTTATATGCATTAATATACTATTATTTATGTTTTAGGGATGTAATTATATGGCCTTTAAAAAATTAATTAAATAGGGTTGTTTATGGCAAAAATTATTTTTACATTTGCAGACCCTAAAAAAGGGGTATTTTATTATATAAAAAGTTTATATGCCAACAATTTCACAATTAGTACGAAAAGGAAGAGCCAAAATAACCAAGAAGAGTAAATCGGCTGCTTTAGATTCGTGTCCTCAAAGAAGAGGGGTTTGTACTCGTGTATATACTACCACGCCAAAGAAACCAAATTCAGCAATGCGAAAAGTTGCAAGGGTTAGGTTAACAAATGGTAAGGAAGTAAATGCGTACATCCCTGGTGAGGGTCACAATTTACAGGAGCACTCGATAGTATTGGTTAGAGGTGGAAGGGTAAAAGATTTGCCAGGTGTTAGATATCATATCGTTCGTGGAGCTTTAGACACCGCAGGTGTAGAAGGTAGAACACAACGTAGGTCTAAATACGGTGCAAAACGCCCTAAAAAGTAAAATTTAAAAAATTTTAAAGAGAAGACATGAGAAAAAGAGCAGCCAAAAAAAGACCGCTTTTACCAGACGCTAAGTTTAACGATCAGTTAGTGACTAGATTCGTTAATAACTTAATGTGGGATGGGAAAAAGTCGGTGGCTTTCAAAGTATTTTATGATGCAATTGATATCGTAGAAGACAAAAACCAAGATGAAGAAAAATCAGCTTTAGAGCTGTGGAAAGAAGCCTTGTCTAATGTTATGCCTCACGTAGAAGTGCGTAGTCGTAGAATTGGAGGAGCTACGTTTCAAATTCCAAGACAAATACGTCCAGATAGAAAAATCTCAACTGCAATGAAATGGTTAATCCTTTTTGCAAGAAAGAGAAATGAAAAATCCATGGCGCAAAAACTAGCTGCAGAAATACTTGCTGCTGCTAAAGAAGAAGGAGCGGCTGTTAAGAAACGTGTGGATACACACAAAATGGCTGACGCTAATAAAGCATTCTCACACTTCAGATTCTAAAAAATGGCACAAAGAGATTTAAAATATACTAGAAATATTGGTATTGCTGCACATATTGATGCGGGAAAAACCACTACAACTGAACGTGTTTTATATTACACGGGTGTAAGTCATAAAATAGGAGAAGTTCATGATGGAGCTGCTACTATGGATTGGATGGAACAAGAGCAGGAAAGAGGTATTACTATTACTTCTGCTGCAACTACTTGTACTTGGCAATTTCCAATGGAAAATGCTGAGATTCTTCCAGAAACTAAAGATTACCACTTTAACATTATTGATACACCTGGTCACGTAGATTTTACGGTAGAGGTGAATCGTTCATTGCGTGTTTTAGATGGTTTAGTTTTCTTGTTTAGTGCTGTTGATGGTGTAGAGCCTCAATCAGAAACTAACTGGAGACTTGCTGATAATTACAAAGTACCAAGAATTGGTTTTGTCAATAAAATGGACCGTCAAGGGTCTGATTTTATGATGGTTTGTAAGCAAGTAAAAGAAATGTTAGGCTCTAATGCTGTACCAATTGTTTTAAATATTGGTGATGAAGAGGACTTTAGAGGTATTGTAGATCTTGTTAAGAATAGAGCTATAGTATGGCATGATGAAGGGATGGGAGCAAAGTTTGATGTTGTTGAAATTCCTGAAGACTTAAAAGAAGAAGCAAAAATTCTCCGTGGTAAACTTATTGAAGAAGTTGCTGCTTATGATGAAGATTTGCTAGAAAAATATATGGAAGATGAAGAGTCTATTACAGAAGATGAAGTGCATGCTGCGCTTCGTGCTGCGGTAATGGATATGTCAATCATTCCTATGATTTGTGGTTCGGCTTTTAAAAACAAAGGGGTTCA
>CAJXRD010000084.1 GCA_913058295.1 uncultured Flavobacteriales bacterium | reverse complement strand
CTTCAATAAATTTCTGGTCTGGGTGTTTACGTCCTCCTTTTGGCGGAACATTTACTGTAGTACCTTCCAATAACTTCAATAAAGCCTGTTGTACTCCTTCTCCACTAACATCTCTGGTAATGGAAGGATTATCTCCTTTACGAGCAATCTTATCTATCTCATCGATAAATACAATCCCGTGTTGTGCTTTTTCTACATTATAATCTGCTGCTTGTAATAATCTGGTTAAGATGCTTTCTACATCTTCCCCAACATAACCAGCCTCGGTTAATACCGTTGCATCTACAATGGCCAAAGGTACATTTAACATTCTAGCAATGGTTTTTGCCATTAAGGTCTTACCAGTTCCTGTTGCACCAACAATGATGATGTTACTTTTTTCTATTTCCACATCATCATCCGCCTTTATTTGTAATAATCTTTTGTAGTGATTATAAACAGCAACAGACATTATTTTTTTGGAATAATCTTGTCCAATAATATATTCTTCTAGAAATTTTTTAATTACCCTAGGCTTTTTAAGCATCAGCTCTTCAGACAATCCACTATTGTCGGTATGCAATGCTTCTTCAGATACAATACCGTGTGCTTGTTCGATACAACGATCACAGATATGCGCATCTAAACCTGCGATAAGCAAATTGGTTTCTGGTTTTTTACGACCACAAAATGAACATTCTAATTCTTCTTTTGACATAATCCTCTTCTTTTAATATACTGAATCTTTTTTCAGTATTATTTTCTTACTAAAATCTCATCTATCATTCCGTATTCTAAAGCCTTATCAGATTTCATCCAATAATCACGATCACTATCTTCATGGACCTTATCGAATTTTTGCCCAGAATGCTTTGAAATTATTTCGTACAATTCTTTTTTCAAAGTAAGTATTTCTCTTGTAGTAATTTCTATATCACTTGCTTGTCCTTGCGCTCCTCCTAAAGGTTGGTGAATCATCACACGAGAATGTGTTAATCCACTACGTTTTCCTTTAGCTCCAGCACAAAGCAATACCGCTCCCATAGAAGCTGCCATACCAGTACATATAGTAGCTACATCTGGTTTGATAAATTGCATCGTATCGTAAATCCCTAAACCAGCATATACCCCTCCTCCAGGAGAATTGATATAAATCTGAATGTCTTTAGTAGCATCTGTACTTTCTAAAAACAATAATTGGGCTTGTATAATATTGGCGATTTGGTCGTTTATTCCAGTTCCTAAAAATATAATACGATCCATCATTAAACGTGAAAAAACATCCATTGCAACTGCATTCATTTGGCGTTCTTCAATAATATTTGGTGTAAAACCCGTTGGATTCATACTACTCACAATAGAATCATAATACATACTATTGATTCCTTGATCTTTAATTGCAAATTTTTCAAACTCTTTTCCGTAGTTCATATATTCTATTTTGTTTTATTAAAAAAGGCGTTAAATATCACTGTATTCAACGCCCTAAAGATAATAATTTTATTGCTAGATTCCGAACTTAATCGACTGTGCTCATCACAAGTGTTCAGATTGACAATTCAAAGATTCTCGAAATAATTTCGAGAGTAGATCATAGATTAACTATGCGCTTCTTTCATGAATTTATCATAGGTAATTTCCTTAGTCTTTAATTTTGCGTTTTCCTTAAAGAATTTCAATAATTTCTGACTGTTCAATTGTTCTGAAAGTCTTTTTACCTCTTCTTCATTAGACATGATACGAGCAGCAATAGTATCTAATTCTTCGTCTGAAGGATTCGCTTGACCATATTGTGCCATTTGCATTCTAATCATATTCTTAGCATAGTCTTTTAATTCGTCAAAACTTACTTGAATATCATGCTCATTTCTAATTTTACCTTCAATAAGTTGGTAACGCAATCCTTTTTCACTTTTTTCGTATTCTGCTTTTGCTTCTTCTTCTGTCATTGGCTTTTCTCCAGAAAACTGAATCCAACGTGTTAAGAATTCACCAGGTAAATCGAATTTTGTATTAGAAATTAAAGATTCAACCACCTCATCCATCAACTTCTGATCGCTTTGTTGCTCGAATTGCTTTTCAGCGTCTTCTTTAATTTTTCCTTTTAATTCCTCTTCCGTCTTTACTTTATCTTTCCCGAAAATTTTATCTAAAAAATCTTGGTTTACTTCAGCAAGTTCTCTTTGGTTTACTTCTTTAACTTCAAAAGTAACTTCGATATCTAAACCGTGAGCATCACCATGTTCCACACCTAAATGTGTTTGGTTTAAATGATCGTCTGTAAACAATCCTTTTGTTTTTAAAGTAACTGTATCCCCAACTTTAGAACCTATAAGCTTTTTAAGCTGTGTTTTTCCTTTTATATCTTCTGTAGAGAAAGTAGTGTCCTTATTAATTTCTTTTTCTTCTGAACTAAAGTAACCGGTAATCTCGTCACCTTTTTCTACTTCATTTTTCGAAATTAATTTTCCGTATTGTTTACGCATGTGCACCACTTGATCATCGATCATTTTATCGTCTGCAACAATCTTATAATGAGGCAATGCTTTTTTTCCTTTTACATCTACTTCAAATTGAGGTGACATTCCTAATTCAAAGTCAAAAGAAAATTCTGGAGTATCCCAATCTATTTCAACATCATTTTTTGGTAGAGGATTTCCAAGAACATCTAACTTTTCTTCCGTTAAAAATTTATGCAATGAATCTTGAAGTAATTTGTTTACTTCTTCCACTAAAACAGCTTTACCATATTGCTTTTTAACCATTCCCATAGGCACGTGCCCTTTTCTAAAACCTGGAATGTTAGCAGTTTTACGGTAATTATTAAGTACAGATTTCACTTTTTCTGAATAATCTGCCTCATTAACTTTTACGGTAACAATAGCGTTTAAGCTATCTATGTCTTTTTTTGTAATCTCCATTTTATAAATTAATTTAACCCCACTAATTTTTGGGAGTGCAAAAATACAAAATGAAAACCCTCAATACAAGTAATTTAAGAATTGATTAAGACTACTTCTTATCTTCTCCTATAAGGGAATGCAATACAGGCTGAAGGACAGATAGCAAAACACTAAATAGCAATGCCCACCAAAAAGAAGCTACCGTAAATGAATCTAGAAAGTAACCTGCCAATTGAATCATAAATGCATTTATTACAAACAGAAATAAGCCCAAAGTAATTATGGTTGCTGGTAAGGTGAAAAACACTAACAAAGGTCTAACAAAGATGTTTAAAATTCCAATAACTAAGGCTACCCATATGGCATCCACATAACTATCTACATTTATACCTGGCAGTATTTTTTGAAGAACAAACACCGCAACTGCGGTTAATAATAATTTTAAAATAAATTTCATGTTGCTTTAATTTTTATAAAGATATAAAATTTAAAACTTCCGTATAAAAATCTTTTGGGTTTTCGGCATGCAACCAATGTCCTGCATTTGAAATTGATTTTATTGAAGAATTAGGGAAGTGATTTTTTATTACATATTCATCTGCGGATTCTATATAATGAGAATTGGCGCCGCCTAAAAACAAAGTATCACCATCAAACATTTCTTTTTCTTCTAATGCTTTTCCAACCTCTTCGATGTTTTCAATAAGCACTGGAAGATTAATTCGAAGTGCAAGTTCGCCTGGGTTTATCCAATATAGATTTTTAGCTAAAAATTGACGGGTTCCTATATTTTGAATATATCTTGAAAGCACTTCATCTGCCTCTTTTCTTGTTTTTACTATTGAAAAATCTAATGCTGACAAGGCTTTTAAAACATCTTGATGATGTAATGGATAGTGCTTAGGCCCAATATCTGCCACGATTAATTTGGCAACCAATTCTGGGTATTTTACAGAAAAATTCATAGCTGTTTTTCCTCCCATAGAATGACCTAGTAAAACAAAACCCTCTAAGTTATTTTGATCACAATACTCTTTTAAATCTTCTACCATAACTTCATAACTAAAGCTATTGTGATGAAAACTTTTTCCGTGATTACGTTGATCTACTAAATGCACTTGATAGCCTTCCTTAGAGAAAAGCTTCCCCAAAGTTTTCCAATTATCACCCATCCCCAAAAATCCATGTAGAATGATAAATGGTTTTCCTTCACCTATAATATTTGAATGTAGTAGCATTAATAATTAATTACGGTTAATCGATATTATTTTGCTAGGGCAAAATCACTCTGCAACCTTTGTTTATTATTTCAATTTATATCTTATAGTACCCTGAGTAATTTTTCTCTTTCTGAAAAATCGTATCGATGAGTACACGTATTGCTTCGATTTACTATCACAAATAACTCAGCAACCTTTGTTTATTGTTTCAATTTATATCTTATAGTACTCTGAGTGATTTTTCTCTTTCTGAAAAATCGTATCGATGAGTACACGTATTGCTTCGATTTAC
>CAJXRD010000083.1 GCA_913058295.1 uncultured Flavobacteriales bacterium | reverse complement strand
TCGGCAGCGTCAGATGTGTATAAGAGACAGATATACTGGTATACAATTACCTAAAGAAGAAATGTTAAAATATTTATTAGAAGCTCAAGAACTCTACTTAAGTGAAGGATATACTACTATTACTGATTTAGCAACTACTACTACTGAGTATAACTATATTTCTAAATTAGGAAAGGAAGGGAAATTAAAGGCTGATGTTAGTATGGTGTTTTATGCTGCAGCAACAACTCCAGATATTGTTGATTCATTATACAGCAAAGAATACACAAATGGTTATAGGGTAGCAGGAGGTAAATTAAACCTGGATGGTGGATCGCCAGGTCGTACAGCTTACCTTAGAGAACCATACTACACACCTACGCCAGGGCAACCTAAGAGCTATAGAGGGTATTCTTCCATAAAAGATCAAAAAGACATGAACACGTTAGTAGATAGTTACTATTCACGTGAAATACCATTTTTTATTCATGCACTAGGAGATGCAGCAGTTGATCAATGTATCGAAGCAGTTTCATATGCTGAGAAAAACAATGGATATAAAGATGCAAGAACGAATTTAATACATTTACAACAAGTACAACTTGATCAATTTGAAAAAATGAAATCTCAGGACGTTACTTTAACTTTCCAAGTTACACATAACTACTATTTTGGAGATTATCATCATGATGTAATTTATGGGCCTGAAAGGACACAACGATTAAATCCTATTGGAGATGCGTATAAAGATGGTTTTTCAGTAACTTTTCATCATGATTCACCTGTGCACCCGGTTGATCAAATTTTTATAATGTGGATTGCCTCAAATAGAAAATCAAGAACTGGTAAAGTTTATGGTTCAGGTCAATTATTAACTCCTTACCAATCACTTTATGCTTCAACTGCTGAAGCTGCATATCAATTAAAAGAAGAGAACCATAAAGGAAGTTTATCAGTTGGTAAATTAGCTGATATGGTAATTTTAGATCGTAATCCTCTTAAAATAGATAAAGATGCAATAAAAGATATTTCAGTTTTAGAAACAATAAAAGAAGGTACAACTGTATTTAAAAATAAAAAACACTAATTACTAAATTTTCTCCTAGGTTTTAATAACAAAATCTAAAAAGAATATTTATTAAATTCTAGGATAGTTTATTTATCTTCAACAGCAAGATTGTTTAAGGTAACATTTTTATCGTAAGAAAAAGCTTTTTTAAGTAGTTTAAAACAATATTTACTTGCTTCAAAACCGTGAGTTATACAATTTGGAATAGAAGGTTTTTGTTTTTTTATAAGTCTGTCTTTGATTCATACCAATATCAAATTTTATAGTTTTTCTGATTTTATTTCGCTCTTTGTAGCAGTAAATGAATTTAGATTTATAAGGGATTATTATTTATTTTGGAAATTTTATATCCCAATTTGAATAGTCTTTTTTTATAATATTCATATGATGATTACTTAAATTTAGATTTGGAATTGTTCTATTAATGTCTAGTCCTGAAATATGGCTACAGGTTAAAATTGAATTTACGCTGATAATTTATATACCATATTAGGTGTTTTATAGTCTAAAGATAAATGTAATCTTACTTCATTGTATAAATTAATTGCATTTTTTGCAGCTCTCTTAGCGTGACTCACGTTATCAAAGGTTTGGTCGAGATAAAACTCATCTTTTAAGATGCCATTTACCCGTTCTGCCATTGCATTTTCGTAACAATGATTTTCTTCGGTCATACTAATATCTATCTTTTTTCTTTTAAGTATTTGTGTGTATTGATTGCTACAATACTGTATACCTCTGTCCGAATGATGAATAAGTTGTTTAATGTTTTTAGCTTGATAAATAGCCTTATTTAGTGCTCTTACACATCCTTTTAGCTCTAGACTATCACTAAGATCATAACCAACTATTTTTCTGGAATGCATATCTGTTATTAAGGCTAGGTAACAAAATCCTTTTACAGTTCTTATGTATGTAATATCAGATACCCAAACTTGATTAGCTCGTTTTATTTCAAGGTCTTTTATAATGTTGTTATACTTATAAAAGCGATGATATGAGTTAGTAGTTCTTGCACTAGTTTTCTTTCTAAGTGTTAGCATATTATATTTTCTAAGGACATTAAATAGCGTATCTCTACCAACTTTAATGTTTGCTTTTGTAAACTCATTATCTAATGATTTTATGAGTTTACGTACGCCTTCTCTAGGAAGGGATTTACGTTTTTTACTGACTATGTTTACAATCTGTTGTTCTAGTTTTAAACGCTTATCAGCTCTGTTTTTATGCTTGTAATAAGCATTGCGTTTAAGTCCAAAACAATGGGTTATAGTTGTCAAAGAAGCAAATCCCTTAGCTTTTTTTTTGGCCTTGCTTAAGGCTTTATACTTAGCTTTTTTTTTAGTTCATTAACTGATTTATAGCCAAGATCTTCAGCAGCTACTTCAAGATAACAATCCTGTACCATAGCATCTAGATCCTTTTTAAGTAGTAGTTTTTTAAGTTGTTCAACCTCTTTTTGAAGTGCTTTAATTCTAGATATTTCGTCTTTTGTTTCCACTTTTACTCTGGTGTTCATTAAGTCTTTACGATTGTACTTTTTAATCCATTCATTGACCGTTGTAGGTGCAATAGAGTAGAGTTTACAAAGTTCGCTCTTTGTGTGTTTACCTTTACTAAGCTCATCAAGAATTTTTAGTTTAAAAGGTTCTGAATACCGTCTAATTACTTTATCATTTTTGTACATAATTGTGTTAAATTATGTAGCCTTTATTCAGGACGGGTCAGCATTAAAGCTAACGTGATTGTATAAGATTAGTTGCGTGTTTTAAGTACTAAAAATAGTAAATAAATCACGGATAGAAAGTCCGCGAAAACTTTCCCAAATTGGCTAAAACCAGCAATTAATTTTATACGGTGTTGGCGATAGTTTTTTATTCCGATTGCTTACTTATTTCTCGTTTATAAAAGGAATTCCAAAAAGTTTTGTCATATTCTACTCGATTTAATACAGTTTGTTCCATTTTACGAAATTCGTATTCAATTTCTTCCACATTTTTTAACTCGAAATCAAACAAATAAGAATCTCGTTCAAAAATTCTATTCTCTTTTTTATTTTCGTTGTTTAATGTTTCATTGTATGACCTATTAAAATATCTTGTAGCATAAAATTTACCATTATCTAAAATATCCGAATAGTAACATATGTTTTCTTCTTTGATTGTTGTTTGAATAATATTTTTATAAGCCTTGTAACCTTTAAAATGTTTTTCTATTTCCTCTGCTCTTAAAGTAGTTTCCCAATTTTCGATAACCTTTACAATTGCAAAATTTTCTTTATTGATATAAACTCTTCCAGAATACGTTGTTGGATATCCTCGATTAGTGTAGTTCCATTTATTTCTTTCCGTTTCGAATGCTATTATATACAGACCTTCATTTTCTATATCATTTGACTTTACAAAGTTTAATTTGAATTTTTTGTACTTCCTTTTGTGTAAAATATTTGCATAGCGAATAGCATTTTGTCTGTAGGAAAAAAATTGAGAAGAATATTTATATCTTTTAGGGTTAATGTTCTTATTCCATTTTATTTGTTCAACTCTTTGTGTAATCACAAAAGGTGACAAATAACCATCATCATAGTCTTTTGTTATTAGTTCCAAATCTAATTCATTGATGTCATTTTTATTGATTAAAACTTTTCCATATCTGTACAAATTAAAAGGATCTACAGGGTGATTCAATTTTTTATTTGAAATAGCCTTTTTTAAAACTATTTTAGGCGATAAATAGCTAGTAATTACTACTTCTTCAAGTTCTTCAAATTGTGGATTTAAATAGGTTTTGTCTTTTAGTTGATTTAATAAAAGTGTAGTGGATTTAAAACCCATTGATGAAATTGCAACAGATGCATCTTTAAGCATTACTTTTTTTATGGGTAATTCATAAAAACCATTTTCATCTGCTACTCGATAAATTTCTTGTTTTTTTAAAATTAATGTTGCAAATGGTATTGGTAAATTGGTTTCTCTGTCTAGAATCTGACCTTTAAGAATAATATTTTGACCTATCTCGATTTGCTTGATTCTTTTACCTATATCTAATTGCTTATTGGAGATGCTAACAGTATCTTTTTTAGTTTCTAGTTTTGGTAAAGTTGCTTTTTGAAAAAAAAGATAACCATCGTGTAATTGGTCTAACCTTGCTTCTGTAAAATCAACAAAGTTCAATAGCCTTGTGGTTTTTATTGATTTCATTTTTTCTTGACTTGATGTTACAAATAAGTAAGGTTTGTTACTCTTATTTAAATGATATTCAAAAGAATTACCTTTAATTGGTGTTGAGTGCCATTTTTTAATTCCTAAATCAAAAAGAGAATCGTTTGCGTGAATTGCAGCTAAACTATATGATTTATCTTTTAGTTCTTTTTTAATGTATGAACCTGTCTCTTATACACATCTGACGCTGCCGACGATCTACTCT
>CAJXRD010000082.1 GCA_913058295.1 uncultured Flavobacteriales bacterium | reverse complement strand
TACACAGAGTAGATCGTCGGCAGCGTCAGATGTGTATAAGAGACAGGTATTAATAAATGTCCAGATTCCATGAAATTAAATAAGCCAGAATATCAAATACACCAACAATATTTAAAAGAAAATTGCGAAAGATTAAATATTCAGTTTATAGATTTAACAAATTCTATAAAAGAAAAAGAAAGTAATGGAGAGCGTTTGTATTGGGATTATGATCAACATATGAGAGCAAAGGGATATCAACTTGTTGGCGAAACAATTTGGAATCAATTAAATTGATATTTAATTGATTCCAATGATTTTTCTCTTTTCTTTTTAGCTAAAGTAAAATTTGGATTTATTTTTAAACACAAATCAAATTCTTCAATTGCGATTTCATAATTATTTAATTTCATTTGCAATATGCCTCGGTTATAATAAACAAAATAATTATCTGGATATTTTTTTTGAGCCATATTAAAATACTTTAATGCCTCATTATAGTGATTGTTTTTTAAATATATAGTTCCTAAATCAATATAAACCTTTGGGTCATTAATATTTAAATTAATAGCTGTTAAATAATCTAATTTGGCCAATTTATAGTTTCCCAATACATAATAAATAAAACCTCTTTTTGCAAAAGCATTTGCACTTTTGGTATTATAATTAATCACTTGATCATAATCCAATAAAGCCATATCCATCTTGTTTAATAAGAACTGAATATCCCCTCTTTTTTCATATGCAATTGGAAGTGCTTTTTTTAATGAAATAACTTTAGTCAAGTCTATTATAGCAGAATCATATACTTTTAAACTTTTATATGCCATTGCTCTGTTGAAATATGCTTTATATTTTTCAGGGCTTAAATTAATTACTTTATCAAAATCTAAAATTGCTTTATGAAAATTATTTGCTTCTGCATTTAATATTCCCCTATTTAAATAACTTGAAACAAAACTTTTATCTAAAGAAATTGCCTTATTTAAATCTATAAAGGCTAAATCGTTTTTTTTCATTTCTTTAAAAACTATTGCTCTATTATAATATGACCAAGGGTTGTCATTTTTTAATTGTATTGCCATGTTTACAGAAGACAATGCCTTTACATATTGCTGTTCCCCAATCCAGAAATCGCATAAGTTTAAATATGCTAAATTATCCTTAGGGTATTTTTTAATAACATTTGACCATAATGTATTACTGTTATTAAAAGTTTTAGAATAATTAAAAGTAATAAATCCTAATATTATAATATAAAAAGTAAAACCTAATAAAACATACTTTTTAAATTTTGCATTATTAAATCGTTGAATACCATAATACGCAAAAACATAAAAAAGCCCAAAATAAGGCAAGTAGGTATATCTGTCAGCAGTAATTGCAGGCCCTATAGGTAAAACCTGAATAACAGGAATTAAGGAAATAAAGAAAAACAATACTCCAAATAATAAATTTTTCTTCTTTTTATAGTTAATAACAACCCAAATAAATAATGCTAGAACTGGTATAAAAGTCAAATAGAAATACCAGGGAATACTTTCTCCTATTGCATAAGGATAAGGATGATAAACACTTAAATCAATAGGAATAAAAGCTTTAAATATATAATTGAAATACCCATAAAATCCTACAGATAAAGATTCTATTATCGACACAAATTTTCTATCATCCATTGCCCCACCTTTAACTTGCATAATAATAGATAGATACACAAACACACCACTTAATAAAAAGAATGGGATTTTTTCAATTAAAGAGGAAATTACATTCTTTCTGTTTTTAAAAAAATCCAATAATAATAATACCAATGGAAAAATAACAGCTGTGCCTTTAGACAATAAAGACAATAGATAAAACAACAAGCATAATAAATAATAAAAATATTTTGGGTATTTAAGCTGCTTTTCTGTGTAAAAGTAATAGGAAATTAATCCCGCAAAAAAGAACAATGTATATAGCAAATCCTTACGAGCAGATATCCAACTAACTGCCTCTATGTGCATAGGGTGTATTCCAAAAAGGATTGTTACCACTATTGCAGTATTTACATCTTTACATAATAGTTTCGTAAAGTAAAACACTAAAACCATTATAATGAGGTGTAAAATAATATTTGCAAGATGAAACATTGCTGGATTCAAACCAAATATGGAATAATCTATTGCCCATGATATTAATATTACTGGAGAATATGTTGCAACGACTTGATTTAATTTAAATATGTTTTTAATACCAGTAAAAGATAAATCTTTAATTAAAGGATTGTTAACCACATATTCTTGATCGTCCCAGTTTAAAAACTCACTATTCAAATTTGGAATTAAAAAAATGAAAACAATTAAAATTGAAATACTTAAATAGAAAAGTTCTTTTTTGTTTTTTATCACCTATTAATGGGTTCTTTGTTTAGCAAGTTAATCTATTATTATTCCTTTGGTTGAAATAAACTTTTAATGGTTAACATATTTAATGGGAATTCATACATCACATGTGAAATACTAAAAAATATAGAAATTATTATTCCTAGTCTATAATCATATAAAAAAGTCATCAATATTATTAACCATAGAGTTAATATAAAAATCCCTTTTCTATTGCTTATTTTTTTATGCCAGCCTATAATTGTTGTTTTAGAAAACCAATTTAGATAATGATATAAGTATGCAAATGCTATAAATATTTGAATTTTTAAATCCACTTTTTCATAAAAGAAGAACTTTAAATCTTCGTAAACTCCAAATAACTGCGCTAAGTTGGCATTTAAAACATGAAAATTATTTTCTAAATAAGCGTCTTTTACCGTATCAGAAAAATGGTAATTAATAAAATCTACTTCTATAAATATTAAGGAAAAAGGCAATAATAAAACTAGAAAAATATTAATAATATTAAATGTGTTTTTCTTCTTTCTAGCACCATAAATCATAAAGATTAAAGTAAATAAATAAACATGGATAATGGTTGGTAAAAACAAACCCAAAATTAACTTATAGGTTTCTGTATTATAAGTCCATAAAGAAAACAATAGTACTATTAAAAAACTGTATATAAATGCTTTATATGTTTTATGAAACAAAGTGAAAATTGCAGATATCAATATAAATAGCATAATAACATTGTTAAAAACAAACAAGTTATTTGTCACAAATGAAATCGCTTCTTCACTTAATATAGTAGACCAAAATGGTAATAAAATAATAAATGGCAAAGAATATAATATCGCAGAAAACAAAACCAGATATTTCCAATAATTATTAATTACAAAGTAATTCTTATCTCTAATCCAATTTGTTTCGGTTAAATAATGAAGAGGTCCAAAAAAAGCATAGCTAAATAAAAACACTTCAAATGGAAAAAAACAAGCAGCAATAAAACTTAAAATTATTAAAGCTAAATTTAATTTATCTACATTAATCATTTTACAATATATTATTTTCCTTTAAATTATTATAAAAAAAAATGCTTTCCATAGAAAACATTTTTTTTTATAATTCTAATATATTTAATTTATTCTACAATCATTCTTCTGGTATCTACTTTTTTTCCATCCACATATAAAGTGTAAAGATATGTTGCTGTAGCCATTCTAGCTTTATCAACAGTAATAGAACCATCTCCAAATTGTGATAAATTTATATTATTAAGTATCTGTCCATTTATATTACTAATTATAATATTTGCCTTTGAATAAGACAAAGGGATAAAGTATCCTATAACGGTACTATTGTCAAAAGGGTTAGGTACATTTTGTAATAAATATGCTCTATCTGGTTGCAGATTAAAATCGTCAATTCCCAATGGATCACAAGCACAATCTTCTTGAATTTCCATTCTTGCAATTAAATCTAAAACTTGTCCTTGCAATATGGTTACTAATAAAGATAAATCTTGAATTTGATCTTGTTGAGAGTCAATTTCATCTTCTAAATCACTTGTTAATGAAGAGATATCTACCGAGATTACATTCCCACCTTCAATTTCAATTTTAAGATTAGGGGAATCAAACTCTAAAATAGCAATCTCTTGATTGTCTGTATTGTCTAAATAGCCTGTAAGGTCTACGGTTCCTCCATTTTCAAGTTCTAAAGTATTTCCAGTTATAGTTAATTGTTGATCGTCTGTTCCAGAATCACTTAAAGAAGATAAATCTATAGCTTCTGAAGCACCGTTCTCGATACCAACTGTAAGAATATTTCCTGCCAATCCAGAGCCTGAAATATTTTGAGCATCGGTATTATCTAAATAAGCAGATAAATCTACACTTCCACCATCTTCTAAATCTAAAGAATTTGTATTTAATGTTAATGCCTGGTCATCGGTACCTGAGTTATCTAATGAAGAAAGATCTACAGCTTCAGAAGTTCCATTTTCAATTCCAACAGTAAGTATATTAGCTGCAAAACCAGATCCAGATATGTTTTGTGCGTCTGTATTATCTAAATATGGGCTTAGATCAACACTTCCTCCGTCTTCTAGATCTAAAGAATTTACATTCAATGTAAT
>CAJXRD010000081.1 GCA_913058295.1 uncultured Flavobacteriales bacterium | reverse complement strand
AGCTAAAGCTATAATCTGTTTCCGATAAATTGGTACGACTAGTTAACAGATTGTCGATTAAATACACTGTAGCTTGACTCAATTGTTCTCCTTCTATGGAGTTTATAGAGATGGTATATTCTTGATTTTCTTCTACCTGTGTGGAAAACCCTAATGGAATAACATGTTCTTCATTAAAGGCTGACCTTCCTTGGATTCCTAATTCTCTATCGTTGCTAATAGAAAACAAGGATATTGGAGTTGCCAATCTCTTTGCATCGTAGTTTCTATCAAATCCATCGGTAGCCAATTCTGTAAAAGCTATTAACGTTCCACCCTTTAAACCGTAGGTATTGTTTGAGATACTTAAATACAGTCTCTCGATTGCTATTTCGCTATTTCTGTACCCATCGTTATTTGTTGTTAATCGCATGGTATTATCGAAGATAATAGGATTTCCAGTACCATCATCAAATGCCTTAATTCCAAAACCTTGACCAGAGGGTATAAACTGATTGCTTGGTTTTGCTACAGGTAATCCCCCTTGTTCATTTGGAGCTGACATTCCTCCCATTAAATTATACATGGAGATATCCCCCATATTATAATTAGTAGGGCTATAACCTGGATAAGAAACATTAGGCGCAGTTATATGTTCCCAATAATAAATCGCATCAACGATATCATTATCGGTGATAAATACAAAAGCATCTAAAGAAGAAGCATAAGGATTTGATAAAATATTTGGACTCGCATTCTGATTTGCTTCAGCATCTGGACCTGGTGTATTAAATTCTGCTATAAAGTTTATTGGCCCATTATTTAAAGTTCCTTGGGTATAGACAGTGGTATATTCTCCTCCTGTTTCTCCTAGTGGAAATGGCCGCACTAAATAGCCCTCACCTACCATTAAATTACCTATATGTGTTTGCCAGTTATCACCATTGTCATCTGCAAAGTTATCTGCAAATGGAAAGTCTATAGCTACTTGTGGATTTGGCACAAAATTTCCTGTTATATGATGACGCACCATAGCCGAACCTCCATAGACACCTTCTCTTGTTTCTCCTGTCATTGGGCTTCCTAAAATTGAAAAATCAACATCATTTAATGGAGTAGTTGTTTTTGTTACTGTTATCGTTCCATTGTTAGTGGTAACTGCAGAAGCGACTCTTTGTACAACAGATCCTTCGTGTAAGACATCTAAAGTACCCTCAACTAATATATTCCCAACGATATCTAAAAATCCTCCAGGATTAACAGTTACCGTATTTCCAGGTTCAATTTCACAAGAACAAGCGGTTACATCTCCAAATGTTTCCGTATTATAACTGTCTTGAAATAGTGCTTTTGCACTTGTATTTGGAGCTACATCCCATGCACCTGAAGCAAAAGTAGAAGTAGTTCCTTCTACGGTAACGGTTGCATTACACATTGAAATGCCTCCATTACCATCATCTGCTGTAACGGTTACAATTACATCTCCTATATCTTCACAGGTAAATGCTGTTTGACTTAAACTAGCCGATACTACATTGCCACAGTTATCCGGTAATCCAATTTGATCAGTTTTTTTATAAACGACATTTCCACTAAAATTACGTGGTTGGAAAGTAGTTGAGAAAGGATACACCTTTCCTGCTCCTTCATAAACTACAAGATTAGCATCAGATGCCCACTCGTTTCCGACATTGCTACCATTGACATAGTTAATACCTACATTATTAACTAATGTTACATAAAAAGCAACTGTATTACCGGCAAGAACATCAATTCCCATACTAAGATTTAAGGCGGTAGATTGGTCTATACCTGCAGATGTTACTGCTGATGCAGTGGCCATTAATGTCCAATCACCGGGCGTTGTGTCTGAACCAACCCAAGTTCCGGTTTTAAAATATATTGCAACATCGGCAGTAACCCCTGTATCCATATTTACATCAAACGAATTAATTGTAATATCATTTACAGCCATTAGGTCAAACATATTTCCTGCTTGTCCATTATTGCTTGCAAAAGTTGTTGTAAGACTAAAGGGTGTTAAATTATCAATCACATCACTCTCCGTGATGGTTGCATTCCCTCCACCATCTAAAACAACAGTGATATCTTTACAAACCAAAACTGGTAAACCATCTGTTACTATAATGGTATCATCGAAACCTTCAATAGCACCACTACATCCATTTAAAACAGTATAAGTTACAGTAGTATTTCCTAGCCCACCTATAGTTGGGTCAAAGTCAAAAGTTCCATCTAAATTATCAGTTACTCCAATTCCAGTATAAGTTCCACCAGCAGGTGCACCTCCACTTAATCCAGTTTGTGTTCCTTGTGTTTCACAAATGGTAGCTAAAGGAGTATCGAAACTTGCAGATCCCGGAGGTAAATCAAAAGCTACTATTTGATCTGAAGTACTACTAGAACTTCCTTGTGAAGCACTAAATCCTAAACCTCTTTTTGCAAAAGCATCCCAAATAGTACATGCATTAGCGCCGCCGTAAATAGCAAGATCCGCAGCTATTATAGCATCACGACCATCCACAAAGCCGGGACTACATGGTTGTAACTTTAATCCTTCAGTAACTAAAGCTAAGGCCATAACATTTCCTTTATCTGTAGCTACATTACCAGTAAAATTATAGATATCTGTATCAAAACCGTGGTCAGCAATAAGACCCCAAGTCATTTCCCATAGCATATTCGCCCATATTTCCCCTACACCATGTGGAATAACAGCTCCATTTACATTTGCATAAGTTTGAGTATAAATTCCCATGTCGGTAGAATAGGGTTCTACTCTAATTCCAGAGCCATTTGCTGGTTCACCCAATAAATAAGTTCCCATTCCTCTTGCTGCTGTACCAACATCTCCTACATTCATTGTCATTACTAAACCATAGAAATCACTCCATCCTTCACCCATCTGTTCAGAATTTTGTAAACAGTTTACAGAAGCTCCACCAGTTAATCTGTTGGAGATTCCATGACCATATTCGTGTATAACTACTCCATTGTCAAAATCACCATCGCGATCTGGATTTGCGATATTGCAAATAAACATATTCATAGTTGGATTAGATCCATCACTAGGAGTACCAAAATTTGCATTACAATTACCTGAAGCTTGAACGTTTGCATTTACAGAATCACTTCCTGCACCACCGTTTCCATAGTTGTTTTCTTGAAAGTTTCTAGCGGCTTCATCGAAACCATATTCCCATAATACATCATGAACGATATTACTCCAGTAAAATAAATTGGTAGCTGCAACATCAACATAATCAGTTGGTGCTTCAACAGCTAAATTAATTGGATAATTAAAAACTAGTCCTGCTCCACCATCTGGTCTAAAAGAACCTTTATGTGCATCTACATTATTACCTGTAGTCAGCGTTGATTCTGCTCCAGAAACACCATTAGTATCATGCCAGCCAAATGGAGAGCCTGGACCTTCTGGGTTTGAAACAGAGGTTCTACCTACAGTTCCATGAAGAGGACTTTCGTCTGGTAAAGCATATACATTATAGGTGCCCGCCATTATACTACTTTCATTATTTTCTGAGACTTTTAAAATAGCACTATAGTCTATTTTTTCTTCAATGATTCTTTCTGTTTTCGGAGAAACTCCAGAATGGAAATGATCATTATGTTCATCAGTTATATTACAAGTGTCATATAAGTTATGCTTTTTGATGATTGATCCATTAGAAGCATTTACAGCAAATACCCACCAATCTTCATTAGTATTAATATCTTCAATAATAACTTCCCAAACAAGTTTGATTTCATTGTTTTCAGTTATTTGATAAACTAATTTTGTTGGTATGTCTTTTTTTGAAATTCCTGCTGAATTAAAAATTATTTCTTGATTAATTCCGCTTTTTCTTTCAATTTCATTTAGGTTTGAAATTTTATAAGCCATTGTTTGAGAAATAGAACGAATTGCTTGTTCAGCAGTTATTCCAGGCGAGCTATTACCATTTACACGAAAAGCATCACCTATTAAAAGGTTTTCGTTGTATTTTATTTTTTTACCATTTAATAAATGAATACTAGATTCCGTTCCATTTACTTGTAAACCATTGATGGCTTGGCTAAAATAGATATGCTGAATTCCACTAGTTTTACTAGTATGTTGAGCAGTTATCAAATAATTACTCGCTTGATCAGCAGTTAGGGCTCCTTTTTCAACTAGGCGTTGAAACTCAGTATCGACCTGTATTATTTTAGATTGTGAAAAGGATTTTGAGCCAATTAATAATACAGTAAGGACTAAAATATATTTTAGAAATAATTTAGATAGAATTGGGGATTCCATAATAGTTACAATTAATTAATTTAAGGTATTTTTTTTTATAGTTATTTCATACAAAATAACAATTTATGCCTATACATATGCTGTTTAATTCGCTGTATGTTACTTTTATAGTCATGAACAACGTCTATTAATAGTTAAACGTAAATACCGCCGTTCCATAATTACTTATTGGATCTGCTATTAGTATAGCTTTTTCAACTAAAAGTTGATACTAAGCATCAATTTGCGCATATTTTGTTGCTCAAATATTTTAATAAAACTAATATTAAGCGCTCAAATATAACACTTTAACACTAATGTCATAATACTATTTATTTGAAAAATAAAAACCGCTCCAAGTAATTTGAAACGGTTTATATCTAATTATTTAGAAGTAGAATGTGTTATCCTCCAAAGTCATCAAAACGGATACTCTCATCAGGTATTCCAAAATCTTCTCCCATTTTCTGAACTGCTT
>CAJXRD010000080.1 GCA_913058295.1 uncultured Flavobacteriales bacterium | reverse complement strand
AAATGAATTCGAATTAATGAAAGATGGTGCAGCAATAGTAAATGCAGCTCGTGGAGGTGTTATAAACGAAGTAGCACTAATTGAAGCGATAGAAAGCAACAAACTATCTTTTGCAGCAATTGATACTTTTGAAAATGAACCAACGCCAGCAATTAAAGTTTTAATGAATGGAAAACTGTCTTTAACACCACATATTGGTGCAGCTACAAAAGAAGCACAAGATAGAATTGGAACCGAGCTAGCAGAACAAATTAAGAGTATTTTAGCAAAATAGTATTTTGATTTCATTACTTTTAAGCAACTAATAATTAAAACCTAATACAATGTCAGGAATTTTAGATTTATTAAATAGTGATTTGGGGAAACAAATAATCTCAGGGGTTAGTAATGACACCAATCAGTCAGAAAGTAAAACTGCAGACGCTATGTCTATGGCTATGCCAATTTTAATGGGAGCTATGAAAAGAAATGCAACTACAGAAGAAGGAGCTTCGAGTTTAATGAATGCTTTAAATACAAAACATGACGGTAGTATATTAGACAATCTTGATGGATTATTTAATGGTGGTGTTGACGCAAGTGTAAAAGAAGATGGTGCAGGTATACTAAAACATATATTAGGAGGATCTCAAGACAACTTAACAAATGCATTGTCTCAAAAATCTGGGCTTGACACAGGAGCTGTTATGAACATTCTTAAAGTTGCTGCTCCTCTATTATTAGGTTATCTAGGGAAACAACAAAAAACGCAACAAGTAAACTCTTCAAATGGAATAGAAAATCTATTAGGTGGTTTATTAGGCGGTGGAGCGAACCAAAACAAACAACAAAGCCTAATAGAATCTGTACTTGATGGCAATAATGATGGTAGCGTTATTGATGATTTAGCTGGAATGGCATTTGGCGAAAACAAAAGTAAAGGTGGATTAGGCGATCTTTTGGGTGGCCTTTTTGGAAAATAGAAAGCATAAAAAATTCTTCTATGAAGTATCTATTATTTTTTTCAATAATACTAGGGTTTTTAATTAGTTGTAATACTGGAAAAACAACTATTAAGAGTGATTCAGGTTCCAAAAATCAAGTCACTAAAAAGGATACTATTCGGATCGCCAATGATGAATTAGAATACGAAATATTAATCATAGAAATAGGTTTTGATAATTGGTTAGTAACACAAGCTCCAATGGGGCATTATGGATTGTCTTTTTTAGAAAGTAAAAACAGAAGGTATGTTTTAGAATATAATAACCGAGTATACAAAGATCGTACTCGTAAATTATATGAAGCTGAAATTAATTACGACTCTAGTGTGTCTTATGGATTAGAAGTGAATTATTTACTTTACAATTACTTTGAATATTTTCAACAAAAATATAAACAGAAATTATAGTGCAGAAATTTAAAACACAATGGGAAATTAAGTCTAATTGGCAATTAATTTTCCCCCTATTAGGAATTTTAGGACTGATGTATTCCTCCTATAAATTATCATCTCTTTTTGTTAAAGATTCTTTAGTAATAAATAGCATCCTAACAATAGTTATTGCTTTTATATTATTGAAATTCACCTTATTCTTATTTCAGAAATTAGAGAAGAAATGGGATTTGGAATATCGATGGGAGATGATAAGAGTATTTATTGTATTTGCGATAACTGGCAGTAGTAGTGTTATTGTAGGTAGGCCTATTTTAAAAATCATTGGAATTACCAAAGAAAATTTACAGCCAATAATTTACTGGATATTATATGTTTTGATTAGTTTTGTATTTTACCAAATCTTATTGGTCATTATAGGTTGGCTATTAGGACAGCATAAATTCTTTTGGGAATTTGAAAAGAAAATGCTTAAAAGAATGAAATTAGGTTTTTTAATTAATGAAAAATAAAGAATACATAAAATCTTTACTTAATTATTCAGCATTATTATTAATTATAATAATGCTATTTCCTACTGTATTTCAATTTTTCCATGTTTTCGAAAACCATAAACAGAACTATTGTCATGAAAACACCATTCATATTCATGAACATAAATTAGATTGTTCTATTTGTGATTTTAATTTAAACCCTACTTATAATCAAGCGCTTCATTATTTTCAAGTTAAAAAAATAAGTTTTAACAAAAAAATAAATTTTGAGTTTTATAATTTCAAATATTATCATCAGCAATTATCTTATTCTTTAAGAGGACCACCAGAATTACTTACTTAATTTTATCTATTAAAAACATGTGCATAATGCACATGTCTATATAATAACAATACCAAGTAATTCTTATAATATGAAATATAGTATTATCATTACTTTGTTATTTAGCAGTGTAGTGTTTAGTCAAGATTGCAATCTTACATTATACGGACACATTATAGATTTTCATAACGGTGAGCCAATAACAGACGCTACATTACTAATTGAAAATCAAAATCTAAATACAATTTCAGATAGTAATGGAAAATTCACATTTAATAACTTGTGCGAGGGAAATATAAACCTTATCGTATCGCATATTTCTTGTGAAAGCAAAACTATAAGTTTTGAACTTTCTATTAGTACAAAAAAAAATATCTATCTAGAACATCATGTAGAAGAGCTTGATATTGTTGCTATAAAAGGAGACAATACCACAAACAAAGCATTAACTGCTCAAAAAGAAAAGATTGATAAAAATGTTATTGACAACTTTAGCTCTGAAAGTTTGGGTAATGTTTTAAAACAAGTCAATGGAGTTTCATCTATTAATACTGGAAATAAAATTGTAAAGCCTGTTATTAATGGTTTACATAGCAGTAGAATTACTATAATGAATAATGATGTACGCATGGAGGATCAAGAATGGGGAATAGAACACGCTCCTAATATTGATATTAATTCTGCCGAAAGTATAACATTAATTAAAGGTTCTAGTGCTTTAGCTTATTCTGGAGATGCTATTGGAGGTATTGTAATATTAAAACCTCAAAAGTTTATAAAAAAAGATACTTTATTCGGAAAAACGATTGCTGGCTTTCAAAGTAATGGCTTGGGATATAATATTAATAGTTTGATTTCTAAAAATTATAATTCCGGTTGGTTTGCTAATGGAAATATTGGTTATAAACAAAATGGAGATTTAAAAGCTCCAGATTATAATTTAACCAATACTGGAGCTAAAAGCTTTTCAGGAAACTTATTAGGAGGTTATAAAACTTTTGAATACGGTTTTGAAGCCAACATAAGTTATATAGATAATACTATAGGTATATTGAGCGCTTCACATATTGGAAATATTGAAGATTTGGTTAATGCCATTAACAATGATGAACCGCTTATTATTGAAGATTTTTCATATTCTATAAACTCCCCAAAACAAGAAGTATCTCATTTTTTAAGTAAGATTAGTGCTTATAAACGTTTTAGTTCATTAGGAAAACTCAGTATCCAATATGATTATCAAAACAATCATAGGTTTGAGTTTGATAAAAGAGTTGGAGACGATAGAGATAAACCAGCAGTCGATTTAAATTTAAAGACCCATAGTATTAAATCTGATTTGACGATTGATAAGTTTGATAATTCTAAAATTTATTTAGGAGTTGTTGGAAAATATCAAGAAAATTTTGCTAATCCAGAAACTGGTGTTAGGAGGTTAATACCTGATTATGAAAAAACAGACTTTGGTATTTATGGAATATTTAAAACCGAATTTAACGAAAAGTTAGCTTCAGATATTGGTGTTCGTTATGATTATAACCATATAGACGCTTTGAAATTTTATAAAAAGAGTAGATGGGAAGAACGTGGTTATAATGAAGATTTTAGCGATATTATTATAGAAGATTTAGGAACCCAATTATTAACAAATCCTAAATTCACCTATCATAATTTATCATTATCAACAGGTTTATTATATGATATTAATGAAAATAATTCATTGACATTTAATTATGGCTTATCCTCTAGATCTCCTAATCCTTCAGAATTATTTAGTGATGGTTTGCACCATTCAGCTGCAAGGATAGAACTAGGAGACCTTAGATTAGATAAAGAGACATCAAATAGGTTTGGGATTGATTATAAACTAAATTTTAAAAAACTAAACTTAAATATAGATGCTTTTTTAAATCATATAAATGATTTTATTTATTTAAAACCTACTGGTACTGAAACAACAATTAGAGGTGCTTTTCCTGTTTGGGAGTATTTTAAAACAGATGCATTAATGATGGGAGTAGATGCAAGTTTATATTATCAATTTTCTAATTTTTGGAACTTTAAAACAGGGCTTTCTTATGTTTATGGACAAAATACCATCGAAGAAATACCTTTAATCGATATTCCGTCATTTAGAAATAATAATACTATTACATATTCTTATGAAAAATGGAATTATTTAAAAGTTAGTCTAGCTCATGAATTTGTAGCCAAACAAAATAGATACCCTAATTATAATTTTGAAACTTTTATACCTACAACAGGCGAATATGTTGAAGTAGATATAAGTACTCCTCCACCATCATATAATTTATTTCATTTATCAAGTGATGTTACTTTTTCATTAAATGAAAAAATGAATTTAAATTTAATGTTAGGGATTGAAAACTTATTTAATACAGCATATAGAGAATATTTAAACAGACTAAGGTATTTTGCTGATGATACCGGAAGAAATATTACAATTCAATTAAAATTAAATTATTAAAATATAAAAATATAAAAACATGAAAAATTATTTAAAATTATTATCAATTATATTATTTACAATCTTATTTACATCTTGTAATAGTGATGATGATACACCAGATCCTGTAAATGAAGAAGAAGTAATAACTACAGTAATAGCAACTTTTGTACCTCAAGGAGGTGGTACTAATGTTACTTTGCAGTCTACTGATTTAGATGGCGATGGCCCAAACGAACCAGTAATCACAATTTCTGGACCTTTTGCAAATAATTCTACTTATAGTGGTTCTGTTCAATTATTAAACGAATTAGAGTCGCCAGCAGA
>CAJXRD010000079.1 GCA_913058295.1 uncultured Flavobacteriales bacterium | reverse complement strand
CCCTTTTCTTTAACCACATTAACCTCGATTACCGAATCCTGGACTGTTGCAGAACGCAATATACAAGCCATCCCGTTTAGTGGAGTACTACTATTAAATAAGTTGTTTTGGGTGTTATTTGGAATTGCAATATTATTTTTTGGTTATCAAAAATTTAGTTTTAGTCTTATAAAAGATAAACGACGATTTAAGAAAAAAACACAGCCTGTTGAGATTCAAACAAATGAGGCATACAATACTGAAATTCCTGAGTTTAAAACAGCACATGGGTTGAGGTCGAAGTGGAATGAATTAAGACATTTCTCTTGGTTTTATTTCGTCAGTGTTTGCAAGCAACCCTCTTTTTGGGCAATTGTTATTTGTGGTATGATCATTATTTTAATCAATTCGGTGAACTTGGGAACTGTTTATGGAGTTGACAGTTTTCCTGCAACCTATTTTATTGTGGAAGAACTTCAGGAGACATCCATGTACTTTTTCCTTATTATTTTGGTGTTTTATTCCGGAGAACTCATTTGGAAAGAAAGAAGCGTTGATTTAAACTTGATTTATGATGCTACATCAATGTCTAATTTTCTAAATCTCGCAGGGAAATTTATAGGCCTAATTGGCATATATATCGTGCTTATGATTTCACTGATTCTTTCAGGAATCCTATTTCAAACCATGAATGGGTATTATAACTTTGAATTTCAAGTATATTTTAATGGTTTCTTCTTGGAAATACTTCCATTCTTAATATTATACACCTTCATCGCATTCTTTGTACAAGTGATCACCAACAACAAATTTATTGGGATTTTTATTGTGTTGGTAATATTTATCTTAAAAACTGTTATTGGCGCATTCGGATACGATCACGCTCTCTATTCATTTGGTGGTAACTCTTTAGGCACCTACTCTAACATGAATGGTTATGGTCATTTTTTGATGCCATATCTTATTATTAAATCCTATTGGCTAAGCTTTGGAATTCTTTTGTTAATTACGGCTTCTATAGTTTCCGTTAGAGGAACAGAAACGAATCTTATAAAACGATTAAAAGCAAGTAAATATCGCATGAGCAATTCCATTATAAAATTAGGAGCTTCTACCTTTGTCATTTTTATAATCCTGGGCGGCTATATATTTTACAATACCAATATATTAAATACCTATTGGACCAATTCTGAAAAAACTGAATTTAGAGTTGCTTATGAAAAAACATTAAAGAAGTTTGAATACTTCCCCCAACCAAAAATTGTAGATGTGAACTTAAAAGTTGAATTATATCCTAAGTCCAGAGATTATACAGTTGAAGGTTATTATATACTGAAAAATACAAGTGATTCTATAATTTCAGAAGTGCATATTCAAAAGATAATTGAATCGGATGTAGTTTTAACATCTGTAAACTTTGAAGGAGGAGCTACAGAGGATAAGATGTATAATACCTACGATTATAGTATCTATAAATTAGACAGAGTATTACATCCAGGAGATTCTGTAAAAATGAATTTTGAACAAACCTATACCACCAAAGGATTCGAATCTAGCGCTGGCAGCACTACTATTGTAAACAACGGTACTTTTTTTAATAATGATAATTTCCCGTCCTTAGGCTATAATAAAAAATATGAGCTTAATGATGCAGGTGAAAGAGCAGACAACCATTTACCCGAAAGAAAAAATAAAGCTGGAATAAACGATGCAAAAGAGCTATTAAACGCTAGATCTGGAAGTGATTCTGATGGCATTAATTTTGAAGTTGTAATTGGAACCTCAGAAGATCAAACTGCCATTGCTCCGGGAACGCTATTAAAAAAATGGACGAAGAATAATCGAAACTATTTTCATTATAAAATGGAAAACCAAATGATTGATTTTTATTCCATAGTTTCAGCAAAATACGAAGTAAAGAAAGATACTTGGACATCAAACATGGATTCCTTGGCCAAACCAGTGGACCTTGAAGTCTATTATAGCAAAGGACACGATTACAATGTTGACCGAATGATAACTGCCATGAAATCGTCTTTTGAATATTTTAGCACTAATTTCAGCCCTTATCAATATGAGCAAATGCGGATTATGGAATTCCCTCGCTATGCAGAATTTGCACAATCCTATCCAGGTACTGTACCATTTTCGGAGGCTATTGGATTTGTATTGGATATTGATGATGAAGAAGATGTAGACATGGCTTTTTATGTAACGGCACATGAATTGGCACATCAATGGTTTGGAATGCAGGTTGAAGCAGCAAACGTTCAGGGACGCCTTATGATTTTAGAAACGCTTTCGCAATACGCTGCGCTTATGGTTTTAAAGAAACATTATTCCGAAGAAAAAGTACAGCAATTTTTAGCCTTACAGGTTGACAAATATAAAGAAGGAAAACGTAGAGAAGGACAACAAGAGCCTTCATTGGCCTTGGTAGAGAATCAAGATTATATCTATTATGCAAAGGGAGCTATTAACATGTATGAATTTCAGAACCAAATTGGAGAAGGCAAGGTTAATTTAGCTTTAAAGCGATTTATTAAGGATTGGAATACCATAGATGGCAAACTGAAAATAAAAACAGATCGATATGCAACTACCAATGATTTACTGGGTTATTTCAGAGAGGTTACTCCAGAGGAACTTCAGCCTATCATTCATGAACTTTTTGAAACGATAGAACCATAGAAAAGTGAAATAAATTTTATTAAAGCACAAATAAGACTAAACCCCAAATACGATACCTATTTGGGGTTTAGATTTTTTATTTATAATTATTTAAGATTTTCAAAAACTTATCATGCAATTCTTGGGTATAATCTAAATGAGTAACAATCCTTAATTTTCCTTGTCCCATGGTGCTTATCTTTACATCCATCTCATTCATATCGCTCAAAAACTTAGCAACATCCAATCCTTCTATTAGGTAGAAAATAACAATATTGGTTTCTGTAGGCTCTACACTTTTTATGTAAGGAAGTTTTGTTAGAACCTCAGCAATTTCGGCAGCTCTTTTATGATCCTCTGCCAATCTATCAATATGGTTATCCAAAGCATATATCCCAGCTGCTGCCATAAAACCTACTTGTCGCATTGCTCCACCTAAAATCTTACGAATTCGGATGGCACCTTGCATCAAATCTTTATTTCCTAATAAAACGGTACCTAAAGGAGTTCCTAAACCTTTGCTAAGACAGATAGAAATAGAATCGAAAATCTTACCATATTCTTTTGGATCTTCTTTTTTTGCAACTATCGCGTTCATTAATCTGGCACCATCTAAATGAAGTCCTAGTCCGTGGGTATCGCAAACCTTTCTTATTTTATGAAACTCTTCAAAATTGTAGCAGGCCCCTCCTCCTTTATTGGTAGTGTTTTCTAGGCATACCAAGGATGTTTTTGGAGTATGGTAAAAATCAAAAGGACTTATCCCTTCTTCTATAGCTTCCGCCGTTATCATTCCACGATCCCCATCGATTAAATTACAGGTTACACCGCTATTAAAAGCGGCCCCTCCTCCTTCATAATTATATACATGCGCCCATTTATCACAAATTAATTGATCGCCAGGTTGTGTATGTAATTTAATTGCAACTTGATTAGACATACTCCCGGTAGGAAAAAATAAAGCGGTATCCATCCCAAACATTTCTGCAAAACGTCGTTCTAATTCGTTTACCGTAGGATCTTCTTTATAAACATCGTCACCTACCGCTGCATTCATAATCGCTTCTAACATTCCTGGAGTTGGCTTGGTGAAAGTATCACTTCTTAAATCTATAATCATAGGCTGTTCCGCATTTAAAATGCGGTATTTTGAATTTTAAAATTGTCTTTTAAACTTGGATTCGTTCTCTATAATAGAAGCTTCAATACTTTTTTCTAGAGCTACAATTTCTAGCTTATTATTAGATTCAAAATTAAGATTTTCATATTTAGATTCGTTAGTTAAATCGTACAAATTATATTTTTGTCCGAAGCTATTATTATCCCAATTAAATTGAAATAACCTATGGCAAGGATAGACCTTAGAAGTTTGTACTGGTACATTTTCTGGGTTTTTAACCGCATAGGTTTTTACCACTCCTTTTTCTAATTGCTTGCTATTGCTCTTAACATAATCCAATACAGAGTTATTAGCTAAAGGCAAGGAAAAAAACATCCCGCAATTGTCTATTTTTTTAATCATAGCCTGATCTCCTTCCATCCAAAAAACATAAACCTCGTAATAGGTTCCTTTAGAAACACACATCCTGCCCTCTTTTAATTGGAACATTTTGGTTTTGCCAATACAATACTTATTCATATAAAAGTAGTTGGTAATATCTCTATTTTCTAAGCTCTCTGTAAAATCAGAAACTAGACCCTCCACATAGCTTTTATCGTTTTGAGCGATGCTCCCGGTACTGACAATTCCGAAGAATAAAATTAATAGTATTTTTTTCATGATTAGTTTGTTAGTTAGTTAGACATTGAAAACTCCCAATAGGACTTCCATCGGGAATTGTAGTTGATTTATGTATTTTAAATTTTTCTGGGTTTTTTCTAAACTCTGAAATCGTTCTTAATAGTTGTTTTGAATAATCATCCTTAGCATTGTTCAAGTCTATAGAAAGCTCTTCGATAGTATTGTTTACAATTCCTTTAACCTGAGGGATGCTTTTTGTGTTTGCAATTAAATTTAATAGATACTGCAAGGTACTATATTGTATGGTTTGTTGCACCTCTTTTTCGTAAGTTGCATCATAACTTTCATCGAAGGTTGTTTTAATCAATTCGTTTAAGACCTCTTGCAAGCCTAATGCATCTGCGTCTATTGCTTTTTGCTGAATTAATCTATTGGCACGTTCTGGGTGCAATAACAAACCTAAGGTCATTTCGCTAGCAGTTGCTGTAGCTCCAAGTACATCGAAAGCTACACCTGTATTGCTTTTAAACGATTCTCTAGTTCTTGGGTATCCCATTGCTCTGGGTGGGAAAAGCTTTAGTTTATCTTCTGGAATAATTAAGGTAACAACATCCAATGTTTTTAAAACCGAAGACAAAGCTTCTTGTTGTTCTTTATAGGAAATCGTTTCTACAATAAGTCCCTCACTCCCTTTTACCGCATAATTATAATCCAATCCTCCAATGCTTTTTACAGCAGCTTCGGTTTGGTAGCGATGGTAGAAATACAAGGGTACAAATACGTCTTCTAAAACGGAATAAGGCTCTCCATTTTTTATATTATCTTCTGAAAAGTTAGCTATTGCCTGAGCTCTTAATTGCAAAACATTCTGTAATTCTTCGGAAGCATTTTCTCCATTATCCCAAAGATGTGCTTTGGCATGTGCTCCTCCTTGCGGACGTGCATCTGCATCTGAAATATATTGCAAACCGCTTGCAAAAGCTTTATCTAA
>CAJXRD010000078.1 GCA_913058295.1 uncultured Flavobacteriales bacterium | reverse complement strand
ATTCTGTGAACTCTTTAGGAACCGGAAATAATTTGGTTTATGAAGCGCCACAAGGAGTTTTTATTTCAGAAATTGCCACCAATGATTTTAATAGTTTAATTCTTATTAAAACAAACGATGCGGATGGCTATCAAGCAAGAATTGTTGTCATTAGCACAGAAGGTGTAGAACAAACAGTGGTTATTGAAGATGTATCTGGTGCTTTAGGAGGCGTAGATTTTTCAATTGAAGGGACTAAGGTATTGTATACACGAGATATTTCAGGATTTGAAAATAATCCATACAGGCAGTTAGATAGTAGAATATTTGAATACGATATAATTACAGGTGCTACCATAGAAATTGATACTGATAAAGTTGAAGGTACTAACGATTTAGATTGTAAATATTCGCCAGATAATGGATCTATTATTTTTATGAATACTTCAAATGATGGGGTATCTCAAAAAAAGATATATAAGTATATTATTGATGAAAGCGAAGAAACTAATAAAGAGTTGATTTTTACAGATGCATCTATGCCAGACTGGCAATAATTCTTTGGTAAGACAAGGAGCTCCTTTTAATTCTGCAACTGCAGATAGTAATGATAGTTTGATTACGGTAACCCGTAACATATTACTAGTTGAAATTAATACATTTACACTTAAGGTCTTTTTGTCTAACAAAGGCGAAATTAATTGCTATTACAATTTATATAAATGATTATATCTAGTCTTAAACTTTTGAATTTTCGAAAATACTCAACTGCTGATAATTCATTTTTTTATACAAGCTAATGGAATAATTTTACATGGCGAAGTAGGAGAGAAGTCGAATATATGTGAAATGGGATATAAATCATTAGTTTCAAAATAATTATAAATAAGTGAAAACATGCATGCTTGCATTGGAATTGAATAAATTGAATTAGAAAAGTGCGGAATGCCATATTTCATTACAAAGCACTTAGTACGTCACGAAGCGTATTGTGTTATTAATAAATATTTTATATTTTTATTTCGCTTTACTAAGTAATAACCTCGAAGAATAATGGAAGTATATAAAGGGCCTCATTTAATCATAAAATATGAACAAAAGAATTCAAGGTTAATTAATAATTGGAAATCTAACCCGCCTAATGATCTAGCGTACAGACAAGAGTTGATGGTACATCGCCAAATAGCTAAGAAAATAAAACCTTCTCAAATAATGTGGCTCCTAAATAACCTTACTTTTAAGGTAGGTGATGCCACAAAAATATGGATTGACGAAAACATTTCAAAACCAATATTTAGAGCTGGATTTATAACTAGACGCCAAGATAAGTTTGATCAAGTCGCATTCGTTGTTGGACAAGATGTAATGGCTTATATTAAAGTAATGGGCATATTTAAAGGGAATGCACCTGATGACTTTAAACCAAGGCATTTTGCAACTGAAATAGAAGCTAGAAATTGGTTGACTAAAAAATTTAACACAAAAAGGTCTAAGAGCGAAGATCAGGAGTTAAAAATCACTTTTAAAGGCTTGGATGCCCAGGGAAGAGCAATTATGGAATTTAAAGAGCCTGCAACTGAAATTACTGGCACTTTAAAAATGTTTAAATCCATTATAGAGGAGAATGAGTTTATGAAGAATAATATTGATAGCTATTCTTCACTCAGTCCAAGAGAAAAAGAAACACTCAAATTTATTGTCGAAGGATATACTAATAAGCAAATTTCTGAGAAAATGTATATTTCACCTAATACCATCCGAACTCATAGAAATCGAATTTGGAAAAAGTTGGATATTAAGCAATATAGAGATTGCCTAAGGTTCGAATGCTTTTTTGATTAACATTTTTAAAATACGCCTTATAACGTATTACAGAATACTTTAATCGACTTTAACAACTTTTTCAGCGAATTATGTAGGTTTTCTTAAGGTTGCTTTTAAACAATTATTAAGTTTAACCTATAAAGCGAAAAATTAAATTGATTAATAGCATATTAATTTAATTGAAATAAAAAGTAATTAAATTATCAAAAACTTCCCCAAAAAAAATATTTACAAGTTTACAAATTAAGTCGTTCCCGATAATGCATTTTTGTTTGTCGACAGTTTTAAATTTAACAAAAACTAAGTTGAAGGAATTATTTAAGTAATTAAGAGGGTATAGTATTCCCTCAATAAATTGAGAGGATATAGTATGCTCTCAACTAATTAATTTATTTATTAAATCTAAATTTATTCTTATGAAAAAAGTAATTTTAAGCGCAGCAGCGCTAATGATTGGAGCAATAGGATTTGCTCAATCAAACACGTCAAATGTAGATCAAAACAGCGCAGGTACTACCGCTGGAGGACACTTGGCAACAGTTGTTCAAACAGGTGAATTAAATGAATCTAGTGTAGAACAGTTTCATGGTGGCAATACTAGCACTGTTGACCAACTTGGTGACCGTAACTTTTCCCGTATTGTGCAGACATATAGATATGGGAATGTAGCTACGATTGAACAAATAGGTGATGATAATAGCTCATATGGGACTTCCAATGGTATGGGGAACACTTACGACGTATTTCAAAGAGGAAATGACCACAATTCTTATTTCTATCAACAGGGAAATGAAAATAAAAATACGGTTATCCAAGATGGAGGAGACGACAACAATTCGGTTGTGCATCAATATGGAAGTAACAACGTGTCAAATACAGAGCAAATTGGTAATAGAAATGAGTCATTTGTAGACCAAGTAGGTGATGGTAATTTTTCAGAAGTAGCACAATTCGAAGATGATAACAAATCCGACGTAGATCAACTGGGAGATGGTAATCTTTCAGAAGTTCTTCAAGATGGATTTACGAATACAAGCACTGTTTTTCAAGATGGACTTTTACATACGAGTACATTAATTCAAGAAGGGGACTTTAATACGAGTACTGTTTCTCAAACAGGTAACAACCATATGAGTACGGTTAACCAAATGGGTAATAGTAATACTTCTAATGTTACTCAAAGTAACTAAGATTAATTAAATTTAAAGGGCGTATATTTTTTCTTACGTCCTTTAAATTTTCATAAAGAGAATCGATTATGCTAGCCAAATAAATACATTAATCAATACTCATTATTAACAGAATCAAACTAAAGAACTCAAATGTTTCTTAAATTATAGCTACAAATTAATAAATGTGAATTTTCTTTAGAATGGCATATTTGAAACTTTCTTAACTAAGGGTAAGCACTTATGGTATTTCCCTTATATTATTTATATGTTGAACCACAATTAAAATTGAAATTGAAATTAAAATGGTAAAAAAATCAATATTAAAAGTGTTTTTTTTGTTGTTATTTATAGTAAATATTGGGTTTTCGCAATCAATAAATGAAGATTTAACTATTACAGCTAATAACCAAGATTATCTTTTTACTCAAAATTTTCAAACTCCTTCTGCTATAATCCCAAATACCAATAATGTACTTATCAATCAAATTGGAAGTGATAATGAGGTGAAGGTAAAAACACAATCATTAAATAATGATATTGTTTTAAACCAAAATGGTATTCAAAACAAAATAATTTTAGACGTCACAGCAGATAATATCAAGGAAACGATATCTCAAACAGGAAATTATAATTATGTATTAGATTACAGTCCTTTTGGAGTAGAGCAACATAGTTTAGAAGTTTTACAATCTGGTAACAATCAAAATTTAACCTGGTATGGTGGTAATTCTTTATCCGAAAACCTTAAGGTTACTATGCAAGGGGAAAGTAAAACAGTTATCATAAGAAATTTTAATTAGTTATTAATAAATATAATTAATAAAAAATGTTTTCCAAGCTTAGTTATATGTTATTGATAGTTATTTCATTTAATGGAATGGCTCAGAGTTTTAATACAGAAGTAGAAGCAAAAATCTTAACCCGATCCGAAAATGATTTAATCAAAATAGCGGGTACTGCACTTAATAAAACAGAAATAAACCAAAGTCTTCGTTATGTACTTTCTGTTATAAAAAACAACCCTGAGAGTACCAACAGATCAAAAAATAATCAATCAGGTAGATTCGTTCTAGAGTCTGGACAAAAATCCGAATTATCTTCCACTACCATCAATAAAGAAACTAAGGATAGAATTATTGTATTGTTGTTAGTCTATAACTTAGATGATGAAATTATAGGAAAAGATCGAATTGTTTTTAACGACAGTGAGGATTCAGATAATCTTGCATTAAAACAAAAATTAGCAAAACAATTAGAGCCCAAGGAAGAAGATATTAGTGATAGTGGTGAAGATGGTATTGTTTTAAGGGGTATAGTATTAGAAAATGTAAAAACAAAAGCGGCAAGAGATTTTTATAAAATCTTTTATTCAGAATATACTATGCAAAATATAAATGCAAAAGAAATATTAAAAGTGGAAGAGGTTATATTAAGAGCAAATAGTACCGTAATTAGAGTCTATGTAGAAGATAAAATAGTACATCGATTTTTAGTAAAAACTCAAGTAGATTATTTAAAAGAAAATTCAAAACAATCTTTAAATCAAGTGAATAGGTATTTGGTCTATTTAAAAAAGAATAAAGATAATATTACGAGATATTAAAATATGAAAAAAGTTTTATCAATAGCGTTTTTTTTTACAGCTTTAATAAGTTTTGGACAACAATTATCCTATCAGCCGAAAAACCCTGCTTTTGGAGGTAATACCTTTAACTATCAATGGTTATTAAGTTCAGCTGAATCTCAAAATTCTTTTACAGACCCAACTGTAGATAATGAAAAATCAGGAATAGATCAATTTTCAGAAAATTTAAACAGACAGCTATTAGGCCAACTTTCCCGATCTTTATTGGGTAGCCAGATAAGTGAGGATTTAGAAGAAGGTACCTTTGTTTTTGGAGATTTATCAGTCGAAATTGTAGAATCTGCTGAGGGTGTAGTTATAAATATTCTTGATTTAAATACCGGTGAACAAACCCAGATAATAGTTCCAAATTAAAACATCTTATGAATTTTAAAAATATTATCACCTCTTTAATAGTAGGTGTTATTGTTTCTAGTTGTGGTAGTTATTTTAACCAACCTGTTATGCAGCAAGAAGCTAGAACTGGTGAAACTACACCTAATACTAAAACGTTAAAGGAACTTCCTTTACCTATGGAACCTATAGTAGTAGGTGTCTATAACTTTAAAGATCAAACGGGGCAGTATAAAAATGTAGAATTAGGAAACTCTTTTAGTACTGCAGTGTCTCAAGGAGGAACTACGATGCTGATAAAAGCATTGGAAGATTCTAAATGGTTTACTCCTATTGAAAGAGAGAATTTAGCAAATCTTTTAAATGAAAGAAATATAATTCGTTCTACCAGAAAAGAGTATCAAAAAAACAGTAATAATAACGAGCCTAAATTACCTCCTTTATTATATGCAGGTATTCTCTTAGAAGGAGGAATTGTTTCCTACGATACAAATATAATCACAGGAGGTATGGGAGCTAGATATTTTGGAGTAGGTGCTTCTACACAATATAGAGAAGATAGATTAACGGTTTATTTAAGAGCGGTTTCTACCTCAAACGGGAAAGTTTTAAAAACGATCTATGTCTCAAAAACAATACTATCACAAGCTGTAGATGCTAGTTTATTTAGATATGTAAATTTTCAACGACTTTTAGAAGTTGAAATGGGTTATACAAAAAATGAACCTGTACAATTAGCCCTAAAAGATGCTATTGAAAAAGCAGTAGAAGGATTAATTATTGAAGGGATACAAGATAAATTATGGACTGCGAAAGAAGGAGAAATGACTAATAATTTATTAGTTAAAGAGTATTTGGAAGAAAAAGAAATGGAAGAGTCAAAACTTCTTTATAATAGAACACAAACTGAAAGGGATTACTCAAACACTTTTTCTTTTTCAGCAATTGGAACCTTGTTTAAGGGAGATTATGCGAATAGTCAAGTAACTCCTGGTGTTACCCTAGGATATTCTAGGAAATTTACGAACTACTTTCATTTAAATTTAAACACTTCATTTTTAGAGATTAAGTCGGGAGAGACCTTTTCTAGACAATTTGTTGATGTTGCATTAAATGCAGAATTTGTGTTTTTGCCCTTTGATAAATTTACACCTTATGCTTATGGAGGATTCGGGATGATGTTCGATATTGAAGATTCCAGAAATAATCCAGACAAGAGTAAAGTAAATCCCCCACCAAAAAAGATTCAAGGAGGATTAGGTGTTTTGTTTTATGTCTCAGATGCAGTAGGGATAAAGGCTTATGCTGAAAGCAATATGACATTCTCAGATAATTTAGATCTAGTTGAAAATGGGAAAAGGGATGATTATTATTACAATTTTGGGATTGGTATTAACTATTATTTCGGAAGAGAAAAGTTAGAAAAAGAGATTGTTAACCCAGAACTAAATAATAAATAATGAAAGTTTTATTAAAAATAATATTAGGCAGTTTATTTATTGTATTTATTCAGTCTTGTTCTGAGGATACCATAAATGAAAATGGTAAAGGGACTTTAACAGGAACCGTTGTTAAAAAAGGAGATAACTCTCCCTTAGAAGACGTAAAAATAACTACAAATCCAGCTTCGTCTACTGTTTTTTCAAATGAAGATGGTGAATTTATAATTGAAGATGTGCCTACTGGTCAATACTCCGTACAAGCTAGTAAAGATGAGTTTCTAGATTCATTTG
>CAJXRD010000077.1 GCA_913058295.1 uncultured Flavobacteriales bacterium | reverse complement strand
TTAAAATTTTCCTTTATTCATAACCCTTTTCACCATTCAATTCTCAGTTCACACTAATCCAACAACCTTCTTATAGCCAATCTCCCCAAAACTAGAAATCACCAAATCTGCACGATCATAAACCTGATTTTTAGAATGGGGACTTTTAAAGCCAACACAAAATATTCCAGCAGCATTTGCGGCAGCAATTCCATTGGTAGAATCTTCAATCACCATACATTCCTCTTTGGCAAAGCCAGAAGCTATGGCTGCCTTTAAAAATATTTCTGGATGTGGTTTCGAAGCTTTTAAATCTGCACCACTGAGCTTGGCAATAAAATATTTATTTAGATCGAACTTCTCAAATACATTATTAATAGTCACCATAGAAGCAGAAGATGCCAGCACTAAGGTTAGTCCATTTTTATGATATTCTTTTATCAATTCCAAAACACCATCGATTAAACCTAGACTATCGTCCTTAAAAAAAAGATCCTTAAAAAAATCTCTTTTTAGCTGCACTAAAGTTTCTGGAGCTTCTTTTAAATTAAAAAGTTTACAAAGTTGCCTGCAAATACCGATGGTAGATTGGCCTGTAAAAGATTCGTATAAGGTATCGGATACTGTAATACCTACTGCAGCAAACATTTTAAAATAGGCTTTGCAATGTAGAGGTTCGGTATCTACAATGACCCCGTCCATATCGAATAAAACAGCTTTTAGCATCTAAGATTTTTTTGCGAAGATAAGCGGCTTTAGAGAAAATTTTAGAATTTAGCTTTCCTTTTTATCTTCCTCTGCCTGATTGGCAATTTTCATAATTTCCTTTAACTTTTCCTTACGGGTCATTTCTTCTTTTCGCAACTTATTCTTTTTACGATCCATCAACTTTGTATGTTTCGCCTTATTACGAGTGTTTTTCTCTTTTCCTGTTTTTCCCATAGCCAGATTCAAAAGTAAAGAAAATTATAGAAGCATTCCTCCTTCTACATTTTCAGAAAAAAATAATATAAAGGAATTGCTTTAGAGGAATGAAAAAAATCCAATCTATTTCTAGATTGGATTTTTTATATAATACTATTAGCACTAATTAAATGAATAGCTAGCGGTACTTTATAAATTACATACCGGTCTTAAGAGGGGATGTAGTAGTGCTCATATCTCGCACACAAATATATTTTCCATCTCGTTTTTCGAAATAAGACATATAATGTCCATTATCTTTTACAGTACCAGAAGAATCATATTCAGTCCAAGAACCTATCTCAAGAGCAGTATTCCCTTCCGCAAATAAGTCTACCACTTTATATACATTATAAGTACCTGTGGTATCTTTTGCAATACTTTTTGCAAGACCCTCTCTAATGGCTGCCTTACCAGAACTAGGTTGTTCGTTTCGGCCATGACTTATAGCGTCATCGCTGTAATACGCTACCACAGCATCGGCGTCTTTTGCTTTTTCACCTGCTGCATAGGCATCTTCCATGGCTTGGATTTCAACTCTGACTTTTTCCATATCAATAACTTCTACTTCTACTTTTACTTCTTTTTCTGCATTTGTACAAGCCGTAAAAATAAAAGCGGCAAACATTAGTAAGATTAATGGTTTCATGATGTTTTTCATAATTATTATGTGTTGATTAGAATGTCAAGATACAATTTAATTAAGGGATACCTCTATTTATCAATTTTTTACCTTATTAATTTGGACTTAATCCCGCCATCATTTTCCTTAAAAAATGGAAACTAAATTTAATAATTCGCATTACTTTAGTGGGATGAAAAATAAATTAAGATTACAATTAGCCCTACAATTAACTCTTATCGCTTTTTTATTTTCCAATATTATTCTTGCCCAGTGTGAAGATATTACGGTGGAGAGCCTTACAAATCCTGGACCTTTTGCCGTAGAAACCCTCACCGAGGTAGATGGAATCCGTAATGGGCCAGATTATTTAGAAGCCACTATTTACTATCCTACAAATGCAACAGCACCCTACTCGAGTATTGCAATCGTACCGGGATATACAGCACTTCCTGAAAGTGTTGAAGAATGGGGCCCTTTTTATGCATCTCACGGAATTGTTACTATTATTATAGGCACGAATTCTACTTTTGATCTTCCAGAAGCAAGAGCTATAGCTTTAATAGACGCCTTAGAAACCATAAAGCAAGAAAACATTAGAGCCTCCTCTCCACTGGAGGGAGCCCTTAACTTAGAACAATTAGCCGTAAGTGGCTGGTCCATGGGTGGTGGTGGTGCACAAAGGGCTGCGGTACTTGATAATACTATTGCTGGTGTTGTTGCCTTATGTCCATGGCTCCCTAACCCTCAGCTCGACCATCAAAGTCCTGTGCTAATATTTAGTGGGGAGAACGATACTGTAGCCCCTCCTTTTATTCATGCAGACGTACATTATAATGTAACACCAGATGCAACAGACAAACTACTATTCGAAATTGCAAACGGCAATCACTCCGTTGCAAACACACCCAATGGTGGAAACGGTTCTGTAGGTAAAATTGCGCTTTCCTGGCTGAAACTATATGTAGAAGAAAATGATTGTTATTGCCCCTTATTAACAGAGGAGCTATTAGTAAATCCACCATCTGCATCTAAGGTTGAGCAAGATTTTGAATGTGAATTATTAGGACTTACAAGTCCAGAATTGGCCATAGGTCTTTACCCTAATCCAACGAAAAACATAGTCCATATAGAGATTCTTCAGGACGTTGATTTTCAACTTATTTCTCCCTTAGGGCAAATCGTTTTAAAAGGGTCTCTAAGTGGGAATCATAAACAAATCGACCTGTCACAATTTCCCCCTAGCATCTATTATTTACATATAGAAGGCCAAGTGAATAAACTTATCAAATACAATTAAAGGAACATGCTTATATAAGCATCCATTTATAAGATAGAAAAATAATAGTATGAAAGATTTTAATTCCCCTCTAGAGGCCTTTTTATATTGGGAAAAGAAAACACCAAAAGGGGTATTTTTAAAACAGCCACTTCATGGTAAAATCATTAATTATACTTTTTCTGAAGTAGGAAAGGAATCTCGTAAAATTGCCAAGGCTATCAAAAACTATAATTTACCCGAAAGAAGTCATATTGCTTTGCTATCTAAAAACTGTGCCCATTGGTATATGGCAGATTTGGCGATTATGATGTCTGGACATGTTTCTATACCTATATACCCTACTCTTAATGCCGCTAGTATTCGTCAAATAATAAACCATAGTGAGACCAAAGCGATTATTATAGGAAAGCTAGATGATTTTGAATCTCAGCAATCGGGGATTCCAGACATCCCAAAAATTTGTGTAGGCCTCTATGGCGAGCATCAGGATAATCTTTGGGAAGATATCGTTTCAAAAGAACAAGAAATCACAAACATTTATAAGCAAAAACCCGAGGATTTGTATACCATTATCTATACCTCTGGTACCACAGGAGAACCAAAGGGGGTAATGCATAGTGTAAATAATATTATGCTAAGTGTAAAAGCTTTATTAACCGTATCGCCTTTAGAAGATCATTCCCAGTTATTTTCCTACTTACCCATTGCTCATGTAGCAGAACGTCTTATAGAAAACATGAGCTTTGTAAATGGCGCAACAGTATCTTTTCCGGAGTCTTTGGAAAGCTTTGCATATGATTTAGAACAGACCCAACCCCATTTATTTTTTGCAGTTCCGAGAATATGGAGCAAGTTTCAAGAAAAAATTATAGAGAAAATACCACAGAAAAAATTAGACCTACTTCTTAAAATTCCAATTATAAATGGCATCCTTAAGAAAAAACTACAAAAGAAGTTAGGCCTGGCAAATGCAGCGTTTATTGTTTCGGGAGCAGCACCAATAGCATCCAGTTTAGTAAACTGGTATGAAAGCATTGGCATTACCATTTTTCAAATTTATGGCATGACAGAAGATTGTTGCATTTCGCATACCAATGCCCCAGCTGCAAATAAGGTTGGGACGGTAGGAAAGGCGCTGCCCAATGTAAAAATCAAACTTTCTCCACAAGGGGAAATCTGTATTAAAAACAATTGCTTGATGAAAGGGTATTATAAAGACCCTATAATTACTGCTGCTGCTTTTGATGAAGAAGGTTATTTTAAAACCGGAGATATTGGAGAATATGATCATGATGGATTTTTAACTCTTACCGGTAGAGTGAAAGACCAGTTTAAAACAGATAAGGGTAAATATATCTCTCCTGCACCCTTAGAACTGGAGATGTCTAAAAACACAGATATAGAACAAATTTGTATTGTAGGTACTGGAATTCCACAGCCCATAGCATTGGTTACTCTATCTGAATTGGGGAAGGCCAAAACTAAAGAACTATTAGTTGCCGGATTGCTTAAGACCTTAGAACAAGTAAATCCAGCTTTCGAGAAGCATGAAAAAATTAAAAAAGTGGTCATTATGAAGGAAGTCTGGAATGTCGCTAACGGATTAACAACCCCTACTCTAAAAGTAAAACGTAGCCTTATCGAAAAAATTCATCAGGAATACTATTCCTCTTGGTTCGAAAAGGATGAAAATATTATATTTGAGTAATTTAAATTATTGCTATTAATTATACCGATGAAAAATACGCCCCTATTTTTTGGTTTTATAGTCTTTTGTATCCTACTTTCTGCGAATACTTCCTATGCGCAAGAAAAAAAAGACAGTGCTACCTATTATTATTATAAAATTATAGATCCGAAAGAGAATTCCGATTTATCCTCCGGATACCAATTCTATAAGCAGCATAAAGACCAATCCCTTTTAAAGAAAGACACTCTTAGAGCAATAAACGATCTTAGAATGATGGGGCTTAGTCAATTAAAAATGGGCTTGTTACACGAAAGTGAAGGAACAAGTCTAGAGGCCCTAGAATTATTAGATAAATTTAAGCATAACGACACCCTAAAGCAAGCGAGGTATGGTTTACTAACACATTTGGGAATTGTATATCGCTCTTCTATGGACTATGATAAGGCAATTGAAGTCTATCAAAAAGCCTTACAAATCACCCGAACTCAAAAAGATAGCATCACCATCATCAATAATATCGGGAATATCTATTTCGATCTAAAAGAATATGAGTTGGCTTTGGATCAATTTGAAATGATTTATACCAAAAGCCTCAACCATAGCAATCCCCTTCAAAAAGCAAGGGTATTAAATAATTTGGGCGCAGTACAAAGCAAACTCCAACATCCAGATGCCCTTCAAAATTTAAATACTTCCTTAGCCATTAGAAAAGAGCAAGAAAATAATACCGGAATCTATCAAAGCTATAAAAACCTATTTCATTATTATAAGGATCGGAGAGATAAAAAGACAGCCCAATTATATGCCGATAGTGCCTATATAGCAGTGCTAAAATTAAACAATAAGCCCTATCTGCAGGATGCTTTGGCATTGCATACCGAATTGACTGAGGATGCCAAAATAATAGAATACAAGCGATTAACCGACAGCATTCATAAAGCGGAGCAAATTCAAAAAAACGACTATTCATTTAATAAATACCGATACGATAAGCAAGAAAAGATTGCCATTGAAAATGAATTGCAAAAAGAAAAAGAAAAGCGCCTAAAATTTATTTATCAGAGTCTTGCAATCTTTATAATGATCGTATTTATTTTGGTTTATTTTTTATTGAAAGCCAAAAGCAAGAAAGAAAAACTAGAAGAAATATACAATACCGAAACTCGAATTTCAAAAAAGATCCACGATGAGGTTGCCAATGATGTCTATCAAGTAATGACGAAGCTGCAAAATGAAAAAGACCCTGATGACCAGGTTTTAGACGATTTAGAAAATATCTATTCCAAGACCAGAGACATTTCCCAAGAAAACAGCTTTATAGATGTAGACACCAATTATAATGAATTATTGAAGGACCTTTTATCCAACTATAAAACAAAAAATAGTAGCATTATCACCAAAGATTTAAATGCCATAGATTGGAATGCTATTTCGGGCTATAAAAAAACAACGCTATATAGGGTATTGCAAGAGCTAATGACCAATATGAAAAAACATAGCAAGGCCTCTATAGTGGCGCTAAGCTTTCAGCAAGAAGGCAATAGCATCCATATTAGTTATAGTGATAATGGAATAGGAACTATTCTAAAAAAGCAAGTAGGATTGCAAAATGTGGAAAACCGTATGGAGTCTATCCGTGGAACAATTATTTTTGAAACAGAAATAGACAAGGGTTTTAAAGTAAAAATCAGGATATAATATGTTTGACAAAGTATTAGTAGCCGAAGATATAGACGCCATTAACAAGGGAGTACTCTCTGTACTTGCCGATTTACATATAAAGGATGTAGACCAGGTGCAATATTGTGACGATGCCTACCTAAAGGTAAAAAAAGCCGCACTAGACAATGCTCCATTCGATTTATTAATTACCGACTTATCCTTTAAAAGCGACCATCGAAAACAAAAATACAGCTCTGGAGAAGAGCTGATACAGGTATTAAAAAAGGAACATCCCAATGTAAAGATCATCGCCTACTCTATAGAAGATCGCCTTCAGAAAGTAAGAAGGTTAGTTAACGATTTTAAAATTGAAGCCTATGTCTGCAAAGGCCGAAGAGGATTAATCGAATTAAAAGAAGCCATTGCCAAGGTAGCCGAAAACAAAACCTATGTATCTCCAGAGGTAGCAAATGCCCTAAGCCCCAATATCGATTTAGAGATCAAAGAATACGATCTCCAATTGGTAAAGCAATTGTCTATGGGATTGTCTCAAAAAGAGATTGGCACTTATTTTAATTCCAATAATATTAGCCCTAGCAGTTTAAGTTCTATAGAAAAAAACATCAATACCCTACGCACCAAATTTAAGGCCAATAATGTGATCCAT
>CAJXRD010000076.1 GCA_913058295.1 uncultured Flavobacteriales bacterium | reverse complement strand
CAAGGCGCCATTTGTAGTTCTGGAAGCTACCCATCAAAAAGCATTAGAGCATACTGCTTTAGAATTGCTGCAAAAATATGAAGCTCATGTATAGCTTAGATATTTGTGAAGGGAATATTATAAAAGATTTCACTTAAAAAATTTTAATTCTGAAAAAGAGACGCAATTGCTCTTTTAAATTATAAATATGAAAATCATTTATAAAGCAAAATCATACCAAATAAACCCTACAGAAACAAAAGCCATAGCTACAGTCAAAAACCATAGTATAAATGGAAGATCTATTTCCACTTATGATATGAATAGTGATTTTGGAAATAAATATAAAGCCCAGGGCTTAAACAGAAAAGAATGCGTCTATAGTATAGATATCCATTGTATAAACGGCAGACCTATTTATCTTTCCGATTTTAAGAATAAGAAAATACTATTTGTGAATGTAGCTTCTAAATGTGGCTTTGCAAAACAATATAAAGAATTGCAAAACTTGAGCGATCAATATAAAGAGCAACTGGTGGTAATTGGTTCGCCCTGCAATCAATTTGGGGATCAAGAGCTAGGAGAGGCTTCGAAAATTCAAGAATTTTACACCTTAAAATATGGCATTACATTTTTACTTACCGAAAAAATAGATGTAAAAGGAAAAAATCAGCATCCCTTGTATAAATGGCTTACTTCTAAAAATCTAAACGGTAAAAAGAGCTCTAAAGTAAAATGGAATTTTCAAAAATATTTAGTGAGTGAAAAAGGAGAGCTTATCGATTACTATCTGCCTACCACCAAACCCAGTGGTTCAAGAATCATCAAACTTCTAAAACACTTTAGGCATCATAATAGCCTAACTTTAAGTGGTCTATTTTTAAGCTCATCATCCTATCGATAAACTTTTTATTGTTCCGATAGTTTTTATTTTTCTTGCACTTTATAAAGTTTCCATTAGCATGCAAACTAAAGGTTTTGCTGCGGTAAATAACCAATCGATAATAGGGAATAACCCAGGAATACCGGTCTAGCCTATTTGCAAAATGTATGATGATTCCCTTAGGTCTTAGCTCGATATTTGCATAGCTAATGGCTGTGCTTTGTAAATATTTAGGCTGTAAATTAGCACTTAGCTCCTCGATGATAAACCTACTAGAGCCGATCCCCCCCATTTTTATTTTTTCGAAAAAAGAATATGCGCTACCTACTATTTTAGTACTCTCTCTGGTATAGTCTTTATTGGTGTATGATGTATTAAATAGCATATTCCTTTTTTTAAATTAAACAATATTATTTCTCTAATGCCAAGCTTTCTAAATAGGCTTCTCCATTGCTAATATGCATTTGCTGTTTTTCAATGGGCATTTTATCGAACATTCGCACCAGCATTCCCAATCTGGGATTCGATAAAAAGAAATCGCGATGGCAATGCATAAAGCGCCAAAAGAGACCATCCCAAACGGCCTGCCATTCTCCCTTTTTATAGTTGCTCATTTTCATCAGGTAATTACTCCCGCTTATATAAGGCTTGCTAGCCATTAAACCTCCATCTGCAAATTGGCTCATTCCATAAATATTGGTTACCATCACCCAATCGTAAGAATCTATAAAAAGCTCCATAAACCATCGGTAAACCTCATCTGGATCAAACTCGCATAGCATCATAAAATTTCCCAAAACCATCAAGCGTTCTATATGATGGCAATAACCCGTCTGCAATACCTTTTTAATGGTGATGTCTATAGGCGGAATACCTGTGGTACCCGTATAAAAGGAAGCGGGTATTTTCTTTTTAAATTTCCAGAAATTAGTAGTACGCTCCTCAGTTCCTCTGGCTTCATATATCCCCCTTATAAATTCTCGCCACCCAATTATTTGTCGAACAAAACCTTCGGTAGAATTAATGGGCACCTTATTTTCTTCTGCAAAAAGCAAACAAGCTTCTATAATTTCTTTGGGGCTAATTAAACCTACATTTAGCATAGGTGATAGTATGCTATGGTTTAAGATAGAGTTTTCTGCAACTATAGCATCTTCATATATCCCAAAGTCCATAAAGCGTTGCTCAAAAAATTGATGCAGCCAAAGCTTGGTAGTTTTAAAACTGTTGGGGTATAAGGCATATTCTGTAAGGCTTCCTAAATGCTTGGAGAAATGTTTTTCCACATAATCTTTGGCTTCTGTATAATAGGCATCCACATCGGGAAATTGAACAGATGGCGGTACCTTTTTAGCAGGATACTTTTTTCTATTTTGACTATCAAAGGTCCAAGCTCCTCCACTGGGTTTTCCATTCCCATCCATAAGGATATTCCGCTTTTTACGCTGCTCTATATAAAAGCTGGTTTGAAGGTATTTCTTTTTATCCCTTCGGAAGAAAACTTCCAAGTCCTCCTTGCTATTTAAAAATAAAGGCGAAGGATATTGCTTGCTGCTTATTTCGCATTCCTCCATACTTTTATCCAATCTTTTTTGAAGCCAATTATCGCTTGGATCTATATAATTGATATGGGTAATCCCTTGGCTTTTTAATTCGGGGATAAGCAATCGGATATCCGAAACACCTTCTATAGCTTCTATATAAGTTAGCTCCAGGTTTTTCTCTACCCGAAGAAAGTCTGCATACCCTTTCATGGTCGCTCTATGAAAGGCTATTTTTTGTTTGTGGAAGGCGTACTGCTTAAAGAATAAAAATTCCTCCACAAGATATACTGGGGCATCGATCTCAAAAAGCGGGGATTCTTGAAATAATTGATGTGGAAATATAATGTGGATACTTTTCATTTATTTTTTCTGCAACCTTCGCTACAATATTTAACCTCATCCCAATCTTTTTTCCATTTTTTACGCCAAGTAAATGGACGTTTACAAACCAAACAGATTTTTTGAGGGAGGTTTTGTTTTTTCATTTCTAAAATTCTGGTACTTCCTTTACTCTTGCAAAGGGAAAACTGTCCAACTTCTTTAAGGTATAATAACTGTTTAAGCCGGATATCCCAACGCTATTCGTCAGCTCTAAATCAATCTCCTTATCTACTATTGCAGCATCGGGAAATAGTAAATATTCTATTTCGCCAACCATTAAAACAGTGCCATTAGACTTGATCTCTAGGGCTTCCTTAAAGGACATGCCCATTTTAAAAGAGCTTTCTTTTAAAAAAGGGGCTTTAAAATCTTGGAGGTATTCTTCGGAAAGATTACAGCGTTCAAATTCTGAAATAGAGGCATCAAATTTCGCTGAAGTATAATGGGCATTTTTAATAAATTCTGGATGGATATGGTTAATGGTATACTGTCCGTTTTCTTCAATATTGCGATAGGTATGTCCAAAATCTTCTCGTTTAGGTCTCGAAATAAAGCCCAAAAGTGGTGGATTACTTCCCAAGTGTACCACCGAACTAAATACCGCCAGATTGGTTTCCCCTTTACTGTTAATAGTACCGATAAGGTTGGCAGGTTTTATACCACTCACCGAATTGATGATTTTTAGTCTGGTGATTCGGTCCAGTTCTTCGATTTGTTTCTTAGTGTAAATCATTATGTCTCCTATTTACGTGTGTATTTAATATTCGTTTTTTATCTTTTTGTACGGCGGGATGCTTTTTATGTCCCCAAATTTTATCTCTGGCAGCCCTTGCACTTTCTTGTAAGTCTACAATTGGCATTGGATAATCTTCTCCTAGCATTAGTCCACAAAAAACCTGTTCCATAGCTGTCATTTTCCAAGGCTCATGGATATTTGCTATAGGGACATTGGCAAGCTCTGGAATCCATTTTTTTATAAATATCCCCTCTGGATCATGCTCCTGCGAATTTTTTACAGGATTGTATAATCGTACGGTATTTATCCCCGTAGTACCTGCTTGCATCTGAAATTGTGGATAATGAATCCCCGGCTCATAATCTAAAAACTGCCTTGCCAAATGGTAAGTGCCCTCCCGCCAATCTTGGTCTAAATTCATGGTTAAAAAAGAAACTACCATGGCTCGCATTCTAAAATTTATCCAGCCTGTTTGTTCCACAGCACGCATACAGGCATCGATTAAAGGATAGCCTGTAGTGCCTGTTTTCCATGCTTTGATATAGGCTTCATTTTTTTTATGTGGCAATAGCTCATAACCACTATTGATGCAATGGGTTTCATAAGAACATTCCACTTCAAATTTTTGAATAAAATGACAATGCCAATGCAATCTGGTTAGCATTGCAGAAAAAGCCCTGCTATTTTTTGTTCCATTAGGATGTGTGCCAATAAATTGAAAGGCTTGCTTGATACTCATATTACCCCAAGCCAAATAAGGCGATAATCTACTACATCCCAATCTGCTCTCGCTAGGTTTAGAAATATGTTTCTGGTAGTTAAAACCTCTTTGGTCGGTAAATGATTTTAAATACCGCCAAGCATTCTGCTCTCCAGCGGGCTGATAGGCCTTGGGATATTCTTTTAAGGTAGCAGCTATTTTTTTGGGGAACAAAAAAGGATGTTCTAGCTTTTCTTGATTGGAAAAGGAATATGAGTTTTGAAGCAGTGGTGCATGCATGCTGCTATGCCATTGCTTATTCCAATTGTTTCTGTTTTTAATCCCTCTAAGAATCCCATCTCGTTGCGATTGCTGCCAGACAATACGATGCTCCTTGCAAAACGAAGCTACTCTTTTATCTCGCTGCCAAGTACTTTGCGTACCGCTTTCCTGAAAGCTAAAAATATTTTTTATCGAAAAGGCTTCTTTTAGGTATTCGAATATAGCGATGGCTTCCCCATAAAAAACATCGACAGTTCTATTAAAATCTGCCAGGCTATTGTTTAATGCTAAAATAGAATGGTATACAAACTGTAAATGCCTTGGGCTGGTATCTGGATAGTCCATAAGCCTAGGCTCAAAAAAATATACTATCCGATAGGGAATACCGGCTTGCTCTGCCTTTAACAAGGGTTCGTGGTCTTGCGAGCGTATGTCGCGTTTTAACCAAACAATATTGATGGCCTGCCGCTTCAATATCGCAACTGTTTTTTACATTTTTTCCAAAAGGCAAAGAAAGAAGGATAATAGCCTTCCACAGCAAACATCCAATCCCTTGGCTCTTCAATACCTGTATAATGCTTGTTGAATGGGTGTTCCCTATAGTAAATGTTCTGAGAGCTATAGTTGCTAATTAAGTCCTCGAATTCTCCAATATAGATTTGAATATTTACGATGTTTTCTTCGGAAAAGCTAAGGATAAAATTAATTGTTTTTTGCGATACAGGATATTGCTTGAAATGCGAAGGCTCTAGTAAAAGGACTCTATTGGCTTCGACCTCTTTTCCCCAAAGGGGATCTAGATTGTAGAAATTATAAATATAAGTAGGAAGGTTTTCTGCGATTGTGATTGGCCGCTGTTTTGGCAAAGGAGTTTCTAATAAGATTTCGGGAGTCTCTTTTAAAATTTCCGGAATATCTAGAGTAGTAAGAGCTGCATAAGACAGATCTAAAAAGGTGTTTTTTTGTTGGCTAAAACAATACTTGTTGATATTGTCTTGATTGGCAACATATTTCTTATTTGCATTTGCTCCAGCAACCCACTGCCAACTTAAAGCATTGCTTGCCCAATCTGCATCTAATAAATGATAATACATCCATTGCCCAGGAACCTTCCAATAACTCTGTGCGATGTTACAAGCTATGGAAGCGATATACATTCTAATATGATTGTGTATATAGCCGGTTTTATAAAAGGCTACAATGGCATGATCTATAGCTTCAATACCGGTATTTGCTTCTACAATTGCCTTTGGAATAGAGCTGTTTGCAATAGGAGATTGCTTGTTTTTAATATCTTGATTGATGGCATCGCCTTTTGCAATCCAAACCTGTTGCCAGTAATCTCGCCAAGCTAATTCTTGTATTAATTTTTCAATTTTTGAGGGACTGTAGCCACGATTTAAAATTTCGGAAAGTATGTATTTGGTAGAGATAATACCTCTTGAAATGTATGGGGAAAGATAGGTAACAGACCCATTGGTATAGTTTCTAGTAGAACCGTATTTAATTGGGTCTATACGCCGAACACGTTGCAGGATTTCGGCATGGGCAGTTGGAAAGATAGAATCTTGATTTTCAAATAATTCCATTTATCGCTTGCTTATTTTATTCCCTGAAATAGCTTTTTGTCGAGAACATTTAAAGCGGGCGATTTCTGGGCTTCTCTTTTTTAGGTGTTTTTTACTTAGCCCACTATTCACCCTTTTTCGCCAGCGTTTAAAACTAGATTCTTTCAAGTTTCCACGCATCAATTTAATCACTCCTTTTTCTGGCAAATCAAATTGATATTGAATCGCTTCAAAAGGAGTACGGTCTTCCCAAGCCATCTCAATGATTCGGTCTAGTTCTATGATGGTAAATTGTTTTGAATCTGCCATGGTAGCTTATATGTTTTCCCATATCTGGTCTGCATTCAAATAAAAACTACCCATTGGATTAAAGTCACATTGCTCTGGTGCTATGATGGAAAGAAAATTCTCTCCATTTTCCCTTTTGTATAAATGATATACTTCACCAATAATGGGTTCAAAAGTAAATTTGGAATCAAAAATGAGCTGGTTGTATTCAAAATCTTGCATCATTTTATCATACTCTGCTTTTAATTCTAAATACCTAGTTCCTAGCTTATGGTTTATTTTAGCAATACTCCTATTCTTCCAAGCAATGGTATCTGTAGTCTTAATTGCAGGTGCACCAACAGAAGTACCATAAGGTTTTAATGCTGCATCGTATTTTTGCGTTTCCACATTGAAAACTACATTATCTGGTTTTTTTTCTTCTGCCATTTTCTTTATTTTAGTTCATCTTTTCAAGACGCTTCATCACCTCTTCGGCATCAAAGGCTTTTTGGTCGCTTAGTTTTCTATTGATGCTAGATAAACGAAAAGCCTCTTTCGAGAGGATTTGATATTCTTCGTGTAATTTTTCTTTTTCTGATTTTTTTTTAAATAGTCCAAACATTTTTTCTGATTTTAAATTTTTAGAAATATATTTTTCTGTAATAGAATACAAAGATACTAAATGTTTAACAATTATATCTTTTAGTTAAACAATATTATTTTGAATTAATTAAAATGTGAGTAGAGGCTTGATTATTGGGAGATATCTTTGGCATTAGAAATTTAAAACATAGGTGCTTATTAACACTTAGAAGGGTTTCCTGGGGAAAATTCAAGAAGGGTTCCTGAGCAAAAATAGAAACTACAATATACTAGCGTGCGTATGGATTTGTAGTTTTACATAATGCTAGGATTCACTCGCTTTGCTCCTGCATCCCAATAAGTTATTCTGGGCAAGCATAGAAACCACAATATACTAGCGTGCGGATGGATTTGTAGTTTTACATAATGCTAGGATTCACTCGCTTTGCTCCTGCATCCC
>CAJXRD010000075.1 GCA_913058295.1 uncultured Flavobacteriales bacterium | reverse complement strand
ATCTACACAGAGTAGATCGTCGGCAGCGTCAGATGTGTATAAGAGACAGCAATACTATATGGCCCACCAGGAACTGGAAAAACCTTTAATACAGTCAATAGATCTTTAAAAATAGTAGCTCCAAATTTTGATCAAAATCAAAATAGGGAAATCGTAATGAAAAAGTATGATGAACTTGTAGCGAAAGGACAAATTGTATTTACAACTTTTCATCAAAGTTTGAGTTATGAAGATTTTATTGAGGGAATAAAACCAACTTTATTTAAGGATGAAGATGAAAATGATGCTGTTGAATTGCAATATGAAATTGGTGATGGTATTTTTAAACAAATGGTGAATTCTATTGAAGATGAAAATTTGGCCAATAAAGCTTCTAAACAAAGTCTATATGTACCTCAAGAATTGTTTGAAGATAATATTGTTAAAATTTCTCTTGGTAATTCGTTAGAATCTGATGACGACAATATTTACAAATATTGTATGGAAAATAACGTCATGGCAATTGGTTTTGGTGAAGATATTGATTTTACTGGAGTTACAAATAGAACCGATATAAGAGAAAGGTTTAAAGAAAACGGGATGGATTTTTCAAATCCTATGGACTTCAACGTATCCGCCATAGAACGTTTTGTATTATGGGCAAAAAAGGACCGATTGGTTTTTGCTTCCCATGGCACAAAATTTATAAAGGCAATTGGTGTAATTGATGGGGATTATTATTGCGATACAAAAACCCCGATTCGGTATTCACAATTCAAGCCAGTTAAATGGCTTCACAAAGATTTAAAATTACCAATAAAGGAAGTATATAATAAGCTCTTATCTCAACAAAGTATTTATGAAATTGATTCTAGATTAATTAAAAAAGAATTCTTTGCTGGTAAGCCTAGTGTAAATTTTAATTCAACTAACAGAGTGTTAATTATTGATGAAATAAACCGTGGGAACGTTTCTGCAATTTTTGGTGAATTGATAACTTTGATTGAGGAAGACAAAAGACAAAATGAAAAAAATGCTCTTTCTGTTACCTTGCCTTACTCTAAAGAATCATTTTCAGTACCCAATAATCTTTTTATTATTGGAACGATGAATACGGCTGATAGAAGTGTTGAAGCTCTTGATACAGCGTTAAGAAGACGTTTTTCGTTTGTTGAAATGATGCCAGACTACGAAGTGATAACTAATTTGTCTATTGAAGGTATTAACCTAAAAGAAGTTCTTAAAACAATTAATGATCGAGTTGAACTTTTAATTGATAGAGACCATACCATAGGGCATTCTTATTTTATGGATATCAACTCTCCTCTAGAGTTAGCAAATGCATTCAACGATAAAATAGCTCCTCTATTACAAGAATATTTTTATGGTGATTATGGAAAAATTGGATTGGTTCTAGGTGAAGGTTTTGTAAAAAAGTCGGAAACCAAGAACATTGCATTTGCATCTTTTAAATATGATGATTCTGAGGATTTTAAAACTCCAAAGTATAACTTGATAAAAGTGGATGAAGGAAATGTAATACCAGCTATTAAAACACTTTTAGGGAAGTATAAAGAATCTTCTGAAGATTAATTTTGAAGAAAACTAAAGTCATATCTGTATTTGAACACCAACGCTTAAAAGTGGGTGAGTTTGGTTTTAAACAAGAGCATTTAGATGCCCTTTTAAAACTCAATGAATTTCATGAAGGTAATTATTTTGAACCTATTTCTAAAGGTATCAAATTCAATCAATATGTGGGGGTTATTCAAGTGAATGGATTAACCATAGAAATTAATCCAAAGGCAGACAAAGGAGATGATGACAATAGATGGAAAGGCGTTTTACTAAAAATGCTAAAGGCTTCTGGTAAACTAAAGGCTTCTTCTTCGGGAGGAGCTAATGTTAAAAGGCAACATCTTAATTTATTAGAAGTTTATTTTGAATTGTATTTAAACGAACTCGAAAATTTATTGCACAAAGGATTAATTAAGCAATATCGATTTGATACAAAAAACACAAAAGCCTTAAAGGGTAAATTGGAGTTCGCTGGTCACATACAAAAAAATATAATACACAAGGAACGTTTCTATACGAGACATCAAGTATACGATACCGACCATTTAATTCACCAAATATTGCTAATTGGACTTTCTATAGTAGATCAATTCACAAAAGGTAGTAGAATCTATGACAAAGTAAAAAGAGTGCAACTCAATTTTCCAGAAGTATCTGTAATTAATATTACAGAGAAAAACTTGAATAATGTAAAGCATAATAGAAAAACAGAACCCTATTCCTATGCATTGGAATTGGCAAGATTGATCATCTTAAATTATTCTCCTGACATTGCAAGTGGTAAAGAAAAAATGCTTTCTCTATTATTTGATATGAATGATCTTTGGGAGCGATATATACTAAAACAACTTAAAAAGACTTGCTTAGGAACTAATATTGAAATAGTAGGGCAAGAATCAAGATCATTTTGGGGTAACAACAGTTTAAAACCCGATATAGTTCTAAAAAAAGGTACTGAAATCTATATTGTAGATACCAAATGGAAAAGGCCAAAGAAAGCTTCTGCTTCGGTGAGTGACTTAAGACAAATGTATACCTACTGCCGTTTTTGGGATGCTGAAAAAGCGATGTTATTATATCCTGGGGATCCTAGAGAAAACAAATTTCAATCCTTTAAAACAGAGGATTATTCATCTATTGAATCTGAAGAAGCTAAAAAAATTGAGCATCAATGTAAAATGGGATTTGTTTCTGTTTTAGATAGTGATAATAATTTAGATTTAAATATTGGAGAAAAAATCTTAGAACTACTTGGTATTAAATTATAGTCATAAACTACAAATTAGTATACTATAATTACCTATAAACAGTCTTAAGGGAACAAATCAAAGCCCTCCCCATCCCCTAGCCTTTCCCATATTAGGTTACATAAATTTTATAATGCAAAAAATTTCCTTCGAGGCTCCCTAAAGAGAAATCCTATCTAAACATAAAAACCACAACAAGCTTTCGCTTGCTGTGGCTTCCATACTTGCCTTCAAAGATCTTTAAGCAGGAACTTCTTCTTTTGTAGTTCTTTTGTTGTAAATCTTTTCGATCAAGTCGGGTACTTTTTCAAAAGCGGCAGATAAACCGTGGGATTTTCCAGTTTCAATAAAAGAGATTTCTTCTCCCTTTGTTACTAAAAATCCAATAGGTTCGATACCTACCCCTGCTCCAGCACCCATGCCTTCGGTGGTATGGGTTTCTTTTTGTCCTGCTTCTGCAGATCCAAATCCCATCCCTGTTTTAATTACAGGAACACATTTAAATTCTCCCAATTCAAATTGTGCACCAATCACCGTTTCCGTCTTTGTTTCAGACTTCAAGAAATCCGTGATTTTTTCCATTAATTCTTCATGATGTAAATCCATAATACATGTTTAAAAGTTAATAAATGATTTAATTATATAGATTGGCCTGTTTTGTATGTGCAGTACCAATTTATTTCTTCCCCTAAAGTTGATATTAAAATTCCCCTTCTTAAAATTTACCAATGAAAATATAGGATATAACTTTGCATTGCTAATACAATCTCCCGTATCTAAATCTAGATAAAAACGTTTGATCTTAAAGGATTTCAGAAAACGATATCCCTGCTGAAAAGTGATGGAGAATCTAGATTTTTTCTTCTTTTTTTCTGGTTTTATTTTTTTCTTTTTATCGGGTGCTAAGGGATAAAAATTAAAATGCATAAAGAATACCTCCAATCGCAATTTTAAGATTTCCCTTGCATCTCTTTCTGCATAGAGACTGCAAATTCCTTGTAGATTTATAAAATACCGATTTGTAGAAGTATCTATAAATAAGGTTATTCTAGCGAATAATAAGTAAATTACTATCGATACGAAGAGCAGTATAAAAATCACCCATAACATGATTTTATATTTTTATAAAATATACGGATTTGGACAGAAATATTATATGATAATTATCATATAATTAGGCCCTTTTTTAAATAAACACTTACATAAAACCTTCCCTTGCCCTTCATTATTTGTGTCATGGTTTCAAAATATTAATGTTAAAATTAGTACAGATACTTGTTTTTGTTTAATTAATACATATCTTTGTTAAACATTATAAAAACAAATCTCATGAAAAATTTAGTATTTATCTTATCCCTAATAGCCTCTATAGGCTTTTCGCAAGCATCCTTTGCACAGATTGCAATGGTAGCAAATTCAGAAACTGTCGCAAATGCAGAAATTGTAGCAAATGCAGAAATTGTAGAAAATAAAACAATCGTAGATGTTGCCCTTGCAAATAAAGATTTTTCCACTTTAGTAGCCGCTTTAAAAGCAGCAGACCTTGTAGAAGCTTTACAAGGAGAAGGACCTTTTACCGTTTTTGCCCCAAGCAATGATGCCTTTGCAAAAATTGATGCGGAAACTTTAAGCTCTTTATTAGAGGAAAAAAACAAAAAAGCATTGGCTACTATTTTAACTTACCATGTAATACCAGGAAAATTAGTTGCCAGCGATGTAGCAGCTGCTTTAAAAGAAGCTAAGGGAACCATAGAACTTACAACCTTAAACGGTCAGCTAATAACAATAATGACCACAAATGGTAAAATATGGTTAAAAGACCAGGACAATAATTATAGTAAATTAATTGCGACAGACGTCATGGCTAGCAATGGCGTAATCCATGTGGTTAATGCTGTAGCGATGCCTAATTAAGGTATAAAATTGTTGTGAAACTAAAAGCCTCTGTTTCTTAGAGGCTTTTTTTTAAACCGAAAAATATTTTTCCTACTTTTTAGGAAGACAAACTTTTACGGTTACCCTTTTTAAAATGTTATTGGGCATATAATTAATGGCGTTGGTCCACAATATTAAATTTAAAATTTAAATTAAATCTAACTTTGTTTAGTAGGATTGTAAAATTCTAAATTATGAAATATTATTTCTTTTTATGTTTATTCATTTTTGGCGCTACTACTTTAATAGCGCAAGTAGGAATAGGAACCATAAATCCAGACAGTTCTGCTATACTTGAGATTAACTCTGAAACATCTGGTGTTCTATTCCCTCGAATGACCTCCGAACAAATAGATGATATAGTCGACCCTGCTATAGGCCTGTTGGTTTATAATACTGATTTAAATGAATTTCAATTTAATAGCAGTATCACTGTAACTCCAGATTGGAGTAAAATTTCTCATAGTGCTTCCGTAAAATATAGTAACCAAGACATAAATACAAATATTAATACCTTGATTTATACCGATATTCCAATTTTTGGAAATATTGAGTGGAATGACAACAACAATTTATTTAATCAATCGGGAAATTTAATAACAATAAGTACAACGGGGAGATATATAGTTAATGTAAATGTCGCTTATGAGGTTGCTAATGCCCAATCTGGAAGAGTTGCAATTCAAGCGCAAATAGCAATAGACGGAACGCCTTCCGGTGCTCTTGGAAATAGTGGCTATATAAGAGGAAATACACAGCATAGTGAATCATCCCTGCACATTTCAGAAGTTTTTAATATTACTGCAGGACAAACAATTAGTATACAAACCAAAAGATCTAATACTAATGTAGCTTCCTCTAATTTTACAAGTATTGGCACTTCTAATATTTACATAGAAAAAATAAAATAACACATTTACAATACAGAATTAAATTCCTTTCAGTACAATTTTGGCGATAGTTCTACCAGGGATATTTTTATAGATTGGATTGCAAAGCCCAAGACACAATAAACAATTTACTCTATTGACTAATAGCTATTTCTAATTGCTTTAAATAAAACCTTTCCCTATCCCCTACACTATTTGTATATTGGCTTTACAAATAATTAAAAAGGAAAATGGCAATAAGAAAAATTCTACTTTATATCGCATTGATCATAAGCAGTACTCTCTTTGCCCAAAAGGATAGCATCTCTGTCAAAAAAGAAAAAGCCTTTGCCATTGTACCGCTTATTACCTCTACCCCTTTGATGGGGGTTGGTTTTGGATTAACTACTTCCTATTTATATCAGGGGGATAAAAGCCAGGCTTCCAAATCCCAATTAAATGCAGGAGGGCAATACACCACTACCGATAGTTATTCGGTATTTGCTACCAATAACCTTTGGCTGCGGGATAATAAATTTCGTTTGGTGACCATGCTTTCCTATTCGGGGATCAATAATGAGTTTGAAGAAGATGGAAACAATGTGGAATATAATATTAATACCACTCTATTTTCTCAATTGCAAATGATGCGAGTCTATAAAAACGTCTATGCTGGGATTCCCCTATTGTATAAAAGAATCACTTATAAGCCTAATAACGAATTTGGGGAGGATTTTATACAAAAAAACGGGATAGAAAACGAGCGTACTGGAGGTTTTGGTCTGGCAGGAACTTACGATTCTCGTAAAAACAAGTATTACCCTACTAATTCCCTATTTATCACCACGCGCTGGGATATTTACCCGGAATGGCTGGGTGCTGTACAGGACTATAATAAGGTGATTATAAATGCCCGAGGCTATATCGATGGTTTTAGTCGAGAAGATGTCCTAGCGATGCAGCTCTATGGAGAATATGCTTCTTACTTTGCTCCAGATGCTGGTCTTCCTGCTATTTCTGGGAAGTCCATATTGCGTGGTTTTCCTCAAGGGCAATTAAAAGCGAGGTATATGACGGGCGGCCAAGCTGAATATCGCTATACCATAGGGCAGAGTCGGTTTAGAGCCGTCGGCTTTTTTGGGTTGGTAAACCTAGCAGGAGGTTCCTATGGCGATGGTGTAAATTCTAGAGATGACGATGGTTGGTACAATGCGGTTGGCCTAGGTGCTCGTTATAAGTTACAGCAAATAACAGGTGTGGATATCCGTTTGGATTTTGTACGTACTAGCTTGGATGACTATGCGGTTTATTTAAAGTTGAATCAGGCTTTTTAGACTAGTATCCTTTTTTTAAAAGAGATACTTCTAAGGTTTTATATGGTCTTAAAGAGCTATTCCCTTAATCTAAATAACGTTTAGTTTAAGATCCATTCCAATAGCAGAAGGATTCCGTGTACTGCGGAAGCCATAATAACCGCATACAATGCATATTTAATACTTACACTTTCCATAAATCTATAATTTTTCATTAATTCAATTCCTAGAATAAATATCCAATATTTTTGGTTTTTTCGCTCTAGGAAAATACCCCTTTTCCTAGAGGGTTTTTTCACCTTTTTTTTAATCATCACAAGATGAATTCTATAAGCTCCAACAAAATATGCTTCTAACTTATCAAAACCTCGTGCATTTAAGCAAATTCTTAAATCAATCTTCTATTATTAGCATATCTTTGTTTTATACATAGATTAAGACTCCAAATAATCCCAAAAATCTCCCATGAAAAAAATTGAACTAAACATCCTTGGCACCGCTTTAGAACCCTGTTGCTATTCTCCTGCTACAGGATATTTTAGGGATGGTTTTTGTAGAACCATACAAGAAGATTCTG
>CAJXRD010000074.1 GCA_913058295.1 uncultured Flavobacteriales bacterium | reverse complement strand
ATTTAGTTTCCAATTCCTGAATTTCCTTTACTATTTGCTGTTGTTGAATATATGAGAAGTCTTTTTTAAATTCATTAAAAATCAAGAACCATTGATAACTCTTGAAGTTGTTTTGCTCAATGTCAGTTCCGTCTCTATACATATAAGCAAGATTTAACCTGGTTGATGTTATAGTTCCACTTTTTTGTAAATTCTCTGGATTCTTAAGTTTTCCTAGTCGAATGGCCCATTCCAACATTTTTTCAATATCCTTATCGGTTCCCATTCCTTCTTTGTAACAATTGATGACATTAAACATACAGGTTCCGTCTCCATTTTCCGCACATTTTAAAGCGTATGAAAATGCTTTATTAAAATCTTGTTGAACACCATTCCCATTACCATATGCCATCATCATTGCATAAAGTCCATCATTCCAACCTCTTTCAGCTGATTTTGAATACCATTCAACCGCCATTTCGGGATTCTTTTCAACTCCAATTCCAGCTTGATAGCAATAGCCTAAATTATATTGAGACTCCGCATTTCCTAATTCCGATGCCTGTTTTAAAAGAGGAACAGCTTTTTCAAATTCTTGAGTTTCTATGAATTTTTTGGATTGTTCATTTAATTTCTCAGCATCTTGTCCAATAGCAGTCAAACTAATCATAGATAGAAGTAGAATTGATAATTTTAATCTCATAAGTTTCTTTAATGTTTTACAACGTGTAGATAAACACACTGGTGTGTTTATATTTACTATATATACACTCAAATATACATAAATATTAAAAATCTAAGGGGTTTTTTATAAAATCAAAACTGCTTTTTGCAACATGAGTGTAAATTTCAGTTGTTTTAGTAGAATTATGACCGAGTAGAAGTTGAATGTAACGTATGTCAACTCCTGATTCTAGTAAATGAGTTGCGAAACTATGTCGCAATATATGCGACGAAACAGGGATTTTTATACCAGCTTTTATAGCAGCATTTGATACTACTTTTCCAACACTGTTGGGGCTATATTGATCCTTTGTTTGACCTTCAAATAAGTATTTTTTTGGTTGATACTCTTTATAATAAATCCTCAGATCCTTTAATAACTTCTCAGATAATAAAGTATAACGATCTTTATTTCCTTTAGCATCTCGAACCCTTATTAGCATCCTTTTACTTTCAATATCTTCAAGCTTTAAATTAATCAATTCTGACCTTCTTAAACCTGCCGAATATAATAGGCTAATAATACATTTGTGCTTGAGGTTATTAGAACTTGCAATGATTAATGAGACTTCTTCTTTTGACAATACAACAGGAAGTTTTCTTTTTTGCCGTGGTCTTTCAATACTATAAAACCTATTAGGCATGCCTAGTACGGTCTCGTAATAAAATTTAATACTGTTGATAGCTTGATTTAAATAAGAATCTGAACGATTCATTTTTATTAAGTATTCCAAATAGTTTCTAACGTCATTTTCATCTAACTTGTTAACATCTTGTTGGTCGTAGTAATTGAGATAATCTTCAAAACAGGACACATAAGTTTTAACAGTATTGTTTGCGTATTTTTTAAGTTCTAATTTTTGAAGATAATTGTCAGGACAAAATTTAAAATTATCTGGACGCTTTCTTGCTTTAACCCATGATGAGTCAAAGGTTTCATTCAATTCTTTAGATCTATTTTTTTCGTAAAAGTATTGTGTGTCGATCCAAGCAATTCCTTTAAATAATGAAAATATTTGATCAATATTAGTTTTGTTATTTTGAACATAATACATTGTGAACTCCTTACTCCATTGAACATTATTAAGTTGTTTAATAATAATCTGTATCGCATTATTTGCATAGAATTTTAGCCCAATGCATGATTGATCTTCTATATAAAGACGTTTTAAGGTAATGTGTTGTTTTAAATTCATGGTTTTTTATTAAAACTACAAATTCAAATAATAATAAACGTAACTTATACGCATAGTATGCGTATAATGTTCGTTTAAATTGAAGTTATGAAACAAAAGAAATGTTTGAATTGTGATACTGATTTACAAGGAAGGTCAGATAAAATATTTTGCGATCCATATTGTAAAAGTTCATACCATTATCAGAAATCAAAAGAAGATGAACCTAGATTTTATAATAAGGTAGATAATCAACTTAAGTTGAATAGAAGAATCTTAAAAAGTTACAATAAGTCAGGAAAATCTACAGTTAGGGCAGACACAATTATAAAATTAGGTTTTAATCCAAATTTCTTTACCCATTATTGGAAAAACAAAAGCGGAGATGTATATCTATTTGTATATGAATATGGGTTTTTAAAAAGAATAGAAAATGATAAAGAAAAGTATATCCTTATTCAATGGCAAGAGTATATGGAAAAGTAGTTTTTTTAAACTTAAGTGAGTTAAAATATTATGTATCTTTAACAAAATTATTAATCAGATTGCGCATACGAAAACGCATACGTTTTTTAATATTTTAGCGAGAATTACCCTTTAGGAAACCTTGTAAATAGGTTGTGAATGCTAGTAATAATAGCTCATAACCCAAAGGTCACTGGTTCGAGTCCAGTTCCCGCTACTAAGCAAGACGCATCACTAGAAATAGTTGATGCGTTTTTCGTTTTACCCTTATTATCCTTTGATATCATTCGTATTGTTTTAAGAACTGAATACACTTTTGAGATTTGATATTATTTTTTTTTGGTTAATCAAGAAATTTTCTGGGAATACCAGTTTCTGCATTTTTTGTAAACGGTCAATACTTCCAATACTCAAGTATTTTCTAATCCTCAAATTGGTCTTGATTAAGTTGGGTGATAATTAATAATATGAGTTTAAATTTTTAATTTTTGAGTCTATTCTATAGTTATTATTGCTTAGGCACTTCTAATTCTCTTCGGATTCTAACTCACCATTATCGTTCCAACGCTTAACTAAACCATCCAAGTCACCATCCTTGAAGTTTCCCTGGAATTTTAACTGACCATCTTTATTCCATTCTTTAGATACACCATTCCATTCACCATCCTTATAATTCTCCTCGGATACTAACTGACCATTATTGTGCCATTTTTTAATTAAACCATCCAAGAGCCCATCCTTGTAGTATCCCTCGAATTTTAGCTGACCATTTTTATTCCATCGTTTAGATAAGCCATCTCTCTCATTATCTTTGTAATTCTCCTCGGATTTTATTTGACCATCTAAATACCGTACTCTAGAGACTCCATTTTTCTTACCATCCTTATAAGTTAGCTCCATCGGAAAATCACTAATATCTAAACCAAATAATACACCCGTTATTGGTGTCATATGTTTTTTAAAACAAACCAATTCGTTAACTTCAACAATCTCTTTTTCAGTAAAAATATATTTTAGTTCTTCTTTTCCCATTATTTAAGGTTGTCAACTTTTATAATAATGTAATAAAGGTAACCTAAATTATACAATAACAATTTTTTTTTAAATTTATCATTAGTAATTATGAATTAAAATTAGGAAGATATTAGCCTTTATAATGTTTTTTATATAATCGTTTCAAGAAAAAAGTGGGGCTGTTCCTACTTTGGTCCATCCCGACTGAAAAAAGTCGAGATGAATCCAGCCAGCACTCCGAAACGCAGTGAAGGTTTCTTACCGCTACACAGATATCCTCCTGAGAATTCAAGAATATTCTGCATTAATTTACTGGTAAGTGTTTTTCTGGGATTGGGTTTTCTTCCGATTCCTGAGTCCAATAAATATTAATTATCCACCATCGTTCTCCGTCATTTAATAATTGAATGCTATTAATTCCTCTCATAAAAGGGGCTTTGTCGGCTTCACTATGAAAGGATTCATACGTGCTAAAAACCTGTGTTATATTGCCAAAAGTATGAACGGACCTATGTATTTCTTTTTCAAAAAAGCCATTTTCTACTAACCAACTTCCAGAGTTTTCTATATAGTCCAGTGTTGTCATATAGCGTACTTTATATATTCCTTCTTTGTTTTTGCCGGAAGGAATTAATTTGGCGTCGGAATGGAATAAATACTGCATCAACTCCCAATTTCTTTCTTGGCCTTTTTCACCAGAAATTACTGCATATAAAGATGAAATTGTACTATCTAGAGATTGTACGTTTTCGCCATACTTTTCATCAGTAGATTGTGCTTTAATTGTCATGGATATAAGACAAAGAAATAGAGATAAATAAATTAATTTTTTCATATCATTTTTTTTTAAATAAGTAGTGATAATAAAAAGCTGCAATACTTCCTATAAAAGAAAAAATAGCTAGCATCCAAAATACATGTTGATGTCCCTTAATTCCGGGGGAATTATCTAAAAGATATCCCATTGCGGGTCCTGCAAAAATATCTGGAGTATAACCTATAAGGGAAATTAGGCCTACTGCAGTTCCAGTAAGTACAAGTGGTATTTTGCCTTGCTCCATTACTGCAAAGTATAAAGAACGAGCTGCGTAGACCCCACTCGCCACAATTAATATGGAAATAAAAAATAAAGCTGTAGCAGAATCTGTTATGATTCCCGTTGTAAATAACAGCGCTCCAAAGAAGGAAACAACAAAACTATTAACCAACCAAAACGTGGTTTGAGTACGGTCTGCTAAAAACCCAATTAAAACTCCAATAACAGGGCGAATAAATAATAAAAATGTTCCTACTTGCGCTGCTTGAACTTGGTTATATAACATCACCTCTTTAGCATATAGTGAAAAGACATCGGTGATTTTATAACCAACATAGGCACAAAGGATAATGATCATCAGCAAGCCTACGGAAGGCAAACGAATTACCTCTCGAATTTGTGTGATACTAATTTTTTCTAGGATGATTTCATTTTCAGTTTTCCGATCCAAGCGTAAAAACAACCAAATTAAAATTCCAACGAATGCAACAATAGCAGAGGAAACTAAAACAACTTGTTTAAAAGCTAACCTGCTTTCAGAAACAGTTGCCTCTATTACTTCTGTACCAATAAACATGGAAAAAATGAATACACCCATAGCTCCAAAGAGTGCGCCTACCAATCCGCGACCTCCATCTAAAAAACCAAATGCTTTACCTTGTGATGAAGAGCCTCCCCAAACTCGAGTAGCTTTTATCATTGGAGCCCAAAATAAAAATATTGTTGTAAAGCCCCAATATCCATAAAGGACTTTTAATACAGTATAGCTAGGGAATGTTGCATAGACTAATCCTCCCAATGCAGTCATCCATAAGGCTATTGATATTAATTTTCTTGGTGGATATTTATCTGCCAGCGGACCACCTAAAAGGTATGAAACTAAAGCTACAATGCCATAAATAGAAAAGCAAATACCTAATTCAAGGTTATCCAATCCAAATACTTCAAGCACTGTTGGCCTAAAAACTCTAGAAAGAACAAAAGGTAGAATAAATACAGATTCTCCAGCTAGAATAAGTAGTAAGAGAAAATGCCAAGGAATTTTTTTTTGATTCATAAATTTTATTGAACTGAGCTATTTAATATTTAATTTACCTCTTGTTCTACATAGTCTTTAAAAGCTATCATAAATTTTAAAGATTGTTTTTTAAACATTCCTTTCATTAAAAATCCCATTACTTTCATAAACCCTTTCAACTCAAAATAACTATTGTTAATTTGCTTTACACTGTGATCATTTAGTTTTTCAAAAACCATTTCCACCTCATTGTTACCCATCGGACTTTGGTAAGCAAATTTTATTTGCCTTGGTAAGTTTTGCTCTAATATAGTTTCAGAGATTTTCATTTCTTTCTTTTTATGTAAGAAATAAAAATCGCTTTTGGCACCAACTTCACCAGGTGTACCAGAAATATGCTCTATTCTTTGTAATCCTTCCATCCAGTGTTTTACTCCATCTGGATCCTTGAATTTTTCAATCACCTCTTCTAAAGGTTTATTAATAGTATTGGAAAGTGTGTATCTCATAATTTAGATTTTAAATATAATTAAGAAATTTAATTCCAATCATAGGAAATTAATGATATAAATATAAAAGATTAATTTTTAATAGTTTTGCAAAATGCAACCCAACAATTTTACAACTGAATTTTTTGGAATAGGAATTCAAAATGGCAAAACCCCAGAAAATTTGGGAGTTTTATGGAGAACAGCTCAAAACCTTGGCGCTAACTTTATATTTACCATTGGTAACCGTTATGCTAATCAGGCTTGCGATACCCAAAATGCCATTAAATCATTGCCTTATTTTCATTATGAAACTTTTGAAGATTTTTACAAGCATTTACCCAAAGGTGCTCGTATTGTAGGGGTAGAAATAACTAAAGATTCTGAGTCTTTAGAAGATTTTAAGCATCCAAAAAGATGTGTTTATTTATTAGGTGCTGAAGACAATGGATTGACTAAACAGGCTATTGAGAAATCTCATTTTTTAGTAAAATTCTCTTCTATTCAAAGTTTGAATGTTGCAGTGGCTGGCAGTATCGTTTTGTATGATCGGTCTAGAAGTAAACCCAGAGTTTAGCGTATCTTTGCAAAAAATAATTATATGGCTCATAAAGCGGGATTTGTAAATATTATTGGAAACCCTAATGTTGGTAAAAGCACCTTGATGAATGCTTTTGTTGGGGAACGTCTTTCTATCATTACTTCTAAAGCACAAACGACACGTCATCGTATTTTAGGAATTGTAAATGGGGAGGATTTTCAAATGATATTAAGTGATACTCCTGGAATCATTAAGCCTGCATATCAATTACAAGAAAGCATGATGGGTTTTGTGAAATCTGCTTTCGAAGATGCCGATGTATTATTGTATTTGGTAGAATTAGGAGAGAAAGAATTAAAAGATGAAGCCTTTTTTAATAAGATTACTTCTTCAAAAATTCCTGTTTTACTTCTGATAAATAAAATCGATAAGGGTAATGAAGAATTACTTGCTGAAGCCCTAGAGCTTTGGCAAAATAAGGTGCCAAATGCACAAGTATTTGCAATTTCAGCTTTAGAAAACTTTGGTGTTCCTGAAGTGTTTCAACGAATCGTAGAGCTACTTCCAGAGTCCCCAGCTTTTTATCCTAAAGATCAGTTAACAGATAAGCCAGAACGTTTTTTCGTAAATGAAATCATTCGCGAAAAAATCTTAATGCATTATAAGAAAGAGATTCCATATTCCGTAGAGATTGATACCGAAGAGTTTTTTGAAGAAGAAAATATCATTCGAATGCGAAGTGTCATCATGGTAGAACGCGAGACTCAAAAAGGAATTATTATCGGCCATAAAGGATCTGCTATAAAAAGAGTAGGAGTAGAAGCTAGAAAGGATTTAGAAAAGTTCTTTGGAAAACAAGTTCATATGGAATTATATGCAAAAGTGAATAAAAACTGGAGGAGTAATGATCGTCAGTTAAAACGATTTGGATATAATCAGTAGTAAATTAAGCCTTAAGAAGTAAGCTTTATGCATTAGGCTTTTATTAAAAGGTTAAAAAGTTGCATTGTAATTAAGAATTTTATTTTTGCCTACAGCCTACAGCCTACAGCCTACAGCCTACAGCCTACAGCC
>CAJXRD010000073.1 GCA_913058295.1 uncultured Flavobacteriales bacterium | reverse complement strand
AAGTAATTATTACTATGGATGCCGATTTACAGGATAATCCAGATGAAATTCCTGAACTATATAGAATGATTACCGAAGACAATTACGATTTGGTTTCAGGATGGAAGAAAGTACGTTACGATTCTAAAATCGCAAAAAACTTACCTTCAAAACTTTTTAACTTTGCTGCTCGAAAAACTTCTGGCGTGCAATTGAATGATTTTAATTGCGGACTTAAAGCTTATAAGTATGATGTTGTAAAAAACATCGAAGTTACTGGAGATATGCATCGATATATTCCTGTACTAGCAAAAAACGCAGGGTTTAGTAATATTGGAGAGAAAGTTGTAAAACACCAAGCAAGAAAATATGGTGAAACAAAATTTGGTATGGAACGATTTTTAAGAGGCTTTTTAGATTTAATTACCATTTCATTTATATCCAGGTTTGGCAAACGTCCAATGCACTTTTTTGGTGCTTGGGGAGCTATCATGATTTTTATAGGCTTTTGTTTTGCTCTTTACTTAGGTATTGATAAATTATTTATAAATCCCACAGGAAGGTTGATTACCGAAAAACCTCAATTTTACATTTCTCTTACCGCTATGATTTTAGGATCCCAATTTTTTGTAGCTGGATTTTTAGGAGAAATGATTTTAAGAAGTAAAAAAGATTCAAAAAACTACATTGTTAAAGAAGAAATATAACGCTATTTCATTCGTACTCTTCGATACATCAAAAAAAAATTGGGATCCTCAGTGTACTTTGCACCAAGGTCACTGAGTGCTTCGAGTAAGCGAGAAGTGTATCGAAGTGACCAAAATATAATTCTACACACCTTATATCCAAGGACTTTTCACTTATACTAGAACCAATAAAATCTTTGCGTCTTAGCGGCTTTGCGAGAACCACAAAAACAACTATTTTTACACCGATAATTAATTACAAATAATGATATACGTAGATCCAAAAACTTTAGAGCGTGTTAATGTATGGCTCACTCCTTTTTTTGATGAAGAAACCCAACAAACAATTAAAGACCTAATTGCTTTTGAACCAGAAACATTAGAAGAAAGTTTCTATAAAAGCTTAGAATTTGGTACTGGCGGAATGCGAGGTATTATGGGTGTTGGTGACAATAGAATTAATAAATACACCCTTGGAAAAAACACTCAGGGACTTTCCAATTACCTAAAGGAACAATTTCCAAACCAAGAGATTAAAGTTGCAATCGCTTACGATTGTCGACATAATAGTAAAGAACTAGCAAAATTGGTTGCGGATGTGTTTTCTGCAAACGGAATACAAGTTTATCTGTTTTCAGATTTACGTCCTACTCCAGAACTATCTTTTGCAGTAAAGCATTTAGATTGCCAATGTGGAATAGTATTAACCGCTTCACACAATCCACCAGAATATAATGGCTATAAAGTATATTGGGAAGATGGCGGACAATTGGTTCCACCTCAAGATGGAGAAATTATTTCAGAAATAAATAGCTTACAATATACTGACGTTCAATTTAAAGCCAATGAATCTCTTATTTCTTATATAGATTCTGAGGTTGATGAAGCCTTTGCCAAAGCATCGATAAAGAATGGAACATTTAATACCCAACAAGAAGCAAAAGACAATTTAAAAATTGTTTTTACTTCCTTACATGGAACATCCATTACTATGGTTCCAAAAGTTCTAGAACAGGCTGGTTATAAAAATGTTTCTGTTGTAGAAGAGCAGGCAAAACCTAATGGGGACTTCCCTACTGTCGCTTCTCCCAATCCTGAAGAGCCAGAAGCATTACAAATGGCCATAGACTTAGCCATAAAAGAAAATGCCGATATTGTTATCGGTACCGATCCAGATTGTGATCGTTTAGGAGTTGCCCTTAGAAATTCTGAGGGCGGATTTAGCATCTTAAACGGGAATCAGGCCATGGTTATAAAAACTCATTTCTTATTGGAGCAATGGAAGAATGAAGGGAAACTTAACGGAAAGCAATTTGTAGCTTCTACCATTGTTTCTACTCCGTTGATACGTAAAGTAGCGGAAGATTTTGATGTAATTTACAAAGAAGGGCTTACTGGTTTTAAATGGATTGCAAAAATGATCAATGATTTTCCAGAATTGGAACATATTGGTGGTGGTGAAGAAAGCTTTGGATATTTAGTAGGGGATTTTGTTAGAGATAAAGATGCGGTTACCGCTAGCCTATTGGTTTGCGAGATTGCTGCTCAAAGAAAACAAAACAATTCTAGTCTGTTTGATTATCTTCAAGACATTCACGCTAGCTATGGTTTTTATCAAGAGCACCTTATATCCATTGTTAAAAAAGGTAAAAAAGGAGCAGAAGAGATTTCAGAAATGATGAAAAATTTTAGAGAGAATCCTTTTGCTGAAATTTCTGGAAGTAAAATTGTTAAAATGGAAGATTACCTGGTTGGTGAAGCAATCAATTTTGAAACAAATACCAAAGATAGTATTGACATTCCAAACTCTAACGTTCTTATCTATTATACCAAAGACGGATCTAAAATTGCAATGCGACCAAGTGGAACTGAGCCAAAAATAAAGTTTTATATTAGCGTAAATACCGAATCTAAAAATGGAGCAAATGCTAAAGACATACTTCAGAAAAAAATGGATTCGATTATTGCGTTTTTAAATAAATAATAAATGGAGTACTTTAAAAAAATATTGCGTTTTGCCTATCCTTATAAAAGGTTTGCTTTTTTAAATATAATATGTAATGTTTTTTATGCTCTTTTTAGCGCTTTATCTTTTATTGCTTTAATACCCATGTTGGATATTCTTTTTAAGCAAGACAAACTAAAAGTAATAAAAGAACCCGTTTATAAAGGTATAGCTAATGCAAAGGACTATTACCAAGAACTATTAGCATTTAAAGTTCAAGAATACGCTCAAAGTGATGCTTCAAAAGCGCTATTAGTAGTAATTAGTCTAATTATCATTTTATTTTTTCTGAAGAATATTTTCAGGTACTTAGCGATGTATTTTATAACATTTCTAAGAAATGGTGTTTTAAAAGATATACGTAATGAGCTTTATAAAAAAACAATTCACCTTCCCATATCTTTTTATTCTGAAAAACGAAAAGGGGATATTTTAGCTAGAACTGGAACAGATGTATTAGAGATCCAACATTCTTTTTTATCGGTATTAGAGTTGATATTTAGAGAGCCACTTACTATATTATTCACCATTTTAATGATGCTTTTAATAAGTGTAAAACTCACCTTATTTGTGTTTATTTTTATTCCAATTTCAGGATTTGTGATATCTAGGATTGGTAAAAGCCTAAAACAAAAATCAGATCAAGTTCAGAAAGAACAAGGTATTTTTCTTTCCACTTTAGAAGAAACACTTGGCGGATTAAAAATTATAAAAGGTTTTACTGCTGAAAAAATATTTGGAAATAAATTTAGGCAATCAACTAACCGGTTTTATAAATATTCAAATTCCTTATTAAATAGACAGAATTTAGCATCCCCTACCAGCGAGTTTTTAGGAATTACCGTCATTGCTATATTATTATGGTATGGCGGTAAAATGGTATTGATAGATGGAACGCTAGATGGCAGTTCTTTTATCGCTTATATGGGACTTGCTTATAATATTCTCACTCCAGCAAAAGCAATAAGTAAAGCGAGTTATTCTGTTAAAAAAGGTAATGCAGCTGCAGAACGAGTTCTCGAAATTTTAGAAACAGAATCTACCATTAAAGATGCACCAGATGCAATTATAAAAAATGATTTCACAACTAATATCGAAATTAAAAACATTTCGTTTAAGTATGAAAATGATTGGGTATTAGATGATTTCTCATTAAATGTTCCAAAAGGTAATACCGTTGCATTGGTTGGACAAAGTGGTAGTGGAAAAAGTACCATTGCCAATTTAATTACTCGTTTTTATGATGTAAATAAAGGGACTATTAGTATCGATTCTGAACCTATTAAAAACATTAGTAAAAATTCTCTGAGAAAATTATTAGGATTGGTAACTCAAGATTCTATTCTATTTAATGATTCTATAAAAGGCAATCTATTAATTGCAAAAGAAGATGCTAGTGATACCGAAATTATCGAAGCATTAAAAATTGCAAATGCCTGGGAGTTTGTAGAAACATTACCAAAAGGTATTGACACTAATATTGGAGATAGTGGTAATAAACTAAGTGGTGGACAAAAACAACGTTTAAGTATTGCAAGAGCTGTTCTAAAAAATCCACCAATAATGATTCTAGATGAAGCAACTTCTGCATTAGATACCGAAAGTGAGCGCTTAGTTCAAAATGCTTTAGAAAATATGATGAAGAATCGAACTTCAATTGTTATTGCACATCGACTTTCTACCATTCAAAAAGCAGACAATATTATTGTACTAGCCAAAGGTAAAATAGTAGAACAAGGAAAGCATCAAGAACTTTTAGAAATTAAAGGAGTGTATTATAATTTAGTGAAAATGCAATCTTTAGCATAATTAACATTAACTAAAATTAGAAGTAAATAAGGGATCCTTTTCTTAATTGGGTTAGAGCTTGTCTATTAAATTTATTCCATAAAAAAAGAGCGCTTGGGGCTACGCTCTTTTTAATTTATACTCTCATTATATTTAGGGCTCATAATGAGAGTACTGTTTAATTATGGTTCAAATATATATCGGATATTCCAATAAAACAAATAAAAAATGCTTTTTATCGGATTTATTATGCTTTTTATCGATTTTATATTGTGATTTATAATTTATTCCTACAAATATATAAATCTAAATTTATTCCATAAAAAAACGGACCTGCCCCCGCGGCGGTCCGTTTTAAAAGGCATTTATTACAGTTGGGGCTGATAATAAAAAACCTATTCATAACAATATGAAGTAAAAGTAATGGTATTTTTCCTACAAAAAAAATATTTTATCATTTAATCGTGTTTTTTAATCCTTTAATCGATAATATATCGATTTTACAACATAAATTTGTTAAATACAGAGTTCCGTTAAACCATCTAGCTCTTTTATTGTCTTATATTTAAACAAACTAATTAAGTGGTTGAAGAGAAACAATTAATATCAGCATTACAATCAGTTGAACTGAAAGAAAGTGGCTTTAGAGTTCTTGTATCCCAATATAAAGAAAGGTTGTATTGGCATATCCGAAAAATTGTAATAGATCATGACGATGCAGATGATGTTTTACAAAATACATTTATTAAGATATTTAAAAGTATAGATCGATTTAAAGGAGATAGTAAATTATTTACTTGGATGTATCGAATAGCAACTAATGAAGCGATTACTTTTATTAACAAAAAAGCAAAACAAAATAATATAACCTTTGAGGATGTGAAGAATCAATTGATTTCTAGATTGGAAAGCGACGTCTATTTTGAAGGAGATGAAATTCAATTACAATTACAGAAAGCAATTGCTTCCCTACCCCAAAAACAGCAATTAGTTTTTAATATGAAATATTTTGAAAATCATACTTATGAAAATCTTTCAGAAATTTTAGATACATCAGTTGGTGGTTTAAAGAGTAATTATCATTTAGCAGTAAAAAAAATTAAAGCTTACCTTAAAGCAAATGAAACCATTTAAAACAATTATGGTCAAAGAAACAAATGAAAGATAAAAAACAGAACAGCGGATTTAATACTCCGAAAAAATATTTCGAGGATTTTGAAGATCGATTATTCCATAAGCTAAGGGAAAATTTAATTCTAAAAGAATCTGGCTTCACTACTCCTAAAGAATATTTTGATCAATTGGATTCGAGCATTTTGAAAAATACCGATACCACTGTTCATCCAAGCAAGGTAATTCAACTGTTTTCAAAAAGAACCCTAGCCTATGCCATTACAATTGCAGCATGTGCTACACTAATAGTTTCAATTACAAATAGGAATGGATTTGTAAATACCATAGGTAATATTGAGCTTACTAGTATCGAAAGTTATATTGAAGAAGGAAATTTAGATATGGATTCTTACGATATAGTTTCTTTACTTAGAAATGAAGAATTAATAAATATTATTTCTGAAAAGGAATACATATCAGAAAGTGTTATAGAAGATTACCTAATAGAACAAATAGAAGACACATCTATTTTAATAGAATAAAAACACATCAAAATGAAAAAAATAGCAATACTAGTATTACTTATAAGCTCGGGATTATTTGCACAAAGACCAAATGGACAAAAACCAAACCATGAGAAAATCAAAGCATTAAAAACAGCTCATATTACCGATCAATTGGACTTAACATCCTCTGAAGCTGAGAAATTCTGGCCAGTATTTAATGAGTATGACAAAAAGATAATGGCTCTTAGAAAAAAGGATAGAATTGAATTTAAAGGAAAACTACGAAATGACGGTATTGATGCTTTAACCGATGAAGAAGCGAATATTTTAATTGACAAAATACTTGTGATGAAAACTTCAGAATTGGAATACAGAAAAGAGCTAGTAGTCAATTTAAAAGATGTATTACCTCCTCAAAAAATAATAAAACTTTATAAAGCCGAAGAGAGTTTTAAAAGAATGTTATTAGATCGTTTAAAAGAACGAAGAGAAAAAAAAGATTAGTTTAGTTTAGATTTATTTTTAATAGGAGCTCTTTAATTAGTACTCCTTTTTTTATTCCTTAAAAATCAATCTAGAAATTTTATTCCTACCAGATGCAAATGCTAGGGTATCATTAACAAACTCTATTGCATAAAACCCTTCATCTGAAAGTTGTATCCAAGAGTCACCTGCATCATTACTATAAGATATCCCTGGAGATCCAACGGCAACAATTCCATTACCTTCACTTCCAGGTGCAAAACGAACTGAAGATCTATAACCTGGCTCTTTTCCATTACTTACTAAATTCCAAGTTTTTCCTCCGTCATGAGTAATTGCTTTATTTCCTTCATTAAATTTTTGGTTTTCCCAATCCCCACCAAAAATAACTCCTGTGTTTTCATCTAAAAAATCTACACTATAGATTCCAGTCATTGCTTTACCTTGAACTATTGGAGTTTCATAAACTTCCCAAGTTTTGCCTCTATCTTCTGAATGAAATACTCTCGCTTTCTTTCCTCCGGTAACAATCCAAGCATGGTTTTTATACAAAGCAATATTAGAATTACTAGCTGCAAATGCTGCCTCTCCTTTTTCTATAGCTGGAAGTATATCACAGGAAAGCTTTTCCCAATTATTTCCACCATCTCTAGTAATCAAAATAGATAGACATTCATTAGTTGGATCTCCCATTGCAATTCCTTCACTATCATCCCAAAAGGATATTGCATCATAAAAAACCTTTTCTCCTTTTTCTACATAAACTTCTTCAATATTGGTAGCCTCATTTTCACTAAAACCAATTTTATATAATACTCCAGGACTCTCAATACTCAAAACAAAAACAGATTCTTTTGTAGATGCTATTGCTCTAAAATTAAGTAAGGAATCTTCATATTTAATGGAAGCTAATTTGGGTGTCCCATTATCTATTAAACCAACCTTACCATTATTAGCTGCAAACCAAACTCTTGTTTCATCTATTGGTGCAATTGCTCTTATACTTAGACTATCTGTAAACACCCTTTCAATACTAACCGAAGT
>CAJXRD010000072.1 GCA_913058295.1 uncultured Flavobacteriales bacterium | reverse complement strand
TTTTTTTATTTTTATTAAAACTTTGCAACATTCGTATTTTTGTCTCGTCTTTAGTATGAACAGCAATTAAAAACCATCAATTTGTCAGTTAATTTACTAGTTGAACAATGCAAGAATAACAATAGAAGAGCACAAATGGCTTTGTATAGCCAATACTGTGAAGGAATGTTTATTGTGGCACAGCGGTATATGAAAGATACTGCGGCAGCAGAAGATGCGATGCAAGAAGCTTTTGTAAAAGCATTTAGCAAGCTAGAACAGTTTAAAGGGGACGTCACCTTTGGAGCTTGGTTAAAGCGAATCGTTATCAACAGATGTCTAGATACTATTAAAAGTAAAAAATTGGAAACCGAATCTATAGATGAATCTATATTCAAAATTGTAGAAGACGATGTACAATGGGAAGTAAGTGATGAAGCAACGGTTTCAGATATTAGTTCCGCAATAGAACAATTACCCAATAAGTATAGAGTAGTGGTTCAGTTATTTTTAGTGGAAGGCTATGATCATAATGAGATCTCAGGGATACTTAGTATTTCTGAAAATTCTTCCAGAACCAACTTGCATCGAGGAAAAACAATATTAAAGGAAACATTAAAACATTTGCGATATGGCACAGGATATTAGAGATTTATTGAAGGGGGAAAACCCAGGAAAAGCAAAACTTTCAGAAGGACATAAAAACCGTTTTGAAGCGATGTTAGATAAAGAAATGCCACAAGAAAAGAATTCTTTTTCTTGGCTTAAGATAGCTGCTATTGCTTTGGTTCTGTTAAGTGTGTCGTTTTTTGGATACCAATACTTATCAGATTTTACAGGAGATATAAATAATACGAATGCAAATCCGATAGTGGAAGTAGATACCAAAAAGAACGATACTCCTAGTCAAATATCGATAGGGGATTTATCACCAGATCTTAAAAAAGTAGAAGATTATTATATGGCAGGAATTAATTTGCAATTAGCATCTTTAAAGATTGCACCTGAAAATAAAGAATTAGTAGATGGCTATATGAGCCAATTAAGCATATTAGATAAAGAATACAAAAAACTAAATTTAGAATTGAACAAAGAGGGTCCTACTGAGGCAACCATCACCGCTTTGATCGATAATTTGAAATTACGTTTGGAATTGCTGTTCAAACTTAAAAACAAATTAAACGAATTTAAAACTCAAGAAAATGAAAAAATTGATAACATTTAGAAATAGTCTAGCCTTAGTGCTATTGCTAACAACTTCTCTGTTTTACGGACAGAACAAGTATGTAGAAACCTTTGACGCTTCCAAAGATATGGTAGTGTCTGTAAATACCTCTTATACCAATATAATTTTTAAAACTTGGAATAAAGACAAAGTAGAAGTAGAAGCATTTATTGATGACGAATCGCTTTCCGAAGCAGATAAGCAAAAGTATTTTGATGCATGGAAATTTAATGTATTGGGAAATAGTAAAAGCGTAGTGATTACTTCAGGTGCTCAGGGGGAACATTATAACTATGATTATAATTTAGATGAAATGGATTTTAATATGGAATTTTTAGCTCCATTATTAGAAGCAATTGATTTACCCGAAATGCCAGAAATGCCAGAGATGCATGAAATGCCAGAAATGCCTGAAATTTTAATGGAAAGCGTTGGGAATATAAATTTTGACTATGAGGCTTTTAAAGAAAATGAAGAAGAGTATTTAAAAGAATTCGAAAAGCAAATGGAAGAAAACTTCGGGGAAGATTTTGAAGAAAAAATGGAAGCTTGGGGAGAACAATTTGGAAAAGAGTGGGAAGAGAAACACGGTCCAGAATGGGAAGAAAAAATGGAAGCTTGGGGAGAACAGGTAGAAGAGAATATGGAGGAATGGTCTGAAAAGCATGAAGAGGATATGGAAGTTTGGGCAGAGAAACACGAAAAAGATGCAGCCAAATGGGAGAAGAAAGCAGAAGAGATGGAAAAAGAATATGAAGAAAAGTATAAAGATTCTCATAAGCTTCAAAAAATAAATAAAACGATAATCATTAGAATGCCTAAAAACACCAAGACCGATGTTAATGTTCGTCATGGAGAATTAAAAATGGCAGATGCATATAATGTAAAAGCGACTTTAAATTATTCACCTTTTACAGCAAATAGTATTGATGGGGGCCAAACCCTCATCAATGCTGCTTATGCTTCCGTTTCTGTTTTAAATTGGGAGCAGGGATCTTTACATGTAAATTATGTAGAAGAATGTTCTATTAAAAATGTAAAGGAAATCAATCTTGAAGCTGTTTCTAGCGATGTGTTAATAGGTAACCTTGAGGAATCTGCAAGTCTATCTGGAGCTATCGGTAATTTGCAAATAAATAAAATAGCCGATACTTTTTCTAATTTAGATATATCCTTAGAAAATACAGATGCTATAATTACACTACCTAAAACGGACTTTTCATTTATAATGGACAGTAGGTATTCTAATTTAAAAAACCCTAAATCTATAAGCTTGCTTAAAAATTCTACACTTTCAAAGTATATTAATATCACTGCATTGTATAGTGATGTTACCGTTCAATAATCTCCAAAAAATAAAAGTGTTTTATTTATGCTTTCCATTCGGTATTCGTCTTTCTCAATAAGCAATTCGTGTTTTGCATTTTTAACCAAATAGCCTTCACAATTTTTATTTAATTCCTTTGCCTTTTCTACAAATTCTTGATGTGCAGCGATTTCGATTATCTTGTCGTTCTCTGCCGAAAAAAGAATAAAAGGAGTTTGAATTTTTTCTATATTATCAAAAAGATATTCAAATTGTTTACAAGATTTATCTACCCAAGTATAAGATGCTCCACCCAATTTTGCTTTCGGATTTTTGTCGAAAGCTTTAATCATTCTATAGTATCTAATTTTAGAACTTGTTAGAGTATTATTTTTAAAACTAGTACTATCTTCTTTGTATTTGGTTTCTCCTAAGGCATATTTAGGTTCTTCTCCAGCAAGTATTTTTACCGAAGTACAAATAAATCTTTTTAAGCCTAACATAGGCGAAGAGAATGCCGCAGCATTAAAATCATTTGGATATTGTTCTAAGTAAGTCATTCCAATTGCACCACCCATAGAATGTGCTAAAAGGTATGTTTTTTTAGGTTTGTTAGGGAAAAGATAATTGCTATAAAAATGTTTCATATCGTCAATATAAAACTGAAAGTCATCAATATATCCCATATCTGGATCATCGACCATTCTACCTGACAACCCTTGCCCTCTATGGTCTAAAATATAAATGGAATAGCCCTGATTAAAAAGATCAAAAATAAGCTCTTGGTATTTAATTGCAGCTTCGGTTCTCCCGGAAGAAATAAGAATTGCTCCCTTTTCGGTATTGGTTTGCTTAAATATTTTATAATATATAGAGATCGAATCCTTTCCTGAAAAATAACCTTCCTTTCCTTTTTCATAAAATTGCTCTATATCTAAAACGTGATCTTTATTTTCAAGTAATTGTTCAGTTGTTAAATGAAAAGTATTTTTTTCTACCGTTAATTCTTTAAAATTATCCTTACATGAAATTAAAAGTAAGAATGCAATAAAAAAGGGAATGTATTTACTCATATTTTATTATAGTTATTATAGATTTTTTGAATAGAAAAAGATCGGCAATAAAAGTAGTTTTTATTTTTCAGAAACAAATTTAATAGAAACAAAAAAATCATTTTAAAAACCCTAGAGTTTCTAAAATGATTTACTAAAAGTGTTAGATGATTTTTCTTTTAAGCGTCTTCGTTTAATTTTTTAGTAAAGTAAAAGCCTGAAAATAATCCAACTCCTGCCATTAAAAATATAGTTCCCGGATATGCAACGTCTTCGTCCATACTAAGTACTTGACTTAAGATAGCTGCAATAAAAATTCCAAGTCCAATACCCATTAGTAATAAAGCTAAGTTTACCACAATAACTTTCCACATAGGGGTTGCTCTTTTATTCTGACTGTAAAATATAGAAGCGTCTGCTCCTTTATCTATTAAGGCTAAACGTTCTTTATGTCTAGCTGAAATAAACAAATAAAATATTCCGAAAATAAGTCCGAAGACAATAGGTACTACAATAACTTCTGATCCCATAATGATTGATTTTTTATAATTAAATTTCTGTTCGTTTTCTTATAGACGTAAGGATTTGAGTATGGGTTACAAAAAATCTTAATTATTTTTGAAAAGATAAAAATAGAAGGCAAAAGTAAATAGGCAAAAGATTTAATTAATTGTAATAGATAAATACGTATTTATATATGTGTTGATACGAATTAAAATTATAATATGATTCTTTAGTTATTAAGATTCAGGTGTTTGTGATAATTCTTTATTTTTTTTAAGTAATTTGTAACCCAATTAGACTTTTATGCGTCTAATATTGAAATGCATACAAACACTGACCCATATTTAATTGAGCAAACTTTAAAAGGCGATACAAAAGCCTTTGGAGAGCTTGTGGAAAGATATCAAGCTTTTGTGTATACAATTGTAATTCGTATTGTAAAAGTACGTGAAGAAGCAGAGGAAGTTGCACAGGATTCTTTTATAAAGGCATTTCAATCTTTATCAAGTTATAGAGGGGAATCAAAATTTTCTAGTTGGTTGTATAGTATTGCCTATAGAAAAGCATTGGATGCTTTAAGAAAGAATAAAAAAAATAATTCCTTAGAATTAATTGAAGAAATTACAGAAGGAGATTGCAGTGTTATTGAAAATGCATTGACTTATATAGAAGATAAAGAAAGAAGTGAAGTTATTAAAAAATGTATTTTAGAATTGCCAGAAAAGGAAGCTGCAATTATTACACTCTTTTATTTTGAAGAACAATCCATTAAAGAAATAGCGAAAATAACGGAACTAACAGAAGACAATGTAAAAGTGAAATTATATAGAAGCAGAAAAAAATTGTTTAGTTTATTAAAACATTATATTTTACCAGAAGCATACAATACTAATGACGTCAATTTGAATAGTTTATTAATATAAATGTCTTGGGACAGAAAATAAACAATTTAAAGGATTAGAATAATACAGAATACTATGGAAAAGCAACCTGAAAATATCGACAGAATTACTAAAAAAATTATCAAAGATGCTGGTTTACACCAACCCTCTACAGATTTTTTTAGCAATGTCATGGAAGCTATAGAAACACAATCTACTAGTGCCTCTATTGTTTATCAACCCTTGATATCAAAAAAGATGTGGATGCTGCTTTCTACAATAACTGTTGCTTTTTTAGTATTGTTATTTGTCTTTCCAGTTTTTTCAGAAACCTCCTTGATAAATCCGATTACAATTCCAGAGCAATTCAAATTTAATATTGCACTACCTGAAATGAAGCTTTCGAAAACAGCCATTTACGGTGTTGGATTTTTATCCTTATTCTTATTGCAAATTCCATTTTTAAAAAGACAATTAAATAACAGTTAAAAGTTTAACTTTGTATAAGTTCAACCAACTTATATATGTCAGGATTTCTTGCCCTATTAGATGATATTGCCGCCTTGATGGACGATGTAGCTGTGATGACTAAAGTTGCCACTAAAAAGACAGCGGGAATTTTAGGAGACGATTTAGCAGTAGGTGCAGAAAAGGCTTCTAGTTTTAGAGCCTCTAGAGAACTGCCTGTGATTTGGGCCATTACCAAAGGTTCTTTTATTAATAAATTAATCATACTCCCTTTTGTATTTTTATTAAGTACATTTTTACCACAATCAATTGTACCCATTTTATTAATTGGTGGAGTTTATTTAAGCTTTGAAGGAGTCGAAAAAATAATCCATACTTTTTTTCATAAAGAAAACCATATCGTTGATTTTAACGAAATACAAACCGACGAAGAATTATTGAAAATTGAGAAGTCTAAGATTAAATCTGCGATCATAACCGACTTTATTCTTTCTTTAGAAATCATTATGATTGCTCTTGGGACGGTAAGTAATTTTGGCTTGTTTATTCAGATTGCAGTAGTGTCTTTAGTGGCGATTGTTGCAACTATCGGTGTTTATGGTATTGTAGCTTTAATGGTGAGAATAGACGATGTTGGATTTCGTTTGATTGCTATTTCAGAAAATAAAAAAGGGTTCTTTAAAAGTGCTTTCTATAATACAGGAAATGGTTTGGTTTGGGTGTTACCTAAATTAATTAAGTTAATTGCCATTATTGGTACTATAGCAATGTTATTAGTAGGAGGAGGAATGTTTGTACATAATATCCCTCAAGTGCATGAGTTCTTTCATAAGATTCCAATCCTAGTTACCGAACTCATCATGGGCTTGTTGGTTGGTTTTATTGCTTTTGTACTTTGGAAAGCAGGAATGGCTATTAAATCTGTTCTTCTGAAAAAGAATTAACTAGAAAATATCAAATACCTAGAGAAAATTAATATTCCTGATAAAAGAAATAAAAGGGATAGCATGGTAGCTCTAAACCAAACTTTATCATAGAATGCACAGCTCAACATTATTAAAATTAAGATGGGTCTTAAATAAATAGGGGAGTGATCGTTAAAAACAAAGTATTGGCTCAATAAATTTATAAAACCACTTAAAGCTAGAAGTAAAAAGAAATTTTTCTTAATCTCCATAAAATATTTCTTAGTATTTATATGCTTTTCTTCTGGAGTAATAACAGCAGCAATTCTAGCGACAATAATAGATTGAAGTATCAAAACATAAAAGCTAAAATTATCTTTTACAATAATATCTGCTTTATTATAAATTTCACTCCAAGAAATGACTATTGCGACTAAACAAAAAATACCCCAGCCTACCAATTCAAAATAATTTTTTTTATGATTGAAAATCTTTAATAAATCAACAATAGCAACACCATAAATAATTGCAGGTATAATCAATAAGAATTCTAATTTATCCATAATATTTATTAGTTGGTGTTTTGTGTTCTTAAGAGTTGTAATATAAAAATAATAAATTTTATGCAGTTAAAGATTTAAAATGTTTGTTCAAATAAAAAGGAACCACATTATGTGATTCCTTTTTATTTATTTTATGTTTTAGAGTTTACATTTCTCCATCATATTTAAATTTCTGTGTACCTAAAGAAGCTTCAAACATAGCTCCTTTTTCACTGTCAATAATCGTTGCAACGTCATCTTGATATACAATATTAGTAGATACTCCAGATTCTAATGCTACAGCAGATGCTTCTGAAGAAAACTTAAATTTCCCATTGGTGAAATTATCTAAAGCTGCTTTATTTGCAAAAAAGATAGCTTGGGTATATTGTTGTCCACCAGCCTGAAACCCTAAGGTAGCTTGCATTAATTTTGATAAGCCAATAACATGACCATTTTCTAAAACCAATCCTTTTCCACCAGCACCACCAATTCCTAAACCAGCTTTTGTGATTTTAGGAAAAATTACAAAGCCATAAGCATTTGCAAAATCCGCTTCTAATTCTGGGTGATTTTCTAAAAGGCTTTTAATAGAAGCATCTACCTCTCCTGCTAATTCTGTGTCTTTAGGATAGTTTACAGCATAACTGAAACCTTCCATTTCTTTTGATTCTGCAGCCTCTTCAGACTTCGTTTCAGTTTTTTCTTGAGGGGTTTCTTCTACAGTTTCTGTAGCTTCCATAGCTTCAGGTTGCTCTTCTTTTTTTGTTTCTTTACAAGAAACTACGAGTACGCTTAGTAGAATAATAACTATTAAACCTTTGATGATTTTCATAATAAGTTGATTAAATTAAACATTAGTGATTAGATATAATTATTAAATATAAGTCTAATACCTTGAAAAAAAGAATATATCAATTTAAATGTCTATTCTTCCTCG
>CAJXRD010000071.1 GCA_913058295.1 uncultured Flavobacteriales bacterium | reverse complement strand
CTTTTAGCAAAAATGAGCAAAGAGCAATAGATGTTTTACAACTTTGGGATGGTACGAATTCAGTGGATGCTGTAGCGCCAACCATATATAATATGTGGACCTATTTTTATTTAAAAAATACTTTTGAAGACGAATTTGGAGAAGCCTTATTCCAACAATTTAATACTACGCATTTAGCAAAAAGAACTATTGCATATCAAATTTATAAAGAGGAATCTATATGGTGGGACGATATTAATACTTCAGATAAAATTGAAAGCAAAAAAGAGATACTTTCCAAATCCCTTATAGAAACTGTTGCAGCTTTAGAAAAGCAATTGGGTAAGGATATGAAAAATTGGACCTGGGGATCTGTTCACACCCTAGAACACCAACATCCTTTGGGTACTGTCGCCTCGCTAAGAAAATATTTTAATGTAGGGCCATTTCCTATTAAGGGAGCTAGAGAAGTCATAGACAATAGAGGTTATACTTTAAGTGAATCTGGAATCTATCATGTAAAATCAGGTCCTTCTACAAGGAGAATTATAGATTTTAGTGATATCGAAAACAGTATTAGCATATTACCTACTGGTCAATCTGGAAATCCTTTTAGTGATCATTATCGCGATCAAGCGGAAATGTATAATGCGGGTAAGTTTAGAAAAATGAAAATGAACAAAGAAGAAATCATTACCGTTTCTACGAAGCTAGTTTTTCTTCCGAAGAAATAAAAAATGCATTCAATTAATATATTCTATATTTGAAAAGCTAATCATAAATATATCATGAAAAATTATAATCAAATACTGCCTTTTTATAGTTTTATCCTATTTTTAACTGTCTGCATAATTTCATGTAAAGAAAGTCCTAAAGAAGGTTCTAAAGAAAGCCTTAAAGAAATACCTATGAGCGAAGAGCAACTTATATTTAATGCAAAAGGAATTCATGAACGTGTGATTACTTTGGATACACATTGTGATATTAATATCAAAAACTTTACCGATACCATTAACTATACACAAAACTTAGAGTCGCAAATCACCTTGCCAAAAATGAAAAGTGGTGGACTTGATGTTGCTTGGTTTATAGTTTATACAGGCCAGGACTCATTAACAGACATTGGATATAAAAATGCTTATGATAATGCGATGTCTAAATTTAATGCAATCCATAAATTGGTGAATGATATTGCGCCAGACCAAATAGAATTGGCCTTAAATTCTGATGATGTAAGAAGAATTAATGCTGCTGGAAAAAAAGTAGCGATGATTGGTATCGAAAATGGATATCCTATCGGTACTGATATTGCAAATGTGGAGAAATTCTATAACCTTGGTGGAAGATATATGTCTCTTGCTCATAATGGTCACAGTCAGTTAAGTGATAGTAATACAGGAGAGGAAGATAATATATGGCTTCATAATGGCTTAAGTGATTTAGGGAAACTTGTCATCGCTGAAATGAATAGATTAGGGATGATGGTTGATATTTCTCATCCTTCTAAAGAAGCAATGTTACAAATGATTGAGTTGAGTAAAGCTCCAATAATTGCATCTCATTCTTCCGCTAGAGCATTATGTGATCATAGCCGAAATTTAGATGATGAACAGTTATTACTTTTAAAAGAAAATGGTGGAGTTGTTCAAACAGTGGCTTTTAGCTCTTATTTAAATACTGAAAAATATAACAAACGCAATGAATCTTTAAAGGTGATAAGCAATCAAATAGCAGATTCATTAGGAACTAAAATTTTAGACTGGACTGAGGTAAATAAACTAGAGTCTTCCAAAAGAGAAGAGTATTATGACTTTTATGATAAAATGTCTCGTATTCGGAAAACTAAAGTTGCTAAAATTGATAACCTTCCTCCTGCAGTAAATGTAAATGACTTTGTAAACCATATCGATTACTTAGTCAACTTAATTGGTATTAACCATGTTGGTATTAGTAGTGACTTTGATGGAGGTGGCGGAATTGAGGGCTGGAATGACGCATCAGAAACATTCAACGTAACCTTAGAGTTGGTGCGAAGAGCTTATACAGAAGAACAAATTGAAAAGCTCTGGAGTGCAAACCTTTTAAGAGTATTAGACGATGTTGAAAAAGTTGCTAAAGAAATTCAGTCCAATTCCTAAATAATATGGAGATAGACTGAATAAAAAATCAGACATTTTATAATCTAGATACTTTCTATAATCAAATCAATGATACCTAATCATTGATTTTTTTTTTATAAAAACATATAAAATCCCCACCTACTTCATTATTTCCTGGAGTTTATTGTTAAAATTTGTTAAAATAGTACTTTGTTTTACATAGTACTGTAACATTTTAATAATTTGTTCGTCTATCTAGTATAATCATTTAAAATAAAAACATGAGAACTTTAAACAACAATCAAATCACACAAAAATTAAGTACAACAAAATCTTTTACTTGGAATACAAAAAGACGTTTCAAATAAAATAATTAAAAAATCAATCCATTAAATAAACAAATCATGAGAACATTAAACAGCAATCAATTATCAGAAAAAATGAGTACAACAAGAACATTTGTATGGAATTCAAAAAGAAGATACAGAAAGTAAGTTAGAAGAAAATATCAATCAATAAAACATACGTCATGAAAACATTAGACCGCATTCAGCAAAAATTATTAGGACTAACTAAGAAACAACTACAATTAGCCACTCCTCCTCGTAGATTTCAATACAACGATGAATTTATGTTTTACACTAATAAAAACACTGCCTACTAATTTATTTAAGAAAAAGGGTATCTGAGATATTCACCCTTTATAAAATAATATTATTTTTTCTCCTTTTTTGGCATAGGACCACGAAGATGTATTACAAGTCCATTTAGGAAATTTCGGAGAATTTGATCCCCACATTCTACATATTTTGGATGTTTCTCATTCCTGCATAAAGATCCAATTTCGCTCTTTGTCGTTTTAAAATCTACAAGGGCTAGTATATTTACAATTTCATCGTCACGTAGTTTTAAGGCTACTCTTAATTTCTTTAAAACGTCGTTGTTTGATAATGCCATATCTAATTGTTATTATGAATTTATGAAACAGTTTCTTTAAACTTTATTCCTAAGGTTTTTTGAATTTCATGTACTCTTTGCAATTCACTTGGAAGTATTAATGCCACGGAAACTCCTGTTTTACCTGCTCTAGCAGTTCTACCACTACGATGTGTATAATATTCCATGTTTTCTGGAAGCTGATGATGAATTACAAAAGCCAAATTTGTAACATCTATTCCTCTTGCTGAAACATCTGTTGAAACCAAATATTGCAAAGTTCCTTTTTTAAACATTCGCATTACCTTATCCCGTTCTCTTTGCATCATATCCCCTTCTAAAGCATCCACAGAAAAGCCTTCTTCTTTCAATTCTTTTACTAATTTTTGAGCTCCCAATTTGGTTCTACAAAAAACAATTCCTCTTCCCTCTCCAAACTTATCTAATAGATTAATTAAGACATTACTTTTATTTGCAATGGAAGTAATTAAATATTGATGTGAAATATTTGCATTAACCAAGGAGTCTTTATTTACAGCAACCTTAACTGCATCAGGACTCATATACTTTGTTATAATACGCTGTATTTCTTCAGGCATAGTAGCTGAAAACAACCAAGTTTTTCTTGATCCACTGGAATAGTTTAGAATAGCATCTAATTCTTTTTTAAATCCCATACTCAGCATTTCATCTGCTTCATCTAAAACTATCGTATTAACACTTCGCAAGTTGATCGATCCTTTTTCAATTAAATCGATAAGCCTTCCTGGAGTAGCAACAATAATATGTGTGGGCCTTTGTAAACGACCGATTTGGATTTCAATTTTTTCCCCTCCATAAATTGCTTCCATGAATATCTTTTCTGAAGCATACTTTGTAAACTTAAAAAGTTGTTTTTTAATTTGCTGAACCAGTTCTCTTGTTGGAGATAATATTAAAGCTTGTACTACAGCGGAAGAAGGATCTATAGTATTTAATACTGGAAGACCATAAGCTGCAGTTTTACCAGTTCCTGTTTGTGCAAGACCAATAAAATCTGTCTTTGACTTTAATAAAACCGGAATAGTTTTCTCTTGTATTTCGGTAGGGGTTTTTATATTAAGCTCTTTTAGTGCTTTTATATAGTTCCCATGAACTCCTAAATCTTTAAATGTTGTCATATTATTTTTGAAAGTGCAAAGATAAGTATAGCAACATCAGTAATTACTCAATTTATACTAAAGTTAATTTAATCCTTTTCTTCCAAATTAAAAAAGTCGTTTACAGGCTTATTAAATAATTTAGATAATTTTAAAGCTAGAACTGTAGAAGGCACATATCTATTGGTTTCAATAGAATTAATAGTCTGCCTAGATACCCCTATTTTTTTGGCAAGCTCATCTTGGGTGAAATTGTTAATTGCTCTTTCTACTTTTAATGTATTTTTCATTAATTATTTTTTTTAGCATAATAAAAAAACATCAAATAAACAGTTAACATAAACCATAGTATTTGAAAATCTCCTAAATCCTCAAAAACCGCTTTTTCGGGTTTAAATATTAAAAAAGTAATATAATTAAAAATAGGCTGTATTAACGTATAAAGTACACCTCCAAGAAATGCAAAGGAATAAGATTGGGCTCTTAACCTTTCAATCATTTCATCTTCTACTTTTTCCTTAGAAAAAACAACAACTAATAAAAAAACCAAAGAAGTCTTTTTAAGAATCGATTTTAATATTTCTAAATCCCCTTCAAAGAATTTAGTAGAAAATAATGTTAAAAAGACTATAGCAAAACCAAACCATCCAATTTTTTTAAAATAGTTCGGTAATTTAAAATTTAAAAACTTCTCTCCTCGTTTTTGTTTGCATTCTATTTTTGGTTTCATATTCATTTTAAATAAGTTTATTTTACTATATGACAAATATACATAACTTTTTGTAAAGTCAACTTTACAATTTAATAAAATAAAAAAACTCAACAATATCGTTTTAATTATACTATAGAGTTTTCTTCACAGAACTAAACTATGTTTATTGCATTACAAACTTTATAGCGCCAGAAATTATCCAAGCGTTTAAGCCAGTACTTCTATCATAAGTATGAAAACGAAGGTCGATATTTTTAATTCCGTATTTCCAGATATGTGCTTTGGTAAATATATCTGTATAGGAAACCCCAAAACCATATTGATTTGAATCAAATTCTGATAAATCATAATCTGATGTATAAAAAGTTTGGGTGGATATGTTTTCTTCATGTGCAGCAAAATAATCGGCAGCAGTCTGAGTATAATACCTGTAAGATGGGTATAAAGTAAATTTATCTGTGATTTTTATTGGAATCTCAATAGATGCTGTATGAGAATCAATACCCCAATCATCGTTATAAAAACGATAATAAGTTCTTATTGAAATTATTTCATTTACAAAATAATTAAGTCTTCCCCCAATTGCAACCTTAAAACGTGTATCGGGTAATTTTTCTACATCATCTGCCAATTGAAAATTTTCTATAAACGAATCATCTATATCGCCAAAGTTTATTCTATGAAAAGGAGTAGACAATAGTCCTTCTTGTGAAACAAAATCTAGTGATAATGAACCTTGCAGGTTTTTTGAAAGTATTTGTGAAAAAGTAAAACCGACTAAATAGGTGTTTCTTGTCTTGCTATCAAATTCGATAAATTTAGGGGCGTAATCTGCATTTCCTTCTACTGTAAAATCAGAAAACCAAGGGTCGTTTAAACCGAGTCCTTCTTCTTGAAATGGTCTTAACTCTATAGGGTAAAGTAATTTCCAAGTGTCCAAATAAACATTAGCATGAACACCAATTTCAGTGTTTTTCTCGTTAAAAAGCCTAGTATAACTCCCCCCTGCTCCTATTGAAAAATAATCATATTCACTAGATACGGATACTTTACCAGACCAAATTCCATTTCTGTCATCAGAACTATGGCTATAGGAAAAGGTTCCACCTACCCAAGAATCACTTGCTGAGGCTCCAGAAGAAGCTTGAAACGGATCTGCTTCACCTGCGCCATCAAATGGGTCTATATTACTTGTTGATGCTGAAGAATATGCTGAAATACCGACATCTATTGTAAGAACATCATCATCATTTAGAGGATAAGAAACAACAATCGTTGGAGTTATATCTGTTAGTTCTTCTGTTCCTATACCACCAGATACTGAAGCATTATCTCCATCTTGGCTATAATAACTCATTAGAAAGTCTATCTCTGTAGTTTCTAAAACTCTTTTTTTATAAACTTTAGTAGTATCCTGCTGTGCAAAAACATTTACAGTAAATAAGGATAGTAGTAGTATTAAATAATATTTCATGAATTTTTCTATAACTTTATTTTTGTGAAAATGATAGTTTATAATTTTAATTACAACCACAACCACCTCCAGTTTTACCTCCACTAGCCCCTGAGGCTGCTTCTCTATAAACTAGTGCATTTGTTTTAAAACGATCTACGGAGTAATCTGAGAGTTTCATATCTGGATCAGATAAATTTACTTTTTCATATTCCTTTACTACTACACAAGAGCTAAAAGAAATTATTACAATAATTAATAACAATATTTTTTTCATTTTAATCTGTTCTTTTTAATTCTATATTTTTAGAAGTGATGACTTTATTATTTTCATCCACAATAATACATTCCACCCCTTTTAATTGGTTAATAAAATCTAGTCCGGTATCCACTCCCATTACAAAAATGGATGTGGAAATAGCATCCGCAAATTCAGCATTATTGGTAAATATGGAAACACTTAGGATTCCCGTACTTGGATATCCAGTTCTTGGATCTATAATATGGGAATATCGAATCCCTTTAAACTTTACAAACTTTTCATAATTACCAGAAGTTACCACTGCAGCATTATGAATAGGCAACCATGAGAAAGCTTTTTCTTTATTAAGTGGATTTGTGATGGCGACCATCCAATCTTTCCCATTTGTTTGTTTTCCCCAAGCATTTAAATCTCCAGATGCATTTATAATACCAGATTTTACTCCCTTATCAATTAACATCACTTTGGCTTTATCTGCAGCATACCCTTTCCCTATTGCACCGAATCCAATTTTCATTCCTTCAACTTTTAGAAAAACGGTTTGATTTTCCTTGTCGATAATAATATTTTGAAAACCTACTTTTTTAATAGAACTAGAAATTTCATCTTCCGAAGGCATTTGTTTCATACTCCCATCATATTTCCAAATTTTATCCAGTGATGCATAACTTATATCAAAAGCACCATTGGTCAATTTTGAAATAGCTAGAGAACGTTCAATTAAATTGTATAATTCTTTGGATACTTTTACAGGCTGAATCCCGGCATTACTATTTATTAATGATGTTTCTGATTTTGGATCCCAAGAAGAAATTAGTTTTTCTATTCGGGTTATTTCAGCAACTGCAATATCTATAAATTCATTTCCTTTTTCTTTATTTTCAGCTACAACCGTTATATCGAAACGACTGCCCATTAATGTAAGGGTACGTTTAAAATTTTTTTGAGCGAATAAACTCATGGAAAGAAGCAATACAATAAATGAGATTTTATTTTTCAATGTTATTTTGAAAATGAATTGATCTTAGCTATATATTCGTCTGGGCTTATCTTTAAATACCCTGTTTCTCCTAAGACGTTTCCATAAGAGTCCAATATTACAACTAATGGAAAATGTCCATTTTTGTTATACATTTCAGCTAAACTATTATTTTTTTCTTGCTGAGCTTCAGATAATGCATTTTTCTTTTTCTTGGGGAAATCAGCTTTTAGCATCACATAATTATACTTTGCATAGGCCTTAAACTCTTCTGTACTCCAAATTTCCCTTTCCAGTTTTATACAAGGAGCACACCAATCTGAACCTGTCTCTTATACACATCTGACGCTGCCGACGA
>CAJXRD010000070.1 GCA_913058295.1 uncultured Flavobacteriales bacterium | reverse complement strand
CAGTAGTATATGTAATTTTTGCGATACTTTTCGCTTTTGTTTTTAGAAATCATCCAACTAAATTAGAAAAGTAGATGAAACTATTTCCAAAATTTTATAAGACTTATTGTTAATGATGCATATCTTTTCTATTATGAATTTTTGAAATAGCCACAAAGGAACATTTTAGGAATGATTTATAATATTTTTAACCTTTATGCTTGATACATCAACTATATTTGCATCAAATATGTTGATATGAGTATAACTTTGCCTTCAGAAACAGTTTTTCATTCCATTGAAAAAGCGATAAAAGAATATCGGAAATTTTCTCAAAAAAACATTTCAAACCAGATAGAAGACTTAACCATAGATCAAGGAATGGTTTTATTGTTTTTGGATAAACATTCCGAATTGACCCAAAAGGAGATTGCGGCATTAGTTTTTAAGGACAATGCTTCTATGACCCGTATGATCAACCTTATGGTGAATAAAAAATATTTAAAAAGGTCTATGAATACTATAGATCGAAGACGTTTTACCATCGAATTAACTGCAAAAGGAAAAGAGGTTTTAGAAACTTTACCACCAATAATTTTAAGCAATAGAGAAAAATCACTCGAAGGAATAAGCAAAGAAGAAATGATTCAATTAGAAACAATTTTAAAAAAAATAGCAGCAAACTGCGAAAAATCAGAATAAAATGAAAAACTTAAAATCTACTATTATAATTGCCCTTTCCATGACCTTAATTGCTCTTGGAAATAGTTTTGCTCAGAAAACAGATGCAGTTTTAAGTCAAGAACAAGCCAGCGTAACTATAGATTCTATAGGAAATAAATTAAGGGCGAATTATATTTTTCCAGATGTTGCAGATAAAATGATTGCTGAAATAGAAAGCAATCTTAAAAAAGGAAATTATAAATCCATTACCGATCCACAAGAATTTGCAAGTCAGCTAACAGAAGACCTTCAATCTATAAGTCATGACAAACACCTTAGAGTAAATTACGATCCAGAGGGGATTGCAGAACAAGAAAATGTAGTGACTCCAGCAGATAGCATTAAATATTTAAATGAATATATAAGTTCGATGCAACGTAGTAATTTCGGTTTCAATAAAATAGAGATCTTAGAAGGGAATATTGGTTATTTAGATTTAAGAAGTTTTTCAGATACCGAATATGCTGGAGAAACTGCAGTAGCAGCGATGAACTTTTTAAGTAATACCGATGCTATAATTATCGATTTACGACAGAATGGGGGAGGCTCTCCTGCTATGATCCAATTAATAACCAGTTACCTTTATGGAGCAGAGCCGGTACATCTTAATAATTTTTATTGGAGACCTACTGATACCCATACCCAAACTTGGACTTTGCCTCATGTTAGTGGTAAGCGTAATCCTGATGCCGATGTATATGTTTTAACTAGTAGCCGTACTTTTTCAGCAGCCGAAGAGTTTAGTTATAATCTGAAAAATTTGGAACGAGCAACCATAATTGGAGAAACCACAGGAGGAGGAGCACATCCTGGAGGGTCTAGACCAGCAACCGATGAATTTACTATTTGGTTGCCAACAGGAAGAGCGATTAGCCCGATAACAAAAACCAACTGGGAAGGAGTTGGAGTCATGCCACATATAGAAGTTAAAGCTGATGAAGCATTAGATATAGCGAAAATAAAAGCCCTAGAAACTTTGATTGCTAAAAGTAAAGACGAAGAAACTATTGAATTCTATGATTGGTCTTTGCAAGGACTTAAAATACAAAAGAATCCAATTACGCTAAACGAATCTGTTCTAAAAAAATATGTTGGAGCTTATGGTCCTAGAGTAATTACTTTTGAGGATGGAACTTTATATTATCAAAGAGATACAGGCACAAAATTTAAGCTTAAACCTATGAATGAAAACGAATTTATGTTGGTTGGATTGTCTTATTTCAGGATTCGTTTTTTATCTGAAGACCATAAAGTGACAGCATTGCAAGGACGTTATGAAGGAGGAAGATCCGATAAAAATTTAAAAACAAAATAGGGAGTCATCATCAATCAAATCAAGAACAGTATAAAAAAGCACGATAAAATAAATTGCGCATCAATTAGAAAATGGATAAATACAAAGAAACTTTTCAGACTTGGAATAAAATAGCTTCTATTTATGAAGATAAGTTTATGGACTTAGATTTATATAATGATAGCTATGATGTTTTCTCAAAACTAATTGCAAAGAAAAACTCAAGCATTTTAGAAATTGGATGTGGACCAGGAAATATCACAAAATACCTATTGAACAAACGACCCGAATTTAAAATTACAGCCACAGATATTGCACCAAATATGATTGAACTGGCAAAAAAGAATAAGATCCCTGCCGACTTTAAAGTTTTAGATAGTAGAGATATTGGTGAGCTAGAAATGGAATTCGATGCTATTATTGCTGGCTTTTGTATTCCCTATTTATCCAAAGAAGATTGCTCTAAGCTAATAATGGACAGTTCAAATTTACTGGCAGGTAACGGAGTAATTTATTTGAGTTTTGTAGAAGGGGATTATAAAAGTTCTAGTTATCAATCTGGCAGTAGTGGAGACAGAATATTTTTTTACTATCACAATTTAAATAGATTCAAAAAAGAACTCGAAAATAATAATTTTGAAATAGCAAAAATAATGCATAAGAAATTTGAGAAATCAGATAAGAGCGAAGAAATCCATACTATTTTGATTGCTAAAAAAACGAGCACTTAATATAATGATTTACTATTCTTTACCAGATACCAGATACTAACTTTCCCCCCGTTAATAAGTCTGTTGAAAACCCCTACTGCTAACTATTCATTTAACTCTATCAAAATCCTAACTTAGTACAAACAATATAATTAGCTCCCTATAAAAATTGACTCCCCTTTTTTTTATTTTGAAATGGATAAATTACCCCAATTAGCATACTTATCTTAAACCCCAAAGAGATAAACGTCAATAAAGGGGTTGAAGTAACAAATTGTGGCTAATTAAAAAACGAACTTTGGAAAAATCGAAAATAAATAACTACTGCCAACAGCGGCTATAGTTTATTAGGGCTTAAATACCTTTAGGGAATTCCAGTTTATTTATTAAATTCGTTGTTTAAGGGGAAAATTCTCGTTTCGACAGGCGCAGCGCAGCTCGGAATTCTCCAAAACGTAATCATAGCCAAAACCGTTGGCAATAATTAAATTAATCCATATGAAAGTTACCTCCGAAAAAAACGAAAAGGTTGCCAATATGATATTTGCAACCATTTACCCTCTTTACCTGAATAGACTGGAAAAAAATGGAAGAACAAAAGAAGAACTCAACCAAGTAATTAAATGGTTCACTGGCTTTGATCAAGACGCTTTACAAGCACTTATTGATGAGAAAGTAACCTTTGGAACATTTTTTCAAAAAGCTAAAATACATCCAAACGCACACTTAATTAAAGGAGTTGTTTGTGGTTATCGAATTGAAGAAATAGAGGATGAATTTGAATTGTATAAACAATGTAGACGTATGGAAAAACTGATTGATGAATTGGCAAGAGGTCGCAAAATGGAGAAGATTTTGCGTGAAGAAAAAAAGTAAACGGCAAGTAACATTATATGGGGGTATTAAAATGCACACTTATAATCAACGTTGTGAAACTACGTGTATAAGCTTTCTAACATCAGCCAGTTAATTACTAGTTTAGGATTAGTGCTATTTTAAAAATTCTCTTAATTTTCTCAGGTCAAATCCTTTTGCTATATTGGAGCTATTAGTTACTAACATTATAACCACAGTTGGCAACAATTATAAATAGCGGAATTAAAAAAAATCATAGATGGATAAAATTTGGATATTATTAATGGCAGTTTTGATTTTTTTAGTAGTCGCTTTTCTTTTTTGGAAGCTGGTTGGTGTAGATGCTAAAAAAGAATATGGCACTAAAATGTGGAATCATTGGCCAACAAGATTATACTATTGGCAAGCCCTAGTATTGTATAGTACTGGGATAACCATTTTAATAATGTTACTTTTAAATTGGTTAAATGTAATAAAACTCTAGAAGTTGAATAGATAGGGATAATAAAAATGAAAAAATGGATCCATTTTTGGGAAAGCAAAAATTCTGGAAAGATTATTTTGGGACTTTTTGTTCTAACGAATATCGTTTACAGCTATATGCTAATAGTTACGATACCGAAAACAATGGAATTCTCCAAGGGAATGAAATTGTTGGATATGATGCCAACAGGCTATGATTGGAATTATGTAAACGAATTATTTAATACTCTTGGAGAAAGTGGACGTGAAATTTATTTAAAAAACCAAATACCAGTAGATATGATTTATCCATTGCTTTTTGGATTAACCTACTCTTTGATTTTTGCTTATTTCTTGAAAAAACTTGGGAAACTCAAACCACCATTTATATATATATGTTATTTGCCAATAATTGCAGGACTTGCAGATTATTTAGAAAACTTCGGAATAATAAATATGTTGAACAATTATCCAAACATAACAGATACTATGGTTAATACAACTAGTGTTTTTTCAGTTTTAAAAAGTACTAGTACCAGTATATTTTTTATTGCCCTGATAGTAATCTTAATTATACTTGGAATTAAATTTCTAAAAAGAAATAAAACAGCTGCCTAAACCTAGCGATAATCTTTATCAACCTTGTTGTTTCAAAAAGCAGATTCAACACCTCATAAAAATTAAATATAAATTACTATGAATACGAAACTCTTAAAATCAATTACTGTATTACTTTTTATTTGCTTTATAGCGAATGCACAGGAAGCCAATAAAACCAGTTACCCACTAAAAGCCGATGTAGAGACTATAGATGGAATTATTAAAGCCTATTATGAAGTTATTTCTGGTCCAGCAGGTGAACCAAGAGATTGGGATAGAGATGTTTCCTTACACCATTCAGATGCCTTAATAATGATGACAGGAAAAAATAAAAGCAATAGCCCATATATAATAACACAGAGTTTAGCCGAATATCATAAAAGTTTTGGGGTCCCTAAAAGTGGGTTTTGGGAATATGAAATTAAAAGGAAAACACAAAATTTTGGAAATATAACTCACATTTGGAGTACCTATGAAACCAAAAGAGAAAAAGATGGCGCTGTTACAGCAAGAGGAATAAATAGCATTCAGCTATATAATGATGGAGAAAGATGGTGGATTCTTTCTTGGATGTTCGATAGTGAGAGAAAGGATAACCCATTGCCAAAAAAGTAAAATTAATTTAAACTATAATAATGTTAAGGAATCGTAATCAATTTCAGTGGATTGATAAAAAATATAAAACTTTCTCCAATAAATAAGTAATGAATAGCGATAAGAATCTCATTTAATGAATTTCAAAAATAAGCGAAGGTGGCAAATCATTCAGCAATATACTATTGGATGGACTCTGGCATTTATTTTTTTAGCCATTGTTCGGGGGGAAGGAACTAAAGAATTAGGTTCTGTTCAATTTGAAGTTTGGGAATCTATATTTACGGCATTTATTTCAGGACCAATTTTAGGAAGTATCTCAGGCTTTGCTCAAATTTTAACAGAGGAAAACAGTTATAATCGTATATCCTTTCAAAAACTATTATTCTTAAGAGTGGTATATGTCATTGTATTCCTAATAACTCTTATTTCAATAGCATATGTTTTTTATGGAGAGAATATCACATTTATCAATTTTGTTTTTGAACCAGGTAGTTTCGCTATCTATTTATACATAGTATCTGTAGATATTTTCATGTTTGGTCTAAGACAAGTAAACTTGTTCCTCGGGAGCAATAATTTCTGGAAGCTTTTTCGTGGCAGATTTTATACTCCTCGGGAGGAAGAACGAATTTTTATGTTTCTCGACCTGCAGTCTTCAACAAGCCATGCCGAAAATTTAGGTCATATTGAATACAGTAAGTTGATTCAAGACTGCTTTAACGATTTAGGGATTGTAATCGAAAATGAAGCGGAAATTTACCAATATGTAGGAGATGAAGTGATATTAACTTGGAAGCTTAAAGATGGACTAAAAAATCAAAACTGTCTTAATGCATATTTCAATTTTAAACAGCGATTAGAAAAACGTAAGGAACATTACCTAAAGAATTATAATTGTATTCCCCTTTTTAAAGCAGGGATGAATGCAGGTATTGTTACTGTGGCGGAGGTAGGGAAATATAAAAAAGAAATTGCTTACCATGGCGATACCATCAATACCGCTGCTAGGATTCAAGGAAAATGCAATGAACTAAAGCAAGAATTTTTGATTTCTGAAAGTTTAAAAAACGACTTAAACGATACGGATTTTGTTTTTAAGGAACTTGGTGAAATAGAGCTCAAAGGAAAAGAAAACCAAATACTTATTTATGCTGTAGACCAAAGCAAAAATGAATATTAACCAGTTTGATTTATAGTCTTCCCTTTATAAATACCCTGCTTATTAACAAATAAAACAGTTAGTAAGGGTTTAAGATGCGATATTATAAATATTTTTCACTCCGTTTCTATAGTGAATGAGGTAGTTAGTCCAACACTAAAATTTCTTGGTAGTTTTTCAACTCCGAAAATTGTTCTTGAATGCTTTCCTCTTTCCTCTAAGACTTTTACAAACAAATCTGAAGCTCCATTAACAACAATAGGGGAGTCGTCCCAATCTGCACCTGACTGGTAATAGGCATCCATATGGTTAAGTCCGATAATATTATCAAATCCGATTTTATTTTCCACTTGTGCCAAAACATTCAACGCACACAATTGCATTGCTTTATACCCTTCTTCGGTAGTAAGTTCATTTCCTAAACGTCCTTGATAAAGATATTCCTCGTTTAATATTGGAAATTGAATCGCTATATATGCAATGTTAGCTCGAATGTTTACAGAAACATAACTCCCGCCAGGTGTAGAAACTTCTGGTAGTTTTAGATTAAGTTTTTCAAGATTTTCAATTGGATTCATATTTGCTATTTCCGTTTTATTTTTTTCTTTTATAATTTGCATTTTATGTTGTTTTTTGGAGGTGTTTTTTACTTGATTTTCACATCCCAATATAATTGTAAATAGGCAAGCATAAATTCCAATTTTTAAAAATTTATTCATTATTTGAGCTTGCTTTAAACTGTATATAACAAATAGAATTAATCTAATAACATCAACATTTCATCTACCGAGTTCATTAATATTTTTGGATTGGTTTCTACTTTTGCTACTACTTTAAGTCCATTATAAAATGTGTAAAATAGACTGGAAATATTTTTAATGTTTTTACTTTTTGGTATTTCTCCGCTTTGTTGTCCTTTGAGTAAAAAGGCATAAAAAATACCTTCAAATATTTTTTTATTTTCTTGGATCGTTTTTAACATTTTTTCTTCTCCAGGAATTAATTCTGTAGTAGTATTTACTACAAAGCATCCTTTTTGGTCTTTATCAGTAATGGCTTCGTTTATACCCATTTGAAAAAGTTTTCTAAAGCCTTTTTTCACTTCATTCTGACTTTCAAAAAAGGCAGTAACTCCATTAGAATTGTTAGTACGGTATAATTGAAATGCTTTGTTAAATAATTCTTTTTTACCACCATAAGTATCGTAAAGACTACCTCTGTTAATCCCTAAAAAACTTACTAAATCTTGAATAGAAGTAGCGTGATAGCCCTTTTTCCAAAACAATTCCATTGCTTTGTTTAGCACTTCATTTTTATCAAAAAGTTTTACTCTTGGCATAATTATTCGTTTTAATAGTACAAAGGTAGGATAATTAGAATATTCGTTCCAATATTATTTTCATCTTATCTATTTCAATTTCTTTTATTGTGCATTTAAATGATGATACTCCCTTTAAAGGAAGCATCATAATAATTTGATTTATTTTAACTTTGGTACTGAATCCATAGTGAATATTTGCTTATAATAATTCCAATATTTAACTATTAGAAAAATATGTAATACTAAAATAAGGATTGCTAAAGGTAAATTCGCTAACAATACAAATGCATGAAACAAGAATATATGCAGTGAAATTGGTGCTAAAACCACTAATGCTAAAGGAACAAACCTTCCACTTATTAAGGCAATTCCAATGAGTACTTCAAGCCCTCTTA
>CAJXRD010000069.1 GCA_913058295.1 uncultured Flavobacteriales bacterium | reverse complement strand
CACAGAGTAGATCGTCGGCAGCGTCAGATGTGTATAAGAGACAGCAATTAATAGACAATGATTTTACAGGAGGAACCTTACCTGTTGGATGGACCAATATAGATAATGGGTCTACAGGACAAATTTGGCAATTTGATAACCCTGCATCTAGATCTATTAGCGCCCCATTTGATACTGATTTTGCTATTTTAGATAGTGATAATTATGGTAATGGAGGTTCTCAAAATGCTACATTAACCAGCGATGTATTTGATGCTAGTTCTGGAAACCCTATTGAATTATCATTTGACCATCAATATCGTGTTTGCTGCGGTAGTACTGCATCTGTCGAAGTTTTTAATGGTTTAGATTGGATTGGTGTTTATAGTTTAAGCTCAACTGATACAGGATTTCCTGGAACACCAGATTCTCAAGTTATTGATATTTCTGCTGCAGCTGGCGGATATGAATTTTCGCAAGTAAGATTTAATTATTTAGGAAGTTGGGATTATTGGTGGGCAATAGACAATGTTTTAATAGAAGAAAATAATTGTCCTGCACCATCTAATCTTACCGTAGATACAAACTTTGATGGAAGCGCTTCTTTTAATTGGAACGATAATCCATCTGACTCGTTTAACTATGAAGTACAATTACTAGGAGATATTCAGGGAACAGATCCTACACTTGTTTCCTCAGGAACAAGCTCAGATTGGCAATTGCCTATCGGGACTTTAGATATAGGAGAAAATTATGTTTTATATGTATCTTCAGTTTGTGGATTTACAATAGTAGGCCCTAGTACTTTAAATTTTCAAATGCCTGCATATAGTAATGATAATTGTGAAGATGCGATAGCAATTAGTTGTACTGATCTAGTCTCTGGAAACACAGTTGGTGCAAATGGTGATCCAACACTTGATACTGTAGGTGATGTAAATAATTCACCAAGTCTTTGGTACATACATACTGGTGCAAATGAAAATGATCCTTTGGCTCAAATTGGAGACCCAGGAAATGCAATAACTCTATCTACCTGTAATGATGGTGGGGATACAGCCGGAAATTCCCCATATGATACCAAGATTGATATTTATACTGGTGATTGTGCAGGAGTACTAACACTTGTTGGTGGAAATGAAGATGGGGCTAGTTGTGCTAACTTTTCTTCTTTAGTTTCCAACTTTAATACTATAGTTGGAACAGATTACTATATTAGAATTTCTGGTTATAGTGACTTTGATAGTGGTATATTTGATTTGTCTATTAGTTGTGAATCTCCTTGTGTTCCTACTGCAACAAATGACGATTGTACTAGTTTAGATACTATTCCAAACAATGGTTCAGCTATTGGAGATAATACTTGTCAAACTAACGCAATTAATAATCCAACTTGTGATCCATTTGGAACAATTGCTGACTTATGGTACGATTATACCTCAGCTCCTGGCTCTACAGGAGTAGGAATAACAGTTACTTTTAACGATGGTGGAACAAACGATGCGGTAGATGTAAGCATGGCATTATATGTTGGATGTGGAAATATAGCATTATGCTATCCTACAGGGGGTGGTGCTAACGGTCCATTGGTTAGTGGAGTACAACAGTTAATTTCGTTACCAGAAAACTTTACTTTTCAGGCACAAGTTTGGACTAGTGATGCAAATACAGGTACTTTTACAATAGAATTTGAGGACTTTCTTGCACCAACTTGTGCAATAGATCCAATGCCTTCAACAGGTACAGATCCGGCAGAATTTGATATAGATACAAATGCTTTAACTGTAAGTTGGACAGCTCCACTTACAGGTGGGACCCCAGATTTTTATGATATATATATTGGCACAACCTCTGGTTTATTAAATCAAATTGACGTCTTAGATGCTTCAGTAACATCTTATACGTTTCTTAATCTTGCACCTATAACACAATACTTTTGGCAAATTAGACCACGTATAGGAGGGGCACAAGCTACTGGATGTGATGAATGGACCTTTACTACAGCTAACCTTCCAGTTCCAGATTGTATTACTAATCCAACTCCTGGAGATGGAACAACAGTAAGTTTTGATTCAGATACAGACGATGTGATTATAAGTTGGGATTATACAGAAGGCTTAGAGCCAGCGACAGGATTTGCTGTATTGTTAGGTACTTCTTCTGGAGCCTTATCTCAAGTAGGCTTCATTGGGCCAACAGATACAATGTTTACATTTACTGGATTAGATCCAATTACAGAGTATTTCTGGAGAATAGTTCCAATTGGAGCAATATATTTTAATGATAACTGTACAGAATATACATTTACTACAGAGGCATTTACAATTCCTTTAAATGATGAATTCACAAGCCCAGAATTATTATCTGTAACTGCAACCTGTACTAAAACACAAGGTACTCTTATTGGTGCAACTACATCTACTGAAGGTACAGATCCAGATTGTGCTAGTTTTGCTGGAGGGGATGTATGGTATGCATTTGTAGCACCTGTTAGTGGTAATATAAATATTGAAACCTCTCAAGGTGATGTAGGAGATGTAACAGACACGGGTATGTCTTTATATTCTTCTACTAACAATGGTTTTGGTACATATACTCTTGACTCTCAAATTCAATGTAATGATGACGGTGCAGTTGCACCATTTTCGTCGATTAGTATTACGGACGGTAGTTTAGTTGCTGGAGAAAGATACTATGTAAGAATTTGGGGCTTTGATGGAGATTACATTGATAATTTTGCGGTATGCATATACTTTCCTGAAAGCCCTGGTTTAACAAAAACCTGGAATGGTTTTGAATGGCAAGTAGGTGGTATTTTAAGTGGCCCCCCAACAACTTTAGATACAGCTATAATACAAAGTGATTACGATACATTATTTGATGGAGGTAGCATTGATGCTTATAGTTTAATTGTAGATTTTAATACAGAATTACTTGTAGTTGAAGATACTTATGTAAATATTATTTTAGATGTAACTGTAAATGGCACCCTAAATGTTCTAGATAAAGGTTCTGTAGTACAAACAGATGAAACTGCAGTTGCTATTAACAATGGAACGATATTAATAGAAAAAATAACTACTCTACTAAATGATGTTGATTTTACTATTTTAGGTAGTCCAATGTCTGGAGAGACAAGAGAAGGAGTATATGGAGGTTCAGCTATGGTGCGTCATCATATAACAGGAAATTTTGTGCCAAACCCACAAGTAGCTATAGATTTTCCATTAGCAGATAATTTTGCAGATGACAATGGTGATAACTGGCAAACACATGAAAGTGATTTAATGGTAGGTGAGGGCTATTTAGTGCGACCATTTCCACTTGGAGAAACAGGAGGAGAATATACCACTAACTATACCCAAGGAACTTTAAATAATGGGACAATAAACTTTATAGCAGAATTTAATGCACCAGGTCCAGATGCTGCAGCAAATCAAAATGCGAGTCCAAATATTTTATCAAATCCTTATGCTTCTTCTATAGATGCTTCTGTATTTATCACCGATAATGATATCGTTGATGCGATTTATTATTGGGAACATATTACTGCGCCTAATATTTCTTATCCAGGTTATAGCCCTACTAATTATAATATGGGGGATATCTCCATGTATAATTTAATGGGAGGAATGTCAGCTCCAAATGAACAAGGGGGATTACCTGTAGCAAAACCAAGCAATCAGTTTATACCCTCTGGTCAAGGTTTTGGAATTAAGGCATTTGATGATGGTACTGGAGATCCTATTAGCTTCGATAATACCATGCGATTAACAACAAATAATGATGGGTACAGAAATAGCGAAATAGCAATCGAGAGACTGTATTTAAGTGTCTCAAACAATACCTACGGTTTAAAGGGTGGAACGTTAATAGGTTTTACAGAATTGGCTACCGATGGATATGATAGAAACTACGATGCCAAGAGATTGGCAACTCCAGTATCCTTGTTCTCTTTAAACAATGATAGAGAATTAGGAATCCAAGGAAGGTCAGTCTTTAATGAAGAACACGTTATTCCATTAGGGTTTTCCACACAGGTAGAGGAAAATCAAGAATACACGATTTCAATTAGTTCTATAGAAGGAGAACAATTGAGTCAAGCAGCGGTTTATTTATTAGACAATCTGTTAACTAGTCGTACCAATTTATCGGAAACAGATTATAGCTTTAGCTCTAATGAAGGAGATCAAAGCAATAGATTTGTTTTGGTATTTGAATCTGCGTCATTAGGAAACCAAGATCTAATCTTAGATGCGGTTTCTTTATTTCCTAATCCAGCTAATAGTCTATTATCTATAAACTCTCCACTTTCAAAAGTAAATACGGTTGTGATATATGACATTAGTGGAAGACAAGTTGCTAATTATAATTTTACAAATAAAAATAACTACCAAATGGATGTAACATCTTTAGATAGTGCAATTTATTTTGTAGAGATTAATACCGATAATGGTTCGATTATAAAACGAGTCATTAAAGAGTAAATACGATTAGAACTATTGCTACATAATAAAAAAGGCCTTATCATAATGATAAGGCCTTTTTTTATGAGGTCTATTTAAATAATAAATAAAGTCAAAGCATAATATTTGTGACTATATCTTAATAAAACCAAATATTAGGTTTTTCTATTAATAATAGATGATTTATTTGACTACAATGCTATTTGAAATAAAAAAACAATTCTAAATTTTCTAAATATGAATACTCTAAAAAATTGAGTCCAGTATGGTTTTAATTCCCTTGTAGAAAAGGTAAACCACTAAAATAAATACAATTATAGCTAAAGCTAAAAAAACGTAGAAAGAAAAATTATCTTTATTGATAAAAGACAATGTAAATAGATAAGGACATAAAAATAATAATGGCAAAGTAATAGCCATGTATTTTATGCCTTTGGCAAGTAAATCTTTATTAGTATGTTTCTGTGTCATTGCGATAAGATTCAATAGCTTTTCTAACACTATTATGTTTTAATAAAAGTTGAGTTGCTTCTTTTTCTGAAATTTGTAATTCTTTCATAATCATTTTTGCTCCTCTGTCGACTAATTTATTATTACTTAGTTGCATATCTACCATTTTATTCCCTTTGATTTTCCCTAATTGAATCATCGTAGTTGTAGATATCATATTCAAAACTAATTTTTGTGCTGTTCCAGCTTTCATTCTAGAACTTCCAGTTACAAATTCTGGACCTACCAGTACTACTATAGGATATTTAGCTGTTAGAGATAATGGGCTTCCAAAATTGCAAGTAATGCATCCTGTTTCAATATTGTTTTCATTACATTTTTCAAGTGCGCTAATCACATAAGGAGTAGTGCCAGATGCTGCTATACCAATAACAATATCTTTTTTAGAAATATGACATTTCTGTAAATCTTTCCATCCTTGTGTTTCTGAATCTTCTGCGAACTCTACTGCATTTCTAATTGCGGTATCTCCTCCAGCGATTAATCCTATTACCAATTCTGGAGATACTCCAAAAGTAGGAGGACATTCACTTGCGTCTAAAATACCTAAACGACCACTAGTACCTGCGCCCATATAAAATAATCTGCCACCGGATTTAAGCTTTTCAACTATCCTATTTGTAAGTTTTTCTATTTCAGGAATTGCTTTTTCAACAGCTTGAGGTATCGTTTTATCCTCAGAATTTATATTCTTTAGGACTTCTGATACACTCATATTCTCGATATGATTATAAAGTGAATCTGCTTCGGTTGTTTTTGTAAAACTCATAAAACAAATTTACAATTCTTGAATGATTCATGTCTTTAAAAAACAAAAACCTTCAGTAAGGCTGAAAGTTTTTGTTTTATATATTTTCTTTATTACTAATAAAGAATAGAATTAAGTGTCTTACTAGGTCTCATTTGTTTAGAAACTAGATTGTCATCTGCTAAATAGTACCCATTTATTTCTACTGGGCTTCCTTGTGCAGAATTCAATTCGTTTACAATAATCGCTTCGTTTTGTTTCAATTTATCAAAAATTAATGAAAAGGATGCTTTTAGATTTTCATTCTTATCTTGTAATGCTAGAGCTTCCGCCCAATATAATGCTAAATAAAAATGACTCCCTCTATTATCTAATTCATTTACTTTTCTAGAGGGACCTTTTTTTGTAGCCAATAGTTTTTCAGTAGCGAGGTCTAGGGTTTCTGATAATAATAAGGCTTGTGAATTATCATTAGCTGTTCCTAAATGTTCTAGAGAAACGGCTAGAGCCAAAAATTCTCCAAGAGAATCCCAACGCAAATGCCCTTCTTTTTCAAACTGCTGTACATGTTTAGGTGCTGATCCACCTGCGCCAGTTTCAAATAAGCCACCACCATTCATTAATGGAACAATGGATAACATTTTTGCACTGGTACCCAATTCAAGAATTGGAAAGAGATCTGTTAAATAGTCTCTTAATACATTTCCTGTAACTGATATAGTATCTAAGCCTTGCTTAATCCTATTTAAGGTGAAGTTTGTAGCTTCTTCTGGTGCTAATATTTGTATATCTAGACCTTCAATATTATGATTTGGCAAATAAGTAGTTACTTTTTTAATTAACTCTGTATCATGTGCTCTATTTTTATCTAACCAAAAAACTGCTGGAGTACCAGTAGCTCGAGCTCTATTTACTGCTAGTTTTATCCAATCTTGTATTGGTGCATCTTTTACCTGACACATTCTCCAGATATCTCCAGATTCAACTTTGTGTTCGATTAAAACTGTGTCGTTTGAATCGATAACTTGAACTTTTCCATCACTTTGAATTTCAAATGTTTTATCGTGAGAACCGTATTCTTCCGCTTTTTGAGCCATAAGTCCAACATTTGGAACTGTACCCATTGTAGTAGGATCGAAAGCGCCATTCTTCTTACAAAAATCTATAGTTGCTTTGTATACTCCAGCATAACTACTGTCTGGGATTACAGTTTTTGCATCTTTAAGATTTCCATTTGCATCCCACATTTTTCCAGAAGTTCTAATCATTGCAGGCATAGAAGCATCAATAATGACATCACTTGGAACATGTAAATTCGTAATTCCTTTATCTGAATTTACCATAGCAACTTCAGGACCATTACTATAGATTTGTTTTATGTCTGTTAAAATTTCTTCTCTTTTTTCTGAAGATAATTTATCTAAATTACTTTCTAAGTTTCCGAAACCATTATTTACATTAACGCCTAATTCTTTAAAAGTATCTTCATGTTTTTCAAATAATTCCTTAAAAAAAACACGGACAGCATGACCAAATATTATAGGATCACTCACCTTCATCATCGTAGCTTTCAAATGCAATGAAAATAAAACATCTTTTTCTTTTGCGTCTTTTACCTGGTTTTCTAAAAAGCTGATAAGTTCTTTTTTGTTTAAAACTGAAGCATCAATAATTTCTCCTTTCAATAAATGTAAAGAATCTTTTAATACGGTTTTATTTCCATTAGTATCTGTAAATAAAATTGAAACAGATTCAGCATCCTTTCTAGTTAGCGATTTCTCATTGTGCATAAAATCACCTTTTTCCATAGTAGCAACATGAGTTTTAGAATCACTAATCCAGGCACCCATAGAATGTGGATTGTTCTTAGCATAATTCTTTACAGCTTTTGGAGCACGACGATCACTATTTCCTTCTCTTAAAACAGGATTAACAGCAGAACCTTTAATTTTATTAAATCTTGTTTGAATATCTTTATCTTCCTTAGTAATAGGATTGTTTGGGTAACTCGGTACGTTGTAACCTTTTAATTGTAATTCCTTTACTGCAGCTAAAAGCTGAGGAACTGAAGCGCTTATATTTGGTAATTTAATGATATTAGCTTCAGGAGTCTTTACTAAATATCCTAATTCTGCTAAATCATCTGAGATTCGTTGTTCCTCCTTTAAAAATTCTGGAAAAACAGATAAGATTCTGCCAGCCAATGAAATGTCGCGAGTTTCTATATTAATATTTGAAGAAGAAGTAAATGCTTTTACAATTGGTAAAAAGGATTGAGTTGCTAATGCTGGAGCTTCATCTGTTATGGTATAAATAATAGTTGCAGGTTTTGTCATAGGATAAAATATATTAGAGAAAATAATTTAAAAAATAATTGGTTTTAGCGAACTACAAATATACAAATTTGAGTAGCCTTAGAAAAGTGGGAGAGTACTATAACTGTCTCTTATACACATCTCCGAGCCCACGAGACTCCTGAGCATCTC
>CAJXRD010000068.1 GCA_913058295.1 uncultured Flavobacteriales bacterium | reverse complement strand
TCTACACAGAGTAGATCGTCGGCAGCGTCAGATGTGTATAAGAGACAGACCATTAATATCTATAATGATTATTTTGGAGTTCTCTTTTTCAATGCCTTGAATACTGAAAAAATTTGAACTTGGATTTGGAAATATTTTTATTTGATTTTCTAAATCAATTTCAGTTATTCCAAGCTTACAGTTTATAGATGGCAATACATCTTGTGCCATATGATAACTAACTTCATCGTATTCTTTATTAATATCATCAACGCAAGCATACTGAATGTTTTCAGTATAAAACAAAGAAAAAATACCACTAGGGAAGTTGTTATTCTGTAAATTTAAATAGTCAAGACTATCTATATCTTCGATTTTAAGATTAACTAATTGATGCATGTCAGATAAATCAATGTGTTTAAGATTCAAACAACTCCCAATCGAAAGATCCCTTAAATTATCTAGCGCTAAGGGAAAGATATTTTCTAGATCGTTAAAATAAATGATAGTCAGTTTTTCTAGATTACTAAAATTACTAAGGTCTTGAATGGATTCTACCGAATAATTATTATCAAAAATGTGGAATATAAGATTAGTGACATTTTCAGCTTCGCTTAATTGTATTTCTCCATCGTTATTTATATCCGCATCCATATCTGGATTGTTATCATTATCAATATCTACACAACTCTCATTTATTAAAAATGATTTTAGGCTTGCGTCTGAAAATAGGATATCCTGACAATAACCATTGGTTATTATAATAAAAAATATTATGCAAACTAGAAGATTCTTTGTTGTCATTTTTTTTAATTGGTTATAACGGTTTTAGCTATGATTATAGCCGTTGTTGTACGTTCGCTTTTTTATATTACTATTTACTTCCTAAAAATTTTGCGTTTTCTTATTCATTTAGGCGTAAATCTACTAATTCATATGCAGAACCCAATTTTCTTCTTCAAAACTATCTCTTTATACCATTTCTAATACAACTTTTTGTATTTATATGCTTTTTTTAATAAATTTATAAAAATTGTTAAACTTAGCATTATGAAAAATTATTTTTTAATTCTTTTCTTGTTCATTTTTAATTATAGTAAAGCACAAGACCCGGATCCTAATTTGTTTAATCAGACATGGTATTTATACGAGGTAAATGATACTGAAGGGGAACATGTTTTTTTAGAAAATTGGTATCCCGATTACGCACCCTATGTAATTATTGATGAGTTCCTAAATTTTAATGGGCTAGGCTTATGCAATACTTTTAATGGAGTTTTAGTACAAGAACCTAGTTTGAGTAATTTTCGAGCCATTTCTAGTGATGTAACTTCTAACAGTTGTGGCGATCCCTTTAATTATGAATCCCTATTTATAGGACCTTTTGGTTATGTGGATTCAGATCCTGATTTTTATACTATCATTAATCTACAAATAGCAAACGATACAGATGGTTTTCAAACTTTAACTTATATCACGCAGCCTTTTATTGGCTATTTGTATAGAAATACTCCAATCTTATCTGTCGACCAGTTTGATGAAAATATAATTTCATTTCATCCTAACCCAACTAAGGGGAAGGTCTATTTTTCTTCTGATAGGGGAACATTAAAATCGATAACTATACTTTCAATTTCTGGAAAATTAATTTTTCAAACTTTTAAAAATTTCTCAAATTCTATAGATTTATCTTCATTAGAAAATGGCATTTACATTGCAGAAATAGTTCATTCAGAGGGTAAAGGGGTATATAAAATACTTAAAAATTAATTTTTATTTATCATAATTAATTCTAATACCATTTTTATATCACTTCTATCATAAGGACTGTCTTTTTCTACTGGTATTTCTATAAATCCAAATTTGCGGTAGATATAAATGGCATTTTCTAATTTGGTGTTGGAGTATAAAAATAGTTTGTCAAAATTATTCTCTTTTGCAAAATCGATGGAATATTGCATAAGCTTTTGCCCAATTTTTTTATCCCTTTGATTTGGTGCTACAGCCATTTTTGTGAGTTCAAAGGATTTTTCATTATCTTTCATCAAAGCAACCGTTCCTAAGATTTCATCTCCTTGTATGGCATAAAATATATGTCCTCCCGGCTCTATGATATACTGTTGGGGTTTGCTCAATACTTCTTTGTCAAATTCTTCTACATAAAAATAAGTTTGCAACCATTCAATATTTAAATCGTAAAATGCGGGTGCATATTCTTTTTTATGTGCAACAATGCTAATCTCTAATTCTGTTTTAATTTGTTCTTGTATCGTTTTCATAAAATCTCCGTTTTTAATTTTCTCTTCAAAATAATTTAAATGCTCTAACAAGGAATCAGCCGGAAAAACAGTGTATTTTTTCACCGTTTTGTCTAAAATATTCCATAGGGGTTGTATTTCAGAATAAAGAGTTTCCCCTTTACTGGATAGAGTGATCCATTTTTTACGTTTGTCCAGTTCGTCTATTTTTAATTTAATCAATTCCTTTTTAAATAGTTTATTCAGTATTTGAGTTACTGCAGGTTGGGAGATATGCAGCAGCTCCCGAATTTCTGTATTGGTTGTTTTTTTTAATTTAATGATGGTATTAAAAGCAGGGAACAAGTAGGGATCAAAATCGATATTCTGATTTCTATACAGTAGTTGTGTTTCTTTCATTAAAAGATCACTAATTCTTTTTAAACGGGAACCTAATCCAATTTCGCCAAGTGTTTGCAATAAATCCATATAAGTAATTATATAAGTACTTATGCAAATATATAAAAAGAATATAGACTTACATTCTTTTTGATAAAATTAATTGGAAAGCGCCTTTTACATTTTACTGTCTATAAGGGCGATGGTTTCCTTTTCAATCTTCAAAGTTTGTTGGTAGATGTTTTCGGCTTTCGCTAAAATATCTTTGGAAAACTCTTGGTCTTTAATGTCTTTTGCATTGATACGGACATTAAAATAAGCACCAATAACCGCTGTTCTAGCACAAAGTACACCTACACCAGCATCAGATAAGGAATTTTGTAATCCGTCTTTAAGCATTGCTTGCATCACTTCCATAGATTGAAAAGAAGTTTCCATCACCTGAAAAGGAATCTCCGTAGCATATTTGGTAGCATCCTCAATAGCTTGTAATCTTGCCTTTTTCTCAGCTTCCGAATCTTTAGGCATTCTAAAGCCATCGATAATTTTATTAAAGGCATTGGTATCTTCATCTACCAAAAACAAAAGTTTCTCTTTGTATTTTTGTCCTTTAACTGCCCATTCTGAGAAGAATTCCCATTTGTCATCCCAACCTGCTTTATGAGCAGAAAGGTTAGCGACCATCGTTGCTAAGGAAACACCTAAAGCACCAACATAAGCAGAAATGGAACCGCCGCCTGGAGCCATAGATTCTCCAGCAGTTTCATCTGCAAAATCGTTTAATTTTAAATCGATTAGTTTCTTATCATCATTTCCGAGCATATATTCTATAATCTTTTCGGAAGGATGAAATGGTTTTAAGTCGTCCAGGCCTAAAGATTTTACTGCGATCTTGATTTTTTCACTTTCCGCAATTCCTAAAGAACGTTCTTGCTTTATTAAATAATAATCTGCAGCATCCAACATCGCTTGTAGTGGAATTAAACCAATAATCTCAGATCCCGTAACTCGTATTCCTCTTTCTAATGCAGACTTACAACTTTCATCAAAAGCTTCATGCATCGATGTGATGGTGATATTGGTAAGGTTATAGGATATTTGTGCAATACCATATTCATCAATATACCAACCAATTCCTTTTACTGCTTTTAATTTTCCAGGAACACGTTCTGGCTCTCCATTAGCATCCATTATTTTTTTACCAGTAATTGGATTTCCTGCTCGTTTTACACGCCCAGCTTCTCTTATATCGAAAGCAATTGCATTAGCTCTTCTAGTGGAAGTAGTATTTAAATTTACATTATATGCAATTAAGAAATCCCTTGCTGAGATTGCAGTAGCTCCAGTTCTAGAAACACTTGCTGAATATTCTGAAGGTCCGAAATCTGGTTTCCATTCTGAATCTGATAATTTCGCTGCCAAGCCTTCGTATTCTCCACTACGACAGTTGGCTAAGTTTTTACGTTTTTCTTCTTTTGCTGCAGTTTCATAAAAATAACCAGGAATGCCTAGTTCTTTCCCAACGCGTTCTCCTAATTTATGTGCGTATTTTGCAGTTTCTTCTAAAGAAATTCCTGAAATAGGAACTAGGGGACAAACATCGGTAGCTCCAAAACGAGGATGTTCTCCCGTATGTTTGGACATATCTATTAGTTCACTCGCTTTTTTTATGAGCCTAAAAGCAGCTTCAATAACTGGTTCAGGTTCTCCAACAAAGGTTATTACTGTTCGGTTGGTTGCTTTTCCAGGATCTACATCTAATAGTTTTACACCGTCTACAGTTTCTACAATTTGCGATACTGTTTCTATAATTTTTGAATCGCGACCTTCACTAATATTAGGTACGCATTCTATAAGTTGTTTTTGCATGGGATATTATTTCTTTTTGGATTTCAAAAGTAATGATTTTTGAAGGGAAATGAGGTGATTTTTTAGAAGATCGCTTCGATACAATTCTCCTTCGTCGAATCACTCAGCGACCTTGAGATTAGTACTCTGAGTGATTTGCTTTTTAGTAAATTGTATCGAAGAGTAATAGGAGGTCGCTTCGATACTATTCTCCTTTGTCGAATCACTCAGCGACCCAAAGAGAAGAGTACTCTGAGTGTTCACCTTAGCGAACGTATCGAAAAGTACGGAAGACTAAATCAATTCCCCATTAATAATTACGCTATCTATTAAATTGCTTCCAAAAGCATAAGGTAAATATCCATAGGATGGAATCTTCTTAGTTATGATGACACTGGCAGATTTTCCTTTGGTAATGCTTCCATGAGTATCGCTAATTCCCATAGCATAAGCCCCATTAATAGTTGCGGCATTAATAGCTTCTTCAGGGGTGAGTTTCATTTTTATACAGGCCGTTGCAACTACAAAATTCATATTTCCACTAGGGGTTGAGCCTGGATTAAAATCGGTAGCTAATGCAAGTGGAAGTCCTGCATCTATTAATTCCCTTCCTGGGGTATATGGAATACTTAAAAAATAAGAGCAGGAGGGAAGTGCTACGGGCATGGTAACAGATCCTTTTAAAACTTCAATGTCTTCAGGATTTAAAACTTCTAAATGGTCCACACTCAAAGCATGGTGTTCTACCCCTGCAGCGATACCACCAATAGCGTTAAACTGATTGACATGTATTTTTGGAATTAAATTGTATTTTTTTGCTTCCGACAATAATTGATGTGTGTCTTCTACCGTAAAATATCCTTTTTCACAAAAAATATCTACATAATCTGCAAGGTTTTCTTCTGCGACTTTTGGCAACATTTCGGTACAAATTAAATCGATATAGCCTTGCTTATTGTCTTTGTATTCTGAAGGAACCGCATGAGCTCCTAAAAAAGTAGTCTTAACTGTTATAGGAAAGATTTCTTCTAACTGTTTTGCAACACGCAACATTTTTAATTCTGCTTCGGTAGTTAGTCCATAACCAGATTTAATCTCAATTGCACCTGTTCCTAATTGCATTACTTCTTGCAATCTTGTTGCAGATTGTACTAATAAATCCTCTTGACTTATTGCTTGTAATTTCTTAGCACTATTTAAGATACCACCACCATTGTCTGCAATTTCTTGATAAGAATGTCCATTAATTCGGTCTACAAATTCTTGTTCTCTATTACCAGCATATACAATATGTGTATGAGAGTCGCACCAAGTAGGCAATACAATTTTACCGGTACAGTCTATAGTTTCAGAAGCTTGAATGTCTTTTAAATCCTTCATTTTCCCGAAGTCAGATATGATTCCGTTTTCAAGAAATAGCCAAGCATTTTTTATACTTGGAAGTTCATTCATTTCTACGCCACTAACTTTATTAGGAGCAATTTCTCGAACCTGAATGAGTTCTTTTATATTTTCTAGCAAAATTTTCATTGGATAAAGATAGTAAACCTTAAAAGGATTTGATAAATTTAATCCTTTAAAATAATTTTCAGATGAAATCAAAAAAGCTAGGTAAAAACACGATTTGTACCCACGTTGGAGAAGTGGAAGATTCGCAGTTTAAAGGCGCAATATCGCCATTGTTTATGAGTAATTCTTATGCCTATGAAGGTGTGGATGTGTTGCGATATCCTCGATATTTTAATACTCCTAACCAGGAAGGATTGTGTAAGAAGATTGCAACTTTAGAAAAAACCGAAGCAGGATTGATTTTTGGCAGCGGTATGGCTGCGGTAAGTACTTCCCTATTGGCTTTTTTAAAAAAAGGAGATCATGTGGTGGTACAGAATACTATTTATGGCGGGGCTTATAATTTTATAGTAAAGGAATTTCCAAAATATGGAATTGAATTTGATTTTACCAATGGATTTTCTGAAGAGGATTTTACTTCAAAAATAAAAGACAATACCAAGGTGATTTATGTGGAAACCCCTTCTAATCCTTTGATGAAAATCACCGATTTAAAAATGATTTCTCGTATCGCCAAAGAAAAAGGAATCGTAACATTAATAGATAATACCTTTGCTTCTCCAATAAATCAAACGCCTGTAGATTTTGGTATTGATGTAATGATACATAGTGCTACCAAGTACCTAGGTGGGCACAGTGATATTTGTGCTGGAGCTGTAGCGGCTTCCGAAGAACATATCAAAAAAATATGGGATGTAGCTATAAACCTAGGAGGAAGCTTGAGTGAATATGCGGTATGGATGTTAGAGCGTAGTATGAAGACATTAGCCATTCGAGTGAAAGCACATAATAGAAATGCAAGAAAAATTGCAAAATGGCTGGATAAAAATGATTTGGTTACAAAGGTGTATTATCCTGGACTAAAATCGCATCCCGATTATAAATTAGCTAAAAGTCAAATGAAAGGGTTTACAGGAATGTTATCTTTTGAATTAGCTACCACTGTTAATCCAAGTAAGTTTTTAAAATCCTTGCGACTCATAAAACCTTCCATGAGTTTGGCAGGAGTAGAGTCTACTATTTTAGAACCAGCGATTGCCTCGCATGCGCTTTTAGGAAAAGAAGAACGTAAAAAACAGGGTATTAGCGAAGAGTTATTGAGACTTTCCGTAGGTATTGAAGACCGAAAAGACATCATTGAAGATTTAAATCAAGCATTTAAAGAGGCAACTAAATAAACAACAATTAACTTACCTTTACTTTATGAAATTAGACATACTCGCTATTGGAGCACATCCAGATGATATAGAATTAGGAGCAGGAGGAACTCTTGCCAAAGAAATTGCCAACGGAAAGAAAGTTGGAATTATCGATCTTACCCATGGAGAATTGGGTACTCGTGGCACAGCAGAAACAAGAACAGTTGAAGCCGAAAATGCAAGGAAAATTTTGGGGGTTTCGGTTAGAATAAATATGGGATTTGCAGATGGTTTTTTTGTAAATGATAAAGAACATCAAATGAAATTGATAGCGTTAATCCGTAAGTTTCAACCAGACATTGTTCTATGTAATGCTTTTGATGACCGACATATTGATCACCCAAAAGGAAGTAGTTTAGCTAGTGATTCATGTTTTTTAAGCGGATTACAGAAAGTAAAAACAGTAGATGATCTTGGAAAGGAACAAGGCCCTTGGAGACCAAGTAAGGTATATCATTATATACAATGGAAAAACAGTGAACCTGATTTTGTAGTGGATGTTTCTGGTTATATGGATAAAAAACTAGAAGCGGTATTTGCTTATAAAACCCAATTTCATCAACAAGATTCTAAGGAACCAATAACACCAATTTCTTCTACAAATTTTAAAGATAGTATTACGTATAGGGCTCAAGATTTAGGAAGATTAATTGGTACAGAATATGCAGAAGGCTTTAATGTAGAACGTTATGTTGCGGTTAAATCTTTATACGATTTAATTTAAAAATTCTTTGCAATCCCTATTGCGAAGCCGTAGTAAATGATTTATATTTGCAGCCGCTTTAAGGGCGAAATTAACATGGTGGTTGTAGCTCAGTTGGTTAGAGCATCGGTTTGTGGTACCGAGGGTCGCGGGTTCGAATCCCGTCTTCCACCCAAAAGCAAGAGCTTCTCTTAACGGAGGAGCTTTTTTTGTGGGATAAACTTTGTCATTCAGAACGAAATGAAATGAAGTGAAGAATCTCAAATTTCTAATTGAATGTAATATTTAAAAGAGGAGATTCCTCGTCATTCGTTCCTCATTCTGTCGGAATGACATTGATTATTAGAAAATAAAAAACCTGAAAAGTTTAAAATTCTTTTCAGGTTTAATTAAAACTCTCGCTTTACTTTAAAGCTATTTGGATAAATTAAAGCTTATCTGCTGTAATTCTTTCTTCTTGATTTGCTATTTCCCAAGCAGTTAAGAATATTAATTGAGCTCTTTTTGCCATTAATTCATATTCAATTTTTTCTGGAGTATCCGTTTCTTTATGATAATCTGCATGTGTTCCATTAAAATAAAATATTACTGGAATATCGTTTTTTGCAAAGTTATAATGGTCACTTCTGTAATAAAAACGGTTTGGATCATCATCATCATTATATTTATAATCCAATTCTAAGTTGGTGTATTTTTTATTTACATTCTCAGATAAATCATGTAATCCTTGACTCAATTTATCCTGTCTCTTATACACATCTGACGCTGCCGACGATCTACTCTGTGTAG
>CAJXRD010000067.1 GCA_913058295.1 uncultured Flavobacteriales bacterium | reverse complement strand
ATTTTTCTCTTTCTGAAAAATCGTATCGATGAGTACACGTATTGCTTCGATTTACTATCACAAATAACTCAGCAACCTTTGTTTATTGTTTCAATTTATATCTTATAGTACTCTGAGTGATTTTTCTCTTTCTGAAAAATTGTATCGAAGAGTACACGATTTGCTTGGGCAAAATCACTCAGAGTACAAAACCTATTTCAATTTTTGTAAATAGCTTTTAATCACATTTTCCATACCTAAATATAGAGATTCACAAATAAGGGCATGCCCGATGGAGACTTCTAATAAATTAGGAATATTCTCATTAAAAAATTGAATGTTATCTAAAGACAAATCATGTCCTGCATTGATGCCGAGTCCTAGTTCGTTTGCCAAAACTGCACATTTCGTATAAGGCTCAATAGCTTTTTTATTTCCTAAAGCATATTGTTCTGCAAATTCTTCGGTATACAATTCGATTCGATCTGTTCCTGTATTTGCAGCGCCTTCAATCATTGCAAGACTAGGGTCTACAAATATGGAAGTCCGAATATCTTGTTTCTTACATTCTGAAATTATTTCAGACAAAAAACTTTTATGAGTAACCGTATCCCAACCTGCATTAGAAGTAATTGCATCTATAGAATCTGGCACTAAGGTTACCTGAGTTGGTTTAATTTCGAAAACCATTTTCAAAAAGGATTCAATTGGGTTTCCTTCAATATTATATTCCGTAGTAATCACTGGTTTAATATCATAGGCATCTTGATATCGAATATGCCTTTCGTCTGGACGAGGATGTATGGTAACCCCTTCTGCACCAAAATCTTGAACATCGATTGCAGCTTGCAACACACTTGGCGAATTTCCTCCTCTAGCATTACGAAGGGTTGCAATTTTATTTATATTGACACTTAGTTTTGTCATCATTTGAATTTTGATTTTCAAAAATACAATTTGAACTATGGCTTTACATATATTTTTTAAGTAATTTGCAAAAAATAAACATTGTGAACACACAACAATACATAATTAATGATATTGAACCTTTTAATGTTACTACAAACATTTTAGAGGTACAAAATGTATTCAATCAGCTTACCTATTCTCATATTCCTGTAATAAAAGAGGGGGTATATCAAGGATGTATTTCTGAAAATGACGCACATTGTTTTGATGGCACCAAACAAATTACTGACTACGTGTATTCCTTAGAACCTTTTTTTGTTAGAGATAATACTAATTGGTTGGATATTTTGGAAGCTTTTGCTTTACACAACAGTAATATTATGCCAGTACTTGGTATGGATAATAAATATCTTGGTTATTATGAACTTACAGACATTATGTATCTTTTTAATAACACTCCTTTTCTTAATGAGGCTGGGGGAATTATTGTCGTAGAAAAGGGACCTAAAGAATATTCGTTTAGCGAAATATGTCAGATTGTAGAGTCTAATGACGCAAAAATACTTGGCGCTTTTATCTCTAAAATGAATAATGAAACCGCTCAAGTAACTATAAAAATTGGACATACAGGAATGAATGCCATTGTTCAAACATTTAGAAGGTATGGCTATATTGTAGTTTCTAGTCATGATGAAGATAAATTTTTGGAAGACTTAAAAGATCGATCCAACTATTTAGATAAATATCTCAATATTTAATAATGAAAATAGGCATATACGGACAATTTTATCATGAAGATTCTGAAACTTATATTCAGTATATTTTAAATGCATTACAAAAGAAAGAAGTAGAAATTGTTGTTGAAGAAAAATTCTTAAAAAGCATTAATAAGCATAAAGATATTTCTAAAAACTTTTTAGGCGTTTCTACCTTTACAAGTATTGATTCTAGTTATGATTTCTTTTTAAGTATTGGCGGAGATGGCACTTTGCTTAAGTCGGTTACTTATGTAAGAGATTTAGGAATTCCTATTATTGGTATAAATACAGGAAGATTAGGTTTTTTAGCAACTATACAGAAAGAAAAAATAACCGAAAGTTTACAGCAAATTCTTAATGGAGAATACAGAATTTCGGAAAGAAGTTTGTTAACAATTACAACAGACCCTATTAATGATAAAATTAATCCTCTCAATTTTGCTTTAAACGAAATTGCTATCAACAGAAAGAATACCACTTCGATGATTAAGGTAGAAACTTTAATCGATGACAAACACCTTACTTCATATTGGTCTGATGGTCTTATTGTTTCTACTCCAACAGGATCTACAGGGTATTCATTAAGTTGTGGAGGGCCAATTATAGACCCGAGAACCAACAGCATCGTGTTAACCCCTATAGCACCTCATAATTTAACAGCTCGTCCATTGGTCATTCCAGACAGCTGCACCATCACTTTAAAAGTTTCGGGAAGAGAAAAGTCCTATTTAACTTCTTTAGATTCAAGAATTGCAACCTTAAAAGACAAGACAGTAATCACTATAAAAAAAGCTCCTTTTTGCATTAAACTAGTTCAATTAAAAGAAGATAGTTTTATAAAAACACTACGCGAAAAGCTACTTTGGGGAGAAGATAAACGTAATTAAAACACTATACTACAATAAATACTTCCAAATATTGTTAATCAACAAAGACTATTTAATTTATCGTTCTTAGATGCAAAGTTTATTATTATATTTGCAAACTTTTACCCGTATGAAGTTATATACCAGCACATTTTTAATACTATTACTATCGCTATCTGCGTTTTCTCAAACTTATGAGATAGGTGGTTTTCTTGGAGGTGCCAATTATATAGGAGATGTTGGAAAAACAACATATATAGCGCCAAACACCCCTGCTTTTGGAGCATTATTTAAGTGGAATAGAACCGCAAGGCATGCCTTTAGAGGATCTATCATGTTTGCTCAGATTGAAGGAGATGATAATGACTCCAAAGAAAGTAGACGAAAAGAAAGAGGGTATTCTTTTAAAAATAATATTACAGAAATCTCAGCTGGTATAGAATACACCTTCTGGGATTTTAACATGTATAGTGGCAGGCCTGTTTCAACTCCTTATTTATACACTGGACTAACTTACTTCTGGTACAAAGCATTGTACAAAACTTCAGGAGATATAATTAAAGATTATGATGGGGCTTCGGCTATTGCCATCCCTATGACATTAGGCTACAAAGCAACCCTTGGGACAAAGTTTGTTATTGCTGCCGAAATTGGAGCAAGATATACCTTTACAGATGACCTTGATGGTAGTAACCCTGTAAAAGGATTAGAAGATAATGAAAGCTTAAAGTTCGGTAATGTTAATAATAATGATTGGTATGTTTTTACTGGTATTACTTTAACCTATACCTTTGGAAGAAAACCTTGTTATTGTAATTTTTAACAGCCCATGTCCTTAATAGACCAAATAGATAGCACTAAGCTTCCTGAACATATTGCCATTATTATGGACGGCAATGGTCGTTGGGCAAAAAAAAGAGGAATGCTCAGAAATCTTGGTCATAAAAGTGGAGCAAAAACGGTAAAACAAGTTGTGGAAGCTTGTGCGGAAATCAATGTTAAATATTTAACACTATATGCCTTCTCTACGGAAAATTGGAATCGTCCAAAAATAGAGGTCGAACTATTGATGAAACTTTTAATTTCTTCCCTAAAAAAAGAACTAGAAACACTTCAGAAAAACAACATTAAGCTAACTACAATTGGCAATTTAGAATTATTGCCAAAGACCGTATATAATGAGCTTACAGATGTTATTGAAAAAACTAAAAACAACACTAGGCTTACACTTTCACTTGCATTAAGTTACGGTTCTAGAGAAGAATTAATAAAAACTATTAAAGAGATTAGTCTTAAAGTTAAAAATAACCTAATTTCGCCCGAAAATATTGACAAATCGGTAATTAATAATCATCTTTACACCCGTGATTTACCAGATGTAGATTTATTAATACGCACCAGTGGTGAACAACGTATTAGCAATTTTTTACTATGGCAAATAGCGTATGCTGAACTATACTTTACAGAAGTACTTTGGCCGGATTTCACAAAAGAAAACCTTTTTGAAGCAATATTAAACTATCAAAACAGAGAACGAAGATTTGGAAAGACCAGTGAGCAAATTAACTAATAGTCCACTTTTACATACATATAGAAAGGTTTATTGTATTTTACTTTTTACAATATTCTCTATTTTTACTATTAATGCACAGCAATTAGAACTTCAGGGAAATAAAAAATATACTATAGACACTATTATAGTTACTGGAGCACAAAGTTTTAACGAGAAAACTGTAATAGCATTTACAGGTTTAAAAACTGGAGATAGGATTTATATCCCGGGTGAAAAACTTAGTGAAATAACAAAAAAGCTTTGGGAACAAAGCCTTTTTAGCGATATAGCTTTTTATGTAACAGATATTAGAGGAGATCATGTTGACTTAGAACTTTATATAGTTGAACTTCCTAAAATAAAGGATGTAACTATAGTAGGGGTTAAGAAGAAGAAGAAAAAAGAAATTATTAAAGACAATAATTTAAAAGGTGGTGTAAAAATCACTAAAAACCTTGTGACAACCACAAAGAACTATATAAAGAGAAAATATAGAGATGAAGGGTATCTTAACACACAAGTAGACATTACAACAGCCCCATATCAAGACAGTTTAGGAATAGAATTCTCAAAGCATTTTACTGTTACTATTGATAAAAAAGAAAAAGTAAAGATTAAAGATATTGAGTTTGTAGGTAATGAAGCCTTAACTGATAAAAAACTGAGAGCAACCTTCAAAGAAACGAAGAAAAAATCTTTTGTTCGTTTCTGGAAAAGATCAAAATTTACGGAAAGCAACTATGAAATAGACAAAGAAGCTTTGCTTAAAAAATATACTTCAAGTGGTTACCGTGATGCTCGTATTTTAAGTGATTCCCTTATTATTAAAGATGATAAGAATATTGTTTTAAGAATAAATATTGAAGAAGGTAAAAAATATTACTTTGGAGATATTCGTTTTATTGGAAACAGTGTCTATACCAATTCTCAATTAAGAGGAGTACTTGGACTAAATGAAGGTAACACTTATAATGGAGTTTTATTACAAGAGCGTATTGAAGACGTTACCGATCCTGAAGCTAATGACCTTACTAACTTATACCAAAACAATGGGTATCTGTTTTCAAGAATAAACCCAGTAGAGGTTGCTGTAAGAAATGATACAATAGATTTTGAAATAAGAATCCATGAAGGTAAAATTGCTTATTTCGATCATATAACTGTAGTTGGTAATGACAAAACTAATGACCACGTAATTTATAGAGAAATAAGAACAAGACCAGGTCAAAAATACAGTAAACGTAATGTAGTTAGAACTATAAGAGAATTAGGTCAATTAGGATATTTTGATCCTGAACAAATATCGCCTAACTTTTTAAATGTTGACCCTAATAATGGAACCTTAGACATGGAATATTCTGTGGTTGAAAAAGGATCTAGCCAGATTGAACTACAAGGTGGTTACGGTGGTGGTGGATTTGTTGGAACTTTAGGTCTATCTTTTAACAATTTTTCTCTACGAAATATATTTAATAAAGAAGCATATAGCCCTCTTCCAATGGGTGATGGTCAAAAACTATCCATTAGAGCTCAAGGGAGTCGTTATTATCAAACTTATAGCTTATCACTTACTGAACCTTGGTTAGGAGGAAAAAAACCAGTACAGTTAAGCACTTCAATTTCACATACGATTCAATATTTTTATGACCCTAGAGCTAATAATGTAGATAAAGACCGTAGATTCCTAATTACTGGAGGGTCTGTTGGTATGGCAAAAAGGTTAAAATGGCCAGATGATTTCTTTACGCTTTCAAATGCTGTTAGTTACCAACATTATAATCTAAAAAATTACAATACTGGACTATTTACATTTGGTGATGGAGAATCTAACAATTTAGCATATACCATTGGAATTAGTAGAAACAACACCGCAACTAATCCAATTTTCCCTACTTCAGGTTCTGAATTTAGTGCTACTGCAAAGATAACTATACCTTATTCTGCATTTAGTAGTACAGATTATGGAGAATTAGCTGATGAAAGAAAAGATTTAATTGGAGTAGCTCCTAGTGATCCAGGGTATGTTGACGCTACTGAAAGAATAGCTGAAATTGATCAAGAACGTTTTAGATGGTTAGAATACTATAAACTAAAATTCAAAGCTACTTGGTATACTACTGTTGTTGGTAAAGTAGTATTAAAAACCAATGCTGAATTTGGATTTTTAGGTGCTTATAACCAAGATAGAGGTATTCCTCCTTTTGAGCGATTTTATCTTGGAGGAGATGGACTTGGTTCTTTTAGTTTAGATGGTCGTGAGGTTATTGCTTTAAGAGGTTATCCTAACCAATCTTTATCTGGGATTGATGGAGATCCTATCTATAATAAATTTACATTAGAGTTGAGATACCCTATCACATTAAAACAGTTAGCTTCTATTTATGCGCTAACTTTTGTTGAAGCAGGAGAATCTTATGGTAAGTTTAAAAACTATAATCCATTCCAATTAAATAGGTCTGCTGGCGTAGGATTACGTATATTTATGCCTGCATTTGGATTATTAGGAATAGATTTTGCTTATGGATTCGATCCAATACCAGGAACTGCACAGCCAAATGGATGGGAAACACATTTTATTATAGGACAACAATTTTAATTATGGCACGTTATTTTCTTAAAACACAATTAATCGCTATGAGAACAAAAAAGTTATTATTTATTGCTCTAACCATTTTATGTTTTACATTTTCAGCTAACGCTCAAAGAGGAGTTCGAATTGGCTATATTGATATGGAATATATTTTAGAAAATGTTCCAGAATATAGAGAAGCTTCTACACAGTTAGATGGAAAAGCACAACGTTGGAAAAATGATATTGACAAGATGATGAACGAAGTGGAGCAAATGAATATTAATTTAAGTTCTGAAAGAGTCCTGCTTACTGCAGAATTAGTTGAAGAAAGAGAAGAAGACATTAAAATTAAAGAAGATGAAATGTTAAAATACCAACAGGATCGATTTGGACCTAATGGTGATTTATACATTCAAAGAAGACAATTAGTACAGCCAATCCAAGATCAAGTATTTAATATTGTTCAAGAAATTGCCGAAAGTAAAAAATACGATTTCATTTTTGATAAATCTGCAGATATTGTAATGCTTTTTTCTGCTGAAAGGCACGACATTAGCGATATTGTACTACGTAGTATTACCCGTACTGCTAAAAGAACGCAAGCAAACTCTAAAAAAGAGAAGAAAGAAGTACAACAAAAAGAGGATCTTTCTTTAGAAGAAGATCAAGCGGTAACAGAAAGAGAAGAAGCTGTTGAAGCTAAAAAGGACGAACGCGAATTAATGATGGCAGAACGTAAAAGAGTTCGGGATTCTGTTCGTGCTGTAAAGAAAGCAGAATATGATGCTAGAAGACAAGCTTTATTAGACGAGAGGCAACGAAAGAAAGATTCTATCGCTGAAGTTAGAGCTAACAAAAACAACGGGGACACTAATGAAGAGGAGAATGAAGGGGAAGACAATAACGGGAATGGAACAAATAAGTAATTAATAATAACCTAAATAAACAATAACACATAAAATTAATACTATTACAATGAAAAAATTAAAATCATTATTTGCAGCAATACTAATTTTTATCGGTGCTACTAGTTTTGTAAACGCACAATCTAATGTTGCCCATATCGACACACAAGCTTTAGCTGAAGCTATGCCAGAAATGAAAGCAGCACAAAGCCAATTAGAAAAACTTCAAAAAACTTACGACACAGAAATAAAAACTTTAGTAAAAGAGTTTGAAACAAAAATCAAACAATACGAAGTTGAAGCTGAGAGTAAAACAGCAGAAGAAAATGCTAAACGTGCAGAAGAAGTTCAAGGGATGCAAGCAAACATTAGTGCCTACAGACAAGGTGCTTTAGACGATCTTCAGAAAAAACAAGAAGATTTATATGCTCCAATTTTAGATAAAGCACGTACTGCTATCGAAAAAGTTGGAAGAGCACAAGGATTTCAATATGTAATGGATAAAAATGGTTTATTACTTGCAGAAGGAAAAGACCTTTTAATTGATGTTAAAAAAGAATTAGGAATATAATAATTCCATTATTTCAATATAAAAAAACTGCTCTTCTTTTGATGAGCGGTTTTTTTTATTTTTACAGCTATGTATAATAATAAACCCTTAGGCATTTTTGATTCTGGAGTAGGTGGAACTTCTATTTGGAAGGAGATTCATTCGCTACTACCGTTTGAGAATACTATTTACTTAGCAGATAGTAAAAATGCTCCCTATGGCTATAAATCTGTGGATGAAATTATTTCATTAAGTATAAAAAACACAGAGTTATTATTAGAAATGGGGTGTAAAATAATAGTGGTTGCATGCAATACCGCTACCACTAATGCCATCTCTATTTTAAGACAAAAGTTTAATGTTCCAATTATTGGCATTGAGCCAGCAATAAAACCTGCTGCTTTAAAAACCCAATCCAAAAACATTGGTATTTTGGCAACAAAAGGCACCTTAAATAGCAGTCTTTTTATGTCAACTTCAGGAGAAGTTACCAACGACATTTCTATAATTGAAGTTATTGGCGAGGGCTTGGTTCCTTTAATCGAGGAAGGAAATATAGATAGCGATGAAACTATTATGCTTTTAAAAAAATACCTTCAGCCAATGTTAAAAGCAAACATAGACTACCTTGTATTAGGCTGTAGTCATTACCCATACCTTATTCCGCAATTAAAAAAATTACTTCCAGAAAATGTAAGTATTATTGATTCTGGAGAAGCTATTGCAAGGCAAACAAAAAACATCCTTGATCTCTATAATTTAGCCTCTCTTAGCAAGGAAAAACCAAAGCTACAATTCTTTACTAATTCAGAAATTAATGTACTACGGAAGTTTTTAATAGATTATTCCAATAAGGTTACCATAAAAAACTTAGCCTTTTAGTTATCTAAAAAATGCATTAGTTCTTTTTTACAAGAAGGGCTTACCATAATTTGTTTGCCATTTTCTAGAACAACACTTCCTCTTTTTCCTTTTCTATATTCCACAACAGCATTTACATTTACCAAATAAGATTTGAGTGTAATTATCATCCGCTTGGCAATAAAGTATATTCTTCACTTCTAACACCCCAAATCCTTGTTGCTTGGGGAATTGTTAACTTTCCAGTTACTTTTGCATTAACAGACTTTAAAATGGTCTGCTGGAGCTTGTTTTCTTTTTCTTTAATCTCATAAACATAGTCTACTGCTTCAATTAAATTATCTATAGCTATTGGTTTTAATAAATAATAAGAAGCATGAGCATTTAAAGCATATTGGTTATATGCGGTAACAAATACGGTTTCGAATAGTCTGTCGCCTACTTGGGTTAATAAAAGTATTATCAGATCATTTAAAAAATAAATCCAATGAAGAGTTAAAAGCTTATGAAGCTATATAGCATAAAGAACGAGAGCAGTTTCAGAAGAAAATCATAGAGTTAAATAAAAAACGAAGGTATTTTTTTCCCAATGCTGAAAAAGAAAATACAAATGGCTTAAAAAGTGTAATGATTCAATTTTTGAAAAAACAAGCTGAAAAAAAGAATTATACTTGGAATTAATATCTATAAAATATTAAAATAAAAAAAACCTTTCTTTATAAAGAAAAGTTTTTTTTATTTTAATTTATTGCTGGACAATTACACTCATAAGGTGCATCACGTCCTCCTAAGAAATTAAATCCAAGCGTAATTTGGTGATAGCCACCATCAAATTTTACTTCACCAGTTTGTATAGAGTATGTGTAGGCAAACATAAATTTATTAAAATTAATACCAACTATTGGTGTGATATATTGTAATTTTTGAGTTCCACCTACATATTCAGCACCATCCAAACTTCTACGATAAGATAATGCACCCCATAACCTACCAAAATCCATTTTTCTATAAGCCTTAAAGTTAATATCGAAAGCTTGCTCTCCTGAACTTTCAGCAAACTGAACTAAGAAAGAAGGCTCATAAGTCCAAGTTGCTCCATTTTGACCAATTGCATAAGCTGCAGAGATCAAATATTTTCTTTGGTTATTAGATTCATATCCTTCGTCATTAATCTTTCTATTTTGGAATATTATATTCTTTATTGTAAAATGACTCGAAAAGTTTAGAAAATTATAGGATACTCCTGCATCTATATTAAAATAGGAAGAACTTTGAATTATCCCTGCGATGATTGGATCAAAATCTTCTGGATCAAAATTAGTTTCATCTAATCTTGATTGTATTAGTCCAAAACTAATTCCGAAAGACAATTGATTTAAATCAGCATCACTTCTTGAAAACTTAAGGTGATGTGCATAGGTTAAATATCCTCCTGTTTGTGAATGATATCCATTTTTATCATTGAAAAATATAGCTCCAATTGCAGAGCTTTCCCCCACCCTAGTGTTATAATTCAAGGTTTGCATTTTAGGAGCATCTTCTACACCCCCCCATTGACTTCTAGCAGTTAATCGTACTTGATTATATGATGCAGCACCAGCCATGGATGGATGCAATAAATACAAATTATCAGATAAATAATCTGAATAAACAGGGATTCCGTCTTGTGAAAATGCCATCTGTGAGAGCAATAATAATAAGACAACGTAGGTTTTTTTCATATTCATAATAATAATTATCTATCTTTTCAGGCTAAAGTGCCCTTTAAATTCTTTTTGTATTCCGTTTTCTT
>CAJXRD010000066.1 GCA_913058295.1 uncultured Flavobacteriales bacterium | reverse complement strand
CAGGAGTCTCGTGGGCTCGGAGATGTGTATAAGAGACAGGAGTTAACAGTATCAATACTGTAAATAATTCCAAACGACCTATCAACATTAAAAAGGCTGCCCACCATTTAGCAGGATTTGATAATTCTGCATAATTATGAATCGGCCCTAAATCTCCTAATGCAGGACCAACATTTCCTAAAGTGGATGCAGCACCACCAAGAGCGGTTTTAAAATCTAAGCCCATCCAAGAGAAGACTAATACTCCAATAATAAAAGACAACAAATAAAGAATAAAAAAGGCGAGTATATTAAAAACAATGGGTTGCTGTATTGCTCTTGAATTATAGCGTACTGGCAATATAGCTCTTGGATGCAATGTTCTTCTAAATTCTAACAAACCATTTTTTATTAATAAAATATGCCTAACAATTTTTACTCCACCTGCCGTAGATCCCGCTGAACCTCCTAAAAACATTAATCCGAAAAACACTATGGTTAAAAATGGCGTCCAAATAGTATAATCTGCTGTTATAAATCCTGTTGTTGTTATTATAGCCAATACTTGAAACAAACCATGCCTTAAGCCACTTTCATATCTTCCCAAAACCATTGGATGGTCAATTGTAGACTGTGTAATGTCTGATTTAAAATAAATCACAAACGAAGCCATTAATGAAATTGCCACTATCGATATAAGATAAAACCTGAATTCTTCATCATGAAATATTTTTCGAAATTTTCTTTTGAACATAAAATAACTCAAAACAAAATTTGTTCCTGCCAGAAACATAAAAAACATGATGATATATTGGATAATGGGTTGATTGTTCCAATAAGCAATACTATTGTTCTTAGTTGAAAAACCTCCGGTACTCAATGTGCTTAAGGAATGATTTACTGCATCAAACATACTCATTCCAGCTAGTTTCAATAAAAGGGTTTCAGCAATTGTATATCCCACATAAATAATCCATAAACGCTTTGCTGTATCTGTAATTCTAGGGTGTAACTTATCTCCACTTGGGCCTGGTGCTTCTGCAGCAAATAGTTCCATCCCTCCTATTCCCAACAATGGTAATATAGCTATTGCCAGAACTATAATTCCCATACCTCCAATCCAATGAGTAATACTTCGCCAAAACAACACCCCTTTTGGGATACTTTCTATATCATTTAATATAGAAGCTCCAGTAGTGGTATAACCACTCATGGTTTCAAAAAATGCATTGGTAAAACTCGGTATTGTGCCAGTGAAAATATATGGTAAAGTTCCCGTTAGTGACATAAAAATCCAACCAAAAGCAACAATAACATAACCATCTCTTTTTTGGAGTTCCTTGCGTTTACTTCGGGTCAAGAACATAAAAATACCACCAATAAATGTAGTTAAGATTCCTGCCTCTAGCATATAAACTCCAACCCCATCATTATAATAGAAACTAACTATTGAGGACAAAAACATAAACCCACCATTAACAAGGATGAGCAATCCCATTAAATAAAAAATAATCTTATAATTGAGTTTTACGTAAGAACTCATTACACAAATAGTTTTTCTACTTTTTTAATCGATTGTGGAAGACAACACACCACTACTCTATCTCCACTTTTAATTTTATAATCTCCAAGGGTTATTTGGCCTTCTCCATCACTAATAACGCCTCCTATTATTGCCGAACGAGGGAGGTCAATTTTTTTAATTACTTTATTACATACTTCAGAAGTTGGCGTTACAATAAACTCCAATAACTCGGCATTCATATTATTAAGCTTTGTCATCGCAACAATCTCTCCTTTTCTTATATATCTGAAAATATTATTTGCAGCCAGAAGTTTTTTATTGATTAATGTGTCGATTCCGATAGAATGAGACACTTGAAAATAATCCATATTTTCTACCAAAGCAATCGTTTTTTTAACCCCTTTTGATTTAGCAACCAAACAAGACATGATATTAGTTTCACTATTCCCTGTTACAGCAATAAAGGCATCCATATCACTAATATGTTCTTCTTCTAAAAGCTCAACATCCCTTCCATCCCCTTGAATTACAAGACAACTTGATATCTCATCAGCTATTTCAAATGCTTTTTCTTTTCCTTTTTCAATAAGTTTTACATTAAACTTATGATCGCATAAATCTCTTGCAGCTTTATAACCAATCTTACTTCCGCCAAGAATCATTACATTTTTAATTTCAAACTTTACTTTTCCAGTAAGTTTATAAATCTCATCCACTCCTTTTTGTGTGGTAATAAAATAAACTCGATCTCCTTCTTTAAACTGAGTGTCTCCTCTTGGTATAAGAGTATACTGAGTTGCATAGCGTTGTATCGCTATTGGCATATATTTTAAATCGGGATTTAACTTTGCAACTTCCTTTACAGTTTTTCCGACAAAAGCAGTTGTTCTAGACAATATAAGACCTATCATTAATAAAGCCCCATCTTCAAACTCATAGGTGTCATTAAAAGCACTCTGGTTTAATAATAGTTCTATTTCTTTAGCAGCTAAGGATTCTGGGGAAATCAATTCATCAATTCCAATTTTATTGAATCCAACCTCATCTCTATTATGAATAAATTCTGTATTGGTAATTCTAGCAATGGTATGTTTTGCACCCAATTGTTTTGCTAATACACAAGTAGTAATATTAGTTGTTTCACTAGAAGTAACTCCAATTAGTAGATCTGTTGCTGCTACATTCGCATCCTTTAGCACCTTAATTGAAGTAGCATCCCCACGAACAACTCGTATGTCTAGATGCGAACTTGCATAAGCAAGAGATTCTCTATTGGTATCTATTAATGTTATGTCTTGTGACTCGAAAGATAGAAGCTTAGCTAAATGAAACCCAACTTCACCAGATCCGGCAATAATTATTTTCATATTAATGGTATGCTTAATAAGTACTACAAATGTATTGAAATTAAAAATATTAAAACTTTAGAATTCATAAATCTATTTTAAGAAATTCCTAACCAATGAATACCAAAAAATATGTAGTTTTGCAGCCGTTATGGCTGTAGAAAAAAAAATAACACCTTATAAAGATTCTTCCCTTAATAAAAAGGAGCAGGTTGAAAAAATGTTCGATACCATTTCTGGTAATTACGATGGACTCAACCGTATTATTTCATTTGGTACAGATATTAAGTGGCGAAAAAGAGTTATTGCAAAAATAATAAAGCACCAACCTAACAGTATATTAGACATTGCAACCGGAACCGGAGATCTTGCTATTAAATTTGCTGAAAAAAGTAAAGCCTCAAAAATAATCGGTTTAGATTTATCGGAAGGTATGTTAGCGGTTGCTAGAAAAAAAACGCAAAATACGACCTTAGAAAGCAAAGTTGAATTTATTAAAGGAGATTCAGAAGCACTTCCTTTTAAAGACAATACATTTGACGCGATTACGGTTTCTTTTGGAATTAGAAATTTTGAAACCTTAGATAAAGGACTTTCAGAAATCTACCGGGTTCTTAAACCTAAAGGTCTATTTATTATTTTGGAAACATCAGTTCCTTCTAAATTTCCATTTAAACAAGGGTATTATTTTCATTCCAAAGTGATCTTGCCAATTATTGGTAAAGTATTTTCTAAAGACAAAGTTGCTTACACCTATTTAAGCGAAAGTGCGTCTGTTTTTCCCTTTGGTGAAAAACTTAACAATATTTTACAAAAAATTGGGTTTATAGATGTTAACCATAAACCTCAAACTTTTGGTGTAGCAACAATTTACACCGCCTCAAAGTAAATATGAAAAAATTATTTGTTGTTTTAGCTATATTATTTTTTGCAGAAAGTGCAAAAGCTCAACTATTTAGTAAAGAACGCCTTTCGAATATTGAAAATTTTGATCAGAAAAAGTTATCCTGGGGCTACTATTTAGGATTTAATGGCTTTAGTTATAAATTTGAATATTACGAACAGTATCAAGATGACAATACCGATATTCAAGTTACCGGTGAAACCGGCTTTAATGTTGGTCTTATTGGAGACATTCGAATTAACGATTACATCAATATTAGGCTTGAACCAGGGCTTTCTTTCAATAAAAGGAATTTAATATTCCCTGGTTTTGAAGAAGAAAAAGATTTTTTACGAGAAGTAAAGTCCACCTATATTCACATTCCTTTATTGGTTAAGCTTTCCACAAAACGATTAAATAACTTTAAACCTTTTATTGTAGGTGGTTTTTCTACTTCATTCAATCTTTCTAGTAATGAAGATAATCCAGAAGATAATTCATCTGGTCAGTTTCGCTCAATTTCTAGCCACTTAAATTATGAGTTAGGATTTGGAATAGATTTATACTTGTTCTTCTTTAAGTTCACCCCTTCTATAAGAGGAGTATTCTCATTAGACGATGAATTAGTAAGAGATGAAAACCCAAATAGTGCTTGGACAGGAAATGTTGCCAAAATGTCTTCTAGAGGTGTTTTTGTCAATTTTACTTTTCAGTAGATCGTTTAAATTCACTTAAAATTATTGCCGTAGCAGTTGCTACATTTAAACTTTCAGTTTCTTTTTTTGTGCCAAATCTTGGTATTGTAATTTGTTCAGTAAGTATGGAATTTATTTCTTCTGAAATTCCATTAGCTTCATTCCCTAATACAATAATCGCATTTTCTGGTAATTGTTGTTGGTATATTGAATTTCCATCCATACAAGTTCCATAGACCGGAATATTAGCTTTTTTAATATACGTTTCAAGTTCAACATATACCACATTTACTCTGGCAATAGAACCCATGGTCGCCTGGATTACTTTTGGATTATAACAATCCACCGTATCTAATGAACAAACTAATTGATGAATACCAAACCAATCACAAAGACGAATAATCGTTCCTAAATTACCAGGATCTCGCACAGCATCTAAAGCAACGGTCAAAGTATTATCCATTAAAAGCCCTGAACTTGGAATTTTAAACACGGCTATAGAATGATTCGCATTTTTTAAATAACTTATTTTATTCAGTTCAAGTTCCGAAATCACCTGAACATCTTCATCATTAAAAAGATTCTCCTCTGTTGTAAACAAAGAATGTAACTTTAAACCTGCTGTTAATAATTCATTGATTACTTTTGGTCCTTCGGCAACAAAAAGCCCTAATTTATTTCGGTACTTTTTTTGCTGTAAACTTGTTATTAATTTTATTTGACTTTTGCTTACCAAAATCATGTATTTTTGAAAGAGTAAATTAAAGAGTTTGACCCAAACCTTCACAAAAATATCATTATTTTTAGGATTAGCATTACTAATTATTTCTTGTGATGCTGTAAAAAACGTTCCTGAGGCAGATTATCTACTTACCAAAAACAATATTTCGGTTGATAGCCTAGAAAACAAAGATTCTAAAGTTAAAAGTTTATTGTACCAACAACCCAATAAAAGGCTTTTAACAATTCCCTTTAGTCTTCATATTTACAACCTTGCAGATCAAAAACCAGATTCTACATTCCAAAATTGGCTACATCTAAAACCCAACCGAGAAAAAAGAATGGTCAATTTTTATTCAAAAAAACAAGTAGATAATATTGAAAAGAGTTATATCGGCTTTAATAAATGGGTTCAAAATGTTGGAAATGCTCCAGTTATAGTTGAAGAAGAGAAGTTAAAGAAATCATTAGATCGGTTAGAAAGATATTATGCAAGTTTTGGATGGTTTAATACTCAGGCAGATTTTAAAATAGATTCTTTAGAAAACAAAAGAGCAACAGTTACTTATAATATAAAAAGATCTGAACCGTATGTTATAGGGTCTATAGAGGAAAACATTAGCTCTAGTGTAGTAGATTCTCTTTACCAACAATCAAAAAACAATTCTTTTATTAAGGAAGGGAAGCAATATGCCGCAAACGATTTTAATAATGAACGAGATAGGCTAACCTTTCAATTTAGAAATTCTGGTTTATTTCACTTTGACCAAAGTTATATAGAGTTTGAAGCTGATACCGTAAAAACAGGACATAAGGCAAATATTATATATCAAATACCAGATAGAAAATTTAAAGTTGAGGACAGCACTCATTACGAACCTTTTAAAGTCCATTATATCTCTGAAGTTAGAATAATTACAGATTTCAATTTTAAGAACAAGGATAAAGTTTTAAAGGACTCTGTTGTATACAATGGCTATAGATTATACGGTTACGATGATTTAAAATTTAAACCAAAAGCATTAACTGATGCAATCGCAATTACTCCAAATGGGTTGTTTAAAGACACCGAAAGAACCTTAACCTACAGACAAGTAAACGATCTGAAAATCTTTAAGTATCCTAAAATAATCTACGAAAATGACCCTAAAGATAGTACTGGGACTGGTCTTATTGCCACAGTTTTACTTACGCCAAGAAAAAAATATGCAACAGGAATAGACTTTGATGCTTATACCTCCACCATACAACAATTTGGTATCGGGTTCAGTGCAAACTTTCTCATTAGAAATGTCTTTAGAAGAGCAGAGATTTTAAAAATTTCTGGTAAAGGGAGTGTTGGTTCCTCTAAAGATGCTGCAACGAACGATCGTTTTTTCAACAATTCAGATATTGGAGCAGATATGAAACTTTCATTTCCTAGAATACTTTTTCCTATTAAAACAGAAAAATTTATTCCTAAATACATGTCTCCCTCTACCTCTGCATCTATAGGTTTCAATGTTCAAAACAATATAGGTTTAGACCGCCAATTTGTTAACCTTATTTATAATTACACATGGAAGCCTAAAAAAGCGCGTACCAATCAAATTGATTTATTAAACATTCAATTTGTAAGAAATTTAAATCCTGAAAACTATTTTAATGTCTATGAAAGTTCATATGACCAGCTTAATAATATCGCTTTAGATTCAAATTGGGATTTTTACAACCCTGAAGAAGACCCATTACAACTAGGGATTCCAGACGAATCAGACGATTTTATAAAAGAAGTATTGAGGGGTGATGACGACTTAGGGTTAAGTCCAGAAGAAGAACAAGAAGTTTTAGAAATTGCAGAACGACAAGAAAGACTTACAGAAAATAATTTTATTTTAGCTACAAATTATACTTGGACAAAAGACACAAGGGAAAACATTAGTGACAATAGGTTTTACAGATTGCGATGGAAAGTGGAATCTGCAGGATTAATACTTAATGAATTAGCAAAGGCATCAGACTTTAAAAAGGATACTCTTGGCAATTATTTAATTGGAGACGTTGCTTACTCTCAATTTGTGAAATTAGAAGTAGAGTATATTAAACATTGGGATTTATCACATGATAATATTTTGGCATTTAGATCTTTTGTAGGTTGGGCAATACCTTATGGAAATAGCAATAACATACCTTTTACTAGAAGTTATTTTGCAGGAGGCTCTAACGACAATAGAGGATGGAGAGCTTATGATTTAGGACCCGGTAGTAGTGGTGGAGTTTTAGATTATAATGAAGCAAATTTAAAAATAGCATTTAATCTAGAACATCGTTTTGATTTATTTGGCAGTTTTAAAGGTGCATTTTTTGTTGATGCCGGGAACATTTGGAATGCTAAGGATAACATTACAGATCCAGCTTATACTTTTACCAGTATAGAAGATTTAAAAGACATTGCAGTTTCTTCAGGTTTTGGCTTACGATATGATTTTGGTTTCTTTATTTTTCGATTAGACATTGGGTTTAAAACATACGACCCCGCTTATCCTAACGGAGATAGATGGTTTAAAGATTACAATTTCGGAAATGCTGTCTACAACATAGGTATTAACTATCCATTTTAAACCATTAAATTTTATTATTTTTGTAACCTAATTTTTACAAACATGAGTCATAGTATTAAACCTGGTGTTGCAACTGGCACCGAAGTTCAAAAAATACATCAATACGCTAAAGAAAAGGGATTTGCATTACCTGCTGTAAATGTTACTGGATCCAGTACTGTAAATACTGTTTTAGAAACTGCAGCAGCATTAAATTCTCCAGTAATTATACAATTTTCTAATGGAGGCGCGCATTTTAATGCTGGAAAAGGCCTTTCTAATGAAAATCAAAAAGCTGCTATTGCAGGCGGCGTTTCAGGTGCAAAACATGTTCATGAATTAGCGGAAGTTTATGGTGCAACCGTAATTCTTCATACAGATCATTGTGCAAAAAAATTACTGCCTTGGATTGATGGATTATTAGATGCGGGCGAAAAATTCTTTAAAGAAACAGGGAAACCTCTTTATAGTTCTCATATGATAGACTTATCGGAAGAACCTTTAGAAGAAAATATTGAAATTTGTAAAGGATATCTAGAAAGAATGTCCAAAATGGGAATGACTCTAGAAATAGAATTGGGAATTACTGGAGGAGAAGAAGATGGTGTAGACAATAGTGATGTAGATTCTTCAAAACTATATACGCAACCTGAAGAAGTTGCTTATGCCTATGAAGAATTAAAGAAAGTAAGTGATCAATTTACTATTGCTGCGGCATTCGGAAATGTACACGGAGTTTATAAGCCTGGAAACGTAGAATTAACTCCAATAATCTTAAAAAATTCACAAGAATATATTCAAGAAAAATTTAATACCGAAGCAAACCCTATCGATTTTGTTTTTCATGGCGGAAGCGGCTCTTCCCTAAGTGAAATAAGAGAAGCAATAGGTTATGGTGTAATTAAAATGAATATCGACACCGATTTACAGTTTGCTTTTAGCGAAGGTGTTCGGGACTATATGAATACCAAAATAGAATATTTAAGAACTCAAATAGGAAATCCTGATGGTGCTGAGGTACCAAATAAAAAATATTATGACCCAAGAAAATGGTTGCGAGAAGGTGAATTAACTTTCAAGAAAAGGCTAGAACAAGCTTTTGAAGACCTAAACAATATAAATACATTATAACCAATACGCTTTTAGTTTAATTAATAAAACCTTACAATATGAGCTGGTTTAAAAGAACAAAGAAAGGGATTCAGACTCCTACAGAACTTAAGAAAGATGTCCCTAAAGGGTTATGGTATAAATCTCCAACTGGAAAGATAGTCGATACTGAAGAGTTAAGTAAGAATCACTATGTAAGCCCAGAAGATGGTTATCACGTTCGTATAGGAAGTAAAGAATATTTCGATATTTTATTTGATGATACCTTTAAAGAATTAAATCCAAACCTTGTTTCTAAGGATCCATTAAAATTTGTCGACAAGAAAAAATATGTAGACAGATTAAAAGATGCCAAAGAAAAAACTGGACTTAAAGACGCAATACGAACTGCCGTTGGAAAGTCTATGGGAGAAGATGTGGTTATTGCCGCTCTTGACTTTAGTTTTATTGGAGGATCTATGGGAAGTGTTGTTGGAGAAAAAATAGCTCGTGCTGCAGGATATGCTTTAAACAAAAAAATACCTTTTATAATTATATCTAAAAGTGGTGGAGCTCGTATGATGGAAGCTGCGCTTTCTTTAATGCAATTGGCAAAAACTTCTTCTAAGCTAGCGCAACTTGCAGATGCAAAAATTCCGTACATTTCATTATGTACAGATCCAACAACTGGAGGAACTACAGCATCATTTGCAATGTTAGGAGATATAAACATTAGTGAACCCGGTGCTTTAATTGGCTTTGCAGGACCTAGAGTAGTACGGGATACTACAGGTAAAGAATTACCTGAAGGATTTCAAACTGCTGAATTTGTATTAGAACATGGCTTTTTAGACTTTATCACACATCGAAAAGATGTAAAGGAAAAAATAAACCTCTATTTAGATTTAATATTAAATCGACCTCTTAGAGGAAAAACAGCATAAAAAAAAAGCTACTCTTCCGAGTAGCTTTTTTTTTACAAATTCTTTTTTAAAGGAAAATTAAATATTCCTGTCCATTAATGGCAATTATCGCTTCATTATCACAAGTTCCATCACCAAAATCTAAGACTCCAGTAAAATTTTCTTGTACTAATTCAACTACACCACTTGTGATATAAGCACAAGAAAGTTTACGTACTAATTTCTCAGTAACCTCTCCAGCACGATGAAAGCCATTGGTAAAGGTTGTATCCCAATTACCGGTAATATGGTATACATTGTCTTGCCATGTTCCACTTCCAACTCCTTCAACCCATTCCGCAACTCTAAGTCCTACTCTAGTAGCTGTAACGTCGGTATTCGGAAAACTCACTACTATCGTTTCATTAACCGTGGACTGGGGGTTTCCATTTTGATTGGCAATTTCTCTAAAGATTTCTCCTCCACCTTCTACTCCATTATAATTGTAATAATAGTTTTCGAAAGTATAATTTATGGTTCTAGTGCCTCCAATAAAAGCACCATATTCTAAAACAATTTTTCCAGAAACAATACTGCCATTATTTAATTCACAGAAATCTCCAAAATCTATGCTAATAACACCTGTATTACCATTTAAAACAATAGTTATTAAGGTACATTCAGGAAATAATGAGGAGGAATTTGATCTAGCTAAACCTTCATTTTCTTCAAAAGCTTGTTCCATAATATTTAGAGTGCCCTCTATGGCATTATCTGCTTTTGCAGCTCTGGTATTATCTACTTCAGAATAATTGGTTTCGGTGTTACTTGTTTCGTTATCTTCACAACTAGTAAAAAGAATTAAAAACAGACAACATAACATAATCACTTTGGGAGCGATGCTTTTCATAATTAAAATATTTAAATTTAGGTAGTTCTGTTCCAGATGGGTATAACGACTTCATTTTATGATTTCGTATATCTTTAACAAAATTACCTCAGTATGACTCTGATGATTTAAAATGGTTTAACCTTATTTAGTATTTGTTATTTTAAAAAATAAAAAACAGCAATACATACTCTATATTACATAAAATCAATATCTTTGCCGCCTGATTATCATAGCGGTAATCTGTACATAAAAATCATTTAAAATAATATTGGCATGTATTTATCACCTGAAGAAAAAGGAGAAATTTTCAAAAAACATGGTAAGTCTGAAAAAGACTCTGGATCTGCTGAAGGGCAAATCGCGTTATTCACTTACCGAATCAACCACTTAACTAAACACTTAAGACAAAACCACAAGGATTTCAACACGGAACGTTCTTTGGTAATGTTAGTAGGTAAAAGACGATCTTTATTAAACTATCTTATGAAAAAAGATATTTTAAGATATCGTGCAATAGTTAAAGAATTACAATTACGTAAGTAATTATTTTAGGGAGCGTAATTACGCTCCCTTTTTTATTCCTTTTAAAAGGAAATTATTTTAGGCACTATTTTTTAAGTGCAATCAGAAAAGCTACAATTTGGGTTTTTCATTGGTCAACTACATACAACACAACAACTGTATTCGTAGACTCGAATATTGACCATTGTTAACTGTCATTCTTTGCCACAGCAAGAAGGACACAATTAAAAATTATGATTCCAAAAGTATTTAAAGAGGTCATAGACCTAGGGGACGGTAGAGAAATTACTATCGAAACTGGAAAATTAGCAAAACAAGCTCACGGTAGCGTTGTTGTGCAATCTGGAAAATGTATGTTATTATGTACAGTAGTTTCCAATTACGAACAAAAAGATCTTGGTTTTCTACCATTAACAGTAGATTACAGAGAAAAATTTGCTGCTGCAGGTCGTTACCCTGGAGGTTTCTTTAAAAGAGAAGCAAGACCAAGTGATGGTGAAGTATTAACGATGCGTTTAGTGGATCGTGTATTACGTCCATTATTTCCAAAAGATTATACTGCAGAAACACAAGTGATGATTCAATTAATGTCTCATGACGATGATGTTATGCCAGATGCAATGGCAGGAT
>CAJXRD010000065.1 GCA_913058295.1 uncultured Flavobacteriales bacterium | reverse complement strand
ACCTAACACCTAACACCTAACACCTAACACCTAACACCTAACACCTAACACCTAATACCTCATTCCTCCTGCGTCACCATAGGCCCCAATTCTTTTCCGCCCAATAAATGCATATGTAAATGAAAAACCGATTGCCCTGCATCTTCATTGATATTCATACTTAAGCGATAACCGGTTTCTGAAATGCCTTGCTCTTTTGCCAACTTTTTTGCAACTAAAAATAGTTTCCCCAAAAGCATTGTGTCTTCTTCACTAACATCATTGATGGTGTATATCTCCTTTTTAGGCACAATTAATAAATGTACAGGTGCTTGCAAACGTATGGGGACAAAAGCAATGATATCTTCATCTTCGTAGACAATAGTTGCAGGAAGCTCTCTATTAATGATCTTGGTAAAGACCGACCCCTTTTCTATTTTCCCTGCTTTTTTGTTTTGGTATTCTGGACTCTGACTCCAGCTGGTACAAATAGCAAATAGGAATAGGAAACTGGCTAGGGTAATTTTATTTTTTATCATAGAGGTAAAATTATAGTATTTGAACAAGTTTAGTTGGATTAGGATTTATTTTTCAATTTTATAAAACGCATACTTTCTATAAGCACTGTTGAAATGATTACTAGCCCTCCTAAAACAGTTTGTAAGTTTGGATATTCCCCTAAAAATAGCATCGCCAATATAATCCCAAAGATGGGTTGTAGCGAACTGATTAAACTTGCAGAAGCCGCTGTAAAATGTTGGAGGCTATATACAAATAGGGTATGCCCAATGGCAGTAGTGACTACAGCAAGTAGGATGGTGGAGGGTAAAAAGTTGATAATATTGGAATGATCCATCATCCAGTAGGTGGGCAATAGGAAAACAGTAATGATTGCTAATTGGTGCAGCATTAATGCCGACTGATTGTAATGTTGAACCTTAGATTTTAACATGATGATTCTAATGGAATAGAAAACCGCTGATAGTATCCCTAAGCAAACCCCCATAAAGTCTTTGCTTTTAAAATTAAAATTGGGGCTAAGTAGATAGACACCAAACAAAACCAAGCCTCCCAAAGCTAGATGTATAACTTGAAACTTACTTTTGGTAAGCAAAGGTTCTAATAGTGTAGTGATGGCGGGAAAGGTATATAAGGTTAGCATCCCAATGGCTACATTAGAGAATTTTATTGCATAGAAGTAAGAAATCCAGTGCGCTCCAAGAAACAGTCCACCTACCAAAATAGACATGCGATCTTCAGTTTTAATTTTAAAGCTAATTTTCTTTACTTTACAATAAACAAGCAAAAGGAAACCAGCGATAAGTGCCCGAAGCAATACAATTATTGGGACTGGTAAATCTATGTATTTCCCAAGAACCCCAGAAGTACTTATAAATAGAATCGCTAGATTTAGCTCTAAGATATTGGTATATATGCTTTTAGATTTCAATTCGATTTTTATATTATTGTTTTTGAGATGCTAAAATAATCTTTATGCCCCATCAATTTATAAGCTGTTTGCTCTAGTCTCTAGTTTCTAACTAGTCCTGTTTGAGTTTTACCTTAAGCCACTATTTTAATTAAGTAGCCAACTGCCCACGATGTGGTTTTAGAGCTTCTCTAGAGGAATTCATATCTTTTTCTTCTACAATCATAAAGGCGATGGTATACATATCGGAAACCTTTGTAATATCTATCTCCGTGCCTTCTAACTTTTCTATTTCTGCATATTCTCTAAGATGGATGCAATGGTGTTCTGCAATTTTTGTGGCTTCTGGACCTCTAAAATCCCAAAGGAGTTTTATTCTTTTAGACATGTTTTTGTAGGATGTTTTTATAACTCAAATATAGTTTCTATTTTCCCAATATTAAAACCTTGTTCTATCACAAATTGATGCTCTTTACTATTTAGATTTAAGACCGGATTGCTATGGTTAAAATGAATAAATATAATTTTGCTTTTTTCTTCTTTGGGGAGCATTTTAAATTTTTCGAGACTCTCCATGATAAAAGGGTGGGGGATTGTGCTCATATCTCGATTACCCAATTCTGTACCACTATAAAAAGTAGCATCTAAAAAAGCATAATCTACTTGCTTTATTTCTTCGATTATATCTTTATCCCATTTCTCCCATTTATCGATATCTGGAATAAATAATGCGCTTTTATTGGGTCCTTTAATGCGATAGCCCACAGTCTCGGAATATTCGTCCCGATGCGGAACTAAAATAGGAGTAACGGTTATAGATTCTGATAGCTGTACCGATATTTCATTTTCCAAATCATTTAGCTGCATATTTTTATTAGCTACCAATTGGTCCCAGGGACCATTAGTACTAAGAAAGTCTTTCATTTTTGGCATGGCATAAACGGGAATGTTTTTGGCATTCATCGCTTCCTTGCCTAAAAATATCAAGCCGGTATAATGTCCTATATGTGCATGGCTTAGAAAAATACCATTTACCAATGGTGTATCGCTATTGGTTTGATAGCTATTTAGCATCTCTATTTGTGCCCCCATATCTGGTGTTGCCTCAAAAAGATAACTTTTGTTGTTTTGGGAATCTAAAAGTCCTAAGGAGATGACCATTCTGCTGGCATCTGGATTTTTAAAAAGATCTTTACAACAAGATTTTTTACAGTTTATTTGTGGAGAACCAGCATCTTGTATAGTTCCTAGAATAATAAGAGAGGTGTTTTTTAAAGGCGCTGTTGTTTGTGTTTTTTCTAGGATAACTTTCTCTACAGCTTTATTCTCTGTACAAGCAAAAATAAGAATCCCGAAAAAAAAGTAGATATATTTATTCATTTCTTTCTACTTTTTATATTCTCAATACGCTCTGCCGCACGAGATAACAAATACCACCATTCTTCATTGTCTTTATCTTTACGGTATACTCTTATGGCACCAGCGCTTACTAATATTTTTCGCAAGCCGTCTTCATCCTTATCCCAACCCCCTAAGTGTTTTTTTAAAGTTTTAAAACTCCGGTCTGTAAATTTTTTATGCTTTAAAAAATGTTTTGCAGAATTAATAACCATAAGCTCTGCTTTGGCATGTTCTCTTTGTCTTGCGCCAAGGATATAGCTAATAAGACCCGTTAAAATTGCTGGTATGGTTGCGATCAATATGGTTTGCCAGAAAGTCATGAGTTTTTGTTTAATAATTTAAATCTTCCTGGTACTGTTTCAGAACTTTATGAGCAGCATTATAACCAATGTCGATGATTTTAGAAGAATCTCTATAATTAAGGGTATCGAAATGTTCTACTTCCTGTGGTTCGATTAATAAATTACAAACGGCTCGGTCAGTCTTTACAGAGTTATTGATTCCAATTCTAAAACTGCGTTCTAAAACACTGCTTATAGAATCGATACCTGCTTCTTTGTCTATATAATTAACTTGAGAACCAATTAACACTTCACATTTTCCTCTAATAGTAGAAGCAGGAAGGTTTTTTGTTAATCCTCCATCTACATAATAGTCCCCATTAATCTGTATGGGCTTATTAGTTATAGGAATAGAGCAAGAAGCAATTGCTGCATCTGCAAGGTTTCCATTAGTGAAAATAACATTTTTACCAAGTGTTAGATTGGTTGCGGAAATGTGCATAGGTATTTTTAAGTCTTCTATATTTTCAGGAAGGAAATCTTTTAATATTTTTCGGATGGGCTCATGAGAATCTACTTCTAAATTTGGAAGTACCATCTTTAACAATCCAGATTGAGATCTATTCTTTATTATTTTATCTAATTCTGAAAAGGTATACCCTGCGGCTATAAAAGCACCTAATACAGCGCCCATACTAGTGCCAGATATTACCTCTGGTTGGATATCAAATTCTTCCAATGCTTTAAATACGCCAATATGGGCGAAGCTTCTAGCGCCATCGCCACTTAATGCTAAGCCATAACTTTGATCCTTCATTTTTTTAAATATTTCTTAATAAATACACTTTGCTTTTTTGAATATTACCTTCCTCCAGGAGGACAATGTAATTTTAAGTAGTTGGTATATAGGGTGGACAAATGCCTAAAAGTACCTTCTCCCTCGCTTAATCCATGAGATCTGTTTGGGTAAGGCATAAACTGAAATTGTTTATTGTGTTTGACCAATTCGTTTAACAATAATTCTGCATTCTGATAATGAACATTATCATCTCCTGTACCATGAATAAAAAGTAAATTACCTTCTAGATTTTTGGCATAAGTGATGGGAGAGCCTTCTACAAAATCTTCCATGTTTTCTTGAGGCAAGCCCATATAGCGTTCTTGGTAAATGTTGTCGTAGGTTAATTGATTGCCTACTGCTGCGATGGAAATCCCAGTCTTATAAATTTCAGGATATCGAAACATCAAATTTAGAGTAGCAGATCCTCCGCCGCTCCAGCCCCAAACAGCAACTCGTTCGGCATCTACAAAATCCCATTTTAAAATTTCTGTGGCTGCCATCGCTTGATCATTGATATTAACAACACCAATTTTTCGGTAAATAGACTTTCGCCATTCTCTACCTTTTGGTGCAGGAGTACCTCTATTGTCCAATGAAATAGAAATATATCCATCTCCAGCCATATCTCCATTATACAAAAAGTGCCTGCTGCTGTAATAGCTGTCATTTACAGTAGTCATAGCGGGTTCTGAATACAAGAAAAATACAACAGGATATTTTTTGCTTGGATCGAAATTGGTGGGTTTTACCATCCATCCGTCCATTTCTACATTATCTGCAGTGGTGATGGTAAAGAACTCGGTAGTTGGCTTTTCTTCTAATTTTTCAATGTTATTAAGGATACTTTCCGCTTCGCTTAATGCTTTGTGATTGGCAAGAGTGATAAACTCTGTAGATCTTGGAGTAAAGTGATTCGTAAATGTGTGTTCTGCGTAGGTGCCATTGGAAGAAATAGAATAAGCATGGGTTCCTTTTAATCTTTTGGGACTTAACAATTCGTTTTTTCCTTTTCCGTTTAGCTTCGATTTATACAAATACTTCTGAGTGGCATTATCTGGAGAAGCTAAATAATACACATATCCTTCTTTAGAATTGATATGTTTTAAATCGATTACATCGTAATCTCCATGTGTGATCAATACTTCTGGTTTTCCTTCTAAAGAAACTTGGTATAAATGCCTCCAACCATCTTTTTCAGATGCCCAAAGAATGCTATTGGTTTCTTCTAAAAAACTAAAGTTATTGGTATAATCAATTTCATAGGGATTTCCCAGCTGAAATAAATCTACCCAAGCTTCGTCCGTTTCTTCTTGTATCATTTTTGCACTTCCTTTTAAAGCATCCGCTATGTATAATTTGCTATGGTTTTGTTTTCTATTTAATTGTTGAATTAAAAGATTGTTGGTGTTTGGAATAAATTCCATTCTTACTAAGTAGTTTTGTTTTGCATCTCCAGGAATATCCATCCAAGTAGTTTTGGCATCGGAAATATTCACAACTCCAACTCTACAAGCTGAAGGACTCTCCCCAACTTTAGGATACTCTAAAGGTACTAATTGCGAATAGATAGCTTCTGTATTGTTTACCATATAAAACTTCTTGATGTCGCTTGCATCGATCTGCCAATAGGCTATAGATTTACTATCAGGACTCCAACGAAATCCATCTCTACATGCAAATTCTTCCTCGTAGGCCCAGTCAAAAGTTCCGTTTATTAATGCCACGGTACCGTTGGTAGTTAAGGCTTTCATTTTACCACTAGCATAGTCTTCAGAATATAAATTGTTATTAGAAACATAAGCGATGCTATTTCCATCGGGAGAGAATTTTGCAAACATCAGCGTAGAAGGAGGAAGGCTTTTTCCTATTTGAGTCAGTTTGTTTGTTTTAAAATTAAAAACCCAATAGTCCCCTTTGGTATGTAGCCTCCACACCTTTTTAGTATTGGTAAACAATAGTATTTTTTCTTGGTCTTCTGAAAAAGAAAAATGTGCAACTTCTAATGGTTCCGATTTCCCTGCAGGGGTAAGTTGTGCTTTGCTAATAACTGTTTTTGCCTCATGGTTGGGTAGTGTATAGGTAAGCAATTGATTGTCTTCCAATTTAAAATAAGAATCCCCATCATTGGTCCAGTTTACTTGTGCTACTCCAATAAAACTAAAAGAGAAAAAACAAATAAAGATGAGAGTTTTAAAGACATTTAATTGAAGGTAGAATGGTTTTTTTAAGTTTTTCATTAGTAGATGTTTGTGATTTTTGTTGTTTTCTATTTTGAAAGCTAAATATAGCATTTCGTATTTTGTTATTTAGTTAGCAACCAGTTTTTATAACATTGCTCTAAAAATGCCATACCTTTTTGTTTATAGTCCTCTGTAAATAGAGTAAAATGATCTCCTGGGTAATATTCAAATTCTATAGAAGCGTCAATTTTTGTCATTTCTTCTTCTAATAATTTAACCGCATGATTTAAATGAAAATTATCGCTGTTTCCAACAGTGATTCTGATTTTTTGGTCTAAGTCTTCTTTAAGTGTGCTCCAGTTTTCTCTAAGTATTATGGAGAGGTCATATCGCTTCCATAGCGGCAAAGCTTCTTGATTAATTTCTCCAGAAAGCAGATTCACCAATCGTATTTGTTTTCCATCCTTATCATATCCGCCAAAAACAGCATCAAATGAGTGTAGTTGAGAACCTCTGTAAATAACGTTTTCAGTACGGTAAAGGTCTTTTGCGCTTATAACAGGAAAACGACCAGCAATGGTAATATCTGCTAATAAATTCCCTTTTTTGTCATAAAACATATTATCTGTTTCATAAATATTTTTGTTTTGGTAGTTTCTAAAATCTACTTGATCTGGAGCACTAGCCCAAGCACCAATAAAAGTTTTTGGGTAATTTACTTGCAACCATAAACTACTCCAGCCTCCACTGCTATGCCCATGTAATAAAAAGGCATTATTGGTTCTGTATTTTTCATTTAATGCTGGGATTAGTTCCTTTACCAAGGCATCTCCCCAAGGGCCATTAACATCACTGTTTGCATAGGTAGAATGTCCTTCTGGACAATTACCATCTAAATAAACTACAATGGCTGCTTGCTCTCCTAACTGCTCTAAAAAGGGATAGCTGCCAGAATATAATTTGTAATTGGCACCAAATCCGAAGATGCAAAAGATGACCGGATAGTCTTTATCGGGTAGACTGTAGTATTCTTTCGGTAGGCTTACTCCAGCACTTATAAAAACATCTTTATTATGGAAATCACTTAACAGATTAGATTTGATACTTAATTCTTTTAATACTTCTGTTTCTTTAAATGAAATAGGTGCAATCACTTGGGTAGCTTTAATTTTAAAGGTTTCTTCAAAGTTTTTGGATAAATTTACTTTAATGGGTTCAGAATATAGATTCCCTGCACTGGTTCCAATATTGAAATCCCCTTGGTTTAAATCGAAAACTACTTGTGCATAATACTCTCCTCTTTCTATATTAGATAGCTCTACAGGATAAGAAATAGCTTCGTCATTAAAAGTTACTGTTTCATTGGCTTTTAAATTAGTAACAACCGTACGGTATACAGGAGTTAGTTCTAGGCCAACAAAAATATCTTTTGGGGATTTATTTTCTTTAGATAAATACAGAAGGATGTTTCCAGTAAAACCTTCTTTAATTAAATCTTTTGCAAAACTAACTTCAATATTTTGTGCTTGTACAAAGTTTCCTAATGTTATTAAAAATAGGATAAGGATATAAATGTTTCTCATAAGGTTTTGATATTTAAAGCTTTAGATGGTTTTAGAAAATAAAAAAACCCCATACGTATTGCCATTGGCAAACAGAAAGGGGGATTTTATAAATATACAATAAAAATGGGATTCCTATAAAAGGTCTTTAAATAGTCATGGAGAACAAACGAGTATCGGGTTGATTTTCTAACAATCGCAAATCGAAAGACATACAAATATTACGAACAAACATTCTACCTTCTTCTTTTACAATGATTTTGCTATCAGTTATGGTAACCAAACCATCATCGATGATTTCTTGTAGACGATCTATAATATCGTTTTTAATAGAATTGGAAAGTCCGTCGTTCCATTCGGTTTCTAGGTTACACATCAGGTTTAAAATATGCTTTCTAATCACTAAGTCGTTTTCGGTTAACAAATGTCCTCTGAAAATAGGAATAATTCCTTGGTTTACCTTTTCAGTGTAAGTCTCCACCGATTTTTCGTTTTGTGCAAACCCGTACCAAGAATCACTAATAGAAGACATGCCTAAACCTATCATTAGCTTGGTTTTTCCTGCCGTATAGCCCATAAAATTTCGGTGCAGCTTTTTACTTTCCATTGCTTTATAAAGAGTATCTGTCTTTAAAGCAAAATGATCCATACCAATTTCTACATATCCATTATCGAAAAATAGTTGTTTTCCAAGCTCGTATAAATAACGCTTTTCATCGTCTTTAGGCAAATCCTTTTCATCGAATCCTCTTTGCCCAACTCCCTTTATCCAAGGAACATGCGCATAGCTATAATAGGCGATTCTATCCGGTTTTAGTTCGATAGTCTTACTTATGGTGTCTCTAATGCTATTCTCATTTTGAAAAGGTAAGCCAAAAATGAGGTCATGACTAATCGATTCGTATCCAATTTTTCGGGATAAATCAGTAACTTTTTTAACTTGTTCAAAAGATTGAATTCTATGAATCGCTTTTTGCACAATGGGGTCGTAATCTTGTATTCCAAAGCTATTTCTTCTAGAGCCTAGGTCGTATAGGGTTTGTAGTTGTTCTTCGGAACTAAAATTAGGATGACCTTCGTAGCTTAATTCAAAGCCTTCAAATTTTTCAGCCCTTTTAAAAATACCGTTGATCAATTTTTTTAAATTCTCTGAAGAAAAGAAAGTGGGCGTTCCTCCACCTAGATGAATTTCTCTAATTTTTGGGGTCTCTACTAGAAGATCACAGTATAAATCCCATTCCTTTAAAAGGGTTTCGATATATGGTTCTTCTACTGAATGTCGTTTGGTAATGCGTTTATGACAAGCACAAAAAGTACATAAACTCTCGCAAAAAGGTAAATGTAAGTAAAGACTAATTCCTTCGGAATCATTACTTTCATTAAAAGATTTTATGGTGGATTGCTCCCAATCTTTTAAAGCTATACCTTCTTTATCCCAATAAGGAACTGTTGGATAGCTGGTGTATCTCGGACCTGGAATATTGTATTTCTGTATTAAATTACTTGTCATTTTTATCTGTGATTATTGCACAAAAATAGAAGAAACGATTCCGAAAATCTATGACAATGGTCAGCTATAAGCTATACCCAATCTTTAGGATTTTTTAAAATAGTTACCAATTTATATTCTTCACTTCCTTCTTCAGGTAAATGATTGTAATGCCACTGAACCTTAGGAGGTAAGCTCATTAATATACTTTCAATTCGGCCATTTGTTTTTAGTCCAAATAATGTGCCTTTGTCATGGATTAAATTGAACTCGACATAACGACCTCTTCTAATTTCTTGCCAATCTTTTTGTTCCTTAGTAAAGGAGGTTTCTTTTCTTTTTTCTACAATTGGAAGGTAGCCTTTTAAAAAACTATTTCCGATTTCGGTTACAAAACTATAACGGTCTTTCATGTTAAGGGTATCGGTATCTTTTAGATAATCGAAAAATAAACCACCAACTCCTCGAGCTTCTTCTCTATGGGTATTCCAAAAATAAGTATCGCAGCGTTTTTTGTATTGGGGATAAAAATCGGGATGGTGCTTATCGCAAGCATCTTTACAGGTTTGATGAAAATGAATGGCATCTTCCTCAAAAAGATAATAAGGTGTTAAGTCTTGACCGCCCCCAAACCAACTAGAAATGATTTTACCATTGGTATCATACATCTCAAAATATCGCCAATTTGCGTGTACTGTTGGAACAAAAGGATTTTTAGGATGTAATACCAAGCTTAAACCACAGGCGAAAAAATCGCAATTCTTTACCCCAAAAAACTTTTGCATGGATTCTGGTAGTTCCCCATGAACAGCAGAAATATTAACTCCACCTTTTTCAAATACAGCTCCGTTTTCTATTACACGAGTTCTTCCACCACCACCTTCAGGACGTTTCCAAAGATCTTCTTTAAATTTTGCTTGACCGTCTATCTCCTCTAACTTAGCGGTGATAGTATCTTGTAGTTGTTGTATATAATTGTAAAATTTATCTTTCATTTTTCATTTAAATCGTTCGTACAATTCCATGTCTATGGCTTATCTAATAGTAGTTTTCGCAAATACATCTATTGATATATCATCGTTTTTTACTGCAAAATTACAGATATTCCAATCATCTGTTTTTATAGATTTCACAGTCATGAATTATGTTTTCTTGTTTTAATATAATTTTAAAAACTAAATTTTTCATGATTCTTCCAAATATACCAATACATTAGTTGCTTCTGAAATATCTTTTAATGAGAAAACCAATACTGCAGAGTTTAATGATTTCAATAAAACATTAGTCAACTCTTCACTGGATATTTTATCATTATTTAAGAACAAATCCCTTCCAATTTGATTATTGTGTAGATCCATTTCTCTACTCAATGACTCGTTTACAAATAATTCTTCATGCCAATCGGTAACATTTTTTGCCCATCGGATAATTTTTTCTTTATTATTTGAATATGTTGAGCAAGACTTAGCGATTAAAGCATTCCATAATGCATGTCTAAAAGCATTGGCTTTATTATGCTTGCCATGGATTTTGGCAAATTCTTTTTCTGCGATTTTATAGGTTTTTACGGTAGCAAAAAAAGTACTCACAGCAAATAAGGGATGTCTTATAAAAAAACGAAAGAAGCCAAACAATTGTTTGGCTTTTATTTGTTTTAATATAGTTCTTAAGGCCATTTTAAGCTTTGTATTCTTTTACTGCATCTATAAATGCTTTGGCGTGATCTAGCGGAATGTGAGGTAAAATTCCATGACCTAAGTTCACGATATACTTGTCTTTTCCGAAGTCATTAATCATTTTAGTAACTAATTTTTTAATGTCTGAAGGTGAGGAGAGTAGGCGTACAGGGTCAAAGTTTCCTTGTAATGTAATCTTGTTTCCAGCAAGCTGTCTTGCTACCTGAGGAGAAACAGTCCAATCTACTCCTAAAGCGGAAGCGTTAGATTTAGACATTTTTTCTAAGGCAAACCAACATCCTTTTCCAAAAGCAATGACAGGAGCATCGTCTTTTAAGGCTTCAATAATTTGGTTGATGTATTTCCAAGAAAACTCTTGATAATCAACAGGAGATAGCATCCCTCCCCAAGAATCGAAGATCTGAACCGCATCCACCCCAGCTTTTACTTTTTCTTTAAGGTAAGCAATGGTGGTATCGGTAATCTTTTGCAATAAGGTATGTGCAGCAACCGGTTGGGTAAAACAAAATTCTTTTGCTTTATCGAATGTTTTTGAACCTTGTCCTTGCACACAATAACATAAAATAGTCCATGGAGATCCTGCAAAGCCGATTAATGGGATGTCATTGTCTAATAGTTCTTTGGTAGCTTTAATAGCATCCATCACATAACCTAAACTATCGTTGATGTCAGGTACAAAAGTATTGTCTACGTCCTTTTGATTTCGAATAGGATTTGGTAACCAAGGACCTAAACCTTCCTTCATTTCAAAAGGAATGTTCATGGCTTGTGGAACTACTAATATATCTGAAAATAGAATAGCAGCGTCCATACCATATCTACGAATAGGTTGTACCGTGATTTCTGATGCCAACTCTGGAGTACGACAACGTGTAAAAAAATCATATTTCTCACGAATAGCTATAAATTCTGGTAAGTACCTTCCTGCTTGACGCATCATCCATACTGGAGGTCTCTCTACAGTTTCTCCTTTTAATGCTCTTAAAAATAAATCGTTTTTTATCATTGGTTTAATGGTATCAGGTATTTTTATCTAGTATCTAGTATCTAGTATCTAGTATCTAGTATCTAGTATTTGGTCTGTCTCTTATACACATCTGACGCTGCCGACGATCTACTCTG
>CAJXRD010000064.1 GCA_913058295.1 uncultured Flavobacteriales bacterium | reverse complement strand
TTATGGATCAAACCAATCCAATTGCTGAAATTACGCACAAGCGTAGATTATCTGCCCTTGGACCTGGTGGACTTTCAAGAGAAAGAGCAGGTTTTGAGGTTCGTGATGTTCACTTTACTCACTACGGAAGACTTTGTCCAATTGAAACTCCTGAGGGACCGAATATTGGATTGATTTCATCTCTTTCAGTATATGCAAAAGTTAACTATTTAGGTTTCTTAGAAACTCCTTATCGTAAAGTTGAAAATGGTAAAATTGATTTAATAAATGAACCAACTTACCTTTCAGCTGAAGAAGAAGAAGAGAAATTAATTGCACAAGCACATATTGATATTGCGGATGACGGTACTATTAATTCCGATAGAGTAATTGCTCGTATGGAAGGTGATTTTCCTGTAGTTGATTCTAAGGATATTCATTATACCGATGTTGCGCCAAATCAAATCTCATCTATTTCGGCTTCATTAATCCCATTCTTGGAACATGATGATGCAAACAGAGCATTGATGGGATCGAATATGATGCGTCAAGCTGTACCATTAATGAGAGCTGAGTCTCCTATTGTTGGAACAGGTTTAGAGCGTCAAGTTGCAACAGATTCACGTGTGTTAATTAACTCTGAAGGTGATGGAGTTGTTGAATATGTTGATGCAAATAAAATTTCAATTAAGTACGACCGTAATGATGATGAAAGATTAGTAAGTTTTGATGGGGATTCAAAAACCTATAAACTTATTAAATTTAGAAAAACCAATCAAAGTACTTCTATTAATCTAAAACCTATTGTTAAAAAAGGAGATAGAGTAAAGAAAGGACAGGTTTTATGTCAAGGTTATGCAACTCAAGCTGGTGAATTAGCTTTAGGTAGAAATATGAAAGTAGCCTTTATGCCTTGGAAAGGGTATAATTTTGAGGATGCGATTGTAATTTCTGAAAAAGTTGTACGTGATGATATTTTTACTTCTATACATATAGATGAGTATTCTTTACAAGTTAGAGATACTAAATTAGGTAACGAAGAACTTACAAATGATATTCCTAATGTTTCTGAAGAGGCTACTAAAGACTTAGATGAGCATGGTATGATTCGTATTGGTGCTGAAGTAAAACCTGGTGATATACTTATTGGAAAAATTACTCCAAAAGGAGAAAGTGATCCAACACCTGAAGAAAAATTACTTCGTGCTATTTTTGGAGATAAAGCAGGTGATGTAAAAGATGCATCATTAAAAGCATCTCCTTCATTACACGGTGTAGTAATTGGTAAAAAATTATTTGCACGTTCTGTAAAGGATAAGCGTATAAGACTTCAGAATAAAGAAGATATCGCTATGCTTGAAGATGAGTTTGACAAAAAGTTTGACAATCTTAGAGATGTATTAATTGAGAAGTTATTTACCATTGTATCTGGTAAAACGGCTCAAGGTGTAATAAACGATTTGGAAGAAGTAGTTTTTCCAAAGGGTAAAAAGTTTACCTTAAAAATGTTAAATGAAATTGATGATTATGCTCATTTAACAAAGGGAACTTGGACTACTAGTGCAGAAGCAAATGTATTGGTAGAAGATTTAATGCACAATTATAAAATTAAAGAGAACGATTTACAAGGTAACCTTCGTCGTGAGAAATTTGCTATTTCTGTTGGAGATGAATTGCCTTCAGGTATTTTAAAACTTGCAAAGGTTTATGTTGCTAAAAAACGTAAACTTAAAGTAGGAGATAAAATGGCTGGTCGTCATGGAAATAAAGGTATTGTAGCACGTATTGTACGTGAAGAAGATATGCCTTTCTTAGAAGATGGAACACCAGTAGATATTGTATTAAATCCACTTGGAGTACCTTCTCGTATGAATATTGGACAGATTTATGAAACCGTTTTAGGATGGGCTGGTCAAAAATTAGATCAAAAATATGCAACTCCAATATTTGATGGAGCTACTATTGAGCAGATTAATGATTTAACAGACGAAGCTGGAATTCCAAGATATGGTCATACTTATCTTTATGATGGTGGTACTGGAGAACGATTTGATCAACCTGCAACAGTTGGGGTGATTTATATTCTTAAACTTGGCCATATGGTTGACGATAAGATGCACGCCCGTTCCATTGGACCATATTCATTAATTACGCAACAACCATTAGGTGGTAAAGCACAATTTGGTGGTCAGCGTTTTGGAGAGATGGAAGTTTGGGCATTAGAAGCATATGGAGCATCTAGTACACTAAGAGAAATATTGACAGTAAAATCTGATGATGTTGTTGGTAGAGCTAAAACCTATGAAGCAATTGTGAAAGGGGAAGCTATGCCAGAACCTGGATTGCCAGAATCTTTTAACGTGTTAATGCACGAATTAAAAGGATTAGGTCTAGATATTAGATTAGAGGAATAATTTTAATCCCCGCGAAAGTGGGGATTTCAAAGTCATTAAAGACTAGTTGAAGTCTTAGTACTTCAAACTTAATTTTACAAAGTATAGCACATAGAATTATGGCAAGAATAAAAGAAAATGTAGCAAAGAAATTTAGTAAAATTTCAATTGGTTTTTCTTCACCAGAGAAAATTTTAGCAGAATCTCGTGGGGAAGTTTTAAAACCAGAAACTATTAACTATCGTACTCATAAGCCGGAGCGTGATGGACTTTTTTGTGAGCGTATTTTTGGTCCTATTAAGGATTATGAATGTGCCTGTGGAAAATATAAAAGAATTCGTTACAAGGGTATTGTTTGTGACCGTTGTGGTGTTGAAGTAACAGAAAAGAAAGTACGTCGTGATAGAGTAGGGCATATTAATTTAGTTGTTCCTGTAGCACATATCTGGTACTTTAGAAGTTTGCCAAATAAAATTGGTTACTTACTTGGATTACCATCTAAGAAACTGAATATGATTATCTATTATGAAAGATATGTAGTTATTCAGCCGGGTAATGCAAAAAATGAAGAAGGAGAACAAGTTCAAAAAATGGACTTTCTTACGGAAGAAGAATATTTAACTATTCTAGAATCTCTTCCACAAGAAAACCAATATTTAGATGATAGTGACCCAGAAAAGTTTATCGCTAAAATGGGTGCCGAATGTTTGATCGAAATATTAAGACGTATCGATTTAGATGAATTGTCTTTTGAACTTCGTCACAAAGCAAATAACGAAACATCAAAACAAAGAAAAACGGAAGCTTTAAAGCGTCTTCAAGTTGTAGAAGCTCTTAGAGAATCTAATAAGAATAGAGAGAATAGACCAGAATGGATGATTATGAAGGTGGTGCCAATTATACCACCAGAATTACGTCCTTTAGTGCCATTAGATGGTGGTCGTTTTGCAACTTCAGATTTAAATGATCTTTATAGAAGAGTAATTATTAGAAATAATCGTTTAAAACGATTAATGGAAATAAAAGCTCCAGAAGTAATTTTACGTAATGAAAAACGTATGCTTCAAGAATCTGTAGATTCATTATTCGATAATACAAGAAAGTCTTCTGCAGTAAAAACAGACTCTAACCGTCCATTAAAATCTCTTTCAGATTCATTGAAAGGTAAACAAGGACGTTTTCGTCAAAACTTACTTGGAAAGCGTGTGGATTATTCAGCACGTTCGGTAATTGTTGTTGGACCAGAATTAAAATTATTTGAATGTGGTATTCCAAAAGGAATGGCTTCAGAACTTTACAAGCCTTTTATAATTAGAAAACTAATTGAAAGAGGAATTGTAAAAACTGTAAAATCTGCAAAAAAGATTATAGATAAAAAAGAGCCTGTTGTTTGGGATATTTTAGAGAATGTTTTAAAAGGACATCCTGTCTTATTAAACCGTGCTCCTACATTACACAGACTAGGTATTCAAGCTTTTCAACCTAAATTAATTGAAGGTAAAGCAATTCAGTTACACCCATTAGCGTGTACTGCATTTAATGCCGATTTTGATGGAGATCAAATGGCAGTTCATTTACCTTTAGGACCAGAGGCTATTTTAGAAGCACAATTATTGATGTTAGGTTCTCATAATATTTTAAATCCAGCAAATGGTCAACCAGTAGTGGTTCCATCTCAGGATATGGTATTGGGTCTTTATTATATGACCAAACTAAGAAAATCTACAGAAGAATTAATTGTAAAAGGAGAAGGGATTACTTTCTATTCAGCAGAAGAAGTTATTATAGCTTACAATGAAAAGAGAGTAGATCTTAATGCTGAAATAAAAATTAGAACTAAAGACTTTAATGAAGAAGGAGAATTAGTTTACCAAATTGTTACTACAACAGTTGGTAGAGTAATTTTTAATGAAAACGTTCCAGAAGCAGCAGGATATATTAATGAAGTATTAACTAAGAAATCTCTTAGAGACATTATTGGTGATATACTTAGAGTAACTTCAGTTCCTGAAACAGCAGCCTTCTTAGATGAAATTAAAACATTAGGATATAAGTTTGCTTTTGAAGGTGGACTATCCTTTAGTTTAGGTGATATTATTATACCACCAGAGAAAAAGTCAATGATTGATGACGCCAACAAAAAGGTGGATGGAATTAAGGCAAATTATAATATGGGTCTTATTACCAATAACGAAAGATATAACCAAGTAATTGATATCTGGACTGCAACTAATGCTGAGCTTACTGAGTTGTCTATGAAGCGTATTCGTGAAGACCAACAAGGGTTTAACTCGGTGTTTATGATGCTTGATTCTGGAGCAAGGGGTTCTAAAGAGCAAATTAGACAGTTAACCGGTATGCGTGGATTAATGGCTAAGCCTAAAAAATCTAGTGCAGGAGGTGGTGAAATTATTGAGAATCCAATTCTTTCTAACTTTAAGGAAGGATTATCAATTCTTGAATATTTTATCTCAACTCACGGTGCTCGTAAAGGACTTGCAGATACCGCTTTAAAAACGGCAGATGCAGGTTATTTAACTCGTAGGTTGGTTGATGTATCTCAAGATGTAATTATTAATATTACTGATTGTGGTACTCTTAGAGGTATTAATGTTTCTCCATTAAAAAAGAATGAAGAAATTGTTGAGACTTTAGCCGAAAGAATAGTAGGACGTACTTCATTACATGATGTATATCATCCATTAACAGAAGAGTTATTGGTTGAATCTGGAGGACATATTACTAATGAAATCGCTAAGACTATTGGTAATTCACCAATTGATGCAATTGAAGTTAGATCAGCATTGACTTGTGAAGCTAAAAAAGGTATTTGTGCAACTTGTTACGGTAGAAACCTTGCAACTAATAAAATGGTTCAAATGGGTGAAGCTGTTGGTGTTGTTGCCGCACAGTCTATTGGAGAACCAGGTACACAGTTAACATTACGTACATTCCACGTTGGTGGGGTTGCAGGAAATATATCTCAAGACAATAAGCTTACTGTTAAGTTTGACGGTATTGCTGAAATTGAAGATCTTAAAACTGTAAAAGGGGAAGATAATCAAGGGAATAAAATAGATATCGTAATTTCTCGTACTTCTGAAATAAAGTTAAAAGATAAGAATACAGGAATTACACTTAGTACAAATAACATTCAATACGGTTCTACCATTTTTGTGAAAAATGGAGATGCGATGAAAAAGGATGATGTTGTTTGTCAATGGGATCCATTTAACGGTGTTATTATATCAGAATTTTCAGGAAAAATTAAATACGAAAACCTGGAACAAGGGATTACTTATCAAGTTGAAATTGATGAGCAAACTGGATTCCAAGAAAAAGTAATTTCAGAATCTAGAGATAAAAAGAAGATTCCTACATTATTAATAATGGGTAAAAACGATGAAGTGATTCGTTCGTATAATTTACCAGTGGGAGCACACTTAATGGTTGCTGATAATGATAAAGTGAGTATTGGTAAAATCTTAGTTAAGATTCCTCGTAAATCATCTAAAGCTGGTGATATTACAGGAGGTTTACCAAGAGTTACAGAATTGTTTGAAGCTCGTAACCCTTCCAACCCTGCTGTTGTAAGTGAGGTAGATGGTGTTGTGTCTTTTGGAAAAATAAAACGTGGTAATCGTGAGATTATAGTAGAAACTAAGTTTGGAGACATTAAAAAGTATTTGGTTAAATTATCTAATCAAATTCTTGTTCAAGAAAACGATTTTGTAAGAGCGGGTATGCCACTTTCGGATGGTTCTATTACACCATTAGATATTCTTAATATACAAGGACCTTCAGCTGTACAACAATATTTAGTGAACGAAGTACAAGAAGTATATCGTTTACAAGGTGTGAAGATTAATGACAAACACTTCGAAGTTGTTGTAAGACAAATGATGCGTAAAGTGAGATTAGTTGATCCAGGTGATACTTTGTTTTTAGAGAATCAATTGGCACATAAATTTGATTTTATCGAAGAAAATGATAAGATATTTGGAATGAAAGTAATTGAAAATGCTGGAGATTCTGATACGCTTAAAGAAGGTCAAATTGTTTCACCTCGTGTTTTACGTGATGAAAATTCAATTTTAAAAAGAAACGATAAACAAATTGTAGAAACAAGAGATGCGGTACCAGCTACAGCAACTCCAATTTTACAAGGAATTACACGTGCTTCATTACAGACAAAATCATTTATTTCTGCTGCTTCCTTCCAGGAAACTACAAAAGTATTGAATGAAGCTGCTGTTGCAGGTAAAATCGATTCTTTAGAAGGACTGAAAGAGAATGTAATTGTTGGTCATAAAATACCAGCAGGTACAGGTATGAGAAATTATGATACAATCATTGTAGCTTCAAAAGAAGAGTTGGAAGATATGACTCGCGAGAAACAAGAAGTAAATTATAATTAGTGAGATGATATTTTAATAGACCGAAAGGTAAATTAATCTTAATGAATCAAACGTTTCCTGTGAAAATTGGAATTTTATAAAACTATATCTGAATCCCGCTTTTAGCGGGATTCTTTGTTAAAAGAATAAATAGAATAACATCTAGAAAATAGTCTGGAATAAATAATCTAAATAATAATTATATTATGGCTGAAGAAAAAAAACCTCTTAAAAAAGGACAAATTAATATTGAGTTAGACGAAAAAGTAGCCCAAGGAATTTATAGTAACTTAGCAGTTATAAATCATTCGGTTTCAGAATTTGTTGTAGATTTTGTCACCATCATGCCAGGTGTTCCAAAAAGTAAAGTTAAATCAAGAATTATTTTAACACCACAACATGCCAAGCGTTTTTTAAAGGCGTTAAGTGATAATGTAAAAAGATTTGAAAACACTCATGGGGAGATTAAAGGTTTTGATCAACCTACAATACCATTAAACTTTGGTCCTACAGGAGAAGCATAAAAAAAAATTGAAATAAAAAAAGCCTTGTGAAAACAAGGCTTTTTTTATTTCAATAAATCAATCCTTTATTCAAACTCACTAATATAATGTAGAATTACCTTAGGGTATTTTGATTGGGTCATTTGTAAAGTAAAAGAAGAGTCTGCAAAGAATACTAACTGATTACGCTTATCTTTTGCTAAAAAACGAGACTTCACTCTTTTAAATTCAGCTAATTCATTTTTATCAGATTTTTCCACATCAACCCAACAAGCTTTGTGAACATTTAAATTTTCATAAACACACTTGGCACCATATTCATGTTCTAATCTATATTGAATTACTTCAAACTGCAGTGCTCCAACGGTGCCAATAACTTTTCTTCCGTTAAGTTCTAATATAAATAATTGTGCAACCCCTTCGTCCATTAATTGACTAATTCCCTTTGACAATTGTTTACTTTTAAGAGGATCTGCATTATTAATATATTTAAAATGCTCAGGCGAAAAACTTGGGATTCCTCTGTATTGCATTAATTCACCTTGTGTAAGTGTGTCTCCAATTTTAAAGTTCCCCGTATCGTGTAAACCTACAATGTCACCAGGATAAGAAGTGTCTACTATTTGTTTTTTTTCAGCAAAAAAAGCATTCGGACTAGAAAACTTCATTTTTTTGTTATTTCTAACATGAAGGTAGGGTGTATTTCTATTAAAAATACCAGAGACAATTTTTATAAATGCCAATCTATCTCTGTGTTTAGGATCCATATTCGCATGTATTTTAAATACAAATCCACTAAATTCATTTTCATCTGGTAAAACCAAACGTGTATCACTTTCTTTTGGTCTTGGAGTAGGAGCAATTTCAACGAAACAATCTAATAGTTCACGTACGCCAAAACTATTTAATGCAGAACCAAAGAATACAGGTTGAAGGTTACTATTAAGGTAATCTTCTTGATTAAATTTTGGGTAAACTTCGGTAACTAATTCCACATCTTCTCTTAAGGTATCGGCAGCAGACTTGGTAATTAAATCATTAAGGTCTGGACTATTAAGGTCTTCAATATTGATGGTCTCTTCAATGTTTTTTCTACTATCTCCACTAAAAAGATTAATGTTCTTTTCCCAGATATTATAAATTCCTTTAAAGTCGTAACCCATACCAATAGGGAAACTCATTGGAGTAACAGTAAGATTCAATTTTTGTTCTATTTCATCTAATAACTCAAAAGCATCTTTTCCTTCACGATCTAATTTGTTTATAAAAACAATCATTGGGATCTTTCGCATTCTACAAACTTCCACTAATTTTACAGTCTGTTCTTCAACTCCCTTAGCAACATCAATCACAACAATAACACTATCTACAGCGGTAAGTGTTCTAAAAGTATCTTCTGCAAAATCTTTATGCCCTGGAGTATCTAGAATGTTTATTTTTATTCCTTGGTATTCAAATGCCAAAACAGAAGTAGCTACAGAAATCCCTCTCTGTCTTTCAATTTCCATAAAATCGCTAGTCGCACCTTTCTTAATTTTATTAGATTTTACGGCACCAGCTTCTTGTATAGCACCTCCAAAAAGTAATAACTTTTCGGTTAATGTTGTTTTACCAGCATCTGGATGTGAGATGATTCCAAACGTTCTTCTTCTTTTAATTTCACTTATTAGTGACATATGTTTTCTTATTAAGAGTTGCAAATATACGAGTAGTTTTAGTTGTTTTTGTAAGGATAATTAACATATCATTAATTTTACATTCTCACAAAAATAAGTAGCTAGAAAGACTTGTTTTTAGGCATGTACGTAGTACTACGTATATAGCAATCCTACAAGTAAAGTAGCGAATTTTAACATTTAGCGTTATTCAACGAGTTTTTTTTGCACTTAGACTAAAAGTGGTATTAGTGTAGGATATTTCTTTAATATAAAAATTACATTTGGGTAAATTACAGTTGAATTTATAACTTTTATAATTCAAATTGGGGCAAATAATAAAATACAAAAGCATGATTTATACTACTATTACTTCAAATTTAAAAAAAGCATTTTTTCTTTTTTTAATTACATTCTTTGTTAGTTCATATTCATTTTCACAAACAGTAACAGTTCCTTCGGGTTCTATTATTGTAGATATGGGGGTTAGCCCTCAAACATTTGACAATGGTATCAAACCTTATGGTCTTGTATATACTTTGCTAGATGATGATAACATTCCAGTGATTTGGGCAATCGATCAAACAAAGGTTAAAGATGGAGTTGATTTTACAGTAGATGGTAGGCCTTTTAGAGGAGGGCCTTTCATTATTTCTGCAGCTGATTTAACTCAAGATGTCGAGAATAAAATTGCGATGTGGGCCGCTGATGGTGTCGTAACTTATAAAACACTCAGTTCTTTTGATGTACCTGTATATAGAATATTAGATGAAGAACCAACATGGGCAATTAATGATAATAATGAAAATATCGTTCTTAACTATTTAGATAACGCAGGAATTACTAATCCTGATAGTGGGTCTCCAGAAGCAAATTGGATTATTGTTCATGATGCAGCAGATATTTTAAACAATGGACTTTGTGCTGATGTTTTCGCTATGCCACATAATGATGATGTTACTTGGGAACGATATGGCGGATTAATACAATTGAATAGCGATGGAATGTGGATATGGGCTGGATGTAAAGCAGTTTCTGGTATAGAGAATGTTTTTAATCCTGCAAATAATGCTGAGAAATTAAATTTTTTATCTACCACTGGTTTAGTAGATGCAGACGATCATGATGATGCTTCTGGCAATTTACCTTATATGGCCGAATTTCATGAACATCAGTTTATGCAGTTTCTGGGGCAAACAGATGAAGCCCATGATGGAGGAGCAGAACAAATTTATCTACCTTCTAACGGTAGTGCATGGAATACTGATACAAAAGTTGCTGCCTGGGATACCAACCAAGACGATTTAGGGACACTTTCTCCTGGAAAAGCTGCGTTAATTGCCTTTGGTCCTGCTTTTGGAAATGAAAATAATGGTAATGTAATGTACGAAGCCGGTCACAAATTGGATAATGGAACCGTACAAGAGAATGTTGCTGCACAACGTGCATTTTTTAACTTTTCATTAAATGCAGCAGGTTCGTACAGCGGAGGCAATAGAACATATGCTATTGATGATATAAATTTTACAGATTTCGATACTCCAGTAAATGGAAATGTATTGACTAATGATAAGGATTATGATCTAGGTGATACTATAAGCTTAGTAACTATTTTAAATTCAAACTTGGTAACCACTCAAGGTGGAACAATCAATTTTCATATAAGTGGAAATGGAGATTATACATATACACCACCGGTTGGTTTTATAGGCTTAGATACTTTTGAGTACACTATAGAGGATGATGCAATTTGTACTGCTAAAGATAAAGCGACAGTAAGCATTAAAGTAGTGGGACCACCAGATTGTTTTGCCGTACTTGATGCGTTTGAATCTTGTCTAGACACAACTGTGGTTAGAGGAACTGTCTTAGCGAATGATGTAGATCCAGATATTGTAGTGAATACTGGAATACTTGCAACGACTGCGGGAGGATTAGTAGTCATGCAACCTGATGGTTTCTTTACCTATACCCCGGCCTTTGGCTTTGAAGGAGAAGATACTTTTGAATATACCATGCAAAATAATGATGGGCTAACCTGTACAGCTCTGGTCACTATCGAAGTTGAAAATACATGTGCACCACCTGATGCTGTTGATGATTTTTATCTTGGATGTCAAGACGTAGCAATAACCATATATAATGTATTAGATAATGATAGTACAGATAGTGAGGTGCCAACGGAAGCGATTTCTGTGGACGTAGCTGTAACCAATGCATTACCAGGACCAATTAATGGTACGGTAGCGATTAATGATGATGGTACCTTTACTTATACTCCTAATGCTGGATTTATAGGTCGAGATTGGTTTGTCTATGAGATAGTTGACACTGGAGGGGACCGAGATAGAGCTACGGTATATCTTGATATTGGCGAAAATACGACCAATGCTATTGATGATATTAACTACACTGCTTTCAATACCCCTACAAATGGGAATGTATTGACCAATGATGTAGATTATGAAGGCGATACACAATCCCTTACAACGTTACTTGATGTTGACCTTCCAACTACTGAAGGAGGTACTATCAATTTTGATATAAGCGGAAACGGAGATTACGATTATACACCTGCTGCAGGTTTCTATGGCACAGATACTTTCGAGTATAGTATTGTTGATAGTCGTACTAATTGCCCAGCAACTGATACCGCTACTTTGCGTATCGTTGTAGGCCGCCCTTGTTTTGCCTTTGCAGATAGCGGTAAAACATGTATTAATGCACCTACTACAGGAAATGTATTGATCAATGATGTGAACCCATGGGGTCATCCTGTTGCTTTGGTAACTCCGGTTGGAGTGAACCTTTCAACTACACAAGGAGGTACAATTAATTTTACTGCTCCTAATACAAATGGAGATTTTACTTATACGCCGGCATTAGACTTTACAGGAATAGACACTTTTGAATATACCATTGTAGATACTATAACTGGTGTAGAATGTTCTGCGCTTGTTACAATCAAGATTACCCCATTTTGTGATATTGATGCACGTGACGATTTTAATTTAGGATGTCATGATACAGATATTACAGGAAATGTTTTACCAAATGATGTTCCAAATGATCCGGCATTAGTTTCCGTAAATGTTGCTGCGACCGATGCATTGCCAGGACCATATAATGGTTCTGTAGTGATTAATGCGGACGGTACGTATGTTTACACACCGACTCCTGGATTTATAGGATGGGATTCTTTTGTGTATGAGAGTTATTTAATTAGCGATCCAACAATATGGGATAGAGCTACCGTATACTTATATGTATACAATAATACGACCAATGCTATTGATGATATTAACTACACTGCTTTCAATACCCCTACAA
>CAJXRD010000063.1 GCA_913058295.1 uncultured Flavobacteriales bacterium | reverse complement strand
TATCGAAGCAATCAAAGTCAAAGTCTCAAATGGAATTTAATTTCAAACAATTTACCGTTCAACAAGATCGATGTGCTATGAAAATTGGTACAGATGGCGTATTATTAGGAGCCTGGGTTTCATTAAACCATAATCCTGAAAGTGTTTTAGATGTTGGCGCGGGTACAGGAATCCTACCTTTACAAATAGCACAACGCTGTCATGCCGAAACTATTGAAGCTATAGAAATTGATGAAGCAGCATTTGAACAATGTGTAGCTAATTTTGAAAATTCTCCTTGGGGAGATCGATTGTTTTGTTTTCATGCTTCCGCACAGGAATTTGCTTCGGAAATGGAAGAAGAATACGATTTAATCATTTCGAACCCTCCATTTTATTCAGATGAATATAAATCTGAAGATGACAAAAGAAATACCGCTCGTTTTACAGACACTTTACCTTTTAGAGACTTAGCGATTTTTGCATATCAATTTCTTTCCAAAAAAGGAATATTTGCCTTAATACTTCCAAGAAAGGAAGAAGAGCAATTTATTGCATTGGCTTTAGAAGTTGGATTATTTCCGAAGCGAATCTGTCGTGTTAAAGGCACCACAACTTCCGAAGTAAAAAGAAGTTTGCTGGAATTTTCCTTTGAAAAAAAGGAAGTTATTTTCGAAGAGCTCACTATAGAGATTTCGAGACATGTGTATACAGAAGATTATATAAATCTAGTAAAGGATTTTTATATTAAAATGTAATTATACTTCTCTTAACAAAGGTCTTGTTAAACAAGTTGGGCCGCCACCTCCATAAACACTAATGTTTTCACCTTTATAACTAGTCACTTTACAACCAGCATTTATTAATGCTTCTTCCGTTTTTGGATTCCCTTGCACCATTAAACATTCTCTTGGACCAATAGCCAAAACATTACAACCCATAGATTCAAACTCTTCATCGGGAACTTCTACCAATTGATAATTCCTTTTTAAAAGTTCGTTTCTAAATCTTATAGGCATTAATGGCGAATAAACAACCGCTAAATCCTTATCCACAGGGCTCAGAATAGACATTAAATGAAACACATCTGAAGTCCCCTTATAATGTGGCAAATCTGCTACAACAACCTCAACGCCTTTTGGCTCTAATAGAGTCTTTAATTGTCTAATCCCTTCTTCATTGGTTCTATAGGTATGGCCAACTGCCAATGTTTTTTCATCTAACCAAGCTACATCACCACCTTCCAAAGTTCCTGGAGATTCGATGACACCTAAAATGGATATAGATTCATTTTTAAAAGCTTGCATCTGAGCATCGGGTTCATTTATTCTACCCGATTTCCCCATATTGCAAATAATCATTCCAAAATCTGTAGCTATTGCTGCATCTCGACAATAAATGGAATCGATGGAAACCTTTTCTTCATATGGGAATTGATGAATTAAAGCTCCATTCTTTTTGATTGCCTTTTGAAAAAAATCATATTCCTTTAATGACTTTTCATAATTTGGTTGACTTAAATAGTGTAGTTCTTGCCATTGTTGTTTTAGTAATTCTTCCGAAACAAAAGCATTTTTAACTGGTTTAATATATACGGATTGTAATTTTAAATATTCTGAATGATATGTTGTTTTCATTTATTTTCTTTGTTTTTAATCCACTTCATATAAATATATACAGGAATTCCAATTAATAATAACAAGAAACCGTAGAAGACAGTATCTGGTCCAGAACCATATATTGCCCAAAGTGAATATGTAAATCCTAGAGCGGACAATACAAAAGTTTTAAGCCAACTTTTTGTATGAAGCTTTTTTTCAATAACAATTAATGCATATGCTGCTGCTGTAAATAAGTAAGGCAATAAAGCAGCAATCGTTGTTAGTTGAACAATAAATTCAAATTGATCTACCAAACCTTCAGAATAGTTTATTAACATCACAATTGAAGACAATACACCACCAATTACAAAACCATTTACAGGCGCTCCCCTTTTGTTCTTTTTCTTAAAAAAATCTGGAAACAAATCATCTTTTGCAGTTACCATAGATATTTGGCCTGTAATTAAAATCCAGCCATTTAATACTCCAATACCTGATATTATAACACCAATTGCAACAAAATAACCACCATAATCACCACCCATAACCTTAGCGGCTTCTGCAAAAGGTGCAGGAGAATTTTGCAAGATATCCAGTGGCAATATCCCAAATAAAACAACAGTCCCTAAAATATATAAAACTGTAGTTATTATGGTTCCTAACATGGTTGCTCTTGGCACTGTTTTTTCTGGATTAATGATATCACTTGCTGGAATGGTAGCACATTCAATACCTAAGAAAGCATATAATGTTAATGTAGCTACTGCAGACAATGTTGAAAAATCACTTTTTCCTGTTAAATTAAAAGCTGGAAAATTATCCATTTTAAAAAAGAAAAGCCCAAATACGATTATAAATAATAAAGGCAATATTTTTATAATGGTAGTAATTAATTGAATTCTTCCAGATTCTTTAATTCCTCTAGAATTAATCCAAGTAAAAATCCAAATAAGCCCTAATCCTAAGGATACAGATAAAGTAGAATTTGTTGCTAATTCTGGCACAAAAAAACTAGCTGCTCCAATAACAGCAATTGCTATTGCTCCATTACTAACCCAACAAGCTATCCAATATCCCCAAGCTACTAAAAAGCCTATAAAATCCCCAAAACCCGCTTTTGAATAAACATAAGGACCACCACTCTTACTAACAATGATCTTACTAAAATTACTAAAAATCTTAGCTAAAACTAAAGCTCCAGCGGCTGTTAATAACCAGCCTAAGATACTTATGCTTCCATAATTTGACAATACTGCAGGCAAAACAAAAATACCTACACCAATCATATTACCAACTACAAGGGATGTTGCGGTCAATAAACCGATTTTTTCAGATTTAGCTTTCATAAAGTATTAAAATTGGTTAAGAAATAATTGTTTAAATTTAAAGTCAATTCGTGAATATACAATAATCAAAATAAGCCATGTCCAAAAAATTCCATATCGATCCCGACATTTCTCAAGCAGAAACCCTCCCAGCTTCATTTTATAAAGACCAAGAGGTTTTTAATGAGATTAAAGAAAAAATATTTTTAAAAACTTGGCAATGGATTGGGGATGAGGATTTAGTTGCCTTACCTCAATCTGTTTATCCTTTGGTCTTATTGGAAAACTACCTAACCGAACCACTTCTTTTAGTTAGAAATGAAAAAGATGAGATCAACTGCTATACCAATGTATGTACCCATAGAGGTAATTTAGTGGCTCTACATCCTGGTAAAGTAAAAAAGTTAAGTTGCATGTATCACGGCAGAAGATTCAATTTAAATGGGGAATTTGAACATATGCCAGAATTTGAAGACGCTAAAGATTTTCCAAGACCCTGTGACGATTTACATAAATTTTCCATAGAAAAATGGGGTCCCTTATTATTTGTAGGCTTGAATCCTGAATTTCCTTTTTCAGAAGTAATCGATAAAATGAAAGAACGGATAGGTTTTTTACCATTCGATGAGTTTGCATTGGACAGTTCAAAAACCAAGAATTTTTTAGTTCACGCTCATTGGGCATTGTATTGTGATAATTATTTAGAAGGGTTTCATGTCCCTTTTGTACATGAAGGCTTAAATAAAGTATTGGATTATGGTAGTTATAAAACGGAAACATACAAACATTGCAACCTTCAAATTGGATATACCAATGACGCTACAGAGGTTTTCGATTTACCCGAAGGCCATATAGATTATGGTAAAAATGTTGCTGCTTATTACTATTGGGTTTTCCCGAATATGATGTTTAATTTTTATCCTTGGGGGCTTTCTATCAATGTTGTTAGCCCTATTGACATCAATAGAACCAAAGTATCATTCACCTCTTATGTTTACGATCCCACAAAATTAGATAAAGGAGCAGGTAGCGATTTAGACAAAGTAGAGAGGGAGGATGAATTTGTGGTAGAAAATGTTCAAAAAGGAGTGAATTCATCTTTTTACAAAGCAGGAAGGTTTTCTCCTAAAAGGGAAAAAGGAGTACATCATTTTCATAGTTTACTTGCAAAATATTTAAATAATTAGGATTTAAATATTTGTATAATTTTTCCAAAGAATAAGTGCAAATATGCAAGGCATTAATTACTTTTGAAGAATAAATTTAAGACTATGAAACCTGATTTATTTGAAGCTCCAGATTATTACAATCTTGACGATTTATTAACAGACGAACATAAACTAATCCGTGATGCTGCCAGAGAATGGGTAAAGCGTGATGTTTCTCCAATAATTGAAGAATATGCTCAAAAAGCAGAATTTCCTGACCAAATTGTAAAAGGTTTGGCAGAAATTGGTGCATTTGGCCCTTATATTCCTGAAGAATATGGTGGTGCAGGGCTAGATCAAATTTCGTATGGTTTAATCATGCAAGAAATTGAACGTGGAGATAGTGGCGTTAGAAGTACTGCTAGTGTTCAATCTTCATTAGTGATGTATCCTATCTGGAAATATGGAAATGAAGAACAACGAATGAAATATCTTCCAAAATTAGCTTCTGGAGAATTTATTGGTTGTTTTGGATTAACGGAACCTGATTTTGGATCTAATCCAGGTGGAATGGTGACCAATTTTAAAGATATGGGCGATCATTATCTTTTAAATGGCGCTAAAATGTGGATTAGTAATGCTCCATTTGCAGATGTAGCTGTAGTATGGGCAAAAGATGAATCTGGAAGAATTCACGGTTTAGTTGTAGAACGTGGAATGGAAGGTTTTTCAACTCCTGAAACTCACAACAAATGGTCCCTTCGTGCTTCAGCAACTGGAGAATTAATTTTTGACAATGTTAAAGTTCCTAAAGAGAATCTTTTACCAAATAAATCTGGATTAGGTGCTCCTTTAGGTTGTTTAGATTCTGCTAGATACGGAATCGCTTGGGGTGCAATTGGAGCAGCAATGGATTGCTACGATACCGCTTTAAGATATAGTAAAGAACGAATCCAATTTGGAAAACCTATTGGACAGTTTCAATTACAACAGAAAAAATTAGCCGAAATGATCACCGAAATCACCAAAGCACAATTGCTTACTTGGAGATTAGGAGTACTTAGAAATGAAGATAAAGCTACCTCAGCTCAAATTTCTATGGCAAAAAGAAATAATGTAGATATGGCAATTACTATTGCTAGAGAAGCAAGACAAATGCTAGGAGGCATGGGTATCTCTGGCGAATATTCTATTATGCGTCATTCTATGAATTTAGAAAGTGTAATTACTTATGAAGGTACTCACGATATCCATTTATTGATTACAGGTATGGATGTTACTGGCTTAAACGCTTTTAAATAAAATATATAAATATTATAATTTTTAAAGGCTTCAATTAATATTGAAGCCTTTTTTTGTTCTAAAAATGTATCTTTATAAAAAACAAAATTAATGTCATCACAAAAAAGAATTACTCGGGCCTATCAAACTGCAAAGAGAATTTCTTTTAATGATAAATCAAAATTCATCCTTTTTAGTGATGTTCATCGTGGAGATAATAGTCTTGCAGACGATTTTGCTAATAACCGTAACGCCTATTTTCATGCACTGAAGTATTACAACAACCAAGGCTTTACTTATTGTGAATTAGGAGATGGTGATGAATTATGGGAAAACACATCCTTTAAATCAATCCTATATGCACATAAAGATATTTTTGATTTGATGAAACTCTTTTTTTCTGAAGGAAGATTAGTTCGTCTTGTTGGCAATCATGATATGGTATATACCAATCCAAAATATGTAGAAAAACATCTGCATAGTTACCTTAACCATACCACTGGTAAAGAGGAAGCTTTATTCCCTGGAATTACCTTTCCTGAAGCTTTAGTGTTAGAACATGAAGAAACAAAACAAGAGGTTTTTATGCTTCACGGACACCAAGCAGATTGGAGTAATTACAAAGCTTGGAAATTTAATCGGTTTATGGTTAGAGCCCTTTGGAAACAATTACAGATTTTTGGAATCGGAGATCCTACTAGCCCAGCTAAAAACAATAGAGAATTAATAAAAGTAGAACGGCGTATTAAAAAATGGATACAAGAACATAAAAATATAATTACCGTAATGGGACATACCCATCGACCTCGATTTCCTAATCCTGGAGAACTTGCATTATTTAATGATGGAAGTTGTGTTCACCCAAGAAGTATCACTGGTCTTGAAATTGAAAATGGAGCCATTTCTTTAATAAAATGGCATGTCGCTACTACAGATGATGGAACATTAAAAGTTGCAAAACGAATCCTCGAAGGACCAAAAAAAATAAGTGATTATAAAACCTTTTAAGCTACAACATTAATTACCTCTTCTATCTGAGGTGCATGTTTCTTAATTGTTAATTCCACGCCACTTTTTAATGTCATTTGGTTTACGGAACAATCTACACAAGCACCTACTAATTGTACTCTAACAATTTTTTCATCCTCAATAGATAGCAAATTAATATCTCCTCCGTCATTTTGCAAAAAGGGACGAATCTCATCTAAAGCTTTTTCTACTTTTGCATTTAAATCTTCTGCCATAAATTAATTTTTTATTGCAGAACAACCTGCTGTATTAGTCATTTTAATTACTTCAGTAGGGGGTAGATTCACATTTCTTTTTAATGTTTCTTCTACAACATCTCGAGTTAATTTCTCAAATGCAATTGCTAATGGAGTATTATCTTGTAAAGCTGCGGGACGACCATTATCTCCAGCTTCTCTAATGCTTTGCACTAAAGGAACTTCCCCTAAAAATGGAATATCTAAATCTTCAGCAAGGTTTTTTGCACCTTCTTTTCCGAAGATATAATATTTGTTATCTGGCAATTCTTCTGGAGTGAAATAAGACATGTTTTCAATAATTCCTAGAATTGGAACCTGAATATTCTCTTGTTGAAACATCGCAACACCTCTACGTGCATCCGCTAAAGCAACAGCTTGAGGAGTACTCACGATGACAGCACCGGTTATAGGCATAGACTGCATGATACTTAAATGGATATCTCCAGTTCCTGGAGGTAAATCGATCAACATAAAATCTACTTCTCTCCAATCTGCATCAAAAATTAGTTGATTTAAAGCCTTAGATGCCATAGGACCTCGCCAAATTACTGCTTGCTCTGGACTTGTAAAAAACCCAATTGAAAGAACTTTTACCCCATAGTTTTCGATGGGTTTCATTTTACTTTTACCGTCGATTGTAGTAGAAAGAGGTCGTTCTTTTTCTACATCAAACATCATTGGAATAGAGGGACCATAAACATCCGCATCTAAAACACCAACTTTAAATCCCATTTTAGCAAGAGATACTGCTAAATTTGCGGTAACTGTAGATTTACCAACTCCACCTTTCCCTGAAGCAATAGCGATTATATTTTTAATCCCTGGTATGTTTTTTCCTTTTATTAAGTTAGGATTTGCAGGTTGCACAGGTGCCTCAACTTTTATGTTTACGACAACCTTTGCATCTTGAGAAACTTTTTCTTGAATCGTTTTAATAACGTCTTCTTCTGCTCTCTTCTTAATGTGCATTGCTGGAGTTGTAAGTAATAAATCTACGACAACTTCATCTGCAAAAGTGATAACATTTTTTACTGCACCACTTTCCACCATATTTTTACCTTCTCCTGCAACAGTAATTGTCTTAAGAGCTTCAATAATATCTTCTTTCTTAATACTCATAGCTTAACATTATATTAATGATCTAAATTATAGAGTTTTATTCGAGCAAAACAGACTGCTAATTTAGACTAATTCTAAAGTACAAATATACAAGGAAATCTTTGATAATTGTTTAGTTAAACTGAAATGATTAAGGCAATCTAGCAGCTTTTTGAATGTTTTAACAAAAGGGTTTTCACTGTTAAATTGAAGAGGTAATCTTTATTTTAGCTTAGAGTAATTCATTTTGAGGTTCCCAAAACAACTTTTCAAAATCTTGAATCTGATTTTCTTTAACCTCTACGCCTTCACTTTCTAGTAATTGCTGCATTAAATTAGTCCCTTCAAAATGATGCTTGCCAGTAAGCAAACCTTTTCTATTTACAACACGATGTGCAGGTACATCTGGATTATTATGAGATGCATTCATTGCCCATCCTACCATTCTTGCACTTTTAGGAGAACCCAAATAGTTAGCGATAGCTCCGTAGGAAGTTACACGACCGTAAGGAATTAATGTCGCGACTTGATATACTTTTTCAAAAAAGCCTAAGTCTTTCACCATTACATATTGTTTATAATTTTAATAAATGTGATGATCGAAATAATTGTGGTTACCAAGCCTATTAGGTAATTCATATTTAATTTATTCAGTTTACGTTGGTTTTCTTTTGGTCTAAAGAACCAAATATAAACTCCCATTACGATAAATGTTCCAATGGAAGAACCTACTACTGTTGCCAAAATATTTAGATTGGAGAAAGTAAACCATCCAAAGGAAGAAAATGTAACACTCATATATACCCAATAAGGTATTGGCAAAAAGTTGATTGCACTTAATATAAATCCTAAAAAGAATCTATTTGTTTTGGAATGATTACGAGCTTCTATTGGTTCTTTTCTAACATCTTTTGCTATAAAGAAAAAATAAATAGATACACTTACAAAAACCCCTAAAACCACTTTTTGAAGTAAGGCAATAATCTCTGGATTCCTATCTAAATATCTTGCAAAAACAAGAGCTAATAAAGTTTCTAAAAGTACTGCTAAGGTAACCCCTGTAGCAAATAAGATCGCTTTCTTTCTGCCTTCATTCATGCTTATTTTTGCAGAATACATGTTTAATAAGCCAGGAAGAGATGTTGCTATTATTGCTCCTATAATTCCAAATAATAAGTGCAATATAAAGTTCATAAAAGCTTAATTAATTTGTTAAGATACTAAAAATCGTTTTAGGAGAATTTGAATCGCAAATAAGTAATCTTCTTATCTATTGCTAAATATTGATTTTCATAAAAAGTTTGAATTTCCACAACATCTTTAGGCGCATTAGTGGTTCCATACACATCGTGATGTGCATATTCTATTTCCAATCCTTTTCCGTGCAGCAAGCCTAAGGTATAGCCATGCATAAATTCGCTATCGGTTTTTAAATGCACAACTCCATCTGGTTTTAGTACTTTTTTATACTTATCTAGAAATTCTGAATTTGTTAATCGATGCTTTGTACGCTTATATTTTATTTGTGGATCTGGGAAGGTAATCCAAATTTCATCTACTTCATTTTCAGAAAAAAGCAAATCAATTAATTCAATTTGAGTTCTTAAAAACCCAACATTCGTTAATCCATCTTCCAATGCAGTTTTTGCGCCTCTCCAAAAACGAGCGCCTTTAATATCGACTCCAAGAAAATTTTTCTTAGGAAACATTTTAGCCAAACTCACAGAGTATTCACCCTTACCACAACCCAATTCAAGAACGATAGGATTATCATTTTTAAAGAAGTCTCTTTTCCAATTCCCTTTTAATTTAAGAGAATCATTGAACACATCTTCTCTTGATGGTTGAATAACATTAGAAAAAGAATCGTTTTCCTTAAACCGTTTTAATTTATTTTTACTTCCCAAGAATACTAATTTAAATTTTTTGTAAAATTAAGAAAATATTAGTCAGCTAATATTATTACTACATTTGTTTTATGCTAAAAAAGAAAACCATTTTGGTTGCGCCGCTTCATTGGGGTTTGGGACATGCAACTCGTTGCATTCCTATTATTAAAGCATTATTAGAGAATAATTTTAAGGTATTATTAGCCTCAGATGGCGCCGCCTTACAATTACTTCAGAAAGAGTTTCCCAATCTAGAGTCTATAGAACTGCCTTCTTATCGTATTAGCTATCCAAAAAATGGGAGTCATTTTAAATGGAATATGTTTCTAAAACTACCAAGGATCTTAAAAGCTTTTTATTCTGAAAAAAAAATAATTAAGAAACTTGTTTCTGAAGGCAAAATAGATGGGATAATTAGTGACAATAGATTTGGCATACGATCTTCTGAGATTCCTTCGGTTTACATTACGCATCAATTAAATGTTCTATCGGGAAACACTAGTTATTTCAGTACTAAGATCCATCAAAATATAATTAACAAATTTGAGGTTTGTTGGGTGCCAGATATAAAAGATTCGAATAATTTAAGTGGGAAATTAGGGCATATTTCAAACCCTAATTTAAAAATAAAATACATAGGATTGTTAAGTAGAATGAGTAAAGTAACATTGCCAAAAAAATACGATGTTCTTTTATTGCTTTCGGGTCCAGAACCGCAACGATCTCTTTTAGAAGAAAAATTAATCACTCATTTTAAAGGGACAAAACTAAAGGTATTATTAATTCAGGGCACTCTAGAAAGGGAACAAAAAACAGAAACTTTAGAAAATATTACCTTTTATAATTTTATGCTAAGCAAGGATTTAGAGTTTGCTATTAATGAAAGTGAAATTATTATATCTCGTTCTGGATATACCACCCTTATGGATTTGGCAATATTAGAAAAAAAAGCGTTTTTCATTCCAACTCCCGGTCAGTTTGAACAAGAGTATTTAGCAAAAAGATTAAGCGATTTAAAAATAGCTCCTTATTGTGAACAAGAAACTTTTACTATTGAAAAATTAAAGGAAATAGATTCTTATGATGGATTTAAGGCAAATAACAAGGGTATAAATTACACCAATTTATTTCGCCTTTTCGAGGGTAAATGAAAATTCTGAACCGATCCCAAACTGACTTTCCACATATATTTTTTCATTATGCGCTTCCACAATATGCTTTACAATAGACAATCCTAAACCACTTCCACCCTGTTCCCTTGAGCCACTTTTATCAACTCTATAAAAGCGTTCAAAGAGGCGTGGAATTTCTTCATTTTTAATTCCCTCTCCGTTATCTGTAACCCTAACCAATATTTTATTCATTATTAAATTCTCAATACTAACTTCGGTGGTTCCACCTTGTCTTCCGTATTTAATAGAATTTACTACAAGATTGGTCATTACTTGCTGAATACGATCTTTATCAGCTCTTACAATGATTTTTTTTCTGTATACCTTATCAAAAGCCAGTAATATATTTTGCTTAGATGCTTTCATTTCTAGTAAATCGAAAACATTTTTTACTAATTCTACAATATCGAATTCTTCTTTTTCTAGATTTAAATCTCCAACTTCTAGTTTGGTGATCATATCTAAATCTTTTACAATAAAAATTAATCGTTCTACTCCTTTATTTGCTCTTCCCAAATACTTTTCACGAACCTCCTTATCTTCTAAAGCTCCATCAATCAATGTTTCTAAATAACCTTGTACTGTAAAAAGGGGAGTTTTAAGCTCGTGAGACACATTACCTAAAAATTCTCTACGGTAATTTTCTCTAATTTTTAAAGCTTCAATTTCTAGTTTTTTATTTTGAGCAAAAAGCAAGACCTCCTTGGTAAGGGTTTCCATGTTAGTCGTGATTTTTTGTTGTCCAAGCGTACTAGCATCTAATAGGCTAACATTGTCGTAAATTTTCTTTACCCTTTTATAAATGAATTTTTCAACTCTATATTGGATTATAAAAAAGCATATTAAAAAACATACCATTGCAAATCCAAAAAGGATCCCATAATCTAAACTTTCAGAAATAAATAAAAAACCTCCAACTAAAAACGATAGCAAAAGTGATATCGTTGCTGATGTGATAAAAGCAAATTTATATGTTTTACTAAATATTATGGGCATTATTCTACAAACTTATATCCTACTCCTTTTATAGTTTTAAAACTTTCGTCTCCAATTTTTTCTCTCAACTTTCTAATATGCACATCTATCGTTCTTCCTCCTACTACAACGTCATTTCCCCAAACGTGTTTTAAAATAGTATCTCTTTTAAAAACTTTTCCGGGTTTTGAAGCTAATAATGCTAACAGCTCGAATTCTTTTCTAGGTAGATTTATTTCTTCTGTATCTTTTATGATTTTATACTCTTCTCTGTTGATCGTTAAATCACCAATACTAATTATCCCAGAGTCCTCTTCTGTTTCCTTAAAACGACGCAATAAGGCTTTTACTTTACTTACCAATAACTTAGGCTTAATAGGCTTTGTGATATAATCGTCTGCGCCAGCTTCAAATCCTGCTACTTGGGAGTAATCTTCTCCTCTAGCCGTTAAAAAAGTAATTACCGTTTCAGAAAGCTGAGGAATTGCACGTAATTTTTCGCAAGCTTCAACACCATCCATTACTGGCATCATCACATCTAATATGATTAGGTGTGGAAGGTTTTTTTTAGCTTCAGAAATAGCAACTTTTCCATTCTTTGCAGTAAAAACCTGATATCCTTCCGAAGAAAGGTTATAACCTACAATTTCTAAAATATCTGGTTCATCATCGACCAATAAAATTTTAGTATCTTTCTTATTCATGTATTCAATTCTTATTAAAAAGGTAAAGGTAATGCATTAATATATTTGACATGAATACTTTATGGTTTGTTAACAATATAGTAACATGCTATAAACCTGTCTCTTATACACATCTCCGAGCCCACGAGACTCCTGAGCATCTC
>CAJXRD010000062.1 GCA_913058295.1 uncultured Flavobacteriales bacterium | reverse complement strand
GATGGTGCACAATTTTATGCAGGAACAGCAATGGGCTTGGATACTCCAATAGATTTTTCTAGTTCAGAAATGATATCGATTAAGACTTGGTCACCAAAGGCAAACATTCCAGTAAGATTAAAGTTGGAAGCAGTAGGAGGAGCCTTTGTAGAATTGGATGCAATGACTACAGTTACCAATCAGTGGGAGACCCTTACTTGGGATTTCACAGGACTGACTGCTGGAATTGATTTTACAACGGTGATTGTATTCTTTGAATTTGTAGTGGATTTACCAGGAGATGGATCTACCTATTATTATGATGATATAGAGGTGGCAGAATCAATAACGGATTTAAATGCCCCTATTACTTTTGAACCAGGCGAGTTTGGAAATACTTGGACTTGGACAGTTTTTGAAAACGACGACAATCCTCCATTAGAAATTGTTTCTAATCCAGATCCTTCTGGAATAAATGCATCAGCAACTGTTGCTAAATTCACAGCAAGAGATGCAGGAAACCCATGGGCAGGTGTTGAGTCTATGCATGGTGCAGATTTAGGAACTTTTGATTTGTCTAGTGAAAACTCTACCGTGAAAATAATGGTGTATAAAACCAAGATCAGTGATGTTGGTATCAAATTTGCGACTCCTTCTGGAGGAGCTCAACCTGAAATAAAAGTAGCTAATACACTAATTAATCAATGGGAAGAAATTACTATAGATTTTTCAGCTTACATTGGATTACCAGAAACAACAGGCTTAGATCAAATTATTATCTTTCCAGATTTTATAGATCGTGATGCTGATGATATTATATATTTTGACAATATTACTTTTGGTACTACTCCAGTAGGAGATTTAGTTGAATTGCCTGTAGATTTTGAGAGTGACACAGCTGCTTATGGTGTACTTGGTTTTGAAGGGGCAGATTCAGCTGTAGAGCCGAATCCAGATATGTCAGGAGAGAATACGAGTGATACTGTAGTGAGAACTACAAAAACAGATGGTGCACAATTTTATGCAGGAACTTCAATGGGCTTGGATACTCCAATAGATTTTTCTAGTTCAGAAATGATATCGATTAAGACTTGGTCACCAAAGGCAAACATTCCAGTAAGATTAAAGTTGGAAGCAGTAGGAGGAGCCTTTGTAGAATTGGATGCAATGACTACGGTTAGCGATGAGTGGGAAACACTTACTTGGGATTTCACAGGACTAACTGCTGGAATTGATTTTACAACGGTAATCGTATTCTTTGAATTTGTAGTGGATTTACCAGGTGATGGGTCTACCTATTATTATGATGATATAGAGGTGGCTGTAGCTTTGGGATTAGACGACAATGAATTGCAATCAATTGTTTTTTATCCAAACCCGACACAAAATGTTTGGAATATTAAAACCAATAACCTAATTATTGATTCTATTCAATTAATAGATGTTCAAGGTAGAGTTGTTTTAAAAACAAAACCAAATGCAAGTGAAACTATCATTGATCCTTTTAGTTTACCAGCAGGATTATATTTTTCGAAAATAAATACTTCAGCAGGTACTAAAATTATAAAACTGATTAAGCAGTAATTATTATATTTAAATAGAATATTTATGGATTAAGGTTTAATTAATAATAAAGGAAACGCTTTTGTAGAATTGATTGATGATAGTTTACTATACGATAGATAATTCTAGGTTCTAATTTAGATGGAGCGTTTCCTTCACAAATTAAATATCTAGAATTATTATATTGATCATTAATTGAACTTTTGTCTAATTAAAGATAATATTAGTTTGTATCTCTTTTTTTTACGAATCTTGGAGGGAAGATCTAGAAAGAAATATAGTTATTTATTGAGGCTTTGGGATAAGATAGAAGAACTAAAGGGATTAGTGAAATTTAGACGAATCAATTTAATAATTCGGTAGCGTTTGGTTAAATGGTATTTTATGAATAAGGTATTTACAGACACATCAAAAAAATCTTATTTATAATTATACTGCAACATATTTTAAAAAACCACAACATTACCCATACAGTTATGTGTTTTTTAATAAACTAATTAAAGCTACTATTTTTTTTAAGTCATTAAATGTCTTGTTGTTGTTGTTGTTTTAAGACAGTTTTTTTTTAATATCAATATATTTTGATTTGTATGTTTTTTGTAGCGGTAGAAATATAGATTTGGTAATAAATAGGTGTTATATTTGGTAATGTAAAGAATACCAATTAAAAAATCAATTAATAATTTTAAATTACTTAACTATGAAAAAAATTACATTTTTATTGCTTTTAATTACAAACTTCTTGTTTGCACAAACTGCATCCATAGATGTGTCAGAACTGTCTAATGTAGCAAGTGTAGATGTTCTTGCAAACTTTGGTGGAAATTTTGATTTTTACCCCGCTGCTGATGAAGGTTCCGATGTTTGGACTTTTGATTTTAGTTCTTCTACAGATGGTACCAATGAATATTTATGGAGAGTAACTTTTGATGATACTTCCACAGATCAAGAAGCTATGGCAATTAAAGTTGCAGGGAAAGGATTGGATAATGATATTGCACTCGACCATGATTTCAATACTGATTATAATAGCTATTGCAATAGAATTATGACAATTGGGGGAGATAATCAATTGTTTTATTTCAACTCCTTTAGAGTTCCTGGTGTTACTTATACAGAGCTTGTTGTAAATGCTGTTTCTGGTGATTTCCATTATATGCGATATAGCGTAAATGAATTTAACGAATTTGGTGGCCCAGGATGTGTAGATAATGGTGATGGAACACACACGGCTTTTGTAAGACCTGATATTGCTTTTGAATATTTATGGAATAACGATAATACTGGAGTTGAAGAGGATTTATTAGCTTGTGAAAATGATGGTACTCAAATAAACACGGACAATACAAATTATGCAAATAGAATTCATGCTGCAGGAGTTGCAGATGATGATATATTTAATACCTGTCCTCCGCCTTTAAGTGTTGGAGATTTTGAAGCAAATAGTGTAAGTGTATATCCTAACCCAACACAAAGTGTTTGGAATTTTAAAACCAGCAACCAAGTTATTAATACCATTCAGTTAGTTGATGTTCAGGGTAGAATAGTTTTGGAAATAAATCCAAACTCAACAGAAGCTAGTATTGATGTTAGTTATTTACCTGCAGGATTATATTTTTCTAGAATAAATACTTTAAAAGGAACAAGCAATATTAAGTTGATTAAGCGTTAATTTTTTTTTTTTTAATAATTATTATCTAAGTGCGTTATTTATACGATAACGCACTTTGTTTGTAAACCAATTAGTTTAATAACAATTGGTGGATACAAAAAATATAATTAGCGATAAAGTATTATTTAGAAGATGCTAAAAGTGATTTAATAAACAAGTTATTTTCTAAAGTAATTGAATGGACTATTGATCTTAGAATAGGTGCTGTTAATGTGGAAACTTTTTATAATTTTGAAAAGGAGATTGAATATGCAAAAAACTAAACAAAATTAACTTTTTTTTATTTGTACGATTAAGAGATGTTTTAGGTTTATATTAAAAATATAGGATACAATTATCTAAAAAAACCATGAGAAATAATAAAATTAAAAAAGTAGGTGTTTTGACTAGTGGAGGAGACTCTCCTGGAATGAATGCTGCTATTCGTGCTGTAGTGCGATCTAGTGTTTACCATAATTTAGAGTGTATCGGTATTTATAGAGGTTATGAAGGTTTGATAGAAGGGGATTTTAAAACATTAGATGCTCGTTCTGTAAAAAACTTAATCAATAGAGGAGGAACCTTTTTAAAATCTGCACGATCTAAAGAATTCAGAACAAAAGAAGGTAGAAATATTGCCTTTAATAATTTAAAAGAGGCAGAAATTGATGCATTAGTAGTTATTGGTGGGGATGGTACTTTTAGTGGAGCGATAGCTTTTCTAGAAGAACATGATATACCAGTTATTGGGCTTCCAGGAACTATTGATAACGACATAAACGGTACAGATTATACAATTGGTTACGATACAGCGTTAAACACAGTGGTTTCTGCAATCGATAAAATTAGAGATACTGCACATTCACACAATCGAATATTTTTAGTTGAAGTAATGGGAAGAGATGCTGGAGATTTGGCATTAAGTGCTGGTATTGGTTCTGGAGCAGAAGTAATATTAATTCCGGAGCAAAATATGGGAAGAGAACGTCTTGTAGAATCTTTGAAAAGGAATAAGAAATCTGGAAAAACATCTAGTATTGTAGTTGTTTCTGAAGGGGATAAAGTAGGTAAAAACATATTTGATGTTGCTGAATATATTGAAAATAATCTAAAGGGATATGAAGTGAGGGTTACGGTATTGGGACATGTGCAAAGAGGAGGAACGCCAAGCTGCAGAGACAGAGTATTTGCAAGCAGATTAGGCGTTAGTGCAATTGATGCATTATTAAGAGGAGAAACTAATGTGATGGTAGGAGTTAAAAATAATAAAATTGTATCTGTACCTTTTGCAGAAGCTATAAAAGGGGATAATGAGATTGATATCGATTTACTAAGAGTGGCAGATATTACCTCCATATAAATAAATAAAAAAATAAATGAAAAAAATTGGAATAAATGGCTTTGGCCGAATAGGAAGACTTGCCTTTAGAATTGCAGCACAACATAGTGAAGTTGAAGTGGTTGCTATTAATGATTTATTAGATGTAGATCATTTAGCTTACTTGTTAAAATATGATTCCGTTCATGGAAAATATAAAGGATCTGTAGAGGTGATAAATGGACAATTGATAGTCGATGGTAAGAATATACGAATTACTTCTGAAAGAAACCCTGAAGAGATTAAATGGAATGAAGAAAATGTAGAAGTTGTTCTTGAATGTACTGGGATTTTTAAAGAAATAGATTCAGCCTCTGCCCATTTAAAAGCAGGAGCGAAAAAAGTTGTAATATCAGCACCTTCAAAAACTGCTCCTATGTTTGTGATGGGAGTAAATCATGAAAATGTTAAAGAAGAAGATACTGTAATATCCTGTGCTTCTTGTACTACAAATTGTTTAGCTCCTTTAGCTAAAAGTATAAATGATGAGTTTGGAATAGTGGAAGGACTTATGACTACCATACATGCAGCTACCTCTACTCAATACACTGTTGATAGCCCATCACCTAAAAATTATAGATTAGGAAGAAGTGCTATAAACAATATCATTCCTACAAGTACCGGTGCAGCAGTAGCTGTAACTAAAGTAATTCCAGAATTAAAAGGAAAATTAACAGGAATGGCTTTTAGAGTACCTACAGCAAATGTTTCTGTAATCGATTTAACACTTAGAACTCAAAAATCAACAAGTATGGATGAGATTAATGCGGTTTTAAAAAGAGATGCAAATGGAGCCTATAAAGGCATTATTAATTTTGTCGAAGATCAAGTAGTCTCTCAAGATTTTGTTTCTGAAACAAATACTTGCAATTATGATTCTAATGCGAGTATGGCTCTTAACAATAATTTCTTTAAGTTAGTAGCTTGGTATGATAATGAGTATGGTTATTCTTCAAAATTAGTAGATTTAGCGGTACATATTTCTAAATTATAGTGAATGGTTTTAATTGCTGATGGCGGATCTACAAAATGTGATTGGGTACTACTAGATACCTCTGGTGAAGTAGTTCTTAAAACGCGTACGGAAGGATTAAATCCTGCGGTATTTCCTGAAGATGAATTATTAAGGCGAATTCAATTAAACCCCGACTTAAAAAGTATAGATGAGTCAGTTGACAAAGTAGATTTTTATGGGGCGGGTTGTGGAACTTCTACACCTAGCAAGATACTTAAAAAGGTAATTCAGGGACAATTTACAAATGCAAAAATAGCGATTAAAGAAGATACTTTAGCGGCTGTTTATGCAGTAACTTCTCAACCTGGGATTGTATGTATTTTGGGTACAGGGTCTAATAGTTGTTATTACGACGGAACAAACATTCATCCATCAGCCGCATCCTTAGGTTATATTTTAATGGATGAGGCCAGTGGGAATTATTTTGGAAAGAGATTGATAAGAGATTATTTTTATAATAAAATGCCCTCAGAATTAGTTTTAAAATTTGAAGAAAGGTTTGAACTAAAGGCGGATATTATAAAAATGAATCTTTATAAAAAGCCAAATCCAAATGCCTATTTGGCTTCATTTGCAGAATTTATATTTACAAGTGAAGAGGTAAATGGTTATTTTTACAAATTGATAAGTGAGGGGATGTCAAAGTTTATTGAAAACCGGATTCTTTGTTTTAAAGAGGCACAACAAGTTCCTATCCACTTTGTTGGATCCATAGCACATTTTTCTGAAGATATCATACGGGATTGTTTAAAACCCTATCATTTGGAATTGGGTTCTATCGTAAGAAGACCTATTGATGGTTTGATTAATCATTATAAAATAACAAATAAAAATACATGAGTTTCCCTTCTATAAACCCTACTAAAACTGAAGCTTGGAGAAAGTTGCAGCAACATTTTTCTGAAATGAAAAAGGTTCATATGATGGATTTATTTAAAGACGATCCTGCCAGAGAGAATCGAATGATAATGGAATGGAATAATTTTCAAGTAGATTTTTCTAAAAATAGAATTACCGATAAAACACTTTCTCTATTAACTGAATTAGCGGAAGAAGTAAAATTAAAAGAAGCTATCCAACTACAATTTAGTGGAGAGAAAATAAATAAAACCGAAGATAGAGCTGTTTTGCATATGGCTCTTCGCGACTTAGATAATTTAAAACCCGAAGTAAAAAAGACCCTTTATAGAATGGAGCAATTTTCAGAAAACATTATTTCTGGGAACTGGAAAGGATGTTCTGGAAAAGCAATTACCGATATCGTAAATATCGGGATTGGTGGTAGTGATTTAGGACCAAAAATGGTAACTGAAGCACTTTCATATTATAAAAATCATTTGCAAATTCATTATGTTTCTAATGTGGATGGGGATCATATTTCAGAAACATTAAAAAAATTAAATAGAGAAACCACTTTGTTTATATTGGTTTCTAAAACGTTTACAACACAAGAAACATTAGCAAACGCCTTAACCATTAAAGAATGGTTTTTAGAAAAAGGAAATGCCCAAGATGTCTCAAAACATTTTGTTGGAGTTTCAACCAATATTAAGGACGCTACTTCTTTTGGGATTTCTGAAGAGAACATTTTTCCTATATGGGATTGGGTTGGTGGTAGATTTTCACTTTGGAGTGCTGTAGGGTTATCCACTTGTTGTTCTATCGGATACCAACATTTTGAAGAATTGTTACAGGGAGCAAATGACATGGACCATCATTTTAAAGAAGAAGATTATTCAAATAATATTCCAGTAAAATTAGCATTAATATCCATTTGGTATGCCAACTTTTTTAAAGCAGAAACCGAAGCAGTCATACCATATACACAATATTTAGAAAAATTTGTTCCTTACCTTCAACAGGCCATTATGGAAAGTAATGGTAAGGGAGTGGATAGAAATGGTGAGTTTGTGGATTACCAAACAGGGACAATCATTTGGGGGAATGTGGGTACGAATGCCCAACATGCATTTTTTCAATTATTGCATCAGGGTACAAAACTAATACCTGTGGATTTTATAGGTTTTTCAGAATCTTTACATGGCAATAAAAAGCACCATTCTTTACTAATGGCAAATTTTTTCGCTCAATCCCAAGCATTACTGCAGGGTACTTATGAAAAAGAAGTGATCGATAATTTTAAATCTTTTGAAGGAAACAAGCCTTCTAATACTATTTTAATTAATAAGCTAAGTCCCAAAAATCTTGGGAGTATTATTGCAATGTATGAACATAAGCTTTTTGTTCAAGGGATTGTCTGGAATATATTTAGTTATGACCAATGGGGAGTTGAGCTAGGAAAAAAATTAGCGAATCAAGCTCTTAATTCAGATTAAATAAATTGATAGCATCATTAATTTTTAGTTAAATTATAGATTGTTTATAAATAAGGGATAGTCCTTCACTAATCAGTAACTTTTTTCATATATTTTTAATATTTTCGCGCACTTATTAAAGGATTATTGTATATTTTATGTTTAATAAAATAGGTATTAAGCTAAACATTATGTATATTTACAAAAATTAAAAATTGAAAAAAATGAAAAGAAGTACACTAGTAGTTATGGTTTCTTTATTGTTAACCATGAACGGTTTGTTTGCACAAACATATGCAGAACAACAAGGAATTATTGCGAATTACGATTTAGAAGCATTAAGCAGACTAGAATCTGAATATGCATCTGCTTTCGCTCAAGAAAAACAAAGAGCTTTAGAATTAGCTGCAATTAATGGTTGGGAAGAAGTTATTGAAATGCCAAACGGAGGAAGAGCTGAATTAGTTGGGGTTTATGAAAATGGAAAACCAAAATATTATGTAACACATAATAGAGAAGGAGGAATCACATCACGTGCAAATAAAGTACATACTGGTGGTGGTGCAGGATTAGATTTAAACGGTCAAGGTATGGTTCTTGGAGAATGGGACGGTGGAGCTGTTCGACTTTCACATCCACTTTTAGATAATAGAGTTACTCAGGTAGATGTACCTCCAACCTATAGTGACCATTCTATTCATGTTGCGGGTACTATGATTGGTACTGCTGATGTAGTTGGTGGAGCCGCAACTGGTATGGCTCCAGAAGCAGAACTATTAGCTCATGATTGGTCAAGTGACTCTAGCGAAATGATTGCTGCTGCTGCTAATGGTTTATTAGTTTCTAATCATTCTTATGGTGCGAATATTGATAATGTACCCTTATGGCAATTGGGTTTTTATAATGGTACTGCAAGAGGTGTAGATAACATCGCTTATAATGCACCATATTATTTATCAGTATGGTCAGCAGGAAACGATAGACAATCTGGTGTAAATACTGGAGATAGTGGTTATGATTATTTAACTGGTAGAGGAGTGTCAAAAAATAATTTAGTAGTTGCTGCGACTATGGAAGTATTGAATTATACAGGTCCAAATAGTGTTAATATGTCTTCTTTTAGTAGTTGGGGGCCAACAGATGATGGTCGTATAAAACCAGATATTTCTGCTAAAGGTGTCTCTATGTATTCTTCTGTGGGTGCGTCTAATTACGCTAATTATAATGGAACATCAATGGCTTCTCCAAGTGTTGCAGGAAGTATTATATTATTACAACAACATTATAATAATCTAAATGGTGAGTTTATGCTAAGTTCAACACTTCGTGGCTTAACTTTACATACAGCAGATGAAGCAGGTACTTCTCCAGGTCCAGATTATAGATTTGGTTGGGGTTTAATTAATGTGGAAAGAGGAGCAGAAGTAATAAGCAATAATGGTACTACATCTGTAATTATAGAAGAAGAATTAGAAAATAAAGAAGTATATACTTTTTCTGTGCAATCTAATGGAGTGGAGGATTTAATGGTATCCCTTACTTGGACAGATTTACCAGGAAATATTTTACCATCAGGAATAGAAGACGTTGCTACGACTAGTTTAATTAACGATTTGGATATAAGAGTGTCTAAAGATGGTGGATCTACTTATTTTCCTTGGAAGTTAGATGCTGCTAATTATGCCGCTCCTGCGACTAAAGGTGATAATCTAGTTGATAATATTGAAAAAGTAGAAATTGCTGGAGCAACTGGAGAATATATTATCCAAGTTTCACATAAAGGAAGTGCATTATCAGATGATGTGCAAGCTTTTTCTTTAATTGTAACAGGGATTGATAAAGAAGAATTTACAGCTTCTAGTCATAACGGTATAAAAGAAGCTTGTGCTGTAGATGGTAGTGTAACCTTTGATATAGATTTAGGCTTTAATGATGGGTTTTCAGATACTGTTGATTTTTCAGTCTCTAATTTACCTTCAGGTACAACTGGAACTTTAAGCCCAACGTCATTAAATACTGAAGGAATTTCCGTATTAACTTTAGACGGTATTGATACTTTACCTCCAGGAGATTATCCAATTACGGTTACAGCAGAAGGATCTGCAGCCTCTGTTAATGTTTATGTTGTTTTACGAGTATTAAGTACAAACGTGACAGACATAGGACTTACTTATCCTGAAGATGATGCGGTTGATTTACCCGTTGTTATTGAATTTATGTGGGAACAAGGAGACAATACTATAGAAAACTATAAATTTGAATTGAGTAGATATCCAGATTTTTCATTTTTAAGTTTTTCAGAAACTACAGTATTGCCTCATGTATTAATCCTTGGAGTAACCCAAGGAGCAGAATATTTTTGGAGAGTGAAACCTAATTCAATTTGTGCTGAAGGGGAATACTCTGAAGTATACAATTTTACTGTTGCTGGAACTTTAGGTGTTAACGATCTTGAAATTGAAGGATTAGTTGCTTACCCAAACCCAACAACAAGTATGCTGAATATTGAAGCAGCATCTGTTATTAGCTCTGTGGAAGTGATGAATGTTTTAGGACAAACATTATATTCAGAAACTGGAACTACAAAATTAACACAGATAGACCTTTCTGCTTTTCAAGCTGGGAACTACTTTGTTAGAGTAACTGCTGATAATAGTACTAATGTATTGCAGATTATTAAGCAATAAGATATAAATCTAATTAGATTTAAAAACCCTTCAACGAATGTTGTAGGGTTTTTTTATGCTTTTTTGTCACTTAACATTTCTTATTTAGTAAGTTTAAGTTTAGCGAGTAATCCTTGTTTTTTTAAGAACACTTAAGTTTTTTCACTATCTTCAATCCTTCTTTAACTCCCTTATTTATATAAAATAAATTATGCTTACTAAAGTATATGGGAGTGCTGTGTTTGGTGTGGAAGCTACCACCATTACCGTTGAGGTAAATGTAGACAAAGGAATTGGCTATCATTTGGTAGGACTTCCAGATAATGCCATTCGGGAAAGTAATTATAGAATAGCTGCATCTCTTCAGAACAATGGCTATAAAATTCCCGGTAAAAAATTAATCTTGAATATGTCGCCTGCCGATATGCGTAAAGAAGGTTCTGCCTACGATTTAACTTTGGCAATGGGAATCTTAGTTGCAACAGAACAGATTGAAGAGGAAAACTCTTTAGATGAATATATTATAATGGGAGAACTTTCCCTGGATGGAAGCTTACAACCTATTAGAGGAGCCTTGCCAATTGCTATAAAAGCTAAAGAAGAAGGTTTTAAAGGTTTTATATTACCAGAGCAAAATGCTAAAGAAGCAGCTATAGTAGATGGGCTTGAAGTGTTTGGTGTTGATAACATCAAAGAAGTAATCGATTTCTTTAATGAAAATAAGGCATTGGAAGAAACCATAGTTGATATTGAAGCAGAATTTTATAATCATTTAGAAAACCCAGAATTCGATTTTGCAGATGTGAAAGGGCAAGAATCTATCAAACGCTGTATGGAAATTGCTGCAGCTGGTGGACATAACATTATCCTTATTGGCCCTCCTGGATCTGGAAAAACAATGTTAGCAAAACGATTGCCCAGTATTTTACCTCCCATGACCTTGGGAGAAGCTTTGGAGACCACCAAAATACATAGCGTAGCTGGACGAACTATGAAAAAAGGAGGTGTAATGAGTTCTAGACCATTCAGAAGCCCTCATCATACAATTTCAGATGTAGCCTTGGTCGGAGGCGGTGCCTATCCAAAACCCGGAGAGATTTCCTTATCACATAATGGCGTCTTATTTTTAGACGAATTACCCGAATTTAAAAGAGGCGTGCTCGAAGTCATGCGGCAGCCCTTAGAAGATAGAGAAGTGACAATTTCTAGAGCGAAATTTACAGTAACCTATCCTTCCAGTTTTATGTTGGTAGCGAGTATGAACCCCAGTCCTAGTGGTTATTTTAATGATCCCGATTCTCCAATGACTTCCTCTCCTCAAGAAATGCAACGCTATTTAGGAAAGGTTTCAGGGCCTTTATTAGATCGTATCGATATTCATATAGAAGTCACTCCAGTTCCTTTTGAGAAGTTAAGTGACGAGCGTAGGGGAGAGCTAAGTACGATAATTAGAGAACGAGTTACCAAAGCAAGAAAATTACAATCTCAACGATTTTCAGATTCAGATACGGTACATTATAATGCACAAATGGGCGTAAAACAGATTCGAGCATATTGTAAGTTGGATGCTGCATCTTTGCATCTTTTAAAAACGGCTATGGAACGATTAAACCTTTCGGCAAGAGCTTACGATCGTATTTTAAAAGTATCTCGTACGATTGCCGATTTAGAAGCTTCAGTATCTATAATTGGCGAACATATTTCCGAAGCCATTCAATATCGCAGTTTAGATAGAGATGGTTGGTTGGGGTGAGTTTAACTTATCCTCCACTAATTATCCACCAATTGCGTCCATCACTTTGAACGATAATAATTCTTGATATAAAACCTATAGCAAGAGAAATGGATGCAGCATTATCTATAGTTTCTGAACCTGTAGTTAATATATCTTGATCATTTGAAGTACCCACATTTTTAATAATGTATATACGCCCTTCCCTTCCTGCTGCAGTTGGAAGAGTAATATCAGCAGAATTAGACGAAGTACCATTAACTAAATAGGTATAATCTTTATCTGTTAAAGTATAAGTTGTATTAAGGGCACCAGTACGTATTGGCATACTCACAGAACCATTTACAGATAAGGTGCTATTAGGAGCATTATTACCATTACCAATACCTACATTGGCTGTGGCTCCATAAAGGTTGGTTGCATAAACAGCATCTCCAATATTTAGTTCATTGCTCACTACCTGAGCAGAAGCATCAACACTTGCTCCAATCATGATATTGCCATCACCTGAAGTAATTCCAGTACCACTTAATGAACCAGCTTGATGACCAATAAGGATATTATTTTCTCCACTTCCTAATAAAACACCAGCAAGTGATCCTAATCCTACATTGTAATCGCCACTTACACTAATCAAAGATCCTTCGCCAAGCCCAGTATTTTGAGAACCAGTAGCGTTATTACCTGAGAATAAACCTAGATATAAACTATTACTTGATACCTTAGCATCAGATAATTCATCTATTTTTTTTGCCCCAGAAATAGCTTTTATAATTACCCAATTTCCTGCAGCAATCGCTTTTACTTTAATAGATTCAAAAGCACTAA
>CAJXRD010000061.1 GCA_913058295.1 uncultured Flavobacteriales bacterium | reverse complement strand
GGTAGCGATTGGAAAAAATATATGCACCCAAAATACCAAAGAAGAATATTTTTCCCAGATCTTTGGTCAGAACAAGAATTGAAAAATTGGGGAGAAAACGTATAAACTAATTTATTTGTAAGCCTACATTGAAAAAAATAATTTTTATTATCCCCGCTTTTTTAATTTTATTTTCTTGCTCTAAGGAAGTAAAAAAAGATAAAACAATTGCTGTAAAAGAAATTGTAAAGGCTCAATTTGAGTATGGTTACGACTTCAACGAATTTAATGTTATAAGAGACACCATTCGTTCTGGAGATACCTTTGGTGCTATTTTAGATGCAAATCATGTTCCACAAAATGAAATTTATGAAGTAGTCTCTAAAATTAAAGATAGCTTCGATGTTCGTAGAGTAAAAGTTGGAAACCCATTTGTTTTATTAAATTCAAAGGACACACTTAATAAGACACAGGTTTTTATTTATGAAAAAAATAAAATCGATTTTGCGGTAATAGATCTTAGAGACTGTATTACTTCTTATAACGATCAAAAACCTATAACATTAGTTACAAAGTCCGCTTCTGGGATAATTTCAAGTTCTCTTTCTCAAACCATGGATGAACAACATTTAAGTCCATATATGACAGATCAATTAGCAACAATATATGCCTGGACTATCGACTTTTTTAGATTGCAACCTGGAGATCGTTTTAAGGTGGTTTATACCGAAAAGTTTATCAATGACACTATCCCAGCTGGTTTAGATGAAATAAAAGCTGCCATATTTGAGCATCGAGGAAAACCAATCTATGCTTTTAGTTATATTGGAGACTCCATAATGGGTATCACAGATTATTACGATGAAGAAGCTAATAATTTGCGAAGAGCCTTTTTAAAAGCCCCAGTAAAGTTTAGCAGAATTTCTTCACGTTATAATTTAAAAAGAAGAATAAAATTCTATGGTAATAGAGTTCGTCCTCATAAAGGGACTGATTTTGCGGCTCCAATTGGCACTCCAATAATGGCTACCGCAGATGGAGTTGTCACTAAATCTGAACGAAGAGGAGGTAATGGGAAATATGTAAAAATCCGCCATAATAGCACTTATGACACACAATACCTTCACATGAAAAACCGTAACGTTAAAGTAGGAGAACATGTAAGACAGGGAGATGTGATTGGTTGGGTAGGTATGACAGGAAATACAGGAGGCCCTCATGTTTGTTACCGCTTTTGGAAGAACGGCAAACAGGTAGACCCTTTTAGGCAAGATTTACCACTTTCTGAGCCATTACATAAAAAATATCAAGGGGATTATTTCACTCATATTAGCCCTTTAAAACTACAATTGGATAACATTGAATACTAGTTTTTTTTAGTTTATAAGTCTGTTAATAAAAAATTAAGAGACCAATAGACTTATTGTCAGAATTTTACGATACTTGTAGACAAGCATTTTTACACGATTTAATATAGGATTATTTAATATTAAATTAATGTTAAAAAACAAATTGAATATGTAAATTTGCTCCAACCTTAAAAACAATTATTTATGATGAAAAAAATTACTTTTTATTTAGTGGTTTCCTTTTTGTTTGTTAGTGCTCTTTCATTTGCACAAGGAACTATAACTGGAACTATTACCGATAGCGGCCTAGGTGGTGCTCTTAATGGAGCAAATGTTATCGAAGACGGCACTGATAATGGTGCTATTTCAGATTTTGACGGAAACTTTTCACTTACTGTTGAAGGAACTAGTGGAACAGTATCAGTATCTTATTTAGGATATGTAACAAAAAGTGTTTCTTATACACTAACAAATGGAACTGCAGATATAGGTTCTATTGCAATGGAAGAAGATGCTAACGCATTGGCAGAAGTTGTAGTAATTGGAACAGGAGTAATTGATCTTGCATCTGGTAGAAATACACCAGTAGCTGTATCTACAATTTCAGCTCGTGATATTCAAGAAAAAGTTGTTGGAAATGTTGAGATTACAGAGGCTTTAAAAGGTACTCCTTCTGCATACGTTTCTGGACAATCTGGATTTGGTGATTCTCAATTATTCTTAAGAGGTTTCGACCAGAGAAATATTGGAGTATTATTAAATGGACAACCAGTAAATGGTATGGAAGATGGACGTGTATATTGGTCTAACTGGTCTGGTATAGCAGATATCGCAAATGGTATTGAAGTACAAAGGGGTCTTGGAGCTTCTAAATTAGCAATATCTTCTGTAGGAGGTACTACCAATATTATAATGAAAGCTGCAGATAAAAAAGAAGGTGGTTATGCACGTGTTTTAGGTGGTAACGATGATTATATTAAAGGTACCGTTGCATATAACACTGGTTTAAGTGAAAAAGGATGGGCTTTTTCTGTATTATTAGACTACTGGTCAGCACATAGAAAATGGTCTAAAGGTACTTATGGTCAAGGATCAAACTATTTCTTTGCTGTAGGTTACAAGCCAAGTGACAAGCACTCTTTTAATTTCTTATTAACTGGTGCACCACAATTACACGGACAAAAATGGTCTCAGTCTAGAGAAACTATTGATTTAGATCCTAAATACAACCAACACTGGGGGTATTCTAAAGTAGATGGTAATGAATATTCTGATATTGAGTCAGAAAGACAAAACTATTACCATAAACCGGTAATGAACCTTAACTGGGATTTTAATATTTCAGACAAAACAGAACTTTCTACAGTAGCATATGCTTCTTGGGGACGTGGTGGTGGAACAGGACCAAGAGGTAATGGTCGTATTAGAACAGGAGATTATGAAAATGGATTAGGTGGACAAATAGATTATATTGCTACAGAAGCTCAAAATACCGCAATTGGTGTTGGTGGTGACTATGGTAATGATTTAGGAGCTGGTTATATTAGAAGAGCTTCTGTAAATAATCACTCATGGTATGGAATAATTTCTAACTTTAACCATGATATCAACGAGAACCTTTCTGTAAATGTTGGGGTAGATGGTAGAATGTATACCGGAGATCACTTTAGACAAGTAGCTGATTTTTATGGCTTAACTGGATGGTCTAACGATAGACCAGATGATGCTGTAGTAACTAACTCTTACGATGCAGATCCATGGGCTTCTGTTTTTGATTTTGCTGATGAAGGAGATAGAATTAACTATGACTTCTCTGAAGACATCAATTATATTGGTGGGTTTGGACAAATTGAATATACTGTTGCAAAATTCTCTACTTTCTTACAAGGATCTTATTCTTCTCAAACTTACCAAAGAGAAGACAGATTTCAAGAAGATGAAAATGGAAATCAAATAACTGCTTCTTCTGAAAAAGTAACCAAAGATGGTTATAATATTAAAGGTGGATTAGGTTATTCTTTAGGGGATGGATCAGTAGGTGATCATAAAATCTTCATTAATGCAGGATATTATTCAAGACAACCATTTTTAGATAATGTATTTAGACCAGATGACAATATTGGAGTTATTAGTCCAGAAGTAGAAAATGAGATTATTAGAAGTGTAGAAGGTGGTTACCACGTTGTTGCTGGCGATCTTAGACTTAACTTTAATGCTTATGTAACAGATTGGGCAAATAGAACTGATGCTAACACAGGTACTCAAATAGATCCAGATTCTGGTGATGAAATTGATGTTACTATTCTTCAAAGAGGAATTCGTCAATACCATACAGGTGGTGAATTAGATTTAAATTGGAGAGCTTCTACTTGGTTGAATTTAAATGCTTATGTTTCTGCAGGAAGTTATGTATATAAAGGAGAATCAGATTTCGAAACTTATAATGCAGATACTCAAGAATTAATTTCTAGTGAATCTGGTGTAAATAGAGATGGAGTAAAAGTTTCTTCTGCACCTCAATTTACTACAGGTCTTGGAGCAAGAGCTAAACTTATGAAAGGTTTGAGTATTGATGGTAGCATCAACTACAGAGCAAACCATTATGAGTTTACAGATGAAAGTGTTTCTGCTGGAGAATATCAGTCTTCTAAATTAAAGCCTTACTCTATTACAGATTTAGGATTAACGTATGTATTTGATTTAGGTAGTAACCCATTAACATTAAGAGGAAATGTTTATAATGTATTTGATTACATTGGACTTTCTAATACTGATCGTTTTGGTTACTTTGCTGAAAATGGAACAACATTTAATGCTAGTTTAAGATATAACTTCTAAGACTATTTATTAAATCCATATATTAAAAGTGCCTTGAGTAATCAAGGCACTTTTTTTTATTAATTATATTATCTTTGAAAACACTTAAACACTAAATCATGTATAGCACATTACAATTTATTCACTCTTATTGGGCTTATTTAACCCTACTTATTATTGTTTTAGCAACCTTAAATGCTTTAAAAGGATTGTTTTCAAAATCAGATTTTAAGCATAAAGATCTTCGAATTTCTCTTTTTGCATTAATTGTAACCCACATTCAAATAATTATTGGACTCTTATTGTATGTTTATTCTCCCAATGCTATGGGAGCAATTAAATCTGGCGGTATGGGAGCTGTGATGAAAGATGCAGCACTTCGTTTTTCTAGCGTAGAGCATCCTTTAATAATGATTATTGCCGTGGTTTTAATTACCATTGGATATTCTAAACATAAAAAGAAAGAAGAAGCTAATGCGAAGTTTAAAACACTTTCTATTTTTTATACCATAGCCTTACTATTAATTTTAAGCAGGATTCCTTGGGGAAACTGGTTCAATTAGTAGAATAATAAAATTAAAAAAAGCCTCCAACTAATTCTAGTTGGAGGCTTTTTTTATGGAGGTAAGAATTATTTCTTTTCTTTAATTAAATATAGATAAACAGGAAAATGGTCACTGTAACCTCCAGTATATCCTCCTCCTACGAAGCTTCTATATGGATAGCCTTTGTATTGTCCCTTAGAATTAATAAGATATTCCTTGTTAAAGATTTCCGCTTTATAAAACCGATAGCTGGTATAATCTTTTTTAACTAATTCAGTAGAAATAATCATTTGGTCAAACAAATTCCATTGATCTCTATATGCCAAAGTTCCCAATCCTTTTCTAGATAATTCTTCCATAGGATTATAAAGTTCTTTTAATTTTAAATCTTCTTTTTTTCTTTTTGCCTCAAGGAATTCTTTTATACTTGAATTTGAAGGGTCATCGTTAAAATCTCCCATAGTAATAATTTTAGCATAAGGATTTTCACTAAATAAAGAATCGATAATTTGTCTATTCAGTTTAGCTGCCATAATTCTTTTGTGACGACTCCGTTCTTCACCGCCTCTTCTAGATGGCCAATGATTTACTATAAAATGAATTTTCTCTCCATCAAACATTCCACTTACCACTAATTGATCTCTAGTAAATACTCTTTTGGATGAATCATCATTATCATAAATAATAAGTTCGTGAGCTTTATATTGTGTTGGAGTAAAAAGGGTTTTTCTATATAATAGAGCCACATCAATACCTCTTCTATCAGGAGAATCAAAATGGATAATTCCATAATCTTTATTTAATAAAGATTCTTGATTAACTAAATCTTCTAAAACCCGACGGTTTTCAATTTCACATAAGCCGATAATTGCTGGAGTAGTTTCTGTTACTTCCTTACCAATTTCTGAAATCACTTTAGCCGTATTTTTTAGCTTGGCATTATAAATTTCTTCAGTCCAATGATCTTTGCCATTTGGAGTTCTATCATCGTCAAAAGTTAATGGGTCGTCTTCAAAATCAAACAGGTTCTCTACATTATAAAAAGCTATCGTATTTATTTTATATGTTTTTGAATTCTGTCCAAAACTAACTGTTATTGAAAATATTAATAGGGCTAAAAAACAATTTAAATACCTCATAATCATGTGTGTAAATATTATTATTTTTAATTAAATTGTATTTCAAAAGTAGTTATTTCAAATTTATTGTTTAACTTTAACACTCTTCCCTTTTTATAAGCAACATATAAAACTTAGTAAAAGTATCATACAAAATGAGGAAAATCATTTTCACATTATTTGTTGTATCTGTAATTACCACCAATCTTAAAGCTCAAGAGGCTATCATAAAAGGAAGGGTGGTAGATACCCATTCTAGTGAAATTGTTTCAAAGGTACAAATACACATTTTATCTTCAGATTTTGAAACAGAAACAGATGATATGGGCTTGTTTGAGATTTCTAGCATTAACTTTCCACAGGGGGAACAAGTATTGGTAATAAGTAAGGTTAATTACATTAGTCAAAGTATTCTTATTACCATTCAAAATGGAAAAACAATTAATCTGGATCCTATTCTATTAGATATAGATTTTACGGAATTAGAATCTCAAATTAGTGTAATCAATCTTTCGGATAGTGAATTAGATGGTGATTTAGGTGGAGCGGCAACAAATGTATCTGGTTTATTACAAGCATCCAAGGATATTTTTTTAAATGCTACAGCATACGATTTTAGCGCCACTTTTTTTAGACCCAGAGGTTTAGACAATGCATATGGTAAAGTGCTTATCAATGGTATTGAAATGAACAAACAGTTTAATGGTCGACCTCAATGGGGAGATTGGGGAGGATTAAATGATGTGCAACGAAATCGAGAATTTACGATGGGCTTAAAAGCTAACGATTATACTTTTGGTGGTCTTGCAGGAACTACTAATATGGTTATGCGAGCTTCAAAATTTAGAAAGAGTGGACGTGTTTCTTTTGCAGCTGCAAACCGAAGTTATAAAGGACGTATAATGGCTTCTTATCACAGTGGGATTTCTAAAAAAGGTTGGGCTTATTCTTTTTTAGCTTCCAGACGTTTTGGAAAAGAAGGATATATAGATGGTACTTTATACGATGCTAATTCCTTTTTTGCTTCCATAGAGAAAGTAATAAACAGTAATCACAGTCTCAATTTCACTGCTTTTTATACTCCAAATAGAAGAGGGCGTTCTACTGCTATTACTCAAGAAGTAAAAGATTTAAAAGGGATTCAATATAACCCAAATTGGGGTTATCAAAATGGAGATGAACGAAACAGTCGTGTTCGAAATATAAAAGAACCCGTGTTTATGTTAAATCACTATTGGAAAATAAATGAAACTACAAGTTTAAATTCTAATATTGCTTATCAAACGGGAAGTATTGGAAACACAAGAGTTGATTATGGAGGGACACGTTTAGTAATTATAGAAGGGCAAGAAACATATATTGGTGGAGCAAGAAATCCTGCGCCAAATTATTACCAACGACTGCCTAGCTATTTTTTACAAGATGAAAATCCAAGTCCAGGAGACTTTCAATTGGCATTTTTAGCACAGAAAGAATTTGTTACAGATGGTCAATTAGATTGGGAGCAACTTTATAGAGGAAATTCAATTTCTACCGCTACAGGAGGGAATTCAATTTATGCGATTCAAGAAGATAGGATTGATGTTACTCAATTTACCATTAATACTGTTTTTGACACCCGTATTTCTGAAAGCATATTATTAAATGGGTCTCTAAACTATCGAAGTCAAAAAGAAGATTATTTTGCGATGTTGAAAGATTTATTAGGGGGTACAGGCTTTTTAGATGTAGATTTTTTTGCTGAAGATGAGGGTAATAATACAATATTGGGGGATGTTGCGCAAAGTGACCTAAGAAACCGTAACAGAATTGTAACTGAAGGAGAGCGTTATAAATATAACTATGAGATTAGTGCCAATAGTATATCGGGTTTTTTACAATCTCAATTTAAATATAACAAAATAGATTTCTTTTTAGGTGTATTGGTTTCCAATACAAACTATCAAAGAAATGGATTGTATGAAAATGGGAATTTTCCAGGAGATCGTTCTTTTGGAAAAAGCGAGAAACTTAGTTTTACAGACTTTGGTATAAAAGGAGGCTTGATTTATAAATTTACTGGTAGGCATTTAGTAAATGCAAATTTTGCTTATATCACCAAAGCACCAACTATAAGAAATTCTTTTTCTAACGCAAGAATAACAAATGATGTTATAATTGGACTAGGAAGCGAAAAAATACAAAGTGTTGATATAAGTTATATTTATAGATCCCCAATTATTAGAGGAAGACTTACAGGATTTTATTTAAACTTTAAAGAGGGAAACGATTTAGGTTTTTATTATACAGAAAACATTTCAGGGATTGGAATTGAACAAGACGCTTTTATTCAAGAAGTATTAACTAATGTAGAAAAGCAGAATATTGGAGTTGAATTAGGAGTTGAAGCACAAATAACACCAACTTTAAAATTAAAAGGTGTTGCATCTTTAGGGCAATACATTTATAATAACAATCCAAACTTATATATAACCAGCGACGATTTTGACGAACCCCTATCTTTTGGTGACGGAACAACAAAACTAAAAAATTATCATCTTGCTGGAGGTCCGGAGCAAGCCTATCAATTAGGATTTGATTATCGGGATCCCAAATTTTGGTGGGTAGGCCTTACTACAAACTATTATGCAAATGCATATTTAGATGTAAATAATCTAGCAAGATCAGATAACTTTAATTTGGATTATGATGGGCAACCATTCAATGATTATGATGAAGAAGTCGCTAGAGAATTATTAAAACAAGAAAAATTTAATGATTATTTTTTAGTGAATATCGTTGGAGGAAAGTCATGGAGGGTGAAAAAGTATTATGTAGGATTTTTTGCAACTATTAATAATGTCTTAGACCAAGAATATAAATCTGGTGGTTTTGAACAAGGTAGAAAAACTAATTATCGAGACCTTAAAGAAGACAAGTCAAGAACCTATGGATCTGTTTTTGCACCTCGATATTTTTATGGAAATGGAACCACTTATTATGTAAATGTATACTTGAGATTTTAATAAAATAATAGGAATATGAAAAATTTTAAAATAAATAGATTCATCGCCTTACTCTTCACTTTGGTAATAATTTTTTCCTGTGTGAAGGATGATGAATATGATGTGCCTAACACAGATCCAATTGCACCAGAAATTGAAGGAACAATAATTACTATCGATTCATTACTAAATTTATTACTTCAAGAGCAAAATGGAGATCCAAATGAGTTTTTAAGTTTTAATGAAAGTGACTTATATATTTCAGGATTTGTAATATCAAATGATGAGGCAGGAAACTTTTTTGAAGAATTAATCATACAAGATTTGCCCGAAAACCCAATAAGAGGAGTGCGATTGTTAATTGATGTAAATCCACTTTTTACAAGTTTTGAATTTGGTAGAAAAGTATTTGTAAAGCTAGATGGATTAACTGTTGGGTTTTCAAATGATGGAATACTAACCTTAGGAGCATTTGAATCTGGTTCTGTCATCAATAAAATTTCAGAATCTTTAATGCCAGAAACGGTTATTAGGGATGTTATAATTGCTGAAATTATACCCTTAGAAATGATTATTTCAGAATTTGAGATAGATAAAACTAATTTATTCATACAATTAAATGACGCTCAGTTTAATCGAAATGAAGCTACAGGAATATATCGAAGAACTTTTGCAGGAGAGCCAGATGATGAATTTGATGGAGAACGAACCTTAGAAAGTTGTAACACAAAATCAAGTACAATTTTAAGCACTAGTACTTTTTCAGATTTTAAAGCGATACTATTACCACAAGGAAGAGGAACTATTCATGGAATATTAACTCGAGACTATTATAATGAAAATTTCAATATCGTCCTAAATACACCAGAAACTATTTATTTTGATAACGAAGATCGCTGCGATCCTGAGTTCTTTATCTGTACTACAGAAAGTGGCGGGGGAGATGTTTTTTACAATGAAAAATTTGAGTCTTTTAACACTATGGAAGAATTTGTAGAAGCAGGTTGGACAAATACAAATATAAATGAAGGAGAAACTCTTTGGGAAATTGGGAGTTTTAGTAATAGTAATTATGCCCAAATTACTGGATATAGTTCAGGAGAAGAGGACATTGAGGTTTGGTTAATTACACCAACTATTAATATGGGAAACACTACAAATGAAGAGTTATTAATAGATATTCAATCTAGTTACGATAATGGCACCATATTAAATGTTTTATTTTCCTCCAACTTTACTGGAGACCTAGCTACAGCAACTTGGGAATTATTAGATGTTGCAATTCCTGTAGGCCCATTAGAAGGTTTTGGAGATTTTGAAACAGTTGGACCAATAAATATTTCCTGTATAGAAGGTACTATAAATATTGCATTTTTATACGAAGGTTCAGATCCAAATGCTACCACACGATACCATATCGATACTATAAAAATAACAGGTTATTAATCAAAATTACACCTTATTTTTTGTAATGAAGGAATGCAAAAACACAGGAATATTAACATAAATTTATATGTATAAAAAAAACAGTAACTTTAGAAAAAAAAATAGCCACCCTTATTCCTTTATAACGTGAGAAAAATTCTATTCTACTTGCTTCTGTTGTTGCCTACATTTTTATTAGCTCAACAAGTTGATTTGTTTCAACAATTTAACGGAAGATTCGACTTTACTGCATTTGGTAACACCTTAAACTTAGAAGAAAACGGAGGTGGAGGCACCTGTGATATACTAACGCAAAGTAGTGCGTCTTTATCACTTAACCCTGGTCAAACTCTAGTTTCTGCTCATTTATATTGGGCAGGCTCTGGTCCAGGAGATTTTAACGTTTCCTTAAATGGGGGAGCTATAGCCGCACAAAGGACTTTTGCATTAAATTTTAATGGGCTAGACTTTTTTGCAGCTTATGCGGATGTTTCATTTTTAGTCGGCATAAATGGGGATGGGTTATATACCTTATCTGATTTAGATCTTCAAGCAGTTATTCCACCTTATTGTAATGGAGGCACCAATTTTGGCGGTTGGTCTATTATTGTTATATATGAAGACCCCACTTTAACTTTAAATCAAATTAGCCTTTTTGATGGATTAGAGTTTGTTGCAGCTGCAAATCCACAATTAGAAATTATACTTGATAATATTGATATTGCAACTGAAGACCTTGCAAAAATTGGGTTTTTAGCATGGGAAGGTGATGCTGGACTTGCTGTAAATGAAACCTTACTTATTAATGGAGTACTTATCGATAACCCTCCTTTAAACCCGGGGAATAACGCTTTTAATGGAACCAATAGTTATACAGGAACTTCAGATTTATTCAATATGGATCTGGATTATTACGATATCGAAGATGTGGTACTTCCTGGAGATACCAGTATAACGATTAATTTAACTTCTGGCCAAGATTTTGTAATGGTCAACAATTTAATTACTTCTGTTAATTCTGAACTTCCTGATGCAACAATTAGCTTTGAAGAGGTTGTTATTATTTGTGATAATGATGATCTTCAAGTCAATTATACGGTCTTCAATATAAATAGTACAGATCAACTTCCCGCTGGAGTTCCTATAGCTTTCTATGCGGACGGAATTTTAATAGGTCAATCGCAAACTGTAAACATAATCCCTATTGATGGCTCTGAGAGTGGTTCTATTCTTTTAACCATTCCTGTTGGAAGTCTTCCTCCTATTTTTACCCTTAGGGCTGTAGTAGATGATGACGGAACAGGCACAGGTACAGTGAGTGAAACTAACGAGGATAATAATGAATTTGAACAAATTATTGACATATCGACGATAACTTTAGATTTAGGTGAAGATTTATCCATTGCCAATGGGACTGCACCTTGTGATGGCACTACCACCACCCTAGGAGTGCCTCCAATATCAGGCGCTACGTATCAATGGTTTATTTTTGTAATTGGAACATCAACTTTTGAAATTCTACCTGGTGAAACAGATTCTACCATAGATACATTAGTTCCTGGCTTGTACCGTTTGGAAATTTTAACGGATGCTGGTTGTATAGCCTCAGATGAAATATTGTTAGAATATCTTCCATTACCAGTGCCTGGTATTCCTAATCCTTTAACTATTTGTGATGACAATAATGATGGCTTTGCAGACTTTACCCTTACCGATGCGGATACAGAAATTATAAATGGAGCTACAGGCGTAGTAGTAGAATATTATGAAACCTTTGTGGATGCTGAAGTTGGTTCTGGTGTATTGGCATTGGTTTCACCTTATACAAATATTACCAATCCTCAAATTGTGTTTGCACGGCTTGAAATTATAGCAACAAGATGTTACGATATTGTTGAGTTGGAACTTATTGTTTATGAAACTCCTGTATTAACGGATCCTATACCAGACTTCATTGTTTGTGACGATGATGCCGATGAAATAGTAGTATTTGATTTAACTACTTGGAATGTACAAGTAACCCCCGACCCAACAGGACTCGATATTACTTATTATGAAGACCTTACAGATGCCAATACTGGCACATCACCCATTACACCCGATACAGCTTATAGCAACACCTCTAACCCACAAACTATTTATGTTCGTTTAGAAAATACCGACGGTTGTGTTGCAGTTGGACAATTTGATTTGATTGTAAACCCACTTCCTATATTTACTGCACCAGTTGATTACGAGCTTTGTGATTATGATGGCGTTTTGGATGAAAGCACACAATTTGATTTAAGTACAATTACCACAGCCATGACGGCAGATGATCCATTATTGGTAGTTTCTTATTTTGAAAACCTTGCAGATGCTCAAGCAGGGACTCCAGCATTGCCATTACTTTTTAACAATACCGTTAATCCTCAAACAATATGGACTCGCATTCAAATTGTGGCTACGGGTTGCTTTGTAATTGATTCATTTGATTTAATAGTACTAGATACACCTTTCGCAAACCCACCAATTTCCTTAAAAGAATGTGATACAGATACTGACGGTTTTGCTGAATTTGACTTGACTGAAGCGGATGCTGATATCATTGGAGGACAAACTGGAGTTTTTGTAAATTACTATCTTACATTTGCCCTTGCAGATATTGGAGACCCATTAACTGCTTTAGTTTCTCCATATACAAACACGTCCAGTCCACAAACGGTATTTGCACGAATCGAAAATAGCATAACAGGATGTTATGATATTACCGAATTAGATTTGATTGTTATTTTAGCGGAGGCTCTTATTAACTATGAACTCTGTGATGATGATATCGCCGATGGATTTACGGTTTTTGATCTTACTCTTTGGGATTTAGAAATAGCTGACCCTCCTACCGGACTAATAATTACTTATCATGAAACTCCTGCTGCAGCTACTGCTGGGACACCTTTTATTGATCCTGCTACAAATTACACCAATCTTTCCAACCCTCAAATTATTTATGTTAGGGTAGTAAATACAGATGGTTGTGTTACTATTGGGTTTTTCGATTTAGTTGTATTGCCTCTTCCTGTTTTTAATA
>CAJXRD010000060.1 GCA_913058295.1 uncultured Flavobacteriales bacterium | reverse complement strand
TCATTCCCGGAATTCCATAAATAAGGTCAATACTTATATTATCGAAATATTTCTTTGCGAATTTAATACAATCGATAGCTTCCTGAGCATTGTGAGCACGATTCATCAACTGTAAATCTTCTTCAAAGAAAGATTGAATTCCGATACTTAGTCGGTTAATAGGAGATGTAGATAATTGAAGTATCTGTTCTTCAGACAAATCATCGGGGTTCGCTTCTAAAGTGATTTCAGGATTTTCTATTATGGTAAAATTAGCTTTAATAGTTTCCATCAAGATCTCCAATTCTTCCTTGGTTAAAAGAGAGGGAGTTCCTCCTCCAAGATATATGGTTTCAATGGGCTGGGTTATTTCATTTTTTCGAAGTACAAGCTCTTTACTAAGTGCATCTACTAAAACTGCTTTCTTTTTTAAAGAAGCAGAAAAATGAAAGTCACAATAAAAACAAGCTTGCTTACAAAATGGGATATGAATATAGATTCCTGAAATGATTAAATATTTAAGATTAACGAATTACGATTGCTGATTTTTTTCAATTATTTAATAATCTGAGGCAAAATTAATGTTTTTTATGAGTACTGAAATTTTTTAGCGTTAATGATATGCTTTAAATGGTGTTGGCAATGCCAAGCATAAATACACAAGTTTTCCTCTAAACTTATTACCTCATCTCCATCTGGATGAATAAATGTTTTTTTGAAATCTTTGATTTTCAAATTTTCAAGTAAAAACTCCCAGCGTTTATGTAATGACTTTAACATCTGCAGGGATTCTTTAATATCATAATCTATAGTGTCTGGCAATTCTGCCCAAAGTCCTTCTTTGTATGGCCTTATAGTTGGATTATCCTCAGTTAATGCTAATTTAAAACGAACATAACTATTTAAATGACTATCGATACAATGGTTGACCACTTGTTTTATATTCCAACCATCAGGCCTATATTTCTTATTTAATTCTGAAGAATTTAAACCAATAATCTCGGTTTCAACAAGCATAGGAAAATTAGCAATACATCGAATCCATTCTTCACGATTTTCTTGTGTAATTGTTTCAGGAAGATGGACCTTTCCTATAGGATATTTTAAAAGCTCCATATCTTTCATAAACTTACTTTTTTACTCTTTTTTCATTCTGTTTTACAAAAGCCGACCAACCCGTATAATTTTTTCCAGTAATGACTCTTCCTGAATTATAGAAATGACAAACAGCTGCGGCGAGTCCGTCGGTACTATCTAAGTTTTTTGGTAATTCTTTAAGACCTAAAGTACTCTGCAGCATTTTAGCAACTTGTTCTTTACTAGCATTTCCATTTCCTGTAATTGCCATTTTTATTTTTTTTGGCGCATATTCTGTAATGGGTATATCTCTAGAAAGTCCAGCTGCCATAGCTACTCCTTGAGCTCTTCCCAGCTTTAGCATGGACTGTACATTCTTTCCAAAAAAGGGAGCTTCAATTGCAATTTCATCGGGATGAAAAGTGTCTATCAATTCTATGGTACGCTCAAAAATATGCTTTAAACGAACATAATGATCATCATATTTATTGAGTTGCAATTCGTTAAGTTGTAAAAATTGCATTTGCTTTTTTACCACTTTTATAACCCCAAAACCCATTATGGTAGTTCCAGGATCAATACCCAATATAATTTTTTCAGAATTCATAATACAATCTCCTCTAAAAATAAAGTTTCACTAAATTAGCCTTTTATGATCGTAGTTCATCACAAAGCTAAACATTATCTTATCATAGCACTAAAAGTTTTTATTTTGATACTAACTTTTGGTTATATATATTTTAAATTAACTCAGAATGAAACGGTTAACTTATCCCATTTTTTTAATAATAACGTAACATATAATTCAATAACCTTTCTTTCTTTATTCTTCTTTATATTATTAGCGACCATCAACTGGTTTTTTGAAATTTTAAAATGGAAAACATTAGTTTCACATATACAAGATATCTCTTTTTTAACCGCAATGAAACAGAGTCTTGCCTCATTGACCGTTTCATTAACCACCCCAAATAGAATTGGAGAATATGGCGCAAAGGCTTACTTTTTCGAAAGGGATAAACGAAAGCAGGTTTTAGTCCTCAACTTTTTTTCTAATGCTATCCAAATGGGAGTCACCACTCTTTTTGGAGTAATAGGAATCGCAATAATTTTTCAACAATATGACTTACCCCTTTCTACTTCAAAATTAATAATAAGCCTTTTTATATTAAGCCTGATTCTAATATTAGGATATCGGTTTAAAAAAAAAGAATTACTAATTAAGGGTTTCAGTATCTCCAATGTTTTTCGAAAATTTAAAAACCTGTCTCTTCCTATTAAATTAAAACTGACCATCTATTCTATAATACGTTATTTAACTTTTAGCTTGTTATTTTATAGCCTATTGCATTTTTTTAATGCCCACATTTCTATATTACAATTCATTCCATTAATCTTTTCCATGTATCTTATTGCCTCTATTATCCCTACCATTTTTATTTTTGATGTTGTCGTAAAAGGTAGCGCAGCGGTTTGGCTATTTTCATTTGCGGGAATTTCTGAATTACCTGTATTGAGTACAGTTTTATGCATGTGGATCTTAAATTTTGTGATTCCTTCCATTATTGGAGGATTTTATTTACTTAGCTATAAATCTGAAAACCCGTGATTGTATTTGGAAGCATAGTACTCCTAATTTATCTCTTAGCGATAGGGATATTGATTTTTGGTTATCAAAAAGTGCCAGAATTCAAGTTTAATCCTGAAGTAAAAAAAACTCCAAACACTCCTTTTTCGATTGTTATTCCTTTTCGAAATGAGGCTAAAAATCTTTCTGTTTTATTAAACTCCATTCAGAATCTTAACTATCCTAAGAATTTATATGAAATCATTTTTGTGAATGATGAATCTATGGATGATTCCGTTGCCATTATTTTAAGAGATCTTAAGCATTCTGAAGTAAATTATAAAATAATAGATAATATTCGAAAATCTGCTTCTCCAAAAAAGGATGCAATATCTGAAGCGATTAAAGTTTCTCAATACGATTGGATCTTAACTACAGATGCAGATTGTAAGCTTCCAGAAAATTGGTTGCTTGTATTTAATGAATATATACAAAAGAACGACCCATTAATGATAGTAGGGCCTGTTCAATATTTTGAGAAAAAAGGGCTTATAAACCAGTACCAAAAATTAGACAATTATAGTTTGCAAACTACAACCATTGGAGCTTTTGGCTTGCATTCTCCCCTACTTTGTAATGGAGCAAATCTAGCCTATAAAAAAGAGGAGTTTCAATTGGTTTCTGGGTTTTCCAAAAACAATCATATCGCAAGTGGAGACGATATTTTTTTACTGGAAAAATTCAAGAAAAGAAACCCAAATCGCATTCAATTTATTAAAAGTAAAGATGCCATTGTAGTCACCCAGCCTCAAGATAGTTGGAAAGGTATTATAAATCAAAGAATACGATGGGCATCAAAAACTACTAAACAAGATGATTTTATTACAAAGATGCTGGGAATTATTGTTTTTATAGCGAATATGTTTTTAATATTCGCTTTGATTTTATTCCTGTACAATTCTAATTATATTGTCTTTTTCATAGGCTTCTTAATGATTAAAATAAATATCGATTATCTCCTATTATTACAAACTTCTATGTTTTTTAAAACTAAAATTAATATTCCCTATTTTTTAATAAATACTCTCATTTATCCAATAATTACTGTAATTGTAGTACTTAAATCCCTAAAAGGGAATTATATTTGGAAAGGCAGAAATTACAATTAAAATATTTTTTTTACCTTTAACCAACCAAATCCCTTGTTATGAAAAACCTACTTTCATATTCTCTAGTTGCATTTTTACTATTTGCAACAAATTTAATTGCACAAACTACATATACAGTAGCTGATGAACAACTGAGTTTAAAAACTGAAGTTGAAGGCACAATAACTCTTTTATGGAATACCATAGATGGAGAATACCGCTATTTTTTAAAGAAGGGAACTGCTATTACCGAATTGAAAAACACTCGAGTAGAAAAAAAGTTTAAGGAAGAATACAAACAAGTATTAGAAGATAATACCAACGACGTCACTATTTCTGCAGATAAAGTAAAACTAACAACTGCAAGTCTTAAAGATTTTTTCATTTCCTATAATAAATTAAAAGATCCAAATTTTACTTTTGAAGAAAAGTCTATTCAACTTAAATTAAGGCTAGGTGCATTTGCTGGTGTTACCAATGCTGTTTATACATTAAACCCAACAAATCAACCATTACCAACTTTAGGTCTTGATTTTGAAATTGTTGATCATTATAAATTAAAAAGACATTCTATTCTCTTTCAATTTGAACAAACCTTTGAGAGTTCAGAATATAAATATTCAGCATCAGAATTTTCATTAAACTATCGTTTTAAGTTTATAAAAAAGGAAAAGGTTGATGTCTTTATCAATACAAAATTTGCTTCCTATGTTCATGAAGTAATACCTAGCTTAGACGATGAATTAGAATTAGTTCAAACCTCTGGAGATAGTTTTAATGCCTTATTAAATTTTGGAATTGGAATAGATTATGCTTTAGGAAATGGTTATCTTTCCTTCCTTTATGGTGATGTTGTTAGTGTAACAGATGATTCTAATAGTGAGTTTCCTCTAGATTTTACTTTAGGTTATAAACTAAATCTCTAATCAATTAGTTTTTATCGAGATTGGAAGATTAAAAGTTGTGCGAACAGGAATCCCTCTTTTATAAGCTGGAGCAATGGGCTGTAAGGAATCTATACTTGACCTAATATAGTTTTTTAATTGCGGTAGTTTTCTTTGCAATATAGTATCCATTTCTATGGAATTAATTTTTAGATTTCCTTTTTCATTTACAATAAACTCTATTAATACCTTTTCATTTAAATCACTAGAAACTATAAAGTTTTCAGAATTAATGGAATGATACAACTGATTTATTAAGGTGGTTTCGAAACATGATTTTGTTTCTAGTTTATCTGAAATTCCCTCACATTCTTTAAAAACAGGATAGGTATCTACATCTTTCCAATTAATTAATTTTTTCTCTTCCTTTAAGAAAGTTTCTGTTGATATTTTTTCAGTTTCAAAAAATTGGCAAGAGCTAAGACCGATAGAAATTAATAATAGAAGGAATATGCTTTTCATTTATTAATATTATTATTTGCCTTTTGTTTCATTTATATAGTCCGTCCAATTGGTTTCCAAATAGATATTCTCTCCTAAAAAAGTGAGAATTGGCAATAATTCATCTGCTGTCCTAAACCCTGGCATTGCTTGTAAAACAACTAGGTCCTCATCTAAAATTACCAAACTAGGATAAGTCATTTTACCTTTTAGAAATCCCGCTGCCAATTCATGATATCCTCTTCTTCCCTGTTTGATGAAGTTAAATTCAGATCCTTTAAAAGTTAAAGTTCTTTTATCTTCTCCATCCAATTTTACACAATAATAGTTTTTGTTTAGGTATTCCGTAATTTTTGGGTCCACAAAAGTAGTAGCATCCATTTTTTTACACCAACCACACCAATCTGTATAGACATCTAAAATAACTTTCCTTGGTTCTTTTTTAATGGCAGTTTCTACATCTTCAATACTTAGCCAATTAATTTCTTGGGCACTACTAATTATAGAAAAAAGAAAAAGGGTAACTAATAAATAACGCAGTTGATTCATTTGTTAAAAATAGTGAATCCATCTATAATTATGAATTTACAGTTGGTTAAATTATAAAAGCAAAGTATTATATCTTCGTTAAATATAATTTAACCTTAAAAGAACCCCTTATTCTGGGGAAACCTTATGGATATAATTTTAATTAGTTGTGGTCTTATCTTATGCCTCATAGGTATTGTTGGTAGTTTTTTACCAGTACTCCCCGGACCTCCTTTGGGTTGGTTGGGTTTATTGTGTTTGGAATTAACAGACGCTATCCCTAACAATTATTGGTTTTTAGGTATCACATTTATAATAGCCCTTGGTATTTTTATTCTTGACTATTTTATCCCCGCAATAGGAGCTAAAAAATTTGGAGGAAGTCGTGCTGGTGCAATAGGAACCATTATAGGACTTATTATTGGTTTACTTTCTCCAATTCCTTTTGGAGTACTAATTGGAGCTTTTGTAGGGGCACTTATTGGCGAAATGGTTTTTAATAAAACCAAAAGTAAGCAAGCATTTAAAGCAGCCTTTGGTGCTTTTTTAGGTTTTTTAACCTCCACCTTTATGAAACTGATTATTTCATTAATTTTTTTAGGTTTATTCCTCTGGGATTTCATTCAAAATTGGGATAGTTTCTTTTAAAAAAAGGCAAAATCACTAACCAATTGGTTTATGGAGATTCTAATTTTCAGTTCATTTCTATAAAAACATAGAGTTGAATGCTTTATAATAGATTCTTACAATAAATTTAATCGTTTCATTAGCCCTTTTCTATAAGTTCTGCCTATTGGAACGACCATTTTATTTATGAGTAAGGAATTATCTTCAATATCCACTATTTTTTTAATATTAATAATATAAGAACGATGCACCCTCATAAACAAATGTTCTGGAAGTTTGTTTAGAATATTAACTAAAGTAGAATGTACTCTATATGAATTCCCCTCGCTATTAATAATTACATAATCTCCATCAGCTTGAATTATATCGATACTTGACATTTTTAATTTGGTAAGACGCCCAGAAATATTTACAAATAAATCATTCTCTACACTAGATATATCAATTTTACTAGGGCTAACTTCTGAAGAAACAGTTTTGAGAATTTTTTCTAATTTTTGAATTGCGAGTTGAAATCGGGAAGACAAAATAGGTTTCACCAAATAATCTACTATGCAATCGTATTCGAAAGCGTCTAAAGCAAATTTCGAATCCGATGTCGTTAAGATTACCTTAGGAGGGTTCCTTATAGACTCTATAAAATCAAAGCCATCAAAATTTGGCATTTGAATATCTAAAAAAATAACATCAACTTGGTTTTTAGTCAAAAACTTAATAGCATCGATTCCATTGGAAAAATCTTTAACTACATTTAGATTTTTCGTATCGTTACAGAGTTTTCTTATAATAACTCTAGCTGTTAATTCATCATCAATTATTATACAATCCACAGTGTCTTTTATTAAAATTTATTTAAATAATTTGACATAACCTGAATAATTTTTTGAAAATCTTCTCGCAGAAATAAGTTATTATTTCTCAAGTCCGTTTCAAATTTTTCAGCCAGTTTATATCCCTTTTCAAGCCCTAAAATACTAATTTTATTCCTAAGTTTATGAACATTCTCTGCTGCAAGAACATAATTCTTGTTTGCAATATTATTAAAATAAATTTCTTTATCCTTTTGAAATTCTTTTTTAATAATTGTAATGATTTTTATTTCAAATTCCTTATCTCCTTGAGAAAGGCTGTTTATATATTTTAAATTAGGTCGCTCCAAAGGTTTCCTTTTTTATTGTAAAGTTAACGGTTGTTCCCTTACCTAACTCTGAATCAATCCATATCTTCCCATTATACAATTCTACTATTTTTCTAACTATAGATAATCCAATTCCGGAAGATTCCTTAATATTTGTATAGGTTTGAAATATTTTAAAAACGTCTGAATGATATTTTTTGTCAATTCCAATACCATTATCTTTTACTGAAAAATGAAAGTGAGTCTTAATATCCACTACATCTATTTCAATTAATCCCACCTTTTTGTCTGAAAACTTTATTGAATTACCTATTAAATTTTGAAACAACTGCTGTAATTTAACTTGATTCCCACTAATAACAGGTAAATTTGATAATACACTTATGGAGATATGATCTGGAATAAAAATATTTTCTCTTATACCCTGCACTAATTCATCTAAATCTACCTTATCATCTCTACCTGCTTGAGAATTTATTTTTGAATAATCAAGGATATCAGATATTAAAGCTTCCATCTTTTCTAAAGTTGAATCAATATAATCAAAATTCTTGAGACTAGAATCATCTAATTTACCTTGATTATCTTCTTTTATCCAGCTCATTAGAGCATTTATATTTCGTAATGGGGATTTCAAATCATGCGATACGACATGAGCGTATTCTTGAAGTTCATTATTACTCTTTTCTAATTCATAAAGCAATGCCATGTTTTGTTTTTCAATCTTATTACGCTCTCTTTGATTAATGGCATTATTTAGCTGCAATGAAACCAAATTGGCAATACTCTCTAATGTATTTAATTGAGTTTTTGAAAAATAGTTTTTATCTATATGCTCTGAATCAATTATAGCAAGGACTCTTCCTTCATAAATTATTGGAACTGTAATTTCTGAAAGTCTAATCATATTTTGAATAATATATCTATTATCTTTTGAGGTATCTCCAATTATTTCAGACTTTCCATTTTTCGCAACAGATCCAACTATTCCTTCGCCTATATTAAGATTAAAACGATCTGTATTTATAACATTATCATCAAAAAATGCAATTTGTTCAAGAGTTTGCACTTTGTGATTAATCAAATATATAGCACAATCTTTAGTGCCTAAAAACTCCGAAACATTTTTTGCTATCTCCCAAGCTATTTCGTCAATATTATTCTTACCAAGAATATTTTTTGCAATATTATTGATCATTTCAGTTATTAACCTCTTCTCTCTCAAATAGGTTACATCCTCAATAAAAACTGTTTTGTATTTAATAGAACCATTATTATCCCTTACAGCAGCTAAATCGAATTTTAACCAAGGAGCAACATTGTCTTTTTTATGATATCGATGCTCAAATACAAAACTATCAATTTCCCTCGCTTTTATTTTAGACATTTGTTTTTGATAATACTTGAAGCCTTTATCGGATAAAATATCTGTAAAATTCAATTCATTCATTTCCTCATTAGAATTACCTAATAAGTCTTGAAGCTTTTTATTAGCCCTAACAATCTTATTATCTTTTACTAAAGCTATCCCATATAAAGAATGATCGACGATAACATCTAATTGTTCTTTTTGAGAATTTATTAATTTTGCTGCTTCTTTGGTCTCGGTTATATCCCTAATAATACCATGAGCTGCTATCGCTTGGTTATTTTTTCCAAGTATAAGACTTGAATTAATATGCACCCATCTTTCTTTACCTGTTTTAGTAATGATTTTCGATTTAAAGTTTTCGAAAACCCCTTTTTCTAAAAGCTCCTTATAAGAATTAAATGCATATCCATAGTCCTTTTTAGATATTAGATCCACTACATTTAAATCTTCAATCTTTAAATCATATTCAAAAAGTTCAATCGCAATAGGATTCATTTTTAACACATTACCTTTTAGATCCATTATAAGATAAGCGTCAAAAATATTTTCATAAAAGCTTTCAAATTCGCCAGTCTTCTCTTTTAATAGATCTTCAAGCTTTTTATTAACTTGTTTTAATTCAATTGAAGCATTAAATATTTGAATTGATTTTTCTTCAAGAATTTTCTCTGCAACTTTTCTAGCTGCTATTTGACGATCTAAGGCTCGTTGTAATATGTCTATCTTATTTTGATCCACTATTCCATTTTAATAATAAACCTAACTTCAGTTCCATCTTCCTTTATTTTTTTCATTTTAATATTTGAAGAAGTATTAAAATATTTGAATGTCTCATTCATTAAGCCTAAGGCGAAATGATGCATAGAGCGACTCGATTTGTAGATCATAGTTAAAGATTTGGCACTTTTATCAATCATCTCAAAGGTTGGCAATTCAGCATCGGGATAAATCTTAAGTACTTCTATATGAATATGGTTTTCTACAGATGCCAATAGTTCTATAGGATCATTATAACTTTTTAACAAATCTGGGTAACTAGTTTTTAAGCTATTAAAAAAATACTCCCCATATGTTAATAATAGTTGATCGATAGAGATATCTGTATTATAACTTAAGCTTTGCAGCAACTGAAGCATTTCTGCAAAATTATAGGTTCCTACAGAAGTATAAATTCCATTAGAATTTAATTGGCATTGATGGATAATCGTGTCGACCATTTCCAAGCCGAATTTACCCTCAACCATTTCTAAAAATTCAGTAAATACGATTCCTTTCATAATTTTTTATTCTAAAAATTCATTCATACTCCAATAGGATATAATATTATTAATTTTAATAACATATTCTTCATATTTCAAGGGTTTTGTTAAATATCCTGAAATACCAAGATTGTAACATTTTAGTATATCAGAGGTATTTCCCGAAGTCGTTAATACTATAGTCGGTATTTGATTAAATAATTTATTGGCTCGCAATAAAGATAAGAATTCAATACCACTAATTTTTGGCATATTTAAGTCCATTAAAATAATATCTGGGAGTTTATCTATAGTAGATAATAAATTTAACGCATCTTCTCCATTAGTGACTTCTATAATTTTATGATTTAAATACAATGGTTTTATAGTTCTTTTTAATTTCATAACCTCTATAATATCATCTTCAATAAATAATATATCAAGTGTCTTCATAGCCTATAGATTTTGTCCTCTAAGTAAAGCAAATAAATTTAAAATAAGTGAAAAATAATTCTAGAAAGTTAAATTTTTCATTAATCGAGTTTTCACTATCATTCGCCATTTAAAAAACACCTTCTGTCTAAAATCAATGATAAAAAGATTTAATTATTAGTTAATTAGCCTCAACAATTAGGTTATTGGATGCCCCTTCAATTTAAAGTTATGAGAAATTTTGTCATTTTAAATACAGCAATTAAGTGCTTAATTCTAATTTTAATCCCAACACTTGTGAAAGCTCAAGTTGGAATTAACACCATTTCCCCAAAGGATGGTTCCATTTTAGACATTAGGAGTACAGATAAAGGTGTTTTTATTCCAAAGGTGGATATCCCCTCTATTAACACTATTGATCCAATTACCGGAATTGACCCTCTGAACTTAGCAAATGCAGAAGGACTATTAGTATATAATGAGAATACTTCTACTGGACCCGGTTTCTTTTTTTGGAATGGAACTCTTTGGGAAAGTCTCGGTAGCTCATCCCAAAATGATAAGTGGAAAACAGAAGGTAATGCTGGAACAATACCAGGCACTAATTATATTGGAACATCAGATGCACAAGATTTATATTTAGCTACAAATGGTGCAGAAAAAATGAGAATTTTAAGTGATGGTCGTGTTTCTGTGAATGGATCTCCACATTTTCCAATTGATAAATTCACAGTTAATTCTGATTCTGGTGAAAATGGTATTAATAGCTATTCTAATGAAGGTGTTGCTATTTGGGGTGAAGATTCAGGAACGGGAACTGGTGTCATAGGTGTTTCTGCAACAGGATATGGCATTGCTTCCTTTAGTCAATCATCAGGGATTTACAACCAAGTATTGTCAGGATTTGGACAATATAACGATATCCGATCCAACAGCTTTGGTATCTATACCGAATTGATTACAGCAGGAGGGACAGGTGAGATTGTAGATTTAGGTGTTCAAGATGGACTTGGGTATTTAGCTATAGGGGTTGATGACATTTCTTCACCAACAAGCGGCGGAGATGTTTTTGGATTTAATAGTATTGTGAACACTCAGACGCCAACTTCTTTAGGCAGCGTATTTGGGAGTGCTTTTTCAGGAAATCAAAGTGGAGTTGGCCATGGAATATTAATAGAACATTCTGGAAGCCAAGGAAGAAATGCCGAATTTGGTATAACAAATAGTAATAATCCAGACCCTGCAATTATATCTATTCATAAAGGTCTAGGTTCTGTAATTATTGGTCAAAACCAGAACAATGCTATTTTAAGTACAATTGCAGCAGCCGAATTTAGTTATTCTGGTACTGATGTTGATGATCATATTGGTTCGTTTGGCTGGTCAGCCCCAAGCAGTGGCTGGGGAATTGGCATGTATGGATATGGAGGTTGGTATGGTGTATATGGTGCCTCAACAAGTGCAGGTTACGGTGTTTTTAGTAATGGTGATACTGGTGCTACTGGCACGAAATCATTTGTAATAGACCACCCCGATGATCCCGCAAATAAAATTTTAAAACATTTTTCCATAGAGTCCAATGAAATCCTCAATTTGTATAGAGGAACTAAAGAGTTTGATTCCAATGGAATAGCTATAATAACTCTTCCTAGTTACTACAACTCCATTAATAAAGACGCTTCCTATCAATTAACAGCTATTGGAGCTTCAATGCCTAATTTATATATACAAAAAGAAATAAATGAATCTGGTTTATTTATAATAGCCGGTGGAATTCCTGGAAAAAAAGTTTCTTGGATACTTACCTCGCAAAGAAATGACCCTTATCTAAAACAAAACCCAGATAAAAGAAATGCTATTGTAGATAAAGGGGAAAGACGAGGAAAATATCTTACACCTGCACTATATAATCAGCCAGAAGAAAGTGGCATTTCTTATAAAGAAAGAAAAACAGTTACATCTTCAAAAGTTGATAATTCGAGAATTAATAGTTTTAAAAATAGCTATAAACCCTTAAGTTTAGAATCCGTAAAATCAAAATCTATAGATAATGATAGAAAAACAAAGGGTAATATTTTGAAAGAAGATTCACAAAATCAAAAACATTAATAGTAAAAAAATATAAAAATAATCTGTGCAATGCAAATGATAACGTTAAACCTCTAGTATATAATTACTTAATTTTTTTGTGATTAGTTTGAGAATTCTTTTTTTCCCCGATAGTAATTTATTTCTAGAGGCTTTAACGTATTTCATAATTATTATGAAACTATAAAATCATCCGCATGAAATCTATAATAATAAATCAATATGAAAAGCTTAGAAATACATCGATTATCCTACAGGATAAATAGAAAGTTTGGTTACACTTTATGGTGCGGCGCTAGATTAATTAGTGATAAAGATGAAGCCTATAAACTTTTAAAAAAACTTAGTAAAAAAAAATCAACATAATAAAGTTAGTTTTATAAATAGATATTAAATTCTTTAGAATAGCTATCTAAGTTAATTAAATAATAAAAATGGCAACAATAAAACTTTAGTATTACTTAGAATAGAAATCAAGCTGTGTTAACTCTATACAAATAGATTATCTAACCATTGCTTTAGCAATAGAGGATTGGATTATTTATAAAACGTACCTCTTAAATAAAATCAATACTATAATAGCTTTATAAAATCTTTTCCAAAATTGGAATAGTTTTTAAAAAAAAGATTAGACCATCTATTATAATGGTCTAATCCTTCTAGAAACTTTTGAAAGTTTACATATTTAATGTTTCGCTTTCCTTGTAATTATATATCTGTTTCTATTATTATTCAGATTATAAAACAATTTTTAAAATACTCATTATTATTTTGGCTCATTTTCCTTATAGAAGCATATTACTAATCTAAGGCTTC
>CAJXRD010000059.1 GCA_913058295.1 uncultured Flavobacteriales bacterium | reverse complement strand
TACTATTTCTAATTTCCAAATTATATTCAATAGGATCATCATCTGGATCTGTACTTGTCCATAAAAACGCCACAGCTAAATCTACATCTGTCGCATTATCTGCAGGAAATAGTAAAGTAGGTTCTTCTGGAGGCCTGTTGTTCGCTGTAGAAATGTCTAATTCGAAAACAACATTTACAGTTATACCATCTGAAATAGTTGCTGCTTCAAATGAATCTAGAAACTCATCTTTACTAGCTTGTACGGAGTATTGACCAGTAGGTACATTTTCAATTAAAAACTCACCATCTTCATTTGAAAAAACAGTAGATGAAGCTGGGTTTGTTGTTATTTTTACGTCTTCTATAGGAGTATTATCTCCATTTTTAACCACTGCTCCTGTAAGTGTTCCAAATCCGTTTTCATTAATTGTGTCTTCGCTACAAGACACAAAAGCAAGAATCATAAAACTACCTAAGATTATCTTATAAAATGTTTTCATCACTCTTCAATTAATTGAGGGTTAACAATCTCTTTATCTAACTTTTCTCTTCCGAAATAATAGTTAATTCCAATCCCGAAATTGTAATAATAATCATTCCTATTCCCGTTTTCTACTTGATCTAAATTATCTGAGAACGCCAAATTACTTTCGGCATAAGCTTTTATCCCAACTGCTTCTGAGACATAAAACAAAACACCCAATCCTCCTTGAATCTTTTTAGGTGGGGGATTTACTTTACTCTTGTTTGGATTATTTCTGGAATCCTCAATATCGAACATCATCCCAAACCCTCCATAAGCATAGGGTGTGAATTTATCAAAGGGTAAAAAAACAAATTCTGCATTTAATGCAACATCCATAAATTTTCTAGAAAACGTCTCTCCCGACTTAAGTTCTAAAAATGAGGTGTTTATATTTAAATGAAAATAGTTAGTGAATTTTCTAGAATATCCTAGGCTTACACTAGGTGTTACTTGACTATTCTTGTAATCTCCTTGCAACAATGTTCCAATTGCTGAAAAAGAAAAAGTGTTTTTTAATACTCGTTCTGTTTGTAGACGATTAAAAAGTAATTTAGATTCTTCTAGTTCTTTTTCTTTAAAATATTCTTCAACCAAAAGATTATTTGTTTCCTCACCATCTTTGGTTCTCCACAATTTATCTTCAATTCCTTCAATTATTAAAGCTTCTACAGCTTTTTCAATCGCATCTTTCATGGCCAATTGCACCGGTTCATTTTTTGTATATCCCGTTTCAACTTCAAGTAACCTTTGAAAGTTTACATATCTAAATAAACTAGCATCAACTGCTTGTGATAGAATTGTTTTTGAAACATACACTGTTTTTAAAACTCGCCCATTAGAGGTTGAAACTGCACGCAGGTAAACTGTTATTCTGTCTTGTCTATATTGAGTGGATGCACCAACACCAAAATATCTTGCCCCTAAACCACCGGTAATAATATTAGAATCGTAGGAAACAATACCTCCTTCTAAAAGAATTCCTGCATATAAAAGAGGAGGTAAATTAGGTTCGTTGGGGTTATTATTTTTTCTATATTCATCTCTAGTAGAGCGAATTATATTTCTTTCGTTTAAAAGATTTGCTAAATTTTCTCTTTCAATAGGTGAAAACCATTGGGAATCTTCTAAAGCTTTTACCAACATCGTTGTTGCTCCTTGAGAGACTGCTGTACTAAATGAACTCCCCAGCTCTACACTTTTATACTGACCCGTTTGATCTTTAAAATTATAAACCCCAACAATTATGGGCTCTTCTGGTAATGGTAGCGTTCTAAGTTTCTCTGTCATTGGGGAAACCTCTCCTGTTCTTGCTTTTTGTTGACTAACTGGTTGGTTAAAATAACTACCACAACCTGATAACAGTAAAGAGAATAAAAAAAGGAAGATATATTTTTGCCAAATTTTCATAAGCTAAATTTAATTTGGGACAATAATTTGCGTTTGCTCTCCCGTATTAATATCTAAGATATTTATGACTAATCCCTCAGCAGATTCTATAACTTCAATAGCTAAATCTCCAAATACAAAAGTACCTTCTTGAAGACCATCGCCTAATTTGGCATTTAATAATGTTCTAGAAATTTGCCCTAAAAGCTGTCGGTTTAAGTTTTCTGAAAATGCATCGATTCCAGATTTTTCTTCTGTTTCTTTACTTGGGTCTGTAAAAGAGTTTTGTGCTTCGGCAGAACTTAATAACCAAGCATAATTAAAGGTATTTCCTCCAAAATTTGGGTTTACAGGTTTATATGTTAATTGCTGGCCATAACTAAGGCTGGCAACACAAAACAATAAAAATAATGCTCTAGTTTTCATAACCTTAAATTGATAATATATTTTAGATATATTTGATTTTCAGTGCTTTAAATACCATATAAAAGTCCGTAATAAATGCTATATAAATTATGATTTTTATCATAGTATATTAACTTATTAAGCCAATTTTGATAATTATATTTAGGGATATTTGGGGTTTGAACTTATTAACCAAAAAAAAACGCAAACTACATTTTACAGCAGTTGCGTTTATTTAGTTAATAATCTCAATTAATAATGGTTGATACTGCTTTTATTTTTTTTTAGAATTTCTAAGTATTGACTCACTCTTCTAATCGCTTCGGTAGAGTTATCTTTTAAATAGTCTGGTTGAGGTTTTACCAAAAACCTATAAACCAACCTTTCTTCGACGAAGACATTAATAATGGTACTATTCGTTAAAACCATCACTTCTTTAACCGTTACTATCTTAGGTGCATTTATTCTTCTTAAGGTGTATTCTGAATAAAAATATCGATAAAAATCTTGTCCTGGCTTGGTTTTAACTTCATCAATAACCACTCCTTTTAAAAATACTCCATCTTGACCTTGTGCACTAAGATCTACAGAATTAATATTTTCTGTAAATTTCTCTTTTAATTGGGAATGGTCGGCCTTAGGATCTTCATTAAATGCCACCCTGTCTTTACCAATAATTTTGTCTTCTAAATCGTAAATTAATAATAGTATGACGATTTGATCTTTTTCACTTTCATTAATTGTCGTAGATGAAAGTTCGTTTTTTTGACCAGATTCTAATACAAACCTTCCGCTTTGGTCGTTTTTAGATCTATTAGAGTTTTCTGGATTGGTTTTTATTAGGGAAAGAACATAACGTAGACTTTGATTAATTTCTGTTTTATTGAAAGCTGTAGCCGTAATATTAATTAATCTGTTTTCTACTTTAATTAAAATCTTTGCTTCAACATCTGTATTATAAACTTGAGAAAGCCCTTTTGACGTTAACAAAAGTGACAATAAAATAAAGGCTATTAAATACTTCATGTTAAAAAACATAAGTTAGATTAATTAAAGTTTCGTACAATAATGGTTTTACTGTCTCCCTGCATGTTAACTATAATTTTTTCAGAAATAGAGTTTCCTCCAAACCAAGTTAAATTATTACTGTTTCCAGTTTGCATTATTTCTGCACTATGATAGTTTAAACCGTAAGTACTATAATCTGAAAAGACATTGTTATTTCCATTTTGTATTACAGTCTCCTCAATAGTAATTGCAGCAATCTCTAAAAGTATTTTATTTTGATTCCCATTTTGAAACAAGTCAATATCGCTATTTGTAGATTGTGTGCTTACTTTTACCAAATTATCAGCTCCAATTTGGGCAATAAATACATTGTTATTTGAAATGTTATTGGCAGGAATTATTTGAAAATTTTGCGAGGAAAGAAAATTAAGTTCAGAAGGTTTTGACTCAAAACTTTCAATAGAAACCTTATCATTATTCTCTTCATAGTTCTGTCCAAAGGACGTACTACCTATAACAAAACTTATAAAAAGGAATAGAATTTTTGAAGTATTTTTCATTTTCATTCAATTTTAAAGCTCAACTAAAGATACGAATTAAATATTTGAAAATATAAGAAAACAGAGGCTTTATTAGCTTAAATATCAAATTATTACATATCCAATTCCTTTTAAATTTTAGAGCTTTATTTCTAATTTAGAGTTGTTTATAAACAAGTATAAGGACATTAAAATAATGCCCTTATACCCTTTAATACAACCTATCAAAACTTACATAAACTTTAGATTAAAAAATATTTTAAAAATATTAATTATCACAGTCCTTTTGAGTTACGGTAGACATATTTCCTGCACCAACTTGAAGCACTATACTGTTATGCTCAAATCCCGTTTGGTCAACCGTACTTCCATTTCCAAGTCCAAATTGACTTACCTTAGAAATATTCAATGTCCCATTTTGGTAAACATCAGAAGTATTAAACATACCATCTTGGTCAACATCAGAATCATTACCCCAACTATTTTGGTCAACATAAGAATCATTACCCATACCTAGTTGGTATACATCAGAATTGTTCCACTCACCATCTTGTTTAACCTCAGAGATATTACCCATACCATCTTGGTGAACTTTAGAATTATTCTCCCAACCATTTTGGTCAACAATAGATCCATTTAACATCCCATGTTGGTCAACATCAGAATTATTTTCTAAACCAACTTGGTCAACTTTAGAGTTATTTAACATCCCAATTTGATATACATCAGAATTATTCAACTCTCCATTTTGGTGAACTTCAGAGATATTTCCCATCATAGCTCCTACTTGGTATACTTTAGAATCATTCAACTCACCAACTTGATAAACATCAGATGAGTTCATTGGTCCAAATTGATCAACATCAGAATCATTACCCCAACCATCTTGATCAACATAAGAATCATTACCCATTCCTAGTTGGAATACATCAGAATTGTTCCACCAACCAATTTGCATAACTTCAGAATCATTATACCAACCATCTTGCTTAACAATAGAATTGTTTTCCCAACCATCTTGGCTAACTTTAGAATCATTATAATTACCTAGTTGGTCAACATCAGAAAAATTAGCTAATCCAATTTGATACACCTCAGAATCATTGTAATTTCCTTTTTGATACACCTCAGAATTATTTTCATCTCCATCTTGCTCTACTCTATTAAAGTTGCCATCCCCATCTTGCTGTACATAACTGATATTATATTCACCGTCCTGGATTACATAAGAATCGTTATCATTAGCTGTCCAATTTTGCCATACTGTACTTCTGTTATATTTACCATGTTGGAAAACATCACTAAAGTTATAATTCCCAATATCACCGTTGTAATATCCTTGATTTATAAATGCAAAATTTTCTCTACCATGTTGCTCTACAAATGACTCATTTCCTTCCCCCATTTGACCGGTATATGCTTCGTTTGAATTTCCATGTTGGTCAACATCAGATTTGTTTAAGTCTCCTATTTGATCCACAATAGAAAAGTTTGTATTTCCATGTTGCTCTACAAAAGACATGTTTTCATCTCCAAATTGATCTACATCAGAGTTATTAGTTTCGCCTTTTTGAAATACAGACGATCCGTTGTCATTTCCTAGCTGATTTACATCACTAGTATTTACTTGAGCAAAAAGAACTGCTCCACACATTAGCGCCGCTGCGCTTAAAAAAAGTTTTTTCATAATTTAAATTTTTTAAATTAATATTTAGTTAACATCTTATAGTAATCCAATATGGAAAACCAATATTTTAAATGAACAAAATTTTGAAAAGTTCATTATTATTTTTAATATTAATATTAATCAGAACCGGTGTTCTTGTAGGGAAGAAATTTACTTTTTAGTGACTAGTTTTTTTCTTTAACGACATAAATTTAAGAATAAAAATGATACAAATCAAGCTTAGATTCTTGTAAGAAATTTACACTATTATACTGTAGGAATACCCTTTAAATTGTTTTTAATTTTCTTGGATAAAAGCACAAAAAAAGCCGTTTAAATACTTTAAAACGACTTTTTTTTAAAAATGTTAATTTTTTGTTAAATGATTTTTTTAAATAAAATAATTTTTGTATTTAATTACTATTATTTTATCATCATCATTTCTCGATACTTTGCCAAAGGCCAAAGCTCATCATCGACTAATAATTCTAATTTATCACAATGATACCTAATCACATCAAAGTAAGGCTTAACTTTGTCACAATAGGCAGCAGCACGTTTTTCTAAAGAACTAATTTTATTAGCTTTTTTACGCTCTTCGATCATATCGGTAATCCCCATATTGATTTTTTCAATATGCTCAGAAATTTTTTCAATCAATTTCATTTGCTCTTTGGATAGCTTTTTAAAGCCACTTCCATAGATATCTTTTAAACCTTGAACATTTTTAATCAATCTATTTTGGTACTTTATTGCTGTAGGAATTACATGGTTCCTGGCAATATCTCCAAGCACTCTACCTTCAATTTGAATACGCATTGCATATTCTTCTACTTTAATTTCATATCGAGCTTCAATTTCTACCCTACTCATGATATTAAGCTCCTCGTATAATGCAATTGTTTTTTCAGACACTTTTGCTTTTAAAGCTTCTGGAGTACTCTTATTATTACTAAGCCCTCTCTTTTTCGCTTCCTTTTCCCAAGCTTCCCCATAACCATCTCCTTCAAAACGAATACGCTTAGAATCTTTTACATATTCTCTTAGAATATTAAAGATCGCATCATCTTTCTTCATTTTCTTTTTATCGATCAGTGCATCTACACTTTTCTTAAAATCTATTAATTGCTTTGCAACTATAGAATTTAATACTGTCATTGGTGTAGCACAATTTGCAGTAGACCCAACCGCTCTAAACTCAAACTTATTTCCTGTAAAAGCAAATGGTGAAGTTCTATTACGATCTGTATTATCTAATAAGATTTCAGGAATTTTCCCTACAACATTTAATTTAAGATCTGTCTTTTCTTCTGGAGATAATTTGCCATTGGTAACTTTCTCTAATTCATCTAGAGCCTTGGTAAGTTGTGACCCTATAAAAACAGAAATAATAGCAGGAGGCGCTTCATTTGCCCCCAAACGATGATCGTTATTTGCACTTGCAATAGAAGAACGCATTAACTCTTCATGATCATTAACAGCTTTAATGGTATTGATAAAGTATGTTAAAAACTGAAGGTTACGTTTTGGTGTTTTACTAGGACTTAACAAATTAACTCCGGTGTTTGTACTTAAAGACCAGTTATTATGTTTTCCACTACCATTAATTCCTTTGAAAGGTTTTTCATGAAACAATACTTTAAAGTGATGTCTCTCTGCAACTTTTTCCATAATATCCATTAATAAGGAATTATGATCTACCGCAAGGTTTGCCTCTTCAAATATTGGTGCCAATTCAAACTGATTTGGAGCAACTTCATTATGGCGAGTTTTAACAGGAATACCTAATAACATACATTCCGTTTCTAAATCGCGCATATAATCTAGAGCTCTTGTAGGAATAGAACCAAAATAATGATCGTCTAACTGTTGTCCTTTTGCAGATTCATGACCTAATAATGTTCTACCAGTTAATGAAATATCTGGTCTAGAAGTAGCCATAGCCTTATCTATTAAAAAATATTCTTGCTCCCATCCTAGGGTTGCAATAATTTTAGTAACGTTTTTATCAAAATACTTAGCTACCGAAGTTGCAGCAGTATCTAATACTTGTAATGACCTTAATAAAGGGGTTTTATTATCTAATGCTTCCCCTGTATAGGCAACAAATACGGTTGGAATACAAAGCGTGGTACCATATAAAAATGCTGGTGATGTTGGATCCCAAGCGGTATATCCTCTTGCTTCAAAAGTATTTCTAATTCCTCCATTAGGGAAACTAGAAGCATCTGGCTCTTGTTGCACTAATTGTCCACCACCAAATTTTTCGATTGCTTGTCCATCATCAGTAGTTTCAAAAAAGGCATCATGCTTTTCAGCAGTAGACCCTGTTAATGGCTGAAACCAGTGTGTATAATGAGTAGCTCCTTTCGTAATTGCCCATTCTTTCATACCTGTAGAGATATGATCGGCAATATTACGGTCAATTTTTGAACCGTTTACGGTAGCATCAATTACACTGTTATAAGAATCTTTAGTTAAAAACTGTCGCATCGCTGCTTCATTAAAAACGTTTTTACCAAAAATGGTAGATCGTCTTGCAGGCTCTTCTACATGAATCGGCTCTCTACCTAATGTTTCTTTAATAGCTTGAAATCTAAGGGTTGACATATAATTACGCTTTAAAATTAATAATTTGAAAGTGCAAAAATAACTTTTTACATACATACCCCCTATTTTTTAGGGATATTTTTATAAATAATATATAATTATTATCAACACCCCCTGTATTTGTTGTTTAAAGCTTTAAAAAACAGATAAAGTTATGTTTTAATTAAAATTTACAAAAATTAAACCAATAAAAATGGAATAGGCTATAAAAAGAAATAAGCCTTTGTATTTTGTGAGTATAAATTTTTTGGGTAGAAGGGCCAAAGGAAATATAATCGCAGAAAAACCAATCATCCATAGCATATCGTTAAGTACTAATGAGATTCCCGAATCCAATACATTAATTGGATGAATAATTGCAGTAATACCAATAACTGATCCTAGATTAAATATATTAGATCCAATAACATTACCTATTAACAAGGCTTTTTCATGCTTAAATGCCGCAACAACCGATGCAGCTAATTCAGGAACACTTGTCCCAATTGCAATCATAGTTACTGCAATCATACGATTACTAACTCCCAAAAGTCTCGCTATATTAACAGCACCAGAAACCAATAATTCACTACCTGCCCATAAGGCTCCCCCTCCTATTAATAACCAAATAACTATTTTAAAATTGGAAGCTATGACTTCTTCAATACCATCAGAATCGACTGATTTTACAACTTTTTTATTTCTTCTTGCTTTAACAATTAAAACCCATAAATAGATTAATAATGATAAAAGCAGACCTATCCCTTCTAACCTATTGATGCCACTTCCGAATTTCAACAAAAAATACATCCCGATGGAAAGCGCCATCATCACTGGCCAATTAAACTTATAAAATTCTCTATCTAAAAATAGAGGAGATATAACGGCAGTTATTCCTAAAACCAAACCAATATTTGCGATATTTGATCCTACTACATTTCCTAATGCTATATAAGGATATCCATCAATAGCGGCTTGGATACTAACAAATAATTCTGGTGCCGAGGTTGCGAATGAAACTACCGTTAAACCAATAATCATTCTGGATAAATGAAATTTACGAGATAGTGCAACGGAAGAACGTACTAAAAACTCGCCTCCAACAACCAATAAAGCCAATCCCGATAGTATATAAACTATATTCATTTATATTTTTAATTTGGGGACGAAGATACTATTTTAGATACATTTAGCTTATCTAATATATTGGTTTTAATTTTCAAAATTCTTTAATTAATAGTATATAAAATTTAAATTCTAAAGCCATTGAAAATAGGCTAAAGATAAAATTGGTTGCGTTTCTTTAATTTCTACTAAAAAGAACTAAAACCTAGTAATTTCAGAAATGTCCCATTTTTAATATATTAGAACGAGACATTTTTTATTTGTATTTTTAAAATATGAAAAAAACACTTTTTAAGACATTAGCTAAATTCAATAAAATGATTCTACCTAGTTTTACTAAACAAAGGTTGGATTTAGCAAAAGCAAAAAAATGGCAAATGGCTATATTTGGCTATAGACTTTGGGTGACAAAAAGAGCCTTGGATTAAAAATCTTTTTTTTTCTTTAAACAATCCTTGTTGAATCCTTAAAAAGAAATATATTTGCAGCCCATTACAGGCCTCGTGGCGCAACTGAATAGCGCACTTGATTACGGCTCAAGAGGTTACAAGTTTGAATCTTGTCGAGGTCACTAATAAAACCAACACTTTCCAATGAATTGGAGTTTGTTGGTTTTTTTGTATTCACACTATTTTCACACTTTATTAGAATTAAGCAATCAATTGACAGAAATATATTAATATTTTACTTCTTTGATATGTACGATTATTGTAGTTTAATTTTAAGGCAGTTTTTTCAATAAAATTCAAACATTAGACTTATCTATTAATTCTTGATATAACTTCTCAGGTGTTTTTCTATTAGTTAACTTATTTAATGATTTTCTGTTACGATAACCCTCTTCCAAATATCTACTACCAGCATCATAATTACCAACAATTAAACCCTCAATAAATGCAATATTCATCATTCTTTGAAACTGTACCTTGTCTAACTTAGGAGCACCAAAGTTTTTAACCATTATCCCGAAATGTTCTGAGTATTTCAATTGTTATATTTTAGGTTTTATTCTATTTTTTTTAAATAAATGATGATGGTGGTATATTGACATAGTTTTGTCGATTACAACATCTTTATCGATATATTCATAACCATGTGATGTCATAAAATTTAATACTGTTATGATAGAATTGAACTTAACTTCCTCACCTGTGGGGTAAACCATTCTACCTGACCCTTTGCCTAAATATTTAATGCCTTGCCCAAAATCAAACTGCATGTAAACTCTTGTACTATGAACGTTATTAGTTACAATTACCTGTACATAGTTCGATACTATTTCAGAAAACTTAATTCCATCTATAGTATAATTTTCAGAGGGTTGTGCATTTATCATTAATGATAAAAAGCCAAATATTAATGAGACAAATAGTTTATTCATTATTTTAGGTTTTTGTATTGTTTTTGTAAAGTAAATCTAATTAAAATATTAATAGCCTGATATTTTAAGTTCTAATAGGTTTTTTTTATACACGCTATTTAGATTGTATTAATATACGTGTATCTACGTATTGCACAAAGCTTTAAATTATATTAAGTTTGAGTATGTAGATGCTTATGGGGATAACATATTTGAGTATTTTATAGAATTAATTCTTAATTTATATTCACTCCCGTTGTATCTTAAATAATATTGGAATGGTATTTTATAACAATATCTTTTCAAAAGAAATCTAAAAATTAATAAAAAAATAATTATAAATTATGGGAGACGGTATTAGAAAAAAAACCTCATTTAAACTATACTATAAATATGGTAATGTTGAGTCATTTGTAATGGACCAGACAGATAGCGAGAGAAATAGACTAGAACAAGTTATTGCAAATTTCATCGCAACTGGTGATCACTGTTATCTTGACACTCCAGTTTGCACGATTAGATATACTAATACTTCACGTTATTCAAGAGATAAAACCTCTTATATTAAGGATATAAATTTTAATAATCTAGTAGCAGTAATAATTGAAGACAATGATTTTGATAATTATAATGATATTGGAGGGACTTGTAATTTAGGCAATGGAAACTATGGTGTTGATTATAATTGTTTAATTAATTGGTCATTCCCAAATGTAAGTGAGAATTATTTGCATAAAAATGATCATGAAAGGTTTATGGGGGCTTGGTCACACTCACAGAATCCAGGTGATGATATATCTAGCTTATTTGCTGCATGGCGTGAACATAAAAAAAATCCGACAGATATACAAAATGTAAAATGGACTGTTCGTTCAGAGTGTTTTCCAAGTATAACTACTTTATATCTATTAAACTTTAATATTATTCATTCTATTGAAGCTTTATACTATTATGATTATACTAAATATTCAATAGATCATTTAGTAGATCCTTTCCCTGAAAATAATAAATAATATTTAGAAATGAAAATAGCTGAAGAAAATTTAAATAATGAATTTATTATATCCAATACTTTCCAAAAAACTGACAAAAAGGGATTTGTACAGAATGAGCTTGTAATTGATTCTAATATTTCTGACATGTTTGGGTTGCCTATTGGAGAAAAAATCACTTATAAAAAAGTGTTTCTTGAATATTTTGAATTAGAATTTGAAAACGGCGGGTTAATTAAGTTTCAACCTTCAGTAATTATCATACTTAATAACGGAACTTTTAAAATGATTCGAGATTATAATTCTGAAATGTTCACTCGGGTTCTGAAGCCTAATTATAATGCTAAAATGTTTATACATTTTTATTTTAATGATGGGTCAACAACTTTAGATAGCTGCAAAATCAGGTTTAGAATTTCGTGTGATGATAATAGTCAAACAGTATTTGGTAATTTTGACCCTAAATTTTATGAACGACTTGACAATGGAACGATTGAATACTCGGGTTCGGCCTATTCTTGTTAAACAACACTATAGTGTATAACAATTAATTTGCGTAATCTGTTAAATATATTCTGCTCATTTTTAATTGAGGTATTTATGCTTTTTTGTATTAACAGGGTCTTTTTCCTGTTCTAAAAGGGGGTTTTTACTTTTTTATTTCAATTCCATAAAGTAGATTTATATTATGAATGAACATACAGAATACAAAAGCTATGAATGTCAAAAATGTGGAGAACGTATTGGTTGGATTGGAAGGTTTTTAGAATGGATTCCATTTAGTTCAGCAAGACACGATTGCGATAAATATGCATAAATAAAAGGGGCTTTTTTTTGGTATGACGAAGGTCATAGTTCAATTAAAGGTTTGTATTTAACTTTGAGTGTTGTTTTAGTTAATTGATAAATTAAATTTTTTAGAAGCCTACTCAAATTAATGAATAGGCTTTTCGTTTTTAAAAAATAATTTCAATTATTTGAAACGTCTTTTTGAGTTCCAAGTAAAAGATTTAGTAGTACTGATTTTTTGCGTGATTTGATTGTTGTTTAAAGTTCTCATTTTTTTTAGTTTATTTGATTTCCACTACAAATGTGATATAAAATAAGAACCAAGAATAATCTTAAATACTGAACTGTAAGATTTTAATGACCAAGTGTTAATATTCTGAATAAGATAAAGTATTATAACCAAAAAGACCACCCCGATTATAATCAAGATGGCTTTCTAAATTTAGTTTAGAACTTAAATATTAGTTCTTAATAATTTTATAGGTAGCTGTTTTATCCTCTACAGAAACTTCCATAAGGTAAGTTCCAGTTACTAAGTTAGCAACATTTAATTGAGAGCTAATTGCATTGATATTTTGATCCACCACTTTTTGACCTAAAATATTGTAAATAGCTACTCTTTCAATTTTATCTTGAGAGTTTAAGTTAATAACATTACTTGTCGGGTTTGGAAAAAATCTAAATCCTTTGATAGTGTTTTCACTAGTTCCTAATATTGGTGTACAATCCCCTGAGAAATCATAAACAAAATCTCTTCCTGGAAGAGGTATCCATCCTATAAAAAAATCAAAAATAAATGCGGGGTTACCAACAATTGAAGCCGTAGTACCTTCCCATCCTACAAGGTCAGCATTAGATGCGGTAGCAATAATATGCACCCAATACGTAGTTGTTGCACCAGTTTGACCCACCAAAGCAGTAGTAGGAATATGAAAAGTAACGTCAAGTACGTCAAAGTCCATATTCGTACCTACACCTGTCCCAATTAATGGTTGAGAGACTGGAACCAATCCAGAGTAAGCTGCAAGTAAATTGTTTCCATCAGGCAATCCACCCGAATCACTATAAATAACAATATCTATACTTGTAATAGTTACTCCAGCACCGAGAACCCATAAATTGGCATTGATCGTAGTCAAAGCAAAATCTGTATCAGCAGGAACAGTAAGATCTGATGCAGCACCCCAAAAACTAATTCCGGACGCAACCTCAAAATTATTTGAAGGGTTTTGCTCATTACAAGCAGTTCCGCCACTTTCTATTGTTGTTTGTGCTTGTGTTGAAAATGTAATAAGTAAGAATGAAAGCTGTCTCTTATACACATCTCCGAGCCCACGAGACTCCTGAGCATCT
>CAJXRD010000058.1 GCA_913058295.1 uncultured Flavobacteriales bacterium | reverse complement strand
ATCTACACAGAGTAGATCGTCGGCAGCGTCAGATGTGTATAAGAGACAGGGCCTACACCTAGTATTATGATGAGATAAGTAGAGAACCCAAATGCCAATGCTCCAACGAACGCCAACTTATAATCAACTTTTAAAATTAAAAATAGAATATAGATTCCTATAAAATAAAGAAAGAGATAATCGGCTGGTCTTGGCAAAAAACGAAGAGTTAGATCTAATTTTTTAATATAATTATGTGGGTATTTTGCACCTAATTGATAAGTAGGCATCCCTCCAAAAGCAGAATTTGTCCAATAGGTTTCTTCTCCTGTTGCCTTTTTAAAGTCGTTTTGTTGCTTTGCCATTCCTGAATACTGAACGATATCGCTTTGGAATATTTTCTTTCCCTGAAGAACAGGACTAAAATAAGCAAGACTTGCAATTACAAATAAAAGTAAAACTACAAGATGCGGAAGAATCTTTTTAAAATACTGCATATTTAATGTTGAAATAAGACTTGGGGAATTTATGAAAAAATGCTGGATTTTATCAAAATAAATAGGACCAGATATATTAAAAAATTAATCTATTTCTTCAAAATCGACATATTCCCCGACGGTAGATTTAGAGGTTTTTGTTTTTGCTTGCGAATTATCTAATATAGTTTCGCCCTCTTGTTGGTTGGCAGTATTAGACTGTGAAGGATTTTGTCCAAAAGCTTGTCCAAATCGTTCGTTTGCTTTTTTAGCGATATAGCGCATGATATAAGGCTTCGCAAATTTGAATATTATCTTTACGCCATAATATACCAGAAGTATAATTAATAACGTTTTTAAAAAAGTCATAGTTAATAGTTAATTATTAATCTTTTTCAAAAGTAAACAATGCCCTTATAAAAGAATAAAAATTATTATTAAATAAATGATAAATCTATATCTTTGAACCAAACCGAATATTCTATGAACTCCAAATTAAGTTGCTTTCTTTTTTTATTATTATTCAGTTTTTTTAATGCTTCAGCTCAATACACAGAAACCATAAACTCTAATAGACCCGGTTTTTCTCAAGGCGCATTTTCAGTAGGGAAAAATGTAATACAATTTGAAGGTGGTTTTGGATTGGGTAAGGAAGAACACGAATTAAATAATACCGAAACCGATGCTTTTATTATCGATTATAATATTCGATATGGAGTTTGGAAAGAGGAATTAGAGATTAGTTTTACTGGAGCCTATCAATCTAATTCTTACACTTATTTAAATAATGGCAGTACAGATAAAATAAGTAATTTCACTTCAAATACACTTGGAGCAAAATATTTATTTTACGATCCATACCGAAAAAAAGAAATAGAAAAGCCTAATTTATATAGTTGGAAAGCAAATAACAGCTTTCAATGGAGAGATTTAGTACCTGCAATTTCAGTGTATGCAGGAGTAAATTTCGATTCTGCAGACAATGCACTTACCCCAGGAATCGAAAGTTCTATAAGTCCAACAGTAGCTATTGCTACACAAAACAATTGGGGAAGTTGGGTGTTTGTAACAAATTTTATTGGAGAACGAGTTACAGAAGACTTACCTTCTTACTCCTACATCCTTACCCTTACTCATACCTTCACACCTAATTGGTCTGCATTTTTAGAGAATCAAGGAATAAAAAGTGACTTTTATGCCGATCAACTTTTAAGAGGTGGAGCGGCCTATTTAATTAATAAAGATTTTCAAATCGATGGTTCTATCTTGGTGAATTTTAAAGACACTCCTTCCCGATTATATGGAAGAATTGGTATTTCATATCGATTAGATTTACATAAAGAGGATGAATTTATAGAAGATAAAGGAAAAGCTGGAAGAGATAAAAAGAAAGAAGAAAAAGGTAAGAAAAAAGATAAAAAGAAAAAACGAAAAGATGGTGTCGATTTTGAAGAGGAAGATGGAGAAAGTGAAGATGGAGGCATTTAGTTGAAAATATATGATTGAATTAAAAGAAATTACTACTAAAAAGGGATTGAAGCAATTTGTGAAATTCCCTTTTTCACTATACAAGAATTGTAAGTATTGGGTTCCTCCACTTACCAATGATGAGTTGGAAACCATGGATGTATCTAAAAACCCAGTATTTAAAAACGCTGAAGCATTTTATTTTTTAGCCTATAAAGAAGGAAAAGCAGTTGGTCGTATTGCGGTGATCATCAACCATATTGAAATAAAAGAACTCGACAAGAAAAAAGTTAGGTTTGGCTGGTTAGATATGATCGATGATATTGAGGTAACCAAAGCATTATTAAATAAGGTATATGAAATTGGTAAAATTCATAATCTTACTTATGCTGAAGGACCTGTTGGTTTTTCAAATATGGAAAAAGCTGGTATTCTTACCAAAGGCTTCGAAGAAATGAATACTATGATTACCTGGTATCATTATCCTTATTATGCAGAACATTTGAAATCTTTAGGTTTTACAAAGCAAGCTACCTGGGTAGAATATCGATTAAGTAATCCTACTGAAGTTACTGAAAAAGTTCAAAAATTCGCCGGCCTTATAAAAAAGAGATACTCTTTAGAAGTATTGCGATTTAAAAACAAAAAAGAAATTTTGCCCTTTGTAAATGATATGTTTGGATTATTAAACAAGACTTATAATTCGCTTCAAACATTCGTTCCCATTCAACAATACCAAATAGATCATTATAAAGAAAAGTATTTCAATTTTATAAATCCTGAGTATATCACATGTATTTTGGATAAAGAGAAAAAATTAATTGGTTTTTCTATTGTAATGCCTTCCTTTTCTAAAGCACTTAAAAAAGCGAACGGTTCCTTATTTCCTTTTGGTTGGTACCATTTATTACAAGCGCAAAAGAAAAATGATACTGCCGCTTTTTACTTAATTGGAATTGATCCTGAATACCAAGGAAAAGGAGTTACCGCTTTAATTTTTGAAGAAATGAGAGCTATTTTTGAGCAAAAAGGAATTGTACAAACCGAAACCAATCCTGAACTTGAAGAAAATGTTGCAGTACAGCAACTATGGAAAGCCTATAGTCCTTTTCAACATAAAGAGCGTAGTACCTTCAGAATAGATATTTAACACATAAAATGAAACTAAAATTACTCCTTCCACTATTATTTTTGATTACAGCTAATATTCAAGCACAAAAGACAACGGATATCATTTTAGACGAAGCCTATGAACAAGCAAAATTAGAAGACAAAAATGTATTGGTCATTTTTAAGGCATCTTGGTGTAAATGGTGTAAAAACCTAGAGGAAAACTTGAATAATGAAAAGGTAAAAAGCTTAATGGATGCTAATTATATTACCATCCATCTTACTGTAAATGAATCAAAAGACAATAGACATTTAGAAACTCCTGGTGCTCATTTATTACTTGATAAGTATATGGGTAAAAAAGCAGGACTTCCTTTCTGGTTGATTTTTGATCAAAATAGAGGGTTAATTGGCAATTCATATGGTAAAAGAGGAAAGAATATGGGATCTCCTTCAAATGCCAAAGAAATTGAAGACTTCAAAATAGTGCTTAAAGAAACCTCGAAATTAACAGAGGAAGAATTAGCATTAATTGGAGATGTATTTCTTAATAATAACTAAATGTGAAATGAAACTTAACACCATTTCTATACTCTTAATTATTACAAGCATCCTTTTATCATGTAAATCTAATACCGCCTTACCCGATCCTTTAAAAGCAGGTTGGAAAGGAAATTCGGTTTGTGATGTTGTGGAGGAAAACAAAACTCTTAGAGTACTTAAATGCACTTTTGCTCCAGGAGTTGGACATGATCGCCACTTTCATGCGCCACATTTTGGATATACACTTTCTGGAAGTACTTTTAGAATTAAAGATACAACAGGAACCAGAGAGGTAAACGTACCTACAGGCAGCTCATTTTATAGCAAGGGTACAGTTTGGCATGAAGTACTAAATGTTGGGGATAGTACCGCTGTTTTTCTAATTATGGAACCTAAATAATTATTCTCCAAAAGCTGCAGCAACAGCAGCAGAAAGTCTTTTATAAGTACCATTTTCTAAACGATCTCTAATTGCTGAAAAAGCAATCAAAGTTTTTTCTACATCGTCTAAAGTATGTGTAGCCGTAGGGATCATTCTTAATAAGATAAGTCCTTTAGGAATTACAGGATAAACCACAATAGAACAGAAAATTCCGTGGTTCTCACGTAAATCTTTAACCAATGCCATTGCTTCTGGAATAGAACCTTTAAGATATACTGGGGTCACACAAGATTGTGTAGTTCCAATATCAAATCCTCTTTCCGTAAGTCCGTTTTGTAATGCTTTTACGTTTTCCCAGAGTTTTTCTCTTAATTCTGGCATAGTCCGTAACATATCTAAACGTTTCAATGCTCCTTCAACCAATTGCATCTGCAATGATTTAGCAAACATTTGAGAACGTAGATTGTATTTTAAATAATTGATAATCTCTTCTTCCGCAGCGATAAAAGCTCCTGTACTTGCCATTGATTTAGCAAAAGTTGCAAAATACACATCGATATCATCTTGTATTCCTTGCTCCTCACCTGCTCCTGCTCCTGTTTTTCCTAGTGTTCCAAAACCGTGAGCATCATCAACAAATAATCTAAAATTATATTTTTTCTTAAGTGCAACAATTTCTTTTAATCTTCCTTGTTCTCCTCGCATTCCGAAAACCCCTTCTGAAATCAACAAAATTCCACCGCCACTTGCTTTGGCCATTTTAGTAGCACGTTGCAAGTTCTTCTCTATACTTTCTAAATCGTTGTGCTTATAAGTAAATCGCTTTCCTAAATGCAAACGAACACCATCTATAATACATGCGTGTGCATCTACATCATAAACAATAACATCGTCTTTTGAAACCAATGCATCAATAGTGGAAACCATTCCTTGGTATCCAAAATTTAAAAGATAGGCAGCTTCTTTATTTACAAATGCTGCCAATTCAGTTTGCAATTGCTCATGAAGATCGGTATGACCACTCATCATTCTTGCTCCCATTGGGTAAGCAGAGCCATATTTTACTCCTGCTTCAGCATCTGCTTTTCTTACTTCTGGATGATTTGCTAATCCAAGATAATCATTAATACTCCAAGTTATTACTTCTTTTCCTTGGAATTTCATACGGTTAGAAATTGGCCCTTCTAATTTAGGAAACACAAAATAACCTTCTGCTACTTCTGCCCATTTCCCTAGAGGTCCTATATTCTTATATATCTTTTGAAATAAATCTTTAACCATTATCTATTGTTTCAAATTTAGGGACAAAAATACTCAATTTTTATAGGATACGCACGCTCTTTTTAATTTAGAATTTTGGAAGAAAAAAAGCCGATGCAAAAATTTTATTGCATCGGCTAATAAATATATTTTCTGATTGAATTATTATATATAGGAAACCGGTATCGATTCGGCTTGTACAGCATCCATAAAACCTTGTTGTTTCATCCACTCATCATTATAAATTTTACTCATATAACGAGAACCATGATCAGGAAATACAACTACAACCACACTATCCTCAGAAAACTCACCATCTTCGGCTAATTGTTTTAATCCTTCTACAGCTGCACCACTAGTATAGCCAGCAAAAAGACCTTCCGTTGTTGCCAATTCTCGTGCAGTATGTGCACTACCTTCATCCGTTACTTTTACAAATTTATCGATATAATCAAAATCTGTTGCAGTTGGAATTAAATTTTTTCCCAAGCCTTCAATTCGGTAAGGATAAATTTCATTTTCATCAAACTCTCGAGTTTCATGATATTTCTTTAATACGGAGCCATAAGCATCAATGCCTACTATTTTTACGTCTTTATTTTGCTCTTTTAGAAAACGAGCAATACCAGAAATTGTTCCTCCAGTACCACTACAAGCAACCAAATGAGTTATTTTACCTTGAGTTTGTTTCCAAATTTCTGGCCCTGTAGATCGATAATGTGCTTCGATATTCAGTTCGTTAAAATATTGGTTGATATATATAGAACCTTCTGTTTCTTGGTGTAATCTTTTCGCTACTTCATAATAAGAACGGTGATCATCTGCAGGTACATGTGCTGGACATACATAAACAGTTGCTCCCATAGTTTTCAACATATCTATCTTATCTGCTGAAGACTTAGAACTAACGGCAAGGATACATTTGTATCCCTTAATAATACTAACCATTGCAAGACTAAAACCAGTATTTCCACTAGTAGTTTCTACAATAGTATCTCCAGGCTTTAAAATTCCTTTACGCTCTGCTTCTTCAATAATATAAAGAGCAATTCTATCTTTTGATGAGTGCCCAGGATTAAATCCTTCAAATTTTGCGAAGAAACTTCCGTTAAAGTTAGAGGTTATTTTGTTAAGCTTAATCATTGGTGTGTTACCAATAAGCGCTAACACATTGTCATAGACATTTAATTCTTCCATAAAGAGGATTTACATTTAATAAACAATATTAAAAACACTGTTTTTTAACCGGACAAATTTACGATAAAAATATTAATTAGTCCTTAATTCCTTCTAAATCTAGTAAAAAGGAATAGATTCTCGCATACTTCTTTAAGGCATTAAATCGTCCTGATGCCCCACCGTGACCAGCTTCCATATTAATATGGAATAATAAATTATTATCATCGGTTTTTAATTCTCGCAATTTAGCTACCCATTTTGCTGGTTCCCAGTATTGCACTTGAGAATCATGTAAACCTGTAGTCACTAATATATTAGGGTAATCCATCGCAATCACATTATCGTATGGAGAATAGGACTTCATATAGTGATAATATTCTTCCTCATTTGGATTCCCCCATTCGTCATATTCGCCTGTTGTTAAAGGAATACTATCATCTAACATCGTGGTAACCACATCTACAAAAGGTACTGCTGCTACTACTCCATTATAAATTTCGGGTGCCATATTCGCTATTGCTCCCATTAATAAACCTCCAGCAGATCCGCCATAGGCATATAAATGATCTTTTGAAGTGTATTTCTCTTTTATTAAGTGTTTAGAAACATCTACATAGTCTGTAAACGTGTTTTTCTTGTTTAATAGTTTTCCTTCTTCATACCAGCTTCTACCCAAGTATTCACTTCCTCTTACATGCGCAACTGCATATATAAACCCTCTATCTAATAGGCTTAAACGCACGGTTGAAAAATAAGGATCCATCGTACTTCCGTAAGATCCGTAAGCATATAATAATAATGGGTTAGTCCCATCATTTTTTATTCCTTTTTTATAGACCATGGTCACCGGAATTTTAGTGCCATCCTCAGCAGTTGCCCAAATTCTTTTAGAATCGTAATTGTCTTTATCAAACTTTCCACCTAAAACTACCGCTTCTTTTAATACGGTTTGTTCTTTGGTTTCCATGTTAAAATCAATAACTGAAGCTGGTGTAGTTAAAGAATTATAATTATATCTCAAAATTTGAGTATCGAACTCTGGGTTTCGAGAAGCAAAAGCAGTATAGGTTTCGTTATCGAAAGGAAGGTAATATTCTTTGGTTCCATCCCAACGTATAATACGAATTTCATTAAGACCATTTGTTCGTTCAGCAACTACCAAATAATCTTTAAAAATATCGATATCTTCCAATAAAACATCTTCTCTATGCGGAATCATATTCTCCCAATGCTCTTGAGAAGTGTTTTCTTCGGAAGTCTTCATCAATTTAAAGTTAGTTGCCTTATCCTTATTGGTAAGGATATAGAAACTATCTTCAAAGTGAGAAATGCTATATTCCAATCCCCTTTCTCGAGTTTGAAATACTTTAAAATCTTCATTTGGAGTATCTGCATTTAATATTCTAAATTCAGAAGTTAGGGTACTATAACTACCAATTACCAAAAATTTTCTGGATTTGGTTTTATAAACAAAGGTGCCGAAAGTATCGTCTTCTTCTGTAAAAACCAATTCGTCCTTTTCAGATTTTGTTCCTAATTGATGTCTGAAAATTTTGTCTGAACGCAGAGTCTCTTCATCCTTTTGTGTATAAAATAGGGTCTTATTATCGTTAGCCCAAGTAGAGCCTCCAGTAGTTAATGGAATGTTTTCTTCCAAAATTTTCCCAGTCTCTAAATTTTTAACATACAGGGTGTAATTTCTTCGACTCACCGTATCCACACCAAAAGAAACCAATTTATTATCTGGACTTACACTTAATCCTGCTAAACTATAATAGGTATGTCCTTCGGCCATTTCATTTACATTAAATAAAATTTCCTCTTCCGCATCTAAACTATCCTTTTTACGAGTGTAAATAGGATAATCCTTTCCCGTTTCATAACGAGTAATATAATAGTATCCATTATACTTATAGGGAACCGACTCATCATCTTCTTTAATACGACTCTTCATTTCCTCGAATAAATCTTCTTGAAAATCTTTGGTATGTGCCGTCATCTTATCGTAGTAATCATTCTCACGTTCTAGATAATCAATCACTTCCTCATTCTCACGTTCTTTAAGCCAATAGTAATTATCAACCCTCACATCCCCATGAATTTCTAAATGCTTTTCAACTTTATCTGCTTTCGGAACTTGTATATCCATATGTTTTACTAATTCTTCTTCTTGTTTACACGAAGCCGCAAAAATAAGGGTTACCATTGAAATAAATACTAATTTTTTCATAATGAAATAATTGATTAATGTGCGCGCAAAATAGTAATTTTGAAAGGAATATAAAAACAAAACCAATGTTTGGAGATATACAAGGAATGATGGGCAAATTAAAGGATGCTCAAGAGAAAGTAGCAGCAACTAAGTTACGTATGAATACCGTTTTAATAGACGAAAAAAGTACCGATGGTTTATTAAATATAACCATTACTGCAAATAGAGAACTGAAAAATATTGAAATAAGTGACGAGTTGTTAGCAGATAAAGAGCATTTAGAGGACAATCTTATTCTTACTCTAAATAAAGCTATTAAGAAAGCTACAGATATTCATGAAGCAGAAGTAGCAGCAGTTGCTAGCAAGGGCATGCCAAAAATACCTGGTATGGACATGTTTTAAATATTCTAAAATAAATTAGATCACTGCAATAATTGGTTGATGTTTGCTTTATACATTTTTCCTATAGGAATTGTATGTTCTGCAATAAAGATTCTATTTCCTTCTATACTTTTTATATGCTTGATGGCAACGGCAAAAGATTTATGAACTTGCAAAAATTCTTCATTAGGTAATAATTCTAATACGTAAGAAACTTTTTCACGAATGGTAATCGTCTCGGAAGTGGTTATTATTTTGGTATAATTTCCAGAGGCTTCTATATATTGAATCGCATCAATCTCAATTTGAATATACTTCTTGTTGGAGCGAATAAAAATACTCTTTGATTTACTTTCTGTATGTTCTGAAGTTTTTACTTGAGTTTTTGCAGGAGTACTTATCGCATTATTAACCGCTTTCAAAAAACGTTCAAAGCTAAAAGGCTTCAACAAATAATCGGAAACATTGAGCTCAAAACCTTCTAAGGCATGTTCTTTATATGCAGTAGTCACAATAACTTTTGGAGGATTTGGTAATATTTTTAAAAACTCAAAACCCTTTAATTTTGGCATATTCAAATCTAAAAAAATCAAATCTACTTTATTGGTATTTAGGTATTCAAAAGCTTCCAAGGCATCATAACAATTCTTCATGAGCTTCATATTAGGCAATAAATCACAATAGCTTTTTATAATGTCATGAGCGATGTATTCGTCATCTATAATTAAATATGTTGTCATAATTTCGATATTGTTAATTCGGCCTTATATATTTCATTTGTACTTGTAAAAGATAGGGAATGTTTATTTAAATAACCCAGTTCAAGTCTTCGTTTTAAGTTTTTAAGTCCTATTCCTGGCTTCTCTGGAACTTCTGAGGCATCAAAGTTATTCTCTACAGTAAATTGGATATTATTTCCTTCTGTACCTATATGCACATAAACATAAGCATCCTTTCTTAAATTTTCTACACCGTGTTTAAAAGCATTCTCCAAAAGTATGATAAATAGCAATGGCATTACTTTATGATTTTCAGAAATATCGTTCGTAAATTGTATATCAATTTCTTTACGGTAGCGCATTTTATGAAGTTCGATATAGTTTTTTAGATACTCTACTTCTTCTTCAAGAGTTACTGTATCTTTTTCACCTTCGTAAATACTATAACGCATCATATCGGATAATTTAAGAATCAAATCTTGAGCCTTTTTAGCATCCGTTCCTACCAAACCATATAAGTTGTTCAGCGTATTAAAAAAGAAATGTGGATTCACCTGACTTTTTAAATGTAGTAATTCTGTTTTAGCTTTTTCATTTTTTAAAGTTAGGATAGCTCTTGTTTGCTTAAAAACCCAACGTAATATTAAAATAATTAATAATGGAAAGTAAAAAATAGCAATAAATGCCAGCGCATCGGTATCCCCGTATTCATCAATTAAGATTAATATCCTACCTATACCAATTGCAAATGACCAAAAAATAAATTTATTAATAAAAGAACTGGACAGTAATGGCAATCCCTTTTTTTGACGGTAATAATTTGTAATAAGCACGGAGGTAAAAAGAACAGTATACACTAAAAAAAGACTAAAAACAGCTGTAAAATCTGGTCTTTCTGGATAAGATTCAATGATACCTAACAAACAAAATACTGCACTTAGAACAGGAATTATTCTCCATTCCCAATTAGTTAGTCCTTGCGAAAAGACATGTTTTTTCTTCCTATTAAGTATCCAAAAAAGTAATAAATATATAGGGAAACTAATTGAAGTTACTATAAATGATATACTTGTAAAGTACAATTCATAATGAGAACAAATCTCTCCACTAATCCAAAATAATACGCTCAATCCAAGGGTAATAAAAACCCGTTTATAATTTGTAAAAAATATTTCCATCCCCAAATCTAAATGAATAAAACGAAGCCTCCAAAGAAGTTGACATACATACTTCTCCTGTGGCTGAAACTCTCTTAACCTGTTACAAATCGACTTTATACACCTTTCTGGTATTTGTGTCCCATTCCGCATTACGTTGGTCACTATTATTTTAACAAGCTTTTAAATCCCAATATGTTTGCTAAGAATTAAAACTAAAACAATAATTATGATAACATTAAACACTACCACAAGATTAAGCAAGAATCAAAAAACAACTGGTTTTAAATGGAACGCGAAAAGGCGTTTCAAATAAGACCGATATAATCTATTATTAATAAAGAATAATATGGACACATTTCAAATTAGCAACTCTCTAAAACATATTCAAATGCCACAATTATTAAATTTTATTTGTACCCTAATCACCCTTTTTATTTTAAACACTACTGTTACAGCACAAGAACAAACGCTTAACGATGAAAACATAAGCCCAATTATTGGGAAATGGGAAGGAAACTTAGTTGTTAATGAAACTAAGTCCGTTGGTATTCTTTGGCGTTTCGAACAATCTGACCAGGGAAAACTTTTTGGTTTTATGGGGCCTTCTTCAAAAGGAGTTGCAACCCTGCCTATGCAAAACATTATAGTTACAGATAGTACAATTAATTATACCATTCATTCAGAAGGCAGTTATTCCGGACAGATTTCAGAATCAGGAATAACAGGTACTTGGACTTCTGGCAGCGGAAAACAATTAGTTCTGTATATGCAAAGAGAATTGTCCAAAGCACAAATTAGTGAAAGGTTTGAAAAAACAGAAGGTGCTAAGGATATTCATCAAAGTATTAAGTTAGGAGACGTTGAAGCGGTGAAAGTCTTTTTAGACGAAGGCAATGACATTAACAAACTTTACGGTAAAGGGCAGACCTTACTTTTTGATGCTATTAAAGGCGATAGATCTAATAAGGTTGCTCCATATTTATTGGAGCGTGGTGCCGACGTAAATCTAGTTACCGATGGTATTACTCCATTAATGTATGCCGTAGCATATCAAAACCTTACCATTGCTGAAGCACTTATTAATCATAAGGCGGATATAAATTTTGTGAGTAAAGAAAAGCAATCTGCAGTGTTTTTTGCAATTAAAGGAAGAAACCCAGAAGCTCTACAATTATTAATAGATAATGGTGCAGATCCTAGTATAAAACTCCAAGGAGACTATACTGCTATCGATTTAGCAAAAGAAGAAAATATTCGTGAAATATTAGAAGTACTTCATATTCCTTATGTAGGTATTAGTGATGGCCCTTATGTATTCCAAACCAAAGATGGATATTCCATTCAGAGGATAATAAAAGGAGAAAGCATTGTTAAAAACATCAGCATTAAAGATTCTAAAACTATAGACTACAATGGCGGTAAAGCAACACTATGGGATAATACTCCGGTAGAAGTTGAAAATCTTGAATACCATGGAGATTTTAAACTTGGGGCAATTAGTGATATTCATGGGCAGTTTGACACATTTATAGAGCTTCTAAAGAATAATGAGGTTATCGATTCACAGGGAAAATGGGCTTTTGAAAATGGTCACTTTGTAGTTGCTGGGGATATTTTTGATAGAGGTCCACAGGTTACTGAAGTATTATGGTTTTTATATGATCTAGAAAAACAAGCTGAAAACAAGGGAGGTAAATTACACGTATTATTAGGAAATCACGATGTGATGGTACTTAACGGAAATTTACGTTCGGTACATCCTAAATACACAGAAACTGCAAAAATATTAAACCAGCCTTTCAACAGCCTATTTAATAAAGGTACTGTCTTGGGAGATTGGTTACGTACTCGTCCTGTCCTACTTAACATAAATGGCATCCTATTCACCCATGGAGGCTTACATCCAGACTTAGTTGCAAAAGACTTAGACATAAATCAAATTAATAAAGCATTTAAGCAACAGTTAATCGAAAGTGAATTAGATCAAGATCGCAATGAGCTTGGAAACTTTCTTCATAAGGGGCATGGACCAATTTATTACCGAGGATACTTTCAGGGAGAGCTTGCAACTGAAGAGCAAATAGATGAATTACTTAAGCATTTTAAAATCACAAATATTGTGGTTGGACATACCACACACCGCCAAATTGAAACCAGATATAACGGAAAAGTCATTGTAATCGATGCCAATATGAAAAGTGGAAATGCTGGTGAAATTCTTTTCTGGGAGTCTGGAGAATTTGTTCGCGGAACCCTTACCGGTGAAAAATTAGAACTCGATAAAAAATAATCAATCTATCAAAAAACTAACAGTTAAACCTTTAAAAATATACAAATGAATTTAATCATCAATAATTTATCAAAAACCTATTCCAATGGTGTGAAAGCACTACAAGATATTTCATTGGATATACCAACAGGAATGTTTGGATTATTAGGCCCAAATGGCGCAGGAAAATCTACTCTAATGAGAACTCTTGCAACTCTTCAAGAAGCGGATACAGGTACTGTTAGTCTTGGTGATATTGATATCCTAAAACAAAAAAATGAACTAAGAAAGGTATTGGGATATTTACCGCAACAATTCGGTTTGTATCCTAAAATATCTGCCGAAGTATTACTAAATCATTTTGCTGTTCTAAAAGGAATCACAAATAAAAACGTACGAAAAGAAACTGTTGATGCATTGCTCCACAAAACTAATTTGTATGCTGTGAAGAAACAAAACCTTAGTGGTTTTTCAGGAGGAATGAAACAGCGTTTTGGAATTGCTCAAGCCTTGCTCAACAATCCAAAATTACTGATTGTAGATGAACCTACAGCGGGATTGGATCCTGTAGAGAGAAATCGGTTTTACAATGTATTGAGTGAATTAGGAGAGAATACCGTCGTAATTCTTTCCACCCATATTGTAGAAGATGTAAAAGAAATGTGCACCAATATGGCCATCATTAATCAGGGGCAAGTTTTACTAAAAGGAAACCCTCTAAAATTAATAGAAGAGTTAGAAGGAAAGGTATATCAGAAGACCATCGTTAAATCTGAATTGGAAACCTATAAACAAAATTATCAAGTAATAAGTGAGAAATTATTCCTAGGAAAACCAATTATTCATATTCATAGTGACACTGCTCCAGGAAATGGTTTTACTGCTGTTGACTCAGGCTTGGAAGATGTGTATTTCTCTCAAATATTTGGTGACAATACTAACCTTAAATCAATTTTATAATGATGTGGTACGAAATATTTAAATTCGAAATAAGATATCGTTTAAAACGATTAGATACTTATATTTTTTTTGCCTTTATGTTGTTGTTCTCCATTGTAGGTGTTGATTTTATTTTTCAGGGGGTAGACATCGGTGGTATTAAAATGAATGCCCCATTGGTTATTGCAAAAACAATGGGTGCAATTACGGGGCTTTTTATGATACTAGCTTCTATGATAATGGGCGTTCCAATACTTAGAGACTTTGAATACAATATAGCCTCTCTTATGTATTCAAGCCCAATTAAAAAAAGAGACTATTTGTTGGGTCGATTTTTAGGTTCCTTCGCGATTTTACTTTTTGTTTTTAGCGGCCTATTAATTGGGATGGTCATAGGTGAATTTATGCCCTGGCATAAACCTACGGATTACCATCCGTTTTATTTTTACAATTATTTGAAGCCTTTTATAACCGTTACTTTACCCACTTTATTCTTTGGAGCATCCTTGTTTTTTGTGAGTGGAGCATTGAGTAAAAAATTGGTAGTGGTCTATACGCAAGGCATCATTTTATTTGTCATTTTTATGCTGACAAAGGCGATTACAAATGATTTTGCACAAGCCCTTTTCGACCCCTTTTCTTTAACCACATTAACCTCGATTACCGAATCCTGGACTGTTGCAGAAC
>CAJXRD010000057.1 GCA_913058295.1 uncultured Flavobacteriales bacterium | reverse complement strand
CGAGATGCTCAGGAGTCTCGTGGGCTCGGAGATGTGTATAAGAGACAGTTTACATTCTCAGATAAATCATGTAATCCTTGACTCAATTTATCGCTACCAATTAAATAAATATAATTATCATTCCCTTTTTTTTCAGAACCGATTCTACCAATCATATCTACATTTAGATTTACTATCGTATTTCTTAAAGGAAATAAAGGGTTTTCTGTGTAATATTTAGAGCCATATAAACCAAGTTCTTCCCCTGTAACGTGAAGTATTAATATAGAGCGTTTAGGCCCGTTTCCTTCGTTTGCAGCTTTCTGAAATGCTTTTGCTACTTCTAAAATAGAAATAGTTCCACTACCATCATCATCTGCACCGTTATAGATTTTGCCATCTCTTGTTCCTAGATGATCATAATGAGCCGAGATAACTATAATTTCTTCTGGTTTTTCAGATCCTTTAATAAAAGCCACTACATTTTGAGATGGCTTTCCTTTGGTAGCATCATTAAAATATTCAGACGGGATGTTTTGGTAATAATTATTTTCTTCTATTGGAGCAGCAATTCCGCCATCCATGTACATGTTTCTTAGGTATTCTGCGGCTTTATTATTTCCGTTTTCTCCAGTCCCTCTTCCTTCCATTTCATCACCTGCAAAAGTGTAAAGATGTGTTTTTAAATTTTCAGCAGTAATGGTATTGGCATAATCTACCGGTGTCATTTTTGTTTTAGAAGTAGCATTTTGAGCAGAATTGCAAGAAACTGTTAGGGCAACAGCAATTACTAAAAGAAAGCGAATCATAGGTTTTTGTTTTAAATAAGTGCTAAATATACAAGAACTGTTGGGGTAAAATGTGAAAGTTTTGTGAAATTTGATTTTATGAAATCCCTTTTTATATTTTTGGTATATGATAAACCCATCGATTAGCATCTTAATGCCTGTTAAAAACACTGCACAGTTTTTAAAGGAGTGTTTAGATTCTATTCTCAATCAAACGGAAACCAATTGGGAACTTATTGCTATTAATGATCATTCAACCGATGAAAGCTTTTCGATCTTAAAAGAATATTCTGAAAATGATAAGCGAATAAAAGTATATTCAAATAAAGGCGAAGGAATAATAAATGCCTTACGAATGGCTTATGCTAATAGTAGGGGAGGATTAATTACACGTATGGATTCTGATGATATTATGACTTCGAATAAATTGCAGGTCTTAAAATCAAAGCTATTAAAATCGGGGAGAGGACATATTGGTTTGGGTTTGGTAAAGTATTTTTCTGAAACTCATTTGGGAGAAGGTTTTAAAAAGTATGAATCTTGGTTGAATGACTTAACATGTGAAGGGAAAAACTTCGATGGTATTTATAAAGAATGCACCATTCCATCTCCTTGTTGGATGGTTTTTAAAGAAGATTTAGATCTATCTGAAGCATTTCTTCCCAACCGATATCCTGAAGATTACGATTTGGCATTTCGGTTTTATTTAAAAGAATTAAAACCAATTGCTTGTAGTGTAACTTTACATTATTGGAGAGATTATTCTACTCGAACTTCACGTACGCATATTCATTATGCAGATAATACCTTTATGGATATAAAAAGCCATTATTTTCTGAAGAATGAATATGATAAAAGCAAAAATATTGTGGTTTGGGGAGCAGGAGATAAGGGGAAAACCATGGCTAAAAAGTTGATTGAAAAGAAAATAGATTTCTTTTGGATTTGTGATAACCCTAAGAAAATTGGGAAGCATATTTACGATCAAAAAATGTTACCCTTTACTGCTTTATCAGATATTGAAAATACCCAAAGCATTATCACCGTAGCAAATGTTAATGCTCAAAAAGAAATAAGAGATTATTTCAAAGAACATAATTATCAATCTCAAAAAGATTATATCTTTTTTTGTTAAAGGTTTTTTGCAAATAATATAAAATCAAAATAACACTAAGATTTTAATTCCCCTTAGGTGGGTTTAAAGGAATTCTAATTTGGGTAATGATTCCACTTTCCTTTGGTTCTTTATTTTTCATTTCAAAATAAAAATCTCCATCATATAAGGTGTCTAATCTTGCAATAACATTACTTAGGCCTGTTCCATAAACCAATTCATTTTCATTTAAAACAGCACCATTATTTGTTATGGTAAATTGTAAATAGTCTGTGATTTTTTCAATAGAAATTTTAATACCCAAACTGTCATGTTGATAAGAAAATCCATGTTTAATAGAATTTTCTACCACCGGTTGCAATAAAAGCGGGGGTACATGAATGTTGTATAAATCGGTTGGGATGTCTAATGTAAAGTTCAGTTTTTCATCAAATCGAAGTTTTTCAATATCTAAATATTTTTGAAGAATGTCAATTTCATCCGATAATGGAATAAGTTTAGTGTCTTTAAGGCTTAAGGTTTGCCGCAATAATTCACTTAAATCTGCAATTGCATCCTGTGATTTTTCAGGATTTATTTCTATTAAGGAGGAAATATCATTTAATGCATTAAATAAAAAATGAGGCTGTAATTGGGATTGAAGTGCATTAATTTTTGAATCCAACAATTGTGTTTTTAATTGCGACTCTTTTATTTCGTAATTCTTTTGTTTCTTGAAAAAATAGTAGGCATAGGTAATCGCTATCATTGAAAAATAAAGAAAGAAATTATAGTCGGTTCCTACCAATGCACTGGTGTAAATATAGTCGAAGGTAAAAGGGTCTTTATAGCCATATATCCAATTATTAATAAGTATCTGACTGGAGACAGAATAAAAAGTAAGTCCAATACCAAATATCATGTGCAAAGCCCATTGCATCCATTCTTTGATTAAGTTCTTATGAAATAGCAATCGTATAAAAATTATACTTCCTATAATGTAAACGAATTTGATACTATACCGAATCAATACATTTATAATGAGTGATTCCCAGCCAAAAGATTGATATACTTTTCCTTCTATCTTGGCTAATAATCCACTAACTGTTGAAAGAATAACGAATATCAAAAAAAACAATAGCAAATATTGCAGTAATTTTTTACTCAATATGTTTTCGTCTAATTTCATTTTTTAATCCCCATTTTTTTAAGAAAATCTTGTTTGTATAATTTGGTAACCGCAAAAGAGTTTCCATCTTTTAATATGACACTAAAATCCCCTAATCCTTCAGTCACTAATTCTTTGATTTGCTTTTTACTTATAATCACCGACCTATTTATTCTTGAGAAATATTCGGGATCTAGTTTTAAATCGAGATCTGTCATAGAAATTCGATACAGGTGTTTTTTCTTATCGGCAGTAAATATTTCGGCATAATACCCCGAGGATTTTATATATTTTATATCCTTGGTTTTAACGAAATAATATTTTTTATTTAATTTAAGAACAATCTGTTCTAGATAATTAGGCACTTCTTTTTCTTCCCATTTTTTTGATTCGAAATCTTGCATTAATTCCGATACTTTATTCTGAAAAGATTTTCGGTTTGTCATTTCCAATTGCTCCATACCTCGATTTAGTGCTTTAAAAAAACGTTCTTTTTTATATGGCTTCAATAGGAAATCGATCGCTCTAACTTCAAATGCTTTCACAGCAAAAGAATTAAAAGCAGTTACAAAAATGATGATAGGTATATTTTGCGTGGGTATTTTTTTTAAGACATCAAAACTTGTCATATCCGTCATTTTAATATCTAAAAAAACGAGATCTGGAAAATCGTTGTTTAACGAAACGATAGTCTCTTTCCCGTTACTTGCTTCCAAAATAGTAATGGAGTAATTGCTTTCAGATAAAAATCTAACGATTCTTTTTCTAGCTAGGGCTTCATCGTCAGCTACAAGAATTTTGATGTTTTTTATATTAGATTCCAAGAGATTTATAAAAGAATTACAGTTTTGAATTTTCTACAGATGGTCAATTTAGCAAAAAATGGCTACAATCTTTCAAAATAAGATATAAAGAGCCTGATTTATGATATCTAGCACAATTCTCTTTTTTTTGCAAAAGCTTTTCAACTCCATATCAAAATAAGGAAGCTTTATATCATTTTATATTGCCAATATATCATTTTCATTTTTTCAAGCTTATTTTTTTAAATATTCGTACATATAATTCATTAAATATCTAATTATGTATAAATTAACTACTCTTTTAAGTGCTTTCGTTTTATTGTTTTCAATGCAATATGTTTCTTCTCAATCTTTTGAAGAAACGAATATCCCAGATCTAACTACAACACTATCTGCATCCCGTTCTGCAAATTTTATCGATGTTAATGGAGATGGCTGGGATGACATCTTTTTTTCTAATGGCCCTTATGGAAGCCAAGACAATATGCTATATATTAACGAAAAAGACGGGAGTTTTGATACGATAACAACAGATGATATTGTTTCGGATAATAGTAGATCTGACGGTACAAGTTTTGCCGATGTTGATAATGACGGTGATTTGGATGCTTATGTGGTAACCTATGGATTTGGCGGCTCTGGAAATCCCAATTTATTTTATAGAAATGATGGAGATGGATCATTTACTTATGAACCAGATAATGCTTTAGGTCTTGTGAATTCTTATTCTGAAATGGGAACTTGGGTAGACATAAACAACGATCAATATTTAGACATGTATTTTACCAATAGTTATTTAAATTTGAATAATTCTTATTTTGAAAACCAAGGGGATGGTTCTTTTTTAGAAATAGATAACCTTTCTATTACCGATGATAATTTGGCGACTCGTTCGGTAGATTGGATCGATTATGATAATGATGGAGATTCCGATTTATTTTTGACCAACGAGAACAATGCAAAAAATTCTCTTTTCAGAAATGATGGCCCTGATAACTTTGTCCAAATTGATGATATATCTATAGTTGAAGGAAATAATAATTCTGCAGGAAGTTCTTGGGCAGATGTGGATAATGATGGAGATTTTGATTTGTTTGTTGCGAACTGGGAAGGTCAAAACAATCAGCTTTTTATAAATAATGGAGGTGTATTTACAGAACAACTAAGTTCTATTATTGCCTCTGGTGGGGGAAGTTCTTTTGGTTCTTCTTTTGGAGATATGGACAATGATGGAGATTTAGACTTATTTGTATGTAATGCTTATTTTACTGGTCAAACAAAGAATTTTGTGTATATCAATGATGGGCAGGGAAATTTTTCTCAGGATAATTCTAGTGATCTTGCCAATCATGCAGGTAATACTTTTGGTTGTGCATTTGGGGATTATGATCATGATGGTTGGTTAGACATCATTTTAGCAAATACATTTTCTGAAAACCAAGCCAATTCTTTATTTCATAATACTGGGGAAGGAAATAACTGGGTAAAATTAATTTGTAAAGGGACTATTTCCAATTTTTCTGCAGTGGGTGCTAAGGTAAGACTAAGGTCTACAATTAACGGAGAAGAGGTATGGCAAACTCGCAAGATTACTGCCTCTAGTGGCTATTGTAGTCAGAATAGTTATACTGTACATGTTGGTTTAGGGGATGCAAATAATATCGACGAAATTGAAGTGCAATGGCCATCAGGTTTAACTGAAAACTTCGATGACATCGCGATTAATAAAATGTATGTTATTATAGAAGAAGGAGGAATAACATTAAGTTCTGGTAATGCGGTAAAACAAGAAAAAATAAGAACCTATCCCAATCCTGTACAATCTAATTTTATGTTGGAAGGTGAATTATCAAATTCCATTTCAGAAATTAGTCTTAGCATTTTTAACCTTCAGGGCAAGGAAGTGAAAACCATAAAATCGATTTCTCTTGATGGAAATTATGTAAAAGAATCGATTGATGTTTCCGATTTAAATTCAGGAATATATCTCTATTCTTTAAGAAACGGTAAAAAGCAACTATATGCTGGTAAAATTATAAAGGAATAAACATTTGTATTGGGTATGGCTTATTAGTTGCTGTAAACAAAGTTGTTACGCTATTTTGAAATGTTTAGTATAGGTTTCAGTATAAGGGTAAGTTATCTGTTTTTAAGTAAAGTCTTATCGGGTTTTATTTATATAAGGGAATAATCCTTTTTATTTACTCAAAATTGTTATTCATTATAAATCAATCCGATTAGTATTAAAAAAAAACTGCTATGAAAAATAAATTTGCCATAATACTAATCGGATTGTTTTTAGTTAGTATCGCTTTAATATTTACTGTAAAACAAAATAAAAAAACTACTGCCGTTTTTACAAAACAGAAAACCTACCTTAAAAATACTTCCGGTGCTGGACAAGCAATGGATATGTGGTCTTTTGAAAGAGCTTATCCTTATCATAAAATACCAACCTCTAAATTTTCAGAAGCTTTTGCTCAAAAAAGACAGACAGAACTACAGCGTGGAAATATTCTAGATGGCGAATGGGAAAATTTAGGACCTAAGAATATTGGAGGCCGGACTTTATGTTTGGCTTTTCATCCTTCAGATGAAGACATCATGTATGCAGGATCTGCCAGTGGTGGCCTTTGGAAAACTACAACACAAGGAGTAGGTGAAGATGCATGGGAATTTGTCCCTACTGGGTTTCCTGTTCTTGGAGTTGCCTCTATTGCAATAGATCCAAATAACCCAGATATTATGTTTATTGGTACAGGAGAAACTTATGGGGTTGGCTATGCAGAACCTGGAACTGTAAATCGACTTACCCGAGGAACCTATGGAATTGGTATTTTAAAAACAGAAGATGGTGGCGCTTCTTGGACTCAAGTTCTTCCTTTTGATATGGATGAAATTAAAGGTGTTCAGGATATTGAAATTAATTCACTGAATACACAAGAAATTTATGCCGCAACCACCGATGGTCTTTACCAGAGTTTGGATGGTGGAGATTCTTGGAATTTAATTTTAGATAAAACAAATTGTATCGATGTAGAAATAGATCCAACTAATGGTGACTTTTTATATGTAACACATGGAAATTTTAATCTTGGATTGGATCCTAATTTGTCTGGTATTTATAAATCTAAAGATAAGGGGCTAACTTTTGAAAAATTAGTGGACCCAGGACTTATTACTGCTTGGTCTGGTAATGCAAAACTGAGTTTTGACCCCTCTGATAACAATACCTTATATGCATCCATACAAGTAGGATGGTTTAACAATGGGGCAACAACTCCAGCTGGGATTTTTAAAACTATAGATGGTGGTATTTCTTGGGCTTTAGTTAATAACCAAAATATTGCTTTATATCAAGGTTGGTATTCTCATGACATTGCAATCAATCCAACAAATAATTCAGAAATAATTAATGTTGGAATTAATACATGGAAATCTGTAGATACTGGGACAACATTTCAACAAAAATCTGGAAATTCTTGGACTATGGGAGAAGTGCCTGTAAATATTCCAGAAGGAGGTCCAGGCTATGTACATTCCGATATACATGCGGTTTATTATCACCCATTAAATAATAAAGTTTTTATGGCATCAGATGGAGGTGTTTTTGTTTCAGATGATGGAGAGATTCCTTTTACTACTTTAAATGGAGGCTTGCAAACCTTACAATTATATGCAGATATGGGAAGTTCTGCAACAGACCCAAATTACTGTATCGCAGGTGCTCAGGACAACGCTTCGTACATATATAAAGGAAATCCATCTTGGTGGCGTGTTATTGGTGGTGATGGGATGTCTGCCGCTGTAAACCAAGAAGATGATCAATTTGTATTTGGTTCTTGGCAGGGATTAAATATTATTAAATCGGTCACAAATGGAGTGAATTTTGGTGTTGTAGCAAGACCAACTTTGGTTTCTGGTGATTTTACAGCTTTCTCTGCTCCTTATGAGTTAGCGCCAACCAATCAAGATATTATGTATGCTGCCGGAACTTATTTATATAAATCTTTGGACGGTGGCTTAAATTGGGAAGTAACTTCAGGTACTGCAGTGGATGTTAATCCTATTATGAATATAGCCATTTCCCCATCTAACTCGGATGTTGTTTATGTATCTACCTCACCAGATCCCACTAATGGACCTACAGGAGCCAAAATATTTAAATCTACTAATTCAGGACTTAATTATACCCAACTTACCAATGGTTTACCCGATAGAATCTGTAAAGATTTAGAATTTGACCCATCTGATGAGAATGTGCTTTATGCAACTTTCTCAGGATTTGGATCGGATCATGTTTTTAAAACTACAGATGCCGGTGATAATTGGTTTGCCATAGATAATGGCTTACCAGATGTACCTACCAACACCATATTGATAGATGAATTAAATCCAGATGATATTTATGTAGGAAACGATTTGGGGGTTTATTATTCTGAAAATGGGGGAGGTTCCTGGGAACCTTTTAGTGAAGCATTGCCAGAAGCTGTGATGATTTACGATTTAAATAATTCTCCTTCCAATCGAAAAATTAGAATCGCTACCCACGGTCATGGGATCTACCAACGTAATTACGTAAATGATTTCTTAGCCGTAGATGAGGTAGCAATTTCAAATAAAAGTATCGCGATCTATCCAAATCCAGCATCGGAACAAGTGTTTATTTCGGTTACTGAAAACAGTAGCGCTATCCAATCCATACAAATATATGATGTAAATGGAAAGTTTATTAAGGATGTTGATAGCTCCAAAAAAGAAATTAATATATCCTCTTTATCCAATGGAATGTATTTTATAAAGTTCTCTTCCATTACAGGATCTATAACAAAGAGGTTGATAAAGCACTAGTCATGGTTTAGGACTATTGTGCTTGGGTCGTCTAAATAGTTGGTTTTTTAGACGGCCTTTTTTTATTCCATAGCCACCAATCAATTACTATTTTTTTAACAAACAATTAAATTAGTTGCATATGCAACCAATTGGATTGTTATGTATATTTGCAAAATGAGCGCAGGAAATAAACTGGTTGATTTTGAAAAATCCATAGGACCCTGGCTAGGGAAGACGGTTAAAATAATAGAAAACCATCTACAGGAAGCATTCGACAAACACGGTATAGATTTAAGCAAGGAGCAGATGATTGTTTTAAAAAAACTTCATGAGCAGGATGGATTAAATCAAAACGAGCTAGCCATATTAACTCTGCGGAATAAATCTTCATTAACGCGTTTATTGCATAAAATGGAGAATAAAGAATATATTACTAGAGAGCAAAGTCAAGAAGACAAACGAATTAATAATGTGTTCTTAACAGATTTAGGAAGATCAATTTTTAAAAAGTCTAGGCCTATAATAAATAATATCATCCATACTATGGAGCAGAACATTTCCAATACAGAGAAACAACAGATGATCGAGATATTAAAAAAAATTCAATCCAATTTTACTCCCAACGTGGAGCATATATAAAAAACAACATGAGAAAACTATTATCTATTATATTAGGAATTTTGTTATTGCTAGGAGCTGTTTTTACGGCAAAGTATTTAATTGACAATAAAAAGCGTCCCAAACCAAAGTTCGATAAAATTGTGAAAACTGTTTTTGTAGAAAAAGTGGAAAACAAAGAGATTCCAATTATAATTACTACTAGTGGAAACTTAACTGCCAAAAGAAAAATCGATTTATTTGCAGAAGTTCAAGGAGTTTTAAAAGCATCAAACAAGGAGTTTAAAGCAGGGACTCCCTATAATAGTGGAGAGAATATAATATCTATTAATAGCGATGAATTCTTTGCAAATTTACAGTCTCAAAAAAGTAATTTTTATAATAGTATCATTGGTATGATGCCAGATATAAGATTCGATTTTCCAGAGGAATATGATAAATGGCAAAATTATTTAAGCAGTTTTGATGTTAATAAAACTACACCTGTTTTACCGGAGACTAGCTCTGAAAAAGAAAAGTATTTTATTTCTGGGAGGGGTATTAATACGGCATATTATAATGTAAAAAACTTAGAGGTAAAATTGGGTAAATATAATTTACGAGCACCTTACAAAGGGATATTAACAGAGGCATTGCTTACTCCTGGTTCTTTAGTGAGAGTGGGTCAAAAATTAGGCGAGTTTATTGATCCCAGTGTTTATGAAATGGAAGTGTCTGTAAATTCTGAATTTGCCGATTTATTAATATTGGGCAATACAGTAAACCTTCATAATCTAAATAAAACAAAAACGTATACCGGCGAAATCGTTCGAATAAATGGTAGGGTAGACGCTTCCTCACAAACGATAAAAGCATTTATTGAAGTAGCGCATAAAGATTTAAGAGAAGGAACTTATTTGGAAGCAAATTTAGATGCAAGAAGCGAAACGAACGCTATTGAAATTTCTAGAAAATTAATGGTAGAAAATAAAAAAATATATATCGTTAGGGATTCCGTTTTAGAACTAATTGATGTTGACCCTGTTTATTTTACAGCAAATACAGCTATTATTAAAGGGCTTGAAAATGATGTGTTCATTCTTTCAAAACCAACACCAGGATCCTATGATGGAATGAAGGTGAAAATATTTCAAGAAAAGTAAGAAAGGATGAAAAAAATAATAAGCTATTTTATAAAGTATCCTGTTGCTGTAAATGTTTTAATACTTGCGTTTATCATTTTTGGTATTATTGGCGCAAAATCTATTAAATCTTCATTTTTCCCATTAACAGATTCGAAAACAATAAGTATCAATCTTATTTATCCTGGAGCTTCCCCTTCAGAAATGGAAGAAGGGGTCGTATTAAAAATTGAAGACAACCTAAAAGGGATTGTGGGTGTGGACCGAGTGACTTCTGTTTCCAGAGAGAATTCTGCTACCATTACTGTAGAAACCGTAAAGGGTAAGAGTATTGATGTTGTTTTGGCAGATGTAAAGAATGCAGTGGATAGAGTTCCTTCCTTTCCCTCAGGAATGGAGCCACCTATTATTGCGAAAGTGGAAAGAATAAGACCTACTATTAGTTTTACTTTAAGTGGAGACAATATTCCATTAGCCACCTTAAAGCAATATGCAAGAGAAGTTGAAAATGATCTAAGAGGAATATCCGGAATTTCACAAGTTTCTATATCTGGATTTCCAGAGGAAGAAATTGCAATTTCTGTTAGAGAAAATGATTTAAGAGCCTATAACCTTTCCTTCCAAGATGTCGCCAATGCGGTAAGTAGAACCAATATCTTAATTACAGGAGGTAATATTAAAACCAGTGAGGAAGATTACTTGATTAGAGCTAGAAATCGTTCTTATTACGGGGATGAATTATTAAATGTTATCGTTAGGGCAGAACCCAACGGAAATATTATTCGATTAAAGGATATAGCAGACGTACAAGATACTTGGTCTGAAACTCCAGATAGAATTTTTATAAATGGAAATAAGGCCATCAATATTTCGGTGAGCAATACCAATAATGAAGATTTAATTGCCACTGCAGAAGATGTAAGAAACTATATAGAGAAGTTCAATCAACAATACGATAATGTACAATTAGACATTTCGAGAGATTCCTCTATTTCTCTAGGACAGCGTACCGATTTACTTATTAAAAATGCCCTGATGGGAGTCTTGTTGGTTTTGTTTTTCTTGGCTATATTTTTAAATGCGAGATTGGCATTCTGGGTTGCAATAGGTATCCCTGTATCCTTTTTTGGGATGTTTATATTTGCCGCTCAAATGGGAGTTACCATCAATGTATTATCTCTCTTTGGGATGATCATCGTTATTGGTATTTTGGTGGATGATGGGATTGTTATTGGAGAAAATATTTACCATCATTACGAAAAAGGAAAAACTCCAATTAGAGCTGCTATCGATGGTACTATAGAGGTTTTGCCACCCGTGGTATCCGCCTTATTAACCACCATGATTGCATTTTCAACTTTCTTTTTCTTAGAAGGAAGAATAGGGGAGTTTTTTGCGGAGGTTTCCATAGTAGTAATACTTACCCTTTTGGTTTCTATGGTGGAAGCTTTAATTATACTACCTGCTCACGTTGCACATTCAAAAGCATTACAAGGTAAAGATAGAAAGGTAAATAAAGTAGATGCCTTTTTTAAGAAGGTAAACAAAGCAGCCGATATATGGTTAATGAAAGTTAGAGATAAACTTTATGTACCTTATTTGCGATATTTTCTTAAAAATAAATTTTTAGGATTTGCCATTCCTATTGCATTATTTGTTTTTAGTATTGGTGCAATAGGAGGTGGAATTGTTGGGTTGTCCTTTTTTCCAAGAATTGCAAGTGATGTCATTTCTATTAATTTAAAAATGCCTCAGGGAACCAATGAAGCGATTACAGATTCTATCATATCTAGTATTGAGGAGAAAGTATGGATCGTAAATGATCAATACGATAAAAACGATTATAACAATGAGGCGGTAGTACAAAACGTCATCAAGCGTATTGGGCCAGGAACTTCAAATGCAACACTTACCATTAATCTTTTACCAGGAGAGTTAAGAGGAGAATTGACTTCCCAAGAAGTGACTAATAAAATTCGAGATTTATCCGGAAAAATATATGGCGTAGAGAGTTTGGTATTTGGATCTGGAGGAAATTTTGGGGGTAGTCCAGTTGCGGTTTCTTTATTAGGAAATAATATTGAAGAGTTAAAAGCTGCCAAACAGGAACTAAAAGCAAATTTATTAACGAACCCTATTTTAAAAGATGTTTCCGATAATGATCCAGCTGGTATAAAGGAAATTCAAGTACAGTTAAAGGATAAGGCCTATATGCTAGGCTTGAACCTTCAAGGAGTTATGACACAGGTACGAGCAGGGTTTTTCGGATTTCAAGCACAGCGTTTCCAAAGAGGGCAAGACGAGATAAGGGTTTGGATACGATACCAGATTAACGATCGATCTTCTATTAAGGATTTAGACGATATGTGGATCAATACTCCTTTGGGTACTAGGGTTCCTTTTTCTGAAATAGCAAGCTATGAAATTGAACGTGGCGATGTTGCGATAAATCATTTAGAGGGGAAACGAGAAATTCAAGTAACTGCAGATTTAAAATCTCCAGACGATAGCGCTGCCGATGTATTAGATGATATTAGAGAAGTAGTGATGCCCGAAATTACATCCAAATACCCTACTGTTTCCGCAATTTATGAAGGACAAAATAGGGAAGCATCCAAAACGATTGGTTCTTTTAAATTAATAGGTCCCATCATTTTATTATTAATATATATTGTCATTGCTTTTACTTTCAGAACCTATAGTCAGCCGCTTTTATTAATGATGATGATTCCTTTTAGTTTAATAGGAGTTGCCTTTGGGCATTATGTACATGGCTTTCAAATAAACATATTGTCTTGGCTAGGCATTATAGCATTAATAGGTATTATGGTCAACGATGGCTTGGTGCTTATTGGGAAATTTAATACCTATCTTAAAGAAGGAATGCCCTATAATGAAGCTTTAGTACAGGCTGGTAAATCTCGTTTTAGAGCGATATTTTTAACCTCCTTGACAACCATTGCGGGATTAGCACCATTATTATTAGAAGGGAGTAGGCAAGCTCAATTTTTAAAGCCTATGGCAGTTTCCATTTCCTACGGAATTGGAATCGCAACCGTATTGACTTTAGTGATGTTGCCATTAATGCTATCGGTATCTAATTCCATTAAGGTATTTATTAAATGGATGCGAACGGGTAAAGAGGTGAGCAATGAAGAAGTAGAAAGAGCTATTATCGAACAAAACTATGAGAATGATGAATTACATTAAAATAGCAGTAGGGGTGGTTTTTGTACTGCTTTCTTTTAGGGGAACAGCCCAAAGAATATTGACTAAAAAGGAAGCCATAGCCATTACCCTAGAAAACAATTATGGGATTAAGATCGCGGAGAATACGGTGGATATTGCTAAGAATAATTCCAGTATTTACAATTCTGGTTATTTACCCAGTCTCTCTGCTAATGGAGGTGCTAATTATGATGTAAGCGATCAGGATATCGAACGACAAGATGGAACTTCAACTTCTATAACAGGAGCGGAAACCAAATCTTATAATGCTTCCTTAGACCTTAATTATACCCTATTTGACGGTTTGGGTAGAAAATACGATTATCAGATACTAAAGGAGAATCATAATCTAACCGAGTTACAGGCTAGGGAAACTATTGAAAACACCTATTTACAATTGTTTTCTGTTTATTTTCAGATTGCTCGTTTGTCTAAGAATACCGAAAACTTAAAGCAAACCTTGGAGATTTCTAAGCTTCGATTAGAGCGAATTCAATATCAAAACGATTACGGACAATCCACAAAATTGGAACTCTTAAATGCGGAGGTAGATATAAATAACGATAGTATTAATTATATCAATACTCGTCAGCAGTATATCAATTCGAAACGAGATTTAAATATTATTTTAGGGATACAAATGGAAGAAGATTTTGAGGTAGAAACCGAGGTGGATTTCCTGACTCTTTTATCTTATGATGATTTGCTTTCCCTTTCTTTGGCCAATAATGTGGTATTACAGCAGCAAGAAAAAAACATTATGATTAGCGAATATAATATACGGGCTAATAAAGGGGATTATTTACCTAGAGTAGGGCTTTCTGGATCTTATGGCTGGAATGAAAGTGACAACCCTGCCACCTCATTTTTCGCACAAAGCACGGTAACAGGACTAAGAGCAGGACTTAATGTCTCTTGGAATCTCTTTGATGGCGGAAGTACTAAAACCCGAGTAGCCAATGCTAAAATTATTTTGGATAGCGAAGAGATCTTACAACAACAGCAATTTGAAACCCTGGCGAACATATTAATGAATACTAGTGAGGAGTATACCAATAAGCTGTTTATTTTAAAATCTCAAGAAAAGAATGTGCTTACCAATAAAAATAACTTTGAACGCTCGGTAGAAAAGTACAAATTGGGGCAAATAAACTCGATTGACTTCAGATTGGCGCAAGTAAATTTACTAAATGCCCAAACCGATTTAACCAATACCAAATACGAAACCAAGCTCATTGAGTTGGAATTGTTGCAATTAAGCGGGCAACTTTTAAATGTAGAATTTTAGGTTAAATATTTTATGAATTATTAGGCTCTAAAATTTTATATACTAAGAAAAGGGTTTTATATTTGCCACCGCTAAAGGAGAAATGGCAGAGTGGTCGAATGCGGCAGTCTTGAAAACTGTTGAGGGTCACACCTCCGGGGGTTCGAATCCCTCTTTCTCCGCAAGATGAAGCCAAGTATTTGATACTTGGCTTTTTTTTATATTTTAAGTTTAGGCTTTTATTTTTTGTTTTTTTCTTGCCATTCTTTTCTTAAATCTGCAGATAAAATACTTTTTTCATCATGCCTCCAGCCAGGTGGTTTAATGAGATATTTAAATTTATTTGACATACTTGTGTTAGAAGATTTTACATCTTTAATTAGATCAATCCATTCATTAAAAGCAATAATTATGGGATTGTAAGTATCAAAATTTTTAACAAGACCATAAGTAGGTGATTCTTTTTCAGCTTCAAAAGTGCCAAATAATTTATCCCAAATAATAAAAATACCGGCATGATTTCTATCTAGATATTGAGCATTTGTTGCATGATGAACTCTATGATGACTTGGTGTATTAAAAATAGCTTCAAACCATTTTGGCATTCTATATATCAATTCGGTATGAATCCAATATTGATAAATTAAACTAACAGACATTTGCGTTAGGATCATAATAGGATGGAAACCAATCAATACTAGCGGTATCCAAAAAATGAAAGTATAGAATCCACCAGACCAAGTTTGTCTTAATGCAGTACTTAAATTATACCTTTTAGATGAATGATGCACCACATGACTAGCCCAAAATAATCGGCTTTCGTGGCTAATTCGATGAAACCAGTAGTAACAAAAGTCATCGGCAAACAGCAATATTACCCAAGCCCACCAAGTAAAAGGAATATTTATGAGGTGTATCAAGTTATATAAACCATAAAAAACAGCTAAAGCTATGGATTTACTGAATAACCCTATGAATACATTTCCTAAACCCAATACTATTGATGTACCTGCATCTTTAAAATTATAATGCCCAGTTTTAGATTTAATAGTCAGTACAACCTCCATTATTATGGTCATAATAAAAAAGGGTATTGCGTAATGAATAATATTTGGTATTTCTGGAATATGCATTGAGATTGTTGTATTTATGAATATCTGTCTCTTATACACATCTGACGCTGCCGACGATCT
>CAJXRD010000056.1 GCA_913058295.1 uncultured Flavobacteriales bacterium | reverse complement strand
TTAGATCAACACTTCCTCCGTCTTCTAGATCTAAAGAATTTACATTCAATGTAATTGCTTGATCGTCGGTACCTGAATTATCTAAAGAAGAAAGGTTAATATCTTCTGAAGTTCCATTTTCAATTCCAACAGTTAGTATATTAGCTGCAAAACCAGAACCAGAGATATTTTGAGCATCTGTATTATCTAAATAAGGAGTTAGATCAACACTTCCTCCGTCTTCTAGATCTAAAGAATTTACATTCAATGTAATTGCTTGATCGTCGGTACCTGAATTATCTAAAGAAGAAAGGTCAATATCTTCTGAGGTTCCATTTTCAATTCCAACAGTAAGTATATTAGCTGCAAAACCAGATCCAGTTATATTTTGTGTGTCTGTATTATCTAAATAAGGGCTTAGATCAACAGTTCCTCCATCTTCTAAATCTAATGAGTTAACGTTTAAAGTAATTGCTTGATCGTCTGTATTATCTAAATACCCAGTAAGATCAACACTTCCTCCGTCTTCTAAATCCAATGAGTTTACGTTTAATGTAATTGCTTGGTCGTCGGTACCTGAGTTATCTAATGAAGAAAGATCTATATCTTCTGAAGTTCCATTTTCAATTCCAACAGTAAGCATATTAGCTGCAAAACCAGATCCAGTTATATTTTGAGCATCTGTATTGTCCATAAAAGGAGTTAAGTCAACAGTTCCTCCATCTTCAAGTTCTAAAGAATTTATATTCAAAGTTAATGCTTGATTATCGGTGCCACCTGAAGTTGCTAACCAAGTTGTTCCATCCCAAGTATACATACTGCCCACTTCTGTATCAAAAATAATAACACCAACTTCTCCTGCTCCAAGAGCAGTACCTAATGCTGTTCTTGCCGCAGTATCCATTCTATTAAGCTGTAAGCCTTTTGTAGTTGATCCCAAGTCTAAAGAAGCATTAGCATTTGGAGATCCTGTTTCAATACCAATGGAACCAGAAGCACTAATATCGATACTACTCGTAGGAGCTCCAGGTCTAATTCTAAATGGCAATAGACTGCCATTAGTAACATCACGAATGAAAAAGTTTGTCTCATTACCTGCAATATCCCAAGTTTGGGGTGTAAAACCACTCGTTCCATCTTGTTCTAAACGTATTGTTGACGTATCTCCGTCTGGTATATGCAATTCCACAGCTGGAGTAGCTGTTCCAATTCCTACCCTTCCTGCGTCATCTACATATAATGCGTTTGATGGTGCACCAGCTTCTACTTTAAAAATCTGTCTTCCGGCAGTTGCATCATCCACTGAAAAATAATTGGCACCTCCATTAGAGCTATCATTAAATGTAAATCTCCAATCATTATTTGGAAAAGATGCACTAGCACTAGTATCATCAAAATGCATCCGCAGATTGTTCTCTTTCATTCTTATGGTATCAAAACCAAAAGCTTCTCCATTGACGCAATCAAATCCCACACAAAGACTAGATTGTACAATTAAATCATCAGCAATAACTTGATCTCTTGTCGGAATATCTTGGTCTGAAACAAAATCCCGGTATTCTTCAGATTGAATAATTGTAGTAAAAGGGTTTTGGGCAATCATAGTATGTCCTATTGCAAATAATAGAAGACATAAATAAAGTTGTAGTTTTTTCATAAAATAAAATTTGATTAGTTATAACTGCTTAATATACAAGTTACATTTTAATTTATTTTATAATTTAGATGAACGTCGTTTATAAATACATGAACTGCACTTTTGATACGATTAACTTTAATTCAACAATGTTAACGTAAAACAAACATTTAAACCTATAAAAGATCTTTTTATAAATAAATACTATAATAAAATAAAGATACTTAATTATAATTGATTTGTTAAAAATAGCAGAAAACACATATGCAAAATTTTACATTATGTAATTATTGATTAGTAATATTCCAATTATTAAATATATCATTGTATTAAATACAATTTTATATTTCAAACAAATTGAAAGATCAAATAGTCTGTTTTAAAGGAGTGTAGAGAGATTTTTATTTTTTAAATAACCTTATATTTACCAATAATTATAATTCATATATGCAACATAGCAATTTAGCCCTCATTTTCGCTTTAATATTTTTTTCTAATATTCATATATATGCTCAAGAAAGCAATAGTATTTCAGAAATAATAGAGAAAATACATGACTTAGAAAAAGACAAGGACCCAAAATGTTATGCTACTGCAAATCGCCTCGAAGATTTTATGTACGGAACCCCATTAGAGGAAGATGCTCGTAGTCTTAAAATTGAAATACAGAAAGAAATTATTTATTATTTAAAAGAAAAAGGGACTATTGAAGCTAAAAAAAATAATGCCCATAAAATATCTCCTATTCATTTAAAACCAATTTTAGCGGAAATTTCTTTATTTGAAACTGATGCAAAGGGAGATTATCAATACCAACTTACTACAGGCAGCATAAGTATTTTAAAAAAAGATTATAAGCAATACGCATCTGTTTCTTACGGTTATCGATCTCTGCTTTCTGTAGAACAAGACCTCATCTATTTCTCTGAATCCAATTTATTGTCTTTTGATTCAGAAGCGCTTCAAATGGCTAATGATTATGTAAACCTATTAACCTTAGTTACTTTAAAAATAGCGGATATCAATGCTAGAAAATCTAACGAAAATGTAATTTCTAAAAAAAGACTACAAGAGACTTGGGTTCTCATCCTTAAGGAATCTAAAAACAAAAACTCCTTAGCTAATGTTAACTATCCTGAAACAAACAAATCCCATTCGAATGTAGATTCAGACCAAAACGCATTGGTAAAAGAAATTATAGCGCAAAAATTATCCTCTTATAATAAATACAATCAGATTGCCGAAAATGTTTTTCTAAGAAATATTCAGGTTTATTTCGCTAGACAGAAATGGCCAACTGACCCTAAGTCCTCTAACGACTTACGTACTTATTATTTAGAATCTTTAATACAATTTTCACAAGCCCTATTAGAGCAATCCAATACTTATAGCATACAGGATAACAGCCCTATCATAAGAGTAGATAAGGTACAAAAAGCATTAAATACATTCCTTCCCTCCAATACTAATAACTTTGAAGATGTTACTTTTTTTCCAAATAATCCTATCGAAAGCATCAGCATAGAATCTTATGATCTCGATGCCTTTAGAGATAGTGGTTTTCATTGGAGAATATTAGGCTATGCTCTAGATGATTTACAAGAAACAACACTTAGAAGTTTAGACCCCAACGCATCAGAGCAATTGGTAGAAGGTATCGCACAAATGGGAGTTTTAGTATTGCGTTTAGCTGGAGAAAATTCCCATCAGCAAGAAAAAAACGTTTTGGATATTTCGGATGTGAACTATGCGTTTACCAAAATTCAAAGCTTAATTAATACTTATGATTTTAATGGAACTCCAAGGATAGCTACTTCCATTAATTCTTCGACCACTTCTCAAGATACAGCTACCGGATTTCAGGTAGTAACCGAAAATATAGGGATTGATTTTGAACATAAATCTTCAGACTGGTTAAATCGTCTAATAAGAAGTTATTCTGTTTCTGAATCAGAAAGTCTGATAAAACTAGCCATCCCTCCTGCTTTTGGAGGATCTGGGGTAGCCTGTGAAGATATAAATAACGATGGGCTCATTGATGTTTTACTTTTAGGAGGCTTTGGAAATAAATTATATCTCAATACTAATTCAGAAACTTTTAAAGATATAACCGAAGAAAGTGGAATTAACAACTGGAATAAAACCCTAAACTCTTTTGGAGAAGTTCGACAACCAATTATTGCAGATTTTAATAATGACGGAACTCAAGATATTTTTATCACTTATGTAAATGAAACGCATAAAATGTATAAGAATATTGATGGCGCTTCTTTTGAGGAAATTACATCCACAACTAATCTAGGAGGAGAAAATGCAGTTGCTGGTCCTGCTACAGCATTCGACTTTGATAATGATGGATTGTTGGATATTTATATTGGCTACTTCGGAAATTATCTAGAAGGAACATTACCGACTCTTAAAAGAGATAATATAAATGGGATGCCAAATAAGCTTTTTAGAAATTTAGGAAATTTTGTATTCCAAGAAGTGGAATTTACTAAAGATAAAGAATCAAATAAAGGATGGACTCAGGCTTTAGGTCATGCCGATATTAATCAGGATGGCTTACAAGATATTATTGTTGGAAATGATTTTGGAGTGAATAAATATTATTTAAATTCTAAAGATGGATTGTTTACTGAAGAAAGTTCCAAATTGGGAACAGACAAACCTTCTTATACCATGAATGTAGGAATAACAGACCTAAATGGAGATTTGTATCCAGATTTTTACATTTCTAATATTGTAGTGATGCAAAAAGATGAGAAGTATGTTAGCCCAAATGCAAATACACAAATGAAGTTTGATCGAGATAAAATGGCGAATATTAGAACTATTGAAGCCAATGATTTATTTCTTTCCAATATCGAGAACAATTCTTTAAAAGGATATCAGTTGTCTACAAATATAGGTAGAGGTTATTCGGCTACAGGCTGGTCATGGGATGCCGATTTTTTTGACTATGATAACGATGGAGATGAAGATTTGTATTGCGTAAACGGCATGAATGATTTTAGTGTTTACTCTAGTGAAAACCCTTTTTATTTTGAACGTCAAGAAAAATCAAAAACAGTTAGTTATGCTCAAAGTAGTAAAGAAAACAACGTGTTCTTTGTCAATGATGGAGGGGAATTAATAAATAAAGCTGCCGAACTAGGAACTGATTTAAATAGCAATGCAAGAAGTGCTAGTTATTTTGATTTTGACAATGATGGTGATCTTGATATCATTATTAATAACTATCATGAAAAAGCTACCGTTTTAGAAAATAAATCGCCTAAAGAAAACCATTGGATTAAAATTAGACTTATTGGAGATCCTAATGAAAAAGTAAATAGAGATGCGATTGGTTCAACACTCATCTTGAATAGTAAATCCTATAAGAATATCTGGCGCGAAATTCATAGTACCACTGGGTATTTATCGGTGCATCCCAAAGAACAACATTTTGGATTAGGCAATGACGATCATGTCTCTGTAAAGGTAATATGGAGTAATGGTGAGGTAGCAGAATTAAAAAAGCTATCTTCAAAAAGACAATACCAAATCACCTATCCCAATAAAGTAGAAATAATCTCTAAAAACTAATTAGAGAAATAATCTTGTACATTTTTTTCAATCCGATTATCTATTTCAGAAACATCTGCTTTTACAAAAGTTTCTCCTGTAATATTTTCGTAAAGCTCTATATACCTTTCAGAAACCACATTAATGTAAGCATCACTCATTTCGGGTACGGATTGTCCTTCTAGACCTTGAAATCCATTCTGAATTAACCACTGCCTTACAAACTCTTTAGAAAGTTGCTTTTGCGATTCCCCTTTATCCTGACGTTCTTTATATCCATCTGCATAAAAATAACGAGAAGAGTCTGGAGTATGAATTTCGTCTATCAATACTATTTTACCCTCTTTTGTTTTTCCGAATTCATATTTGGTGTCGACCAAGATAAGACCTCGTTTGGCAGCTATTTCAGAACCACGTTGAAATAATTTTTTAGTATAATCTTCCAATACCAAATAATCTTCTTCCGAAACAATTCCTTTTTTTAATATATCTTCTCTAGAAATATCCTCATCATGATCTCCAGCTTCTGCCTTGGTAGCAGGTGTAATTATTGGAGAAGGGAATTTATCATTTTCAATCATTCCATCTGGTAATGCAACACCACAAAGAATTCTTTTTCCTGCATGGTATTCTCTAGCTGCATGACCACTCATATAACCTCGAATAACCATTTCAACTTTAAAAGGCTCACAAGCATAACCAATAGCTACATTAGGATCTGGAGTTGCTATTAACCAGTTTGGGACAATATCTTCTGTATCCCGCATCATTTGAGTTGCTATCTGATTTAATATTTGACCTTTATACGGAATTCCTTTTGGCATTACAACATCAAAGGCACTAAGCCTATCAGTCGCAATCATTAATAAAACATCATTTTCTAAAGTATAGACTTCACGTACTTTTCCATGATATACGTTTTGTTGTCCTGGAAATTTAAATTGAGGATTTGTAAGGGTATTGCTCATACAATTAATCTGTATTCTCTATTGATTTATATGCTGAAATTACTTTCTTAACTAGTTTATGCCTTATCACATCTTTATCATCCAAATGAATCATTCCTACGCCACTTACATTCTTTAAAATCAATAATGCTTCTTTAAGCCCTGAAAGCGTATGTCTTGGCAAATCAATTTGACCAGGATCTCCTGTAATCATAAACTTGGCATTTTTACCCATACGGGTTAAAAACATTTTCATTTGTGCATGCGTCGTATTTTGAGCTTCATCTAAAATAACAAAAGCATTGTCTAAAGTACGACCTCTCATAAAAGCTAATGGAGCAATCTGAATCACCCCTTTTTCTATAAAAGACTCTAATTTTTCTGGAGGAATCATGTCTCTTAATGCATCATATAATGGCTGCATGTAGGGATCTAACTTTTCTTTTAAATCTCCTGGAAGGAAACCTAATTTCTCACCAGCTTCCACCGCTGGACGAGTTAAGATTATTTTTTTTACTTGTTTTTCTTTTAAAGCTTTTACTGCTAATGCTACGCCAGTATAGGTTTTACCTGTACCAGCAGGGCCAACAGCAAATAACATATCATTTTTAAACATTAACTGCACTAACTTTCGCTGATTTGCAGTTTGTGGTTTTATTTTTCTACCATTTACACCATGAACCAAAACTTCATTTGAACTTTCTGGTGTCTCATAATCATCCTTACTTCTACTCAACAAAACACGTTCAATAACATTTTCATCTAACTTATTATACTTTGCGAAATGATCTAACAACATTGCTAACCTTTTATCAAACTCTTCTAAAACCTCTTCATCTCCATAGGCTTTAATTTTATTTCCTCTAGCTACAATTTTTAGCTTCGGAAATAATTCTTTTAATTGGTTGATATTTGCATTTTGTTCGCCAAAAAATTGACGTGGGCTAATCTCCGTTAATTCTATAATAAGTTCGTTCAAAAGCTGTATATTTTAAAAAAATTAATTCTAAACATAAAATAGTTTTGTCAATAACAAAAGTACTGTATTTTTGTGGTATTAGGTTTAAAAAAATATCAACAATATGTCTAAGGCGATCATCACATTAACTACAGATTTTGGCGAAAAAGATCACTTCGCTGGCGCGGTAAAAGGCGCTATCTATAGTGAGCTAGACACTATTAAAATTGTTGATATCTCTCATTCTATATCTCCATTTCATATTACGGAAGCTGCATACATCATTCAAAATGCATATAAGAACTTTCCTCCTGGTAGTATCCATATTATTGGTATAGATTCAGAGTTAAATCCTGAAAATAAGCACATTGCCGTTTTATTAGACGGACATTATTTTATCTGTGCTAATAATGGAATTATTTCTATGCTAACTTCAGAAATTAACCCAGATAAGATTGTTGAGATAAATGTTCACGATGAAATCGAATCAAATTTTCCGGTCCTCGATGTTTTTGTAAAAGTCGCCTGCCATATAGCACGTGGTGGTACTCTTGAAGTTATTGGGAAGTCTATTTCTAAAATAAAACAAATTGTTGGTATTAAACCGGTGGTGAATTCTGAAGCCAATCAAATAATTGGAACCGTAATTTATATTGACAACTATGGAAATGTAGTCTGTAACATCACCAAAACATTATTTGAAAAGATTGGTAAAGGCCGAAGTTTTACTATCAATGCAAGAACTTCCAGCTTTAAAGAAGTACATAAGCGATACAGCGATGCTATTAATTTTGATACTCCAAAAGATATACGTGATGAAGATGGTAAAAAAATGGCTTTATGGAATTCCTCAGGGTATTTAGAAGTTGCCATCTATAAAAGCAATCCTAGTACGGTAGGTAGTGCCTCTACTCTATTTGGACTCAAATACAGAGACACCATAAGTATTAATTTTAATTGACCCCAAATTTATATGTTTACAAGAATCGTGAAAATGGAATTCGAAAAAGAAAATATAACTAGTTTTCTTAGCAGTTTTGAAAAGGTAAAAGAAAAAATACGGTCTTTTCCGGGCTGTACTTTTTTAGAATTGTATCAAGATAAAAAGGACATCACCATATTTTTTACTTACAGTAAATGGGAAAAGGAAAGCGACCTTGAAAATTATCGAAATAGCGAATTATTTAAAAATGTTTGGACAACAACAAAACCAATGTTTCGTTCTAAAGCCCAAGCTTGGAGTGTGGACACTTTACATAGTTTAGGATAATTAATTGAATATTAATGAAAAAGAATTAGAGTATAAAAAAAAAGATTAGAGAAGCAAGAGCCAAGAGACAAGACTAATACCTATACTTGATACCAAATACTTGATACCAGATACCAAAACAATAAAAATGAATAATAGAAAAACATGTTAGCCATACTTAAACGAGAGATTAATTCCTTTTTTTCAACTGCTGTTGGGTATTTAGTTATCGCAATATTTTTAATAATTAATGGGGTATTTCTTTGGGTTTTTAAAGGGAACTATAACATTCTAGATAATGGTTTTGCAGACTTAAATTCCTTTTTCGAATTGGCCCCAAGTGTTTTCTTATTTCTAATTCCAGCCATTACCATGAGGGCATTTAGTGATGAAATGAAAATGGGTACCTTCGAATTATTAGTCACAAAACCCATCTCCTTAAAAAACATTGTATTAGGAAAGTATTTAGGCTCGGTACTTCTTATCTGTATAGCTTTAGTTCCAACTTTACTTTACCTATTAACTATTTCTAAACTTGGAAATCCCCCAGGAAATTGGGACTTCGGAAGCACTATAGGTTCTTATATCGGTTTGTTATTTTTAGTTTTTGCCTACACTTCTATCGGTATTTTTGCTTCTACCTTTTCAAAAAATCAGATAGTAGCATTTATTATCGCAGTATTCTTATCGTTTTTTATGTACTATGGCTTTGAAGGCATAGCTACTCTTTCCACTTCCTTAAGTATATTAGAACCCTTAGGAATGAAAGCTCATTTTAATAGCATTGCTAGAGGAGTTTTAGATACTAGAGACCTTATTTATTTTGTTAGTATTTCTGCATTTTTTATTACACTCACCATTTTTAAACTTGGAAAGGAATAATGGCAGCAATAAAACAACAACCCAAAAATCTACTCCTAGTTATCCTCGGTATTGTAATCCTAAATATCGTAGGAAATTATTTCTACAAACGTTATGATTTAACACAAGACCATCGTTTTACGCTTTCTAAAGCTGCAAAAAGCACCATTGCAACTTTGGAATCTCCAATCTTTATTGAAGTGTTTTTAGAAGGAGATTTTCCTTCAGAATTTAAGAGGTTGCAAGCAGAAACAAAACATCTTTTAGAAGAGTTTGAAGCTTTTAATCCTAATATTAAATACCAATTTGTGAACCCTTCAGTTATAGAAGGAGACGCCGAAGCCTTGATTAAATTTGGAGCAAAACCCGCACAGGTAGAAGTAAAAGAAAACGGAAAGGTAAGCACGCAACAAATTTTTCCTTGGGCAATTGCAACTTATAAGGGTAGGCCCATTAAGATTCCACTGCTTAAAAATCAGTTGGGGATTAGTTCCGAAGAAAGAGTGCAAAATTCCATTCAAAATTTAGAATATGCTTTTGCAGATGGGTTCAACAAATTAGTTCATCCTAAAAAACGAAAAGTTGCTGTTATAAAAGGAAATGGTGAACTAGAAGATAAATATGTAGTAGACTTTTTCACTAGCCTTCGCGACTATTATTATATTGCACCATTCACTCTAGATTCCGCTGCAATATCTCCAGTTAAAACTCTAGATCAGATTAAGGAATTTGATTTGATCGTTATTGCAAATCCGACAGAAAGCTTTACCGAAAATGAAAAATACATTTTGGACCAATACACTATGTCTGGCGGAAGTTCATTATGGTTAATCGATGCAGTAGAGTTGAAAAAAGACTCTGTAAGTGGTAATGATTTTGGCTTTGGAAAAGAATTAAATCTTACCGATTTCTTCTTTAAATACGGTATTAGAGTCAATCCCAATCTAGTAAAAGATGTGTACTCTGCTCCTATTTTATTAGCTTCAGGATCCGAAAGAGAATCGCAATACAATAGATATCCTTGGTTTTACAACCCTTTATCTTCAAGTGCTAACAATCACCCTATAGTTACCAATATTGAAGCGGTGAAGTTTGAATATGCCAGCAGTATAGATACCCTTCCAAATTCACTTAAAAAAACGGTTTTATTAAGCTCCTCTCCTATTTCAAAAATTGTGGGAATGCCAGTTGAAATTGATATTTCTAAAGAAATCACTAAAAATCTTACTATTGTAAACGAGGGGCCTTCAGAAAAAGAATATAATGCAAGAGAAATTCCATTATCGATTTTACTAGAAGGGTCCTTCCCTTCAGCATATAGCAATAGAATAAAACCATTTAAAATAGCGACAGACCTAAGCAAAAGTGAGCCTACCAAAATGGTAGTTATTAGCGATGGAAGTATAATTATAAATCAGTTTCAAGGCAATAGGCCCTTAGAACTTGGTTTTGACAAATGGACCAATGCTTTTTATGGTAACAAAGAGTTTTTACTGAATACCGTTAATTATTTGCTGGATGATTCTGGACTTATAAACATAAGAAGTAAAGAAATATCGGTTCCATTTTTAGATCCTCAAAAAGTGGCGGAACAACGTATCGTTTGGCAGCTTGTTAATATCTTGTTACCCTTAGTTTTATTAGCGATATTCGGACTTGGATTTACCTACCTAAGAAAACAGAAATACACTTAGTTTTGTTAATAAGTTTCCTTTACCTTCGAAGGTATAAATCTGCTTTTTGGAATATATTTGTAAATAACCTTTGAAATTAAATTCATCAAAAAATATTTCTTTTTTGACCAATCTATAAAAGCATACCCATGAAATTCATTGTATCCAGTTCTTATTTATTAAAACAACTTCAAGTATTAGGAGGAATTATTAATAGCAATAATACCTTACCTATTTTGGATAACTTTTTATTCGATTTGGACGGAAATTCACTTCGAGTTTCTGCATCCGATTTAGAAACTACTATTTCTTCTAAATTAGAGGTGGAAAGTAATGAAAAAGGGTCTGTTTGTATCCCGGCTAGACTTTTATTAGATACCTTAAAAACATTTCCGGAGCAACCCTTAACCTTTACTATAGAAGATAACAATACCATAGAGATCAGCTCTAATCACGGTAAATATGCTTTGGCATATGCTAGTGGAGAAGAGTTCCCTAGTGCTATTGAATTAAAAGAACCGAATGCTACAAAAATGCAGGGAGATATTTTGGCTTCTGCTATTTCAAAAACCATTTTTGCTGCTGGTAATGACGATTTAAGACCAGTGATGAGCGGCGTATTTTTTCAATTTTCTACCGAAGGACTTACGTTTGTAGCAACAGATGCTCACAAATTAGTAAAGTATACTCGTGAAGATTTAAGTGCTGCACAAGACACGGAATTTATCATGCCTAAAAAACCTTTAAACTTATTGAAGTCAATTTTAGCAGGTAGTGAAGAAGAGGTTACCATTGAATATAATGAATCGAATGCAAAATTTATTTTTGATTCTACCGAAATGGTTTGCCGACTTATCGATGGGAAATACCCCAACTACGAAGCGGTTATCCCTAAAGAAAACCCGAATAAATTAAGAATAGAGCGCAATCAGTTTTTAAACTCTGTACGTCGTGTATCTATTTTTTCTAATAAAACCACCCATCAAATTAGATTAAAGATCGCTGGAGCAGAATTAAATGTATCTGCAGAGGACATTGACTATAGCAATAAGGCAGAAGAGCGTTTAACTTGTGATTATCAAGGAGACGATATGCAAATAGGCTTTAACTCGCGTTTCTTAACCGAAATGATCAATAACCTAAATAGTGATGAAGTTTCTTTAGAAATGTCATTGCCAAATCGTGCGGGAATCTTAACTCCTGTAGATGGATTGGATGAAGGAGAGATTATCACGATGTTAGTGATGCCTGTGATGTTGAATAACTAAAATTCCTACGACTTGTGCTGAGCTGTCACACTGAGCTTGCCTGTACTGAGTATAGTCGAAGTATCGATTGCTGTCGATAAAGGCAGGAATCTTATAAATTGTAATACAGTAAAAGCAAAACCGTCTTTACGAACAAGTGATTAAACTCATGATGTAGCAATAATCATGGGATTGCTTCGTCGTTCGTTCCTCTCTTCTCGCTAAGTCATTAAAGGTCATTTTTTTGATGGAATCTGAATTAAATTCAGAATGACAAAATCTATTAACTAATAAACCGAATCGTCATAAAATAACTTGGCGCTTCGCCCTTATTTACTTTTATAGCATTTATAATAGGTAAAACAAAAGCTACAATCCCAATAAATACCAAAGCTAAAATACCAAGGCCTAATAATAAAATCGCTGGAATACTTAGTATACTCAATAACAGAATAGTCAATTGAAAATTAACAATCGCTTTTCCATGGGCATCCATACCTTGTACTTTATCCTTTTGTGTTAACCAAATAACTAATGGCACTATCAATCCTCCAAATCCTGTGATATAGGTTAGTAATTGAGAAAGATGTGTTAATACTAATAATTGATTGTCGCTTCGTAACTGGGTTTGATTAATCGTTTCCATTTTTTGATTGAATTTATTAGGGTATATATTATAAGTAAAGAATTTGGTGTAAATGTTACAATTATGGACTAAGATAAGTAGTATATTCATTAGGAACGAAATGATGTAATTTCATGATGTCCTAATAGTAAAGAGATTGATTCGTCGTTCGTTCCTCTCTTCTCGCAATGACATTAAAGGCACTTTTTTTGATGGATTCTGAATTAAATTCAGAATGACAAAATCTATGATACATGAGATTCCTACATACATAGGAATTATGTACTTTTGCGCTCATGATACTTCAAGATACTATTGTAGCCTTAGCAACACCCGCAGGAGCAGGTGCTATTGCGGTTATCCGGCTTTCAGGTACTGATGCTATTCGCATTGCCTCAGAACTATTTGTTTCTATTTCTGGAAAGGATTTAATAAAACAGAAATCGCATACCGTTCATTTAGGAAATATCATGGATGGTGATCGAGTTATTGATGAAGTATTGGCTACTATTTTTAAAAATCCTAATTCTTATACCGGAGAAAATGTAGTTGAATTTTCTTGTCATGGTAGTGAATACATACAACAAGAAATATTGCAGCTAACGCTAAGAAAGGGCTGCAGAATGGCTGGCCCAGGAGAGTTTACACTCCAAGCTTTTTTAAATGGAAAAATGGATTTAAGTCAGGCAGAAGCAGTTGCAGATTTAATTGCTAGTGACTCCAAAGCATCTCATCAATTGGCCATACAACAAATGCGTGGTGGTTTTTCTTCTGAAATTAAAGTATTGCGAGACGAGCTTTTAAATTTTGCTTCTCTTATAGAATTAGAATTAGATTTTGCGGAAGAAGATGTAGAGTTTGCAAATCGAGAAGAATTTCAAAGGTTAATCACAAAGATTACTAAACTTTTAAAACACTTGTTAGATTCCTTTGCTACAGGAAATGTTTTAAAAAATGGGATTCCTGTTGCTATCGTTGGTAGACCAAATTCGGGTAAGTCGACACTGTTAAATGCCTTATTAAACGAAGAACGCGCTATTGTTAGTCATATAGCAGGTACTACGCGAGATACTATTGAGGACGAAATTACTATAGGTGGGGTTCGTTTCCGTTTTATAGATACTGCAGGACTAAGAGATACTACCGATGAAATTGAAAAGATTGGCGTAGAACGTGCTTTAGAGAAGTTAAAGAAATCTGCAATTTATATCTATCTCTTCGATATTAATGAGATGAGTATCTCAGAACTTCAAAAGGAACTACAAAAATTAGAGAGTACAGCACAACCTATTATTGTGGCAAACAAAACCGATAAGGCTTCCAAAGAATTATTAAAAACCTTCAAAGATTCTGAAAAGGACCTTCTATTTATTTCAGCAAAAGACAAAGGCAATATAGAATTATTATCTGAAACTTTATTACATCATGCTGGTGCAGATCAATTAAACAACAATCAGTTAATTGTAACTAATACAAGGCATTATGACACTTTATATAAAGCACTTGGTGAAATAATAAAAGTGCAAGAAGGAATTGATATTCATTTATCTGGAGACCTATTAGCCATAGATTTACGACAGGTATTATATTACTTAGGAGAGATTACTGGGCAGGTATCTAATGATGATTTATTGGGTAATATCTTTGCAAACTTTTGTATTGGAAAGTAAATGAGGATCAAAAAATAGTATATTTTTTGCCATCCGAATTTATTCCGAACGACTGGAAGGAGATTCGGAATCTTTTTAATAAAAGGAGATTCGGAATCTAATCCTTTAAAGAGAAGCTTTCAAAAAACATATTTATAAGACAATCCTCCCCCAATAACCGTATCTGTTATATTGCTAAAGTCTGCTCCTCCAATAATATTAAAAATCCCGTATTTATCGGTCTCATAAGAAAAAGAAACATAATTATACCAACTCTCTATACTTGGGTCAAATGGTCTTCCATAGGTCCCTAGGCTATTTGAAATAGTAGTCTTAAAAAGCCAATCTATTTTTTTAAAAGTCCCCATAAGACCAAAATGATGTGCCTGTACTCGATTATTTATAATTGCTGTAGGATTTTTTTCAATTAGGTCAAGGTCAATTGAATCATCTGCAGTTATAAAAGGAGTTCCTATAATATTACCTTCATAGGTCCAACCACTTCGATAAATACTATTGCTAAAATAATTATCTATTCCAGAAAATCCAGAAATCCCACTTTGGTCACTGGTATCCACATATTCATAAAGTAGCATGGTAAAGACCTTTAATTTTTTTGGTTGAAATGTAGCTCCCCAAACCCCATCAGGAAAGTTTGCCAAAGCAGTACCAGAACCATCCTCGAAAAGATGCTCATGATAAGCTGAAAAATTACCAATTTTAGTTATAAATTGATAATCTAGTAAATATGAACCCAAATGATTCCCAATTGAATTTTGCTGCTCACCTGGTGCTGTACTTTCATCTCCACTACGTGCGAAAAAAACATCTATAAAAGCTTCTAAGTCACTTGGTAATACTCCATATTCTGGGGAGGTTCCTGCCCATTGCGCAAAGTGTTGAAATTGTCCAGTTATCTTATGTTTTTCATTAAGGTTTACGACAAGTCCAATTCTTTTATAATGTACTCGGGTATCTTTTACATATCGATCGTCATTTAAACTATAATGTGCAATTCCCCAATCTAATGCGAATATCTTTGAAATTTTTGTGGGTTGTTTAGCTTCTAAAATAAGCCCAGGCATTGGCCTAGCATTAGTAGACCAGATAATATTCCCATTATTAGAGGATAGATCATTATAAAGTATAGGCCGCTCTTTTGCTCCTAGAGTTGTCTTTAACCAATTGTTGGTGTATTCTAAAAATAAATTCTCTCTTTGAAATTCCTCTTCTATACCATCCCGAAGCATTAAGGAAACTCCTGCTTTAAGAGTATTATTTTCTCCCCAATCAAATTTTGCTTCACTTTTTCCATACATGGCTCCATTGGTAAATTCTCCAATTCTAGTACTGGTATTTTTATGAAACCAAAATGGAATAATGTCTTCAGAAGATAAAATACCAATTAGAGATCCTTCTCCAGAAAATTCTATTTTTTCTTGGGCAAAACTAGCAAAGAATAGGAAAAACAGAAAAAAGAAACAAAGCCAATTAATATCCGCGCGTTTCTCTTTTCTAACTTTTGCATACCTTATGATATATCTTTGGCTTCTCTTATCCAAATAATCGTTCTTTTAAACTTGGTTTGTCTTCAGAATAAGCATATCCATATTTATTTCCATAACCAAAATTATTCATTTTGACTCCATTCAATACCAAAGCGACATTTTTTAATTTTCCATCCGCTATCGTTTCTTTCGTAAATCCTAATAGTTTTTTATCGGTGTGATTCGCTTTTATTACATATAGAGTAACATCACTATACTTACTTATTATTAAGGTATCGGTTACCAACATGGAAGGAGCAGTATCCACAATAACATAATCATAATTCTCTTTTAATTCTGTAAAGAAATTCTCCACTCTTGGCAGCATTAATAATTCTGCGGGATTTGGAGGTATGGCTCCAGAAAGTACAATGTCGATATTTTTAAATTTAGAGGCAGTTATCACTTCTTTAACTCCTAGATCTTCTTGTATAATAAATTCCGTAAGCCCTTTGTTTTTTCTAACCTCCTTTGGCATATATCGCTGTAACTGTGGGTTTCTAATATCAGCTCCCACCAATGCTACTTTTTTTCCAGAATGAGATAGGGTCAATGCTAAATTAAAAGCTACTAATGTTTTCCCCTCTCCTTTTATAGTAGAGGTTACGAAAATAGTTCTGTTTTGATCCTCCTTTGTTTTATTTACAAAAAAGTATTGCATATTGGTTCTTAATATCCTAAAAGATTCCGCTAATACAGATCTGTCGTTCGCCTTGATTATTTGATCGGTATCTCCCTTAATTAATGGAATCTCTCCTATTAAACTCATACCCTTCAATTCGTTTTCCACATCTTTTCTGTTTTCTACTTTTGTGTTTAACAAAACTTTAAAATAAATAAACAGAAAAGGAATCAACAAACCTATCAATCCTGCTCCCAAATAAATAATATCTTTTTTAGGGGAAATTGGTAGTTTGGATGTAAATGCAGCGTCTATTACTTTAGCC
>CAJXRD010000055.1 GCA_913058295.1 uncultured Flavobacteriales bacterium | reverse complement strand
GAGATGCTCAGGAGTCTCGTGGGCTCGGAGATGTGTATAAGAGACAGAATTAATATAGATTTTAATGGATTTTAGCCTTACCGAAGAGCATATAATGATACGCGACGCAGCTCGTGATTTTGCAAATAACGAATTATTACCTGGTGTTATAGAACGTGATAACAAGCAGGAATTTCCAAGCCAACAAATTAAAATGATGGGAGAACTTGGTTTCCTTGGCATGATGGTGGACCCTAAATATGGCGGCGGCGGAATGGACACATTATCTTACTCTCTTGCTATGGAAGAAATATCTAAAATAGATGCTTCTGCAAGTGTGGTAATGTCTGTAAACAATTCTTTGGTCTGCTACGGAATTGAAAAATACGCCAATGAAGATCAAAAGCAAAGATTTCTAACCAAATTAGCTACCGGAGAAAAGCTAGGTGCATTTTGCTTAAGTGAACCTGAAGCTGGCTCTGATGCTACATCACAAAAAACCACTGCTATAGACCATGGAGACCACTATGTTTTAAACGGAACAAAAAATTGGATTACCAATGGAAGTTCTGCCGATTATTATATAGTAATTGCTCAAACAGATAAGGATAAAAAGCATCGTGGGATTAATGCATTTATAGTAGAAAAGGGCTGGGACGGATTCGTTGTTGGACCTAAAGAAGATAAGTTAGGGATTAGAGGAAGTGATACACATTCACTAATGTTTAACGACGTAAAAGTTCCTAAAGAAAATAGAATTGGAGAGGATGGCTTCGGCTTTACCTTTGCCATGAAAACTTTAAGTGGAGGTAGAATTGGAATTGCATCTCAAGCATTAGGAATTGCAGCTGGAGCCTATGAATTGGCAAGGGACTATTCTAAAGTTAGAAAGTCATTTGGAACTGAAATCTGTAATCATCAAGCCATTGCATTTAAATTAGCAGATATGCACACCAGCATAGAAGCTGCTAGACTATTAGTTTATAAAGCAGCCTGTGATAAAGATCAAGGCAACAATTATGATATGAGTAGCGCCATTGCGAAAGTATATGCTTCACAAGTTGCTATGGATGTAACCATAGAAGCTATTCAAGTACACGGGGGCAATGGTTACGTAAAAGAGTATCATGTAGAACGATTAATGAGAGATGCAAAAATAACTCAGATTTATGAAGGCACTTCAGAAATACAAAAAATTGTAATCTCCAGAGGACTACTCAAAGACTAATTACAAAATTAAATTTCCTTTTAAAATTATATAAAATACCTATGAAAAATTTAAACTATATTATAATTGCATTAGTATTCACTTTATTTACTGGCTGTAATACACAAGTAAAAGTGTTAAGTGCTTGGAAAGGAGAAAACGCAAAAGAAGATTTAAAAGACAGAAATATATTGGTAATCGCCAGAACGGCTGATGCAGGAGTTCGTGCAGATTTTGAAACTAGTATTGCAAATAAACTAAGAGCTGCTGGATACAAAGCTACCGAAAGCTTTACAAGATTCCCTAAAATGAATCCAGATCAAGAAATGACTGAAGAAAAACAAAAACTAATTCGAGATGTTTTTGGTTACGAAGGTTACGATGCAGTTTCTATTAGTGTCTTAAAAGATTATGAAGAAACTACAACTACAAATTATTATGATGACTATATGGGCATGGGAATGATGGGACCATACTCTTCTTATTATCCTAGATATTATGGTGGCTTTAATAGTTATTATATGCACCCTTATTCTTATTCTTCATTTGGAACCTATTATGGCTCTGGAAGTAGTTATACCTCTACTACAAAAAAATATGTTTTAGAGACCTTATTTTACAATTTGGACAAAGAAGATGGTGACCAATTATTAGCAGCTACCACTACAAAAATAACTGACCCCAAAGATGCTATAAAGGCAGCAGACAAATACACTGAAGCTATTGCACAAAGTTTAGCAAAACTAAAGTAAAAACATAATACAAGATTATAGATTGAGACAGAACCCTATAAAAGTATAGAGCTTTTATAGGGTTCTTTGTATAAAAACTCTATTACATAAAGAAGTTCCAAACAATACCAAATCGCACAACTGCATCTCGATAAGGATATCCAGGTGCTGCAAAATATTCTTTTTTACTGCTAAATAAAGCACCAAAATTTTCGTATTTAAAATAAAACCGTATTTGTTTTACCCTGGCATTAAAGAATATATCAAAGTAAGGAATGCCGCCTAATTCCTGTTCATTTTGCACATAAAACTCTGCTAATACTGGGTCGTAAGCATTCATATTATAATTGGCATAATATTTAAAAGTAATTCCTGTTTGGGCGTATAAAGCTTTTTTAAACCATTCGTCATGAAAAAACAGTGTATTACGAGTTATAAATTGCGGCACGTTTAATACCTCTTCTCCACTCAATGCTTCTTGGTATAGTAAGGTGTTTTCTAATCCGAATTTTTTATAACGAAATTCTTTTTGCAATTTCACTTTTACATAATCTACACGATCATTATATTGATGAGGTGTAGGTGTAGAATCATTCGCCTTTACAGTAAAATACGTATAATCATCGATACCCGAATAAGAAATAGATGCATTAAGAATATTAGTGGACTCCAAATGAACTTCAAATTGTTGGGTCTTCACATTTTCAAAATCAGTTTGCCAATTATAATTCTTATAATCACTTTGGAATAACAAGAAATTAAAGTTTGGCGCTACTGAATGTGTCTTGAATTCTGCGCTAAGCTTATTTTTTGAATTAATACTATACGCAGCTCCTGCCTTTAAAAGTGTAGCATCAAAATCCCCAGATATATTTAAAGCTCCTTCTCCAAATACCAGAAAGCCACCAAAATTCTTTTTATATGTAGCTCCAGCTTGAACTAAATCCCCCTTTAATCTGTTTGTTATATTTCCATCGTCTAAATACAATACGGTATTATAGCCGTAATTATAATCGGTATATCCAATAAAAGCGGTTAAGTTTCCAATTGTCGAATTTTCAAAACGCGAATAAGCTTGCACGTTAAAATCTTCTAGTTTTACTTTATTATTTATATTGGAACTTACATAGGATTCTCCAAAACCATCATAAGGACTATTTTGACGATACAAATAAGATTTGTCTTCAAAACTTATTTTATTCCCTAAACTTAAACTTGTTGAGAACAAACTATCCTTTTTCTGTATGAGTTGGTATTCTTGATCTATAAATAGCCGAAAACCCTTCAATAAGTTTTCAGCATCTTCAAAATTAACATCTAATCTTCCCCTGTCTTTAAAATCTGTTGCATCTTCCCTAAAAAGTAAAATGGAAGACTCTGTAAGCCCACCATTTTCTTCATTTAAAATATCCTGTGCAGTAACATGAGTAAGAATTTGATATTTCTTATTCTTAGTATGATAATTAGAAGTAAATTTAAAATTTCCTGTACTTGTCAAACTATGTTGATAAGCACCTAAAGACCTTACCCCCATATATTCGACAGAAAAATTAAATTGTTCAGATAAGTTTATTGTAAAAAAAGCATCTAATTGTTGCCCTTGCTTAAAAGCGGTTTTAAAGTATAATTCTGTTAAAGGAGTTGGCACATTAAAATACTTCATTCCTTCTATTTCAGTATAATTAAAGTGATGAGATTGGGCAGCAAATAAAGGTTTTAAGTTGCTATCATTAAAATCGTATGCCAAAGTATTATAGGTCTGACCAACATTCGCAAATTCTTGTAATTCAAAAATATCCCTTCGCAAATAGTTAAACTTATACTCTTTTTGGATGCTTAAACTTGTATCCACAAAAGTAGTGTCGCGTTGTGCCGAAACGATCTTATATAAAGTTATGGAAGGTTTTTCTTTCTTCTTTTTGGGTGCTTTTCTATCTGTATCTTGTGAGTAAACAAATACCGAAATAAAAAGAAAAAGAAATATTAAAAACAGTTTATTCATCAATTTTTTACTTACAAAGCAAAGGTATACTTTTGAACGGAATTACATTGTATTATTTTTAAATGCTAAAATTAAAAATCAACCCGCTATTATTAGAATGTGGAACAGATGAAGCTGGTCGAGGATGTTTGGCTGGACCTGTAACTGCTGCTGCAGTTATATTACCAGATAATTTTAAAAATAAAATCCTTACAGACTCTAAACAACTTTCAGAAAAAAAAAGAGGATTACTAAAACCTCTAATCGAAGAGCAAGCCATTTGTTTTGGGGTATCCCATATAATGATGGAGGAAATAGATGAGATCAACATTTTGAATGCTTCTATTTTAGGAATGCATCAATCGATAGACCTACTAACTTCCCGCCCAGAGTTTATTGCCATTGACGGAAATCGTTTTAAATCTTATAAAGACATAGCTCATGAATGTGTGATAAAAGGTGATGGTAAATATTTACATATTGCAGCAGCTTCCGTTTTAGCAAAAACCTATAGAGATGCTTATATGGAAAGAATTCACGAAGAATTTCCAATGTATAACTGGAAGCAAAACAAAGGCTACCCTACAAAAGAACATCGGGAAGCAATTAGAAAATACGGGGTTACTAAATACCACCGTAAAAGCTTTAAACTCTTAGCCGAAGAATATGATTTAAATCTTATGAATATTAGAACTTAGAACAAAAAGGTCATTAAATAATTTTTATTTGATCTAACAAATCCAAGAATCAAAATACCCCTTTTCAGATTGTTAAAAACCTGTATAAAAACAATTATCATTTATAGGGAATTAGCGATTTTCCTTATTATTTTTGATTTATGAATGTTTTCCTGAAAAGCTTTTTATTTTTATTTGTCATAGCTGTTTTATATAGCTGTGAGGATACTTCAAAAAAAACGGGAGATCTATCCCAATTTATTCCTGAAGGAGTATCGGTTGTTTTTAAAATTCAAGATTTTGATGTTTTAAAATCCGATATAAGAAACAATAGTTTCCTTTCAAAGTTAAAGAATACCAAACCTTATTCTTTTTTTAAGGAAAGCAATTTTTTAAATTACCTTCAGCCAGATTCTACTAGTTTATTATGCATTTCAAAAATTAAAGACAGCAATCATTTTATATTTATCACCAAGCCTTCCGAAAATCTTTTTAATTTGGATTCAATTCCAGAAAAGTCCATAGAGAATATTCCTTATAAAAAGAATAGCATTCAGCAGATAACTATTAACGAACAGCAACTTTTTACCATATTAAAAGATAGTGTTTTTATCGCATCAAGTTCTCAACAACTTCTTGAAAACAGTATCGATGGACAATATGAAAAAGACCCCATATTTCAGAAAATTTATAATTTAAAAACAGCATCAGATTTTACTAGTATTTTCCCGGTAAATCAAATTCCATTAAACAAATCTACTACCATAGACTTTGCTTCTTGGGCTTCCTTAAATATAGAAGTCTTGCCAGATGCACTTAATGCGACGGGAGTTATTTTGGTAAATGATAGTATCCCACAAGTTTTATCTGCTTTTAAAAACTTAGTTCCTCAAAAAAACGAAATTGGAAAAATCACTCCAACTAATGCTCTAGGCGTAGTATCATTAACATTTAATGATTTTGATGTTTTTCAAAATAATTTGCAACAGTTTCGGGCCATAAAAATAAAAGATTTAGAGGCTGCTTATTTATACGAATCTGTAAAGGAGGTTAGTAAAATAGATTTTTCGAAAGGAAATGCAATGGTTTTAAATAGTATTGACCCTACTTTGACGGAAGAAGCTTTAGCCAATTATATAAGCCCTTTAGAAAATTTTAAAGGGATTGAGATCCAACAGTTTACAAAACCAGAATTATTTTCTACTTTATTTTCTCCATTATTAGCAGATGTAAAACCAACAATCGTTTTTAAATTGGAGCACTTTTTTGTTTTTTCTGAATCTATAGAAATAGCCAAACATATTATCAATTCGTTTTTAACTAATAATTGCCTTGCATCCACCTACTATTATAAAGAAGCGCTTTCCCAATTAAGTGATGAGTCTTCCCTCCTAATTATAAAGTTAAACGGAAATTATTCCAAAGTCATTTCTAGTCTTTTACAAACTGAATTAGATCCTATTACATTTAAAAAGTATCCCTTAGCAATTTTACAATTTAGCTTTGATCGTGATTTTGCCCATGTAAATTTAGTCTGTAAAGAAGCTACAAAATCTAAAAAGCAAGTAACCCAAAAAGTATCACAGCTTTTTAGCATTCAATTAGAAGACGATATTATGGGAGATATTAATTTCTTCAGTAATCATAGAACTGGAGGAAAAGATATTGTAGTACAAGATGTTGCTAACCAACTTTATTTTATTTCTTCCAGCGGAAAAACTCTTTGGACTAAAAAACTGGACAGCCCAATTTTAGGAAGCATAAATGAAGTGGATCTATTACGAAATGGCAAAAAACAATTAGCTTTTGCAACCAAAAACAATGTCTATGTATTGGATAGAACTGGCAGAAATGTGGATGCGTTTCCAATAAAATTTAAAGATGACATATCACAAGCTTTATCCATATTTGATTACGATAGTAACCGAAATTATCGTTTTTTAATTACTCAAGGTAATGAAGTCTTAATGGTGGATAGTAAAGGAAAAAGGGTAAAAGGGTTTAAATTTAAAAAAGCAAATTCAGATATTGTATTAGCTCCGCAACACATTCGTATGGCAAGTAAAGATTATATCCTAATTGCCGAAAAAAGCGGGAAGCTTAATATTTTAAATAGAACTGGGAAACCTAGACTATCCATCTCGAAGACCTTTGATTTTTCAGAAATCCCGATAGCTAAGGAAGGGAAAAAATTTGTAGTTATTACTAAGGAGAATTCAAAACACAGTATTGGTCAAGATGGAAAAATAACTACTATAAAATTAAAGGTTACTGCATACTGGTTCGCCATAAAAGGTAAAACTAAGGTTACCCTTGATGATAACCTAATGCGGATTAATGGAAAATTAGTGGAGCTTCCTTTTGGAATTTACACAGCACCAAAAATATTTATAGCCAATCAAAGAACTTATATCTCCATCACCGAAACACAAGAAAAGAAAGTTTACTTGTTTAATAAATTGGGTGAAATAATCCATGGCTTCCCTTTATTTGGGACTTCTTCTATTGATCTTGGCGATGCTTCTAAAAATGGAAAAAAGAATATTATTGTAAAAGGTGGTGCAAAGGAAATCCTACTCTACGAGATAGAATAAAACTGCTTCAATTTCCAGTATTCTATAAATATTTCAATTAAAAATATATTGATTAGATTTGTTTAACTAACTTTTTTAAATAAATAATCCAATGAAATCATTCATTATCAGTCTAATAACTTTTCTATTATTTACTTCTTTTGTTTTTTCACAAAACGATTGCAGTAAGTATTATCCAATGGAAGAGGGGACCTCTTTTCAATATACAAATTACTCTAAAAAAGGAAAGGTTTCAGGAATTTTAGACCATTCTATTATTGATAATCGTACTGAAAATGGAAACGAAGTCGTTACTATGGCTACTAAAATGTCTGATAAAGATGGGGAGAAAATTATGGAATCCTCTCATAATATCACCTGTACAGAAGAAGGTGTTTCTATAGATTTTAAATCTATGATGAATCCTCAAATGCTAAGTCAGTTTGGTCAGTTTGAATATGAAATTACAGGAACAAATTTAGAAATGCCGAACGATCTTTCTGTTGGGTTAGTGTTACCTGATGCTTCCATGAAAATGGTCATAAATATGGGGATGACGATGAACGTAATTGTAACTATTAAAGACCGAAAAATTATCGCCAAGGAATCTGTAATAACTCCATCTGGAACTTACGATTGCTTTGTGCTAACTTCCACTTTAGATTTGGATATGATGGCAAAAATAGAGGGAAGCTCTAAACAATGGATTGCTGAAAGTGTTGGTATGGTTAAACAAGAATCTTATGATGCCAATGGAAACCTAACAGCCTATAGTGAGCTCACTAAATTTGAAAAATAAATCTTTTTAAAATTTCAATTCCGCTTCAAATAGCTCTGAAAAATGTTTCATTAGTTTTTCTTTTACTTCTTGTATTGGAATTTCTTTTTTTCCTAACTCTACATTAAGAGAGGTCACTGATTTTCCTTTAATTCCGCAGGGAATCATATGGTCAAAATAGCCCAGATTGGTATTGACATTTAAAGCAAAACCATGCATGGTAACCCAACGACTTGCATGAACTCCAAAAGCACAAATTTTTCTAGCAAATGGTGTCCCAACATCAAACCAAACCCCTGTTTCTCCTTTAGACCGTTCTCCCTTTAATCCATATTCTGCCAGAGTTCTAATAATCATCTCTTCCAGCAAACGAAGGTATTTATGTATGTCTGTAAAAAAGTTTTCTAAATCTAAAATAGGGTAGCCTACAATTTGACCTGGACCGTGATAGGTAATATCACCTCCCCTATTAATTTTATAATAGGTTGCTCCAATTTCGGCTAGTTTTTCTTCCGTAATTAGAAGATTAGAAATATCTCCGCTTTTCCCTAAGGTATATACATGAGGATGTTCTACAAATAAAAAATAATTGGGAGTTTCTAGACTAGTGTCCTCTCTTCGATTTTTAATTTTCAGGTCGATGATACCCTTAAATATCTCTTGTTGATAATCCCAAGTCTCTTTATAATCTTTAGAACCTAATTCTCGTATTTCGATTGTTTTATTCAAAGCCTATTTTTCCAATTCCACTTCTAAATCCATAATGTCTGGATTTTTAATATAGTCTATAAAAGACCGTTCCATTTCTATGGTTTTACCATCCAAAGAATAGGTAGCATCCTCCACCGAAGATTTTTTTATTTTTTCAGGAAAAGTATATTTAAGCTTATAGGTCATTCCACTCATAAACGACTCTATTTCTTTAATACTATCCATCTGTACTTGGTATTTTTCAGGATCAAGGATATAAGAATCTCTTTTAAAAACCCCTCTTTTATAGGAATAGTTAACACCAACATTAGTTTCATTACTACTGTCACCCTCTTCATCCGTCTTCATTCCAGGGATAAATTCATCCGTTTCATCAAAAGCCTTCATCAGTTCATTAGCTTCAGAAACATCTTTAAAATCGGTAAAAACATCAATTACCATTTGGTTGATTTCAGGATCTGTTACTAAATGGATGTTATAATTTTCTAAGTTTTTTAATCTTTTTTGTTCTCTAGCGGAAAGTTTTGCAATACTGTCTTTTTCTTCTTCTAGAATATATTTAAAAGGAATAATCGTATCCATTTTAGTAAGGGTAGAATCTGTCATCATTTCCCCACTAAAAGCCATCATTTCACTTAAATCCATAGAAATGGAAATACTTCCACTACCATCTTCATTTATGACCATCGTTTCGGTAAATTGACAACTTACCAAGGTGAAAATTAGCACCAATAAAAAAAGAAATCTTTGCAACATTATTTAATTTTTTGGATTATTTATGATGATGAGCGCGGCAATAACTCCAGGAATCCATCCACATAAAGTTAAAATTAAAACAATAATAATAGAACCACAACCCTTGTCTAGAACTGCTAATGGTGGGAATAAAATTGATAGAATAACTCTCCAAATACTCATAGGTGCAAATTTACGATTAATAATCAAGCTATATGTCCATAATAATTTCCTTTTGTTACACCAAGGTATTTGTATATCTTCGTTTTTGCTATGAAGATTTACAAGCCCATATTTTACATTTTATTTTTATTTTTTACACAACTCTGTTTTGCACAATATGAGTTTGATGGCTTTGTAAATGAGGACCTAAAAAAAGGAAATGTATATTTATCTGTAATTGAAGATTTTCGTAAAATATCTGGAGTATATCCAGAACAAATTTTAACCAAAGTAATACCTGATTCCTCTGGATATTTTCAAATAAAAGGCAACAATCTACCTCAGCAAAACAGAATATATCGCATTCATATAGACACCTGTCAAGAAGACGATCAAAATGTGAATCATTTTTCAGGTCATTGCATCAATAGTAAAGAGATTATATTTATTGCTAATAATACAACCAATCTATCCTTTCCTTTTTCTTTTGAAAGGGAAATGTTTTGTAAAATAGAATCTGACAATGAAAAAGCTGCCATTTTCTTAAAAATAGATTCTCTAAAAAGTGATATGCATTTTGCATTTGGGACCTATAGAAGTGAAGCCAATAGAAAAATAAACTCCACAAAATGGTTTACTACTTTTCAAAATTTTGGAGAGCAATTAGAGGAACCTTTGGCAGAATTATATATTTATTCTTTTTTAAGCAATCGCACAAACAATTTATATTCCTATTACTTAAATGATGTAAAATCAAATACCTATTATGAAGAGCTTTTAAAACGATTACAAGAAAAATATCCAGATTCCAATTATCTTCAGCAGTATGAAAATGAATTAAAAGCCGATCGGTTTTTAGTAAATCAAGATACTGAAGAATCTTTTTCTTGGGGTCTATATCTTATTGGATTGTTGTTATTTCTTTCCATTTTAATGAATTTCTTCCTCTATAAAAGAAACAATATCCTAAAAAACGATTCATTTTCCAAAGAAAAGCTTACCAGTCAAGAACAAAAAACATTGGACTTGATTTTAATGGATAAAAGCAATAAAGAAATTGGTTCCGAATTATTTATTAGCGTAAGTACCGTAAAGACGCACATTAACAATCTTTACAAAAAATTAAATGTCACTTCTAGAGACGAGGTTAAAAACCTAAAACTATAATTCAACTAGGGACTAGTCCCTATTTCAACCTCTATTTTCCATAAATCTTTCTTTGTATTACTGATGTTTGCATCATTATTAATCTAAAAATCATTAATCATGAAATTAACAGTAAACAAAAATCTAAGTGCAATGAAAGTATTCTTATTATTAACTGTATTTAGCTTTGCAAGCATGCAGGCTCAAAATTCGGAGACTGCAAAAAAAACAGCCAGTATCAATTTTGAATCTGAAATTGTAGACTATGGTACTATTGAAAAAGGATCGGATGGAATGAGAGTATTTACCTTTACGAATACCGGGAATGCTCCATTAATTATTTCTGATGTTAAAGCAAGTTGTGGTTGTACCGTTCCAACCTATTCCAAAGAAGCAATTTTACCTGGAGAAGAAGGAGAAATTGAAGTTAAATACGACACTAAAAGAGTTGGGGCCTTTACCAAAACAATTACGGTGAGTTCTAACGCAAACCTAACACGAAAAACCCTTAAAATTAAGGGGAATATTGTTGAAGTAAATTAAGCTTTCCTTATATTTTTAAAAGCCTTTTAGATCTTAAAGACTAAAAGGCTTTTTTATGAAATATCTATTTCGTTTTAATATGCAACACTTTAGCCCTAAAGCTTAATTAATTCTTGTAAAAAATGTAATTTTGCATTTCTAAAAAATGTAATTATGCAATTATCCGAACAGGAACAAGTACGTAGAGAAAAGCTCACTCAGCTAAGAGCTTTGGGTATTAATCCATATCCAGCAGATTTATTTCCGGTGGATACAATGACAACGGATATTAAACAGAAGTTTGAAGAAGGTAAAAAAGTAATCGTTGCTGGACGATTAATGTCACGCCGTATTCAAGGAAAAGCTTCTTTTGCGGAACTACAAGATTCAGAAGGTAGAATACAGGTCTATTTTAATAGAGATGAAATCTGTCCTGGAGAAGACAAAGTTTTATATAACGATGTTTATAAAAAACTATTAGACATAGGCGATTTTATAGGTATTGAAGGAGTGTTATTCACCACTAAAGTGGGAGAAAAAACCGTAATGGTGAAGAACTTTAAATTACTTTCCAAAGCATTAAAACCATTACCATTACCAAAAACTGATAGTGAAGGAAATACTTTTGATGAATTCAATAATCCAGAATTGCGTTACCGTCAGCGGTATGCAGATTTAGTGGTAAACCCTAAAGTAAAAGAAGTATTTATCAAGCGCACCAAGCTATTTACAGCGATGCGTACCTTCTTTAATAATAGTGGTTATTATGAAGTGGAAACCCCTATCCTACAATCTATCCCAGGTGGAGCTGCTGCAAGGCCATTTAAAACACATCACAATTCCTTAGACATTTCTATGTATATGCGAATTGCCTGTGAATTATATTTAAAAAAATTAATCGTTGGTGGTTTCGATGGTGTTTATGAATTCGCAAAAACCTTTAGGAATGAAGGAATGGATCGTACTCACAATCCAGAATTCACGATGATGGAAATCTATGTAGCCTATAAGGATTACAATTGGATGATGGATTTCACCGAAAGATTATTAGAGTTCTGTGCTACGGAAGTAAACGGAAGTTCAAAGACTACCTTCGGGGAACACGAAATTAATTTCAAAGCTCCTTATGCAAGAGTGACGATGGCAGATTCTATCCAGCACTTTACTGGGTTTGATATTTCAGGAAAATCGGAAGATGAAATTAGAGAAGCTGCAAAAGGAATGGGGATTGAAGTGGATGAAACGATGGGGAAAGGAAAACTTATCGATGAAATCTTTGGTGAAAAATGTGAAGCCAATTATATCCAACCTACTTTTATTACAGACTATCCAAAAGAGATGAGTCCTTTAACAAAAGAGCATCGTTCTAACCCAGACTTAACAGAACGTTTTGAGCTGATTATCTGCGGAAAAGAATTAGCCAATGCCTATTCTGAGTTAAACGATCCAATAGATCAAAGAGAACGTTTCGAAGATCAAGTAAAATTAGCTGGACGTGGAGATGATGAAGCTACCGAGTTTATAGATCAAGATTTTTTAAGAGCATTGGAATATGGAATGCCTCCAACTTCTGGAATGGGAATTGGCATGGATCGTTTTATTATGTTTCTAACTAATAATGCATCCATACAAGAAGTACTGTTCTTTCCTCAAATGAAACCTGAAGTAAAACAGGTAGCGATGAGTGATGATGAAAAGGTGGTTTTTAATATTCTAAAAGACAACTCCCCTATCCTATTGAATGATCTTAAAACACAATCGGGTTTATCTAACAAGAAGTGGGATAAGACCATTAAAGGCTTAACAAAACATGGCTTGACTAAAGTGAATAAAACCGATGAGGGTTTATTTGTGGAGGTGATTTAATTGTTAATCTAGCAATCTGAATAGATAAAGAATCTAAACATAAAAAAAGATCTAATTTTAATTAGATCTTTTTTTATGTGGAGAGTAGATTAAAGTAAATACCAAATCTACTAATATTTATTAGCTTCTAATAATATATTATTTCCCTCCTAATGCCTGTAAATCTGCAATACAAAGCGCATCTAATTCTACAAGAAATCCATTTTGAAGCCTTGAAATATACCCCTCTTGAAAAGGGTTATTACCTGAAACATACATTAAACAAGTAGCTACTTTACAATGGCCTGTGCCCTCTCCTTCATCATCAATACCTTCATGTTCACCGGGTCCATGTACAGGATCATCTGAGGGTCCATTAACCAGACCTATCCAATGACCAAACTCATGTTGAAAGGTAGTAGATTCCACTCCATCATAACCTGATTCGATAGTACCTTCTCCTTCTGTAATCATATTTGGTATACTCATTACCATACGTGTATTGGTATCCACATAACCAAGTACACTCTCATCAACAGTATCATCATCTAGTATATCTTCATTAACCATTAAAATCCACACTGCGATGTCCGTATCACTTCTAAATTGTGTTCGGTATTGTTCTTCAAGTGCATTCACATCATTATCACCGATAGGTGCTAACGATGATATTGCGCTACTAGGAAGGACCGTTTCTGTATAGGTTATTCCTCCACTTTTATATGCTCTCCTATTAATAAAGGCTGTTAACGAATCTAATGATGTTTGTTTAGGGCGATCCCCCTCTACATAGGCAAGTTCTATCGTCAAACTGGTATAAACATCTTCAGTTAATATATTTACCGCGTCTGCACCGCCATCTTCACGCTCAAGAGAAAAAGGATCTATTGGATCTTCTTCTTCCTCTTCGACAACTACTATGACTTCTTCAGTATCATCGCTCTCGCAGTTTACAAATAAGAAGCTGGTAAAAGCTGCTAAAAATAAAATTTTAAAATAAAGTACTTTCATAATGTTTTTAATTAATTTATTGTTGGTTTCGCCTATTATATTTAAGTAGTCGGCTTTTTTTTGACAACCGCAAATAAAATAAATATTTATGATAGCATTAATTATATTTAGGCTAACGACATTTTTAATACTTCGAATAACATTAATCCTTCGATAAAGTGAGTCAAAATAATTGTTTTATCTTTAAGAAGAATTTAATATAAAAAATATTAACTAACTAAAACCTTCCTCTTGATGAAACAACTCGTACTTTTTTTTTCATTTTTGTCCCTATTATTTAATCCTACATTATATTCACAGGTTGATACTGTAACTGAGGTTTTTTCTACCACGGAATTAACCTATCAAAGTGATGTTAGTAATAGTGATTTATTAGCAGGTATTACACCTAGTACAAGTGGTTGGAGTAATTCAGCTTTACAATTAACAAACGGTATACATGGTGATACTTATTCTGGAGCTGGAAACACAGTACAAGGAGCTTGGACTACTGTAGGGGCTACCGCAACATACAATTTAGGCACAGGGGCTAATGGAACAGGATTTGATCTAAATTCTATTGTATCTATTGCAGATTGGGAAAGTGCAGGATATGGAAACCAAGGATGGAAAATTGAAGTTCAGCCTGTTGGAGGTACCTACACTACGCTTTATACAGTAGATTATCAACCATTAGGTGATGAAGCAGGAACTACAAAAGTAGTTTTAACAAGCGGTAGTGGAATAGTTGCTACAGGAATAGAAAAGATTAAAATAACAGCAAACCAAGTAAACGGAGGTGCATATGAAGGAAAATTTGTATGGAGAGAATTAGATGTTTTTGGTGTATCTACTCCAGCTAATTGTAACTCTTCGCTCACTCCCTTAACCTATCAAAGTGATGTTAGTAATAGTGATTTATTAACAGGTATTACTCCTATTGACATAGCGGGATGGAATAATACTAACAGTGCCTCAGTTTCACAATTAACAGACGGTGTACATGGCCGTGACTTTGCAACAGCTGGAGGAACAGTAGAAGGCGCTTGGACTACAGTAGGTGCTACCGCAACATACGATTTAGGCACAGGTGATAATGGAACAGGATATGATCTAAATTCTATTGTATCTATTGCAGATTGGGAAAGTGCAGGATTTGGAAACCAAAGTTGGACTATTGAAGTTCAGCCTGTTGGAGGCGCCTACACTACGCTTCAAACTGGAGATTGTCAACCATTAGGTGTAGGTGGAGGAACTACAAAAGTAGTTGTAGGAGATGGTAGTGAAATACTTGCTAAAGGAATACAAAAAATTAAAATAACAGCAAACGAAGTAAATGGAGGCGCAAATGCAGGTGCATTTGTATGGAGAGAATTAGATGTTTTTGGTGTGTCTACTGATGTTTTACCACCTGTTTCTTGTGTGTTAAATATTATGCCAATGGGAGATTCAATTACTGCTGGATACACAGATAACCCAGATTGGAATCACCAATTTATGTTTGGTTATAGAGCCGATTTATATACATTACTTGTTGATTCTGGTATTGACGTACAATACATGGGAAGCTCTACTGAGCCATGGGTTAGTCCATTTCCAGGTGATCCTTCTGAGGGTGGAACATATGAGCCACCGTTTGATTTGAGAGATATTTCGCAAGATAATCACCATGGCTATGGTGGGCAAACAGCTAGCTATTTAAATGCAAATATTGCGTCATGGCTCGCGACAGAAGATCCTGAAATTATTTTATTAAAAATAGGTACTAACTCTCAAGACCAAACAGGGTTAAACACTTTAGTTAATTATATTACTACAACTAAACCAGATATAAATATCATAGTTGCTCAAATTATGCCTAAAATTTCTTATCAATCAGGGATAGTCAATTACAATAATTATATTAAAAACACTTTGGTTCCAGCATACCAAGCACAAGGGAAAAACGTAACTACAATAGATTTATATGCACCATTTCTTACAGACCCTGGTGATCTAACGTCTATAGACACATCTCTGTTTTCTAATGGCATCAATCATCCAAATGCTACTGGCTATAATCTAATGGCGCATGCATGGCAAGATGGTATTAATGCTTTAGGCCTTTCTGCTTGTTTAGGTTGTACTTATGTAGATATTATAAACGATGGTTTTGAGAGTAATTTTGGAAATTGGAACGACGGAGGAAGTGATTGCTCTCGATCCACGTCTAACCCGAATACGGGAGTTTATAGTGCAAGGTTAAGAGATAATTCTGGAGTTGGATCCTCTATGTATACCGATTTATTAGATCTGTCTACATTTAGCGAGGTGATTTTTGAATTCTCATACTATCCTTCAAGCATGGAAAACGGGGAAGATTTTTTCTTGGAAATATCTACAAATGGAGGGACATCTTACTCTATATACCAAACTTGGGCATCGGGAACAGATTTTAGTAATAATAATCGATATAATGAATCGATTACAATTAGTGGAATATCTTTCACAAATAACACCATTATAAGATTACGTTGTGACGCCTCCGGTAATAATGATAATATATATGTTGATGATGCAGTCATTAAGGCTTGTAATGAAACTTGTACTACAGGAACTTCTTGTGATGATGGTGATCCTTGTACTATTAATGATGTTTATGATGAAAACTGTGATTGCGTGGGAACTCCTGGTCCCGACAGTGACGGAGATGGAGTTTGCGATGCCATTGATCAATGTCCTGGGTTTAATGATGCCCTAATCGGAACCGCATGTGATGATGGTGACGATTGTACATCCAATGACATATACACAACAAACTGTAACTGTGAAGGGACTCCTGAACCAGATGCTGACAATGATGGGGTTTGTGACTCAATAGATATTTGCCCAAGTTTTGATGATTCCTTAATAGGCAGCTCTTGTGATGATGGGGATGTTTGTACTACGAATGATGTGTATACATCAAATTGTTTGTGTGAAGGAGCTCCTGAACCTGATAATGATGGAGATGGAGTTTGTGATATCATTGATCTATGCCCAGGTTTTGATGACACCTTAATTGGCAGCTCTTGTGATGATGGTGACGATTGCACATCCAACGACATATACACAACAAACTGTAACTGTGAAGGGACTCCTGAACCAGATACCGACAATGATGGGATTTGTGACCCAATAGATATTTGCCCAAGTTTTGATGATTCCTTAATAGGCAGCTCTTGTGATGA
>CAJXRD010000054.1 GCA_913058295.1 uncultured Flavobacteriales bacterium | reverse complement strand
AGATGCTCAGGAGTCTCGTGGGCTCGGAGATGTGTATAAGAGACAGATTTGATATTCTGGCTTATTTAATTTCATGGAATCTGGACATTTATTAATACAGTATTCTTTTTCAAATGGTAAATAATAATCAGAAATTTGATTTCGACTTGGGATATAAACTATAATGGGTTTGGTTTTATTTTCTGCACATACATAATTAAAGAACTCTAATGTTTCCCCTATTAAAGGAGACTTTTTTAAGTAATTCTCTTCCTTAGCCAGTGCATTAGTAAGAAAAGGATTAAGAGAGGAATTTTTCATATTATCAGCAATTGTTGGAGCTACTTCACCAATTAATTTATCTTCATTTTCTGTCCAAGGATTTCCTTCATTTGGTACGGATGGCAAATAAGGCTTGCTATCTAATTTCCACCTAAAATTTATTGGGCCATAGGTTTTTGATTGATGGTACAATTCAATTAATCTTGGGTTAAACCTATTAAAGAAATCTGGTTCTAAATAATGTTCTGGAATTTTGGGTGTTTTTTTTCCAAGATCATTTGCATAAATACAAAGGAAAGCTAGATCAGGTTTAAATATAGGAATCATATCTGCGGTAAGCTGTAAGTAAGAATTTAAGCCACAGCCAAGTAACCCTCCATTAAGGGCTTCGTATTCGTTTTTGCTTGCTTCTTCAAAAGCGATTGGAATAGTTTCATCTTGACTAGCCATAACTCCTTCTATGAAGCTATCCCCGATAAATAATGCTCTTAATTTATTTTGTGGTTTATCTACAGTCCATTCTTTATCTCTAAACCCATATCTATTCATATAATGTTTAAATGTTACAGAAGTATCCAGAGTAGATTTCCATTCCCAAATTTGATCTCTAGAGTGTTTAGAACCAGTCCCGTCAAAATGTAAAAGCATAAAATTAATACGATCAAAATTTTTAATCTCAGGAATTGGAAAGAAAAATCTAAAAAAGACTTCTTGAAAAATAAAAATACTGATTAGGTATAAAATTAATTTTGTATATTTTTTCATATTGAAATCCAAATATTCAACTTGATCGTAATGTTATACTATTTTAAAAAATCTTTAGAAAAAAGAATAGCGTTCTTAGCAATTTTTTTGCCCATTCTCCTTCCTTCTATATCATCTGCAGGAGGATGAATTCCTCCCCATACACGCGATAGACATGTTTCAATAGCGGCATCATAAAAGGTTGCCCATTGTAAAGTTAGGTCTTCTGAGGGACCATTTTCGAACAATAAAAATTCGTTTTTAATTGTTTTGTAGGTTTCTAACCCTTCTGGAAAATATGGTGATCCGGTTAAGTAGTTTAGTATTTCTGCACCTGCAATTGAAAAGGTGGAATGCCCAGAAGTATATCCAGCAAAAGGAGGGGTTGCAAAAGTATATCTTTGGTAGGGCCACCAGTTTTCTGCTAAAATCCAACCTGCACCTGCTGTATCGACTAAAGGATTGTCAACTTCATTTGGACCTTTCCATGCATAAATTTTTATTTTATTTAAATTCTCTTTATTGTCTCCTACCAGTGGATCATTTTTTTTAACTAACTCGGTACTTCCTTTTTGTAGTTTTAATCCTTTGACATTATAATTTGGTAAATTAACATCTGATGACTGTCCTAAACTGCCTAAAAATCTTATTGCAGTAATGGGTCTCACATAATTATAATAATTCTTAATGCTCCAGCAAGCTATAGCAGCATCATGTAGAGTTCCTGTCATTATAAAATTGCTTTTTATATCCCATTCTAAAGCGCTTAATGTTTTTCCTTTGCCATTCCATTTTCTTTCAAAATCGGGATGATAGGATACTTTTCCTAAAAATTCTAACCAATGTCCTGGAGGGGATTTAGTATTTGGTCCATCTACCCAAAACTCAGCAATTACTCTAATGTAATCCCCTTGTTTCGCTTGATTTTTCTGATAGTATTCTTTTGAATGAGGGTTTTTAATTGTTTTGCCTCTTTTATTTTCTTTAATTGAATTATAATAGTCTTTATATTCTTGAAATGTTTCTGGTAAATGATCATCCATACTGGTAATGCCTTTTGGTGAAATATCCCAAACATTGTTATTCTTAGGATCTAAATAACCAGACCAATCTTGCACCATTTGAAAACCCCATTGATATTGCTCCGAACTAATAGAGTCGTTTTTATGGAATAGAGGAGGGCTTCCTGGATCGAAATATAAGCCATTATCAGAGTAGGGTAAAGCAAAGGGAAATACTTCTCCCCAAAAAGAGGTTAAAAACTGACTATTACCATCAATTAAAAGGTAATTCCAGTCTTTTAAAGTTTTGTCATTTCCTTTTACTTCAATATAAGGACGAATTTCTATTGGTTGCCATTTGTTTGGGTTTTTTAAAACACCTGTCCCTGGTAAATCAGGTCTAATATTTATATTAACATTATTGTACGTTTCAGATTCATGACGGTCATCTTCTCTTGAATTGTCATTATCACCTAATTCAATAATATAATTTGCAATATAATTCCCTAAGGCTTCAGGACTTCCATCTTCATAATTTTTAGACCTAGGCTTTATATTATATCCTAATTCCTCTATTTTTTCATATAGATAATCAATGGTTCTTACTTTACTTGCATATTGATTGTAGCGTCCATGTATGACTCCAAATGCAGCATGTGCAATTGCGATTTTCCTTAAACTATCTGTGTTTTTGGAAACTCTTTTAAAATCTGGATTAAAAGGTAATTGGAAACCATGATATTCTTTTCCTAAAAAATAGGTTTCTTGGTCTTTATCATAAGCAGCCCAGGCATCATGCATTGCCACAGAGGTATGAAATAAGTTTCTAGCTTGGACTGTTGGACCTTGACCATCTTCAATAATCATATTTAGTATAATATCGATCCACTCTTTAGCTACACTGTGATCTTCTTGAGAATGAGAACTATTAAAAATAAAAAAACAAAATATAATAATTAATTTTTCACGCATGGTTATTCATTTTTGGCAAATTTATATTTTAATTCGTTAATGTTATTGTTGTTATTCAGGCTATCGTAAATCGATTTTATCAATAGATCTTCTGGCCAAATATTTAAATAGTTTTTAGAAAAGTCTTGTGCTTTTTTATAATCTTCAACCTCTAATGAGCAATGTATAACAAACCTAAAAGCTTGTTTTTGATTTGGATACTTTTGTTCAGCTAAAATCTCTGCTTTTATTAAAGCCCTTTTAAAATCTTTTTTTGAAAAATATGCTTCCATCTGTAATAAAACAATATTTAAATCTGTGGGGTTATAAAAAAAAGCTCTATTAAAATTATTTAATGCTTTATTATAAAACTTTTTTTGTCTTAAATAGAATATACCTTCCGATACTAAATTATTGGCTTTATCTAAATGTTTTTTAGAAATTATTAGTGGAACTCTTAATAACTCAGTATTTACCAATTCTAAATATTTTTTGGTTAAATTAAAATTTGGGTTATGCGATTCTGCTAATAGTAAAAAGTCCCTAGATTTAATATAATCCTTATCTGCATACAGATTAATCCCTTCATCTAATAATAATGCAGCATAGTTTGAATCTATTTTTCCATTTATGGTAGGGCTTAACTTATCTATTAGATTATTTTTTCTTATAGAATAAAGTTCCTTTCCATCGAGCAATTGTAATGCGTATAATAAATAAGAATCTGCATGTTGATAATAAGTGTTGTGTACTCTAACACCAACACTTTCTACCCGATATGAATGCATTGTTTTATTCATTAATACTATAAAAGATGGAACTATTAATAGTTGTAAGCCTACTATATATAGTATTATGCTTTTATTAAAAACGATTTCAGAATGGTTTTGAAAAATTAATAGTAAGAATATTAACACAAAAGGAATTGGTAAAATATATAAATCCCAATCCATTGGTAATGACATTAAAGGATTAATCATAAAAAGAAAACCTAGAAACAATAGAATAGTTAATAGTATGAGTAGGAGTAAAGTGTTGTTCCAATTAATCTTTTTTATGTTGATTATTATAATGCCAATAAGAAATAACAGGCCCGGAGACCAGAAATAGAAACTCATAAAGAAGTCGGAAATATGATTCCAACTTAGTAAATTATAAGTGTCCAACGGTACTTCTGGGGAAAGTAAAGGCAGGAATAAGCGATCGATATCTTTAGTTTCATTATTTAATATTCTAGAATCATTATAATCTCCTAAAATGAAAAAGTAACTTATTAAACCAAGTATGAATAATGGAATTAAAATATATTTAAATAAATTTTTCAATTCAAATAAGACATTTACTTTGGGGTTATCTTTAAAGTAAAAGTGAATAAATAATAAAATTAATGCTGGTAATAATACTATCGATGGGGTATTAAATCGTACGCAAATAATAAATAAAGGAATTAAAAGCCATAGTAAAAATTTATTTTTTTCATTAAAAGCACGTACAAATAGATATCCCCATGCCATTAATAGAAACAATACAAAACCATAGGTTTCTAAATGCCCACAAAAAATTAAAAGAACTGGAGAAAAGCATCCAATTAATGCTAGAATAAAATTGGTATTCGTATTTTTTGAATACCTGTTAATCGCATGTAGCCAAACATATACATAGCCAGCACCAAACAATGCATCCATTATTTTGAAAGTTTGATACATATCTGTTTTTAATACATAGGAAACTAAACTGTATAAATTAAATACCCCCCACCTTGCATGACCTGTTTTAAATTGAATAGAGAATAGTTCTTTCCATAAACCATCTTTAATTTCTAATAATTTTTGATCTAAAAAAGGATTGAAATTTTTTGCATCTCCATAATAATCATTGGCAATATTTAAATAATAGAAAATTAAGGCAGCAATTATACTAAGGATAAGAATACTCTTATTATTTAGCGAAAAACGGAGGTTTAGTTTACGGTCTTCACTTTTATAAGCATATAGTATTATTAAGGAAGTAATAATTAAAAATGAATATTTTCCTAGGGCAGGTATAAACGCTAAAAAATGAGTAGACCAAAAAATATCGGGCCATATAGCACCAAATAAATACATAGAAAAAATACAAAATGCTAGAACAAAGTAAAAGGTTCTTGATTGTATATATTTATGCATATGGTTTAATATGAATTTTTATAATAGTAACTCAAAAATACTTGAAATAAAACGATCCATCCAAATTTATCGGCAATAGAATTTATTAATTTTTGATAGTGATTCTTGGTTTTTACTATTATTTTCGTTGGATGTGTTTTCAATTAACTTATGAGTAAACAAAATGGTTTTTTTGCTAGTGTTCTAGTACTATCATTTTTAGTTCTGCTGCCAACTTTAATGAATGGTTGGACTAATTTAGACGACCCCATTTATATTATCGAAAACCCAATGATAAAGAAATTATCTTGGGAGAGTATACAATTAATGTTTACTACTTTACAAGTTAATGGGTCTTATAATCCTATTGTATTGCTCTCTTGGGCAGTAGATTATAGTATCTTAGGACTAGATCCTAGAATTTTTCATTTTACAAATTTGTTAATTCATCTTACTGTTGTTGGATTGGTCTACTATTTAAGTTTCAAGCTTTCTAAAAATATAAAAATTGCTTTTCTAACTAGTTTATTGTTTAGTATTCACCCAATGCATATGGAAGCAATCGCATGGGTAACTGCACGTAAAGATCTATTGTATACCCTGTTTTATATACTAGGCTTAATCATGTACTTTAATTATCAAGACCCTAAATACAACACTTCTAGATGGAAGTATTTTATATTGTGCATTTTATTTTATATTTTATCTCTATTATCAAAAGGATCTGCATTAACTTTTCCTGTTGTTTTGTTAGCTATGGATTATTTGAATAAAAGAAAAGATTTAAAACTTCTAATTCTTGAAAAAATCCCACTTTTTATTTTAAGCATTGTATTTACCATTATTTCTATTAAAGCCCAGAAAATGGGGGAAGCACTACAATTTAGAGAGTTTTACTCAATAATAGATTCTTTAAGTGTTGGGTTTTATGGCTACTTGGTTTACTTAATAAAGTTGATAATTCCATATCAGTTATGTTCTTTGCATCCATATCCAACTCCATCTGGTAACCCTGTGCCATGGTATTTTACCGCCTCTGCAATACCAGTTTTGTTATTAGTGACTTTTTGTATTACGAAGATTAAAAAAAATAGAGTATTAGTTTTTGGTTTTGGCTTCTTTTTTATCACTTTAATTCCTGTAATACAGGTCTTGTCTTTTGCAATATCAGTTACCGCAGACAGATTTACTTATTTGCCATATTTTGGACTTTTCTTTATTTTCTCATCAGGATTAGTTTGGGTATTTGAAAATAAACCGAAATTTAAAAAGGCGACAATTTTATTCACTATTGTTTTTTTTACCTTCCTTTCCATTAAAACTATTTCTTATTCTAAAACTTGGAAAAATTCTGAAACAGTTTGGACAAGAGTCATAGAATATTACCCAGACTACTTTGTTTCTTATGTAAATAGATCTGCTTTTCTAATAAAAGATAATAGACTTGAGGAAGCTTTAGAAGATTGTAAATTAGCTTTAAAACTTAAACCTGATTATTATTTAGCTTATTATAATAAAGGATATATCTATGATAGATGGGGTGATAATGAAAAAGCATTATTAAATTATTCTGAAGCTATAACTAATAAAGATGATTTTTTTCAAGCCTATCAAAATAGAGGGATATTAAATTCTAATTTGAATAGATTCGAAGATGCTTTATTAGATTTTACTACTTCAATTTCCATACAGCCAAAAAATCCATTTGCTTATTTAAATAGGGCAACCTTACTTAAAAACAATCAAAAATTTAACGAAGCTATTATAGATGCAAATACTGCTATATCTATCAACGATACTATTTCTAATGTTTATTTTGTGAGGGCAATATGTTATAGAGAAACAGGTCAAATTAATAAATCAATAGAGGATTTTAATAAAGTGATATTCCAAGGTTCATCTACAGTAAATACTTATAAAGAGAGAGGTATTCTATTCTTTAATAATGGGGATTATAATAGCGCACTTAAAGATTTTAATTCTTCTATAAAATTAAACGATAACGAGAGTTTAGTTTATATTTATCGAAGTCAAATATTTATAAATCAATCAAGATTTGAAGATGCTTTATATGATTTAAGTAGAGCAGAAAAAATGGATCCAAACAACATATTGATCTATTTAATAAGGAGTTCTATTTATAAAGATAGAGGAGATTTTAAAACCGCCTTAAATGAAATAGAAAAAGGATTAATGTTATACCCAGAGGATGTTAATTTAATAAATGAAAAAGAAAATATCAATAATTCATTAAACCTGAAAATTGAATAGCATTACAACTTATTTTAGATTATTGAGAGTGGATAATTATGTGAAAAACCTTTTTATTTTCGCAGCCTTATTTTTTGATTTTCAATTTAATTCCCCAACCTTTTTTAAGGCTCTAATCGTATTTGTACTATTTTGTTTATTGACTAGTGGAGTCTATATTTTTAATGATATTTACGATTTAGAATTGGATAGATTACATCCTACTAAAAAAAATCGCCCAATTGCTTCCCGCATAATTTCTGTAAAAAAAGCTTCGATTATAGGGGCAGTTCTAATTGCATTAAGCCTTGTAATAGTTAGTAGTATAAATGTTTTGTTAGTTTATGCGTTTCTTACTTATTTAGGGATTAATGTTCTGTATAACTTATTTCTTAAAAAAATTCCTATTGTGGATGTATTAGTAATCTCATTGGGTTTTATTATTAGAATTTTTATAGGAAGTATAGCTACTAACATTCCAGCATCCAACTGGATATTGATAATGACCTTTATTTTATCTATATTTTTAGGGATTTCGAAAAGGAGATCCGATTATGTTTTGTCTGAACATACCAATATTAAACCTGCAAATATTGAATTGTTTTCCTTGAAAATGATCAATAATATCTTACTGTTTATTTCTACTCTGTTGTGTATCACTTATTTTATATATACAATAAACGATAGTGTTGTAGAACGTATAGGGAGCCCTTTAATAATTATAACAAATGCATTTGTATTGCTTGGCGTTTATAGGTATTTTAAACTACTAAAACAACATAAAGGATATAAAGACCCAACAGGAATTGTATTAAGTGATTGGAAATTACAATTGATAATTACCTTATGGGCATTTACTTTTATAATTGTTCATTATATATGAAAGACAAAAAACCACTTTTAAAGAACTTAAAATCATGGGGAAATTATTTTAATATAAATTCTCATTTGCATTATCTTAAAAATGGTAAGATTCCTAATTTATTAAAAGATGAGGAGTTTATTGTTAATGCTAATGGTAGAGGTTATGGGGATAGTTCGTTAAATGATAATGTTGTAAAAACGGATAATTTAAAAGAAATCATTTTTTTTGATTCTGAAAAAGGAATCTTGCAATGTCAATCTGGATTGTTATTATCTGAAGTCATTAATAAAATCACACCCTATAAATGGTTTTTGCCAATTAGTCCAGGAACAAAATTTATTACTTTAGGTGGAGCAATAGCTGCAGATGTTCACGGAAAAAACCATCATAAAGCAGGTTGTTTTAGCGAATTTATAATGAGTTTAAAAGTTCTAATTCCAAATGGAACTTTAATATCTTGTTCCAAAACAGAAAATGTTTCACTTTTCTTGGCAACTTGTGGAGGAATGGGACTTACGGGGATAATTACGGAAGTGACTTTCCGCTTAAAACCTATAAAAAGCGCTTATATAAATCAAAAAACAGTTGCAACAACAAATCTAGAAGAAACCTTTAAAGTATTTGAAAACTTCGATACTTCCACTTATTTAGTTTCTTGGATAGATGGTATGTCTAAAAATTCAAGTTTAGGCAAAGCAATTACATTTTTAGGGGAACATGCAACAGATGATAATTTTGAAAATCCTACTTCAAAGAAAATAAGTATTCCTAAGTATTTCCCTTCATTTATACTAAATAGTATTAGTATAAAGCTTCATAATTTATACTACTTTATAAGAAATGCAAATAAAGAAAGTAAGGTTCATCTAAACAGCTTTTTTTATCCTTTGGATAGTATTGATAATTGGAATAGGATTTATGGAAAAAAAGGATTTGTACAATATCAGATTGTAATTCCAAAGAAGGACGGGTACCAAGGAATTTTTAAAATTCTATCTGAAGTACAAAGCAGTAAACATATTTCGTATTTAACCATTTTAAAACTGTTAGGAAAAGAGAATGAAAATCACCTTTCATTTCCTATGGAAGGCTATACTATTGCAATGGACTTTAAAGTAAATAAAGGTTTATGGACTTTTTTGGATAAATTAGATGTTATAGTTTCAGAATATAACGGAAGAGCATATTTGGCTAAAGATGGAAGAATGAGTAAAACATTCTTTGAAAAAGGATATCCAAGGATAAAAGAATTTAATGAAGTTAGAAAGAAGTATGATCTTGAAAAATTACAATCTTTACAATCTAAAAGATTAGGTTTGTAAATAGATATAATGAATAAATTAAAATGAAAAACCTCCTTATACTTGGCGCAAAAAGTGACATAGCTAAAGCAATTGCTTTAGAATACGCTGGCCATGGATATCATTTAATTTTGGCTGGTAGAGAGATAGAAGAACTAAATACTTTTGCAGAAGAGTTGCGATTAAAGTATTTAATTTCGGTAGAGTTAAAACATTTTGATGCTTTAGATTTTATTTCAAACAATTCATTTGTAGCAAATTTAACAACAAAACCGAATGGTGTAATTTGTTGTGTAGGATATTTAGGGAGTCAAGAACTTGCAGAGAATAATACGGAGGAGTTATTAAATATATTGAATACCAATTTTATTGGCTGTGTCACCATTTTAAGTCATTTGGCAAATTATTTTGAAGAAGCTAAAGAAGGTTTTATTATTGGTATTAGCTCTGTAGCAGGGGAGAGAGGAAGAAAAAGTAATTACTTTTATGGTAGTGCTAAAGCTGGATTTACTCAGTTTTTAAGTGGATTGAGAGCAAGGCTTCATTCAAATAATATTCATGTTTTAACAGTAAAACCTGGTTTTGTTTATACAAAAATGACCTCACATTTAGACTTGCCAAAGTCTTTGTCTATAAGCCCCGATGTATTAGCTAAAAAAGTATTTAAGGCTCATAAAAACAAAAAAAACAATGTATACATAAAATGGGTATGGAAATACATTATGTGTATCATACGATTAATACCAGAGTTTATATTTAAAAAATTAAACTTATGATTATTGCTTTCTTTGATTTTGATGGAACCATAACTAAAAAAGATAGTTTTATTGATTTTATAATTTTTACGGAAGGCAAAAAAAAAGTTTGGATTGGTATTATCGTTAATTTTATATCAATTATTGGTTATTACCTTAGTATAAATTCTGGGCAATTTTTAAAAGAAAAACTCTTGACTTATTTTTATAAAGATTTGGATCAAGATAGATTTTCAGAATTAGGAATACAATATTCTAAATCGCCATTAAATGAAACCATTCGCCCCAAAGCTCTAAAAAGAATCGAATGGCATAAAGAGCAAGGACACCAAGTAGTGGTTGTTTCTGCATCCATTTCGCAATGGTTAGAGCCGTGGTGTAAGCGTTTGGAGATTGATTGTATAGCTACCGAAATTGAATTCAAAAACAATAAGCTAACAGGGAAACTAAAAGGAAATAATTGTATTGGTCCAGAAAAAGTTTCTCGAATTAATGAAAAATATAATTTAAAAACATCCGATTATATTTATGCTTATGGTAATAGTAGGGGGGATAAAGAAATTTTAAAAATCGCTAACGAAAAGTTTTATCGTTATTTTTAAATTTCTATGTTACCATGGTTTTTCAAAAGACGATTTATTAAATTCTTTATTTACATCTAAAAAAAAACTGTTCCGGTTATTTTTTAATACAATTCCATTTTTATTTCCAAATACTTTAGATATTAATGCCATTGGGAATAATAGTAAATAGTAAAATACACTTAAAATAATTTTTGGTACTATTAAACTTAATAGCCAAGCTAATTGCATCCATAAATAATCTATTATTTCGCTCGCCTTTTTTGAAATTAAACCTAATATAGTGATGATTACTGCAATAAATAATATCCAATTGTACTGAAACTTAAAATATAAAATAATTAAGCCTAAGACAATTATTAATATAGTTTTAAGAGGGTCTGTGTTTGCTTTTTGCATCCTTAAAATAATGAGTATATGTATGGGGCTGCAGCACTACTGCCCCCAAATACAATTAATAAGCCTAATATAAATAAAACCACAATAATTGGAGCTAACCAGTATTTTTTTCGCTCCATTATAAATAATACAATGTCTTTTAATAAGTCCATTTTTGTTTTTAGAAATTAGTCTTTATTAAAATCAATTTTCCATTTCTCCTTGTTTTGCCAATCTAATTGATCTTTTTTGAAATATACAAAATTATTGATTACTAAATAATCCATATCTGAATTCATAAAACATCGATAAGCGTCATAAGGGGTACAAACCATAGGTTCTCCTCTAACATTAAAACTAGTATTTATTAGCATTCCATAACCAGTTTTTTGTTTAATAGTTTTTAATAACTTCCAATATTTCTCATTAGTGCTTTTTGTTACGGTATGAAGTCTAGAGGTAAAATCTAAATGTGTTATGGCTTGAAAATCACTTCTTGTCTGATATAATTTATCCCAAAAGCTTAAATTTTTATCTTCATTTAAATTATTCTTACGCAACGTTTTTAGTAATGGAGCAACAAATAACATATAAGGAGAATCCTTTTTAATATCAAAATATTTGGAAGCTTCTTCTAGTAAAACTGAAGGGGCAAAAGGTCTGAATCCTTCTCTGTTTTTAATATTTAGATTTATCTTTTTTTGCATTTCAGGATTTCTGGCATCTGCGATAATACTTCTATTTCCTAATGCTCTTGGTCCAAATTCCATTCTTCCTTGAAACCAGCCTATAACATTCCCTGAAGAGATTTTAGTTGTAATTTCTTCTATAAGGTCATCGAAGTTTTTATAATAGCTGCTTACTGCTTTTTCCTTGCGATTCATTAAGGTTATCTCCTTGTTTGAATATTCAGGACCTAAATAAGTACCTTTCATTTGGTCTTTATTCTCATCAAGAATTCTAGGGTCCTTAAAATACATATTACTTGCAGCAAGTGCAGCTCCTAAAGAACCTCCTGCATCTCCAGAAGCAGGTTGTATATATATGTTTTCAAACAAACCTTCTTCTAGTAATTTTCCATTTGCAACACAATTTAATGCAACCCCGCCAGCCATACAAAGATTAGGAGACCCTGTAATCTTCTTAGCCTCTTTAGCCATTTTTATAATAATCTCTTCTGTAACTTTTTGAATGGCAAAAGCTAAGTTACAATGGTGTTGCTCAATGTCTGACTCTTCTTTTCTTCTTGAAAAACCGAATAGTTTATTCCATTTTTTATCCTTCACCATTCGCAAACCAGTGGCATAGTTAAAATAAGATTGGTCCATCCATATAGAGCCATCCTCTTTAATATCCACTAGTATAGATTTTATTGTTTCTATAAATGAATTTGTTTGTTCTGAATCCTCTTCACCATAAGGAGCTAATCCCATAAGTTTATATTCACCAGAATTAACTTTAAAACCTAAAAAATAAGTAAAAGCACTGTAAAGCAAACCCACAGAATGCGGGAAGTGCATTTCCTTATTAATCGTGATGTTGTTATTCTTTCCATGTCCTATAGATGCAGTACACCATTCTCCAACACCATCTATAGTTAATATTGCAGAATTAGAAAAAGGAGAGGTATAAAAAGCACTTGCAGCATGAGATAAATGATGCTCTGTAAATAATAGGTTTATCTTTTTTTTGTTATAATTTTCAACTTGTTTTAAGCCATCATATAATTGTTTTTTAAAAAACAATTTTTCATTTAACCAAATTGGTATTGCTTTTAGAAAAGAGATCAATCCTTTTGGTGAAAAAGCATAATAGGTTTCTAATATCCTTTCGAAAGTCAACATTGGCTTATCATAAAAGACAACAGCATCTAACTCATCAATTGTTAATCCGGCCTCTTCTAAACAATATTTTATAGACTGAATTGGAAAAGCTTCTGTATGTTTTTCTCTTGTAAAGCGTTCTTCTTGTACAGCAGCAATAACTTCACCATCTATGACTATTGTAGCTGAAGAATCATGATAAAATGCTGCTATTCCTAGGATTTTTGCCATTACCTATTACTGTTTTGAAACAAAAATTTTAACTCTCCAATACGATCATTTTCAGACAACCTTTTATAAACTTCACTTACAGTTTCGTCTTCGGGCCAATTTCTTACATACGCTTTACAAGCTTCAAAAACATCCTTATACTTATTATATTCTAAGCCACAATGTATGTAAATCTTTAATGCTTTTTTTGGATCTGGGTATTGTAAGTTTACGAGTTCTTTAGATACTTCAAATGCATTATGATATTGTTTTAAATTAAAGTAAGCTTCTAAGGATAATATTTTAGCATTATATGCAGTATCGTAGGTTTGAGCTTCATTAAATAATTCTATAGCCTTTTCTGAATTTCCCCTAATTCTCAAATAATATCTCCCTTGATCTATTAATAAACTACTATATTCATAATCGATTTCTTTCTTGGCTTTTGGCTTTAATTTATTTAGTAATTTATCGCCTCTATCGTAACGGTTCATTTTGTATTCATCGTCTAGAGAATAGGCGCTTTCTATTGTTTTGGCAGTCCATTCATAATAAGTAGAAAAGATACGAACCCCTAAACTTTCTAATCTTTTGGATAGCATAGTTTCCGATTGATGAACAATAAAAATTGGAAAACTAATAATAACGAGAATCCATGAGGCATAGCCTATTTTTTTTGTTGAAAAACGTAATTCTACATGAGATACTAAAACACCTAGAAAAACTAATAAAAAAGGAGCAGGTAGCGAAAATAAATCCCAATCTATAGGAAGACTTAATAAGGGGTTCACCATAAATAAGAATGCAGAAAACAGAAAAAGACATAGGCCTGTAATTAGTATATCTGGAGCATTCCAATTAATTTCTTTATATTTTATTATTGTGATGTAGAGTACTAAAAATAGGGCTAGAGGTGACCATAAAAAGAGAACTGAAAAGAAATCGAAAATATGATTAAAACTAAAAAGGTTGTAATTATCTAGGGGTGCTGGTGGAGAAAATAGGGGTAAAAAAATATGATCAAAAGCCATTGCTGTAGTCTGCAAACTTCTATCATCTATATGGTCTTTAAAAACAAAAAAGTAGAGTAGACCACCAATTATAAAGATAGGACTTATCATATAAATTCCTATTTGTTTCCAATTGGGATAATTTCCTTTATATTTTTTCCAAATAATGACCATTAGAGCTGGAGTTAACAAAAGGGAAATAGAATGAAGTTTTATACTAATTATCGTCACAAGAAACAATAACCAAAAGATCTTATTCTTTTCATTTTTTATAAATAGCAATGCTAAGTAAATCCATAATAAAATAAAGAAAAATATTGGGGCATAGATTTCTATATGCCCAAAGAATACTAATATAAAAGGGGCTGTAAATCCTAAAACACCAAGAATAAATCTCCAAGTAGCAGTCTTTATAAAGTTTTTTATAAAATGCAACCAGGTAATTATAAAAAGGCCTCCAAAAACGGCATCAAAAATTACAAAGGCAGTTTTATAAGTTACTTGTATAAAGTAAGCTATATAGGTTACCATAGCAAGAATAGTGCCTTCACCAGCCCAAGGACTCAAACTAAAAGTGAAGAATTTTTCATTTGTCCCATCAGGAATAGTTGACGGAATAATGGTTAGAAAAGAATTAAATTTATAGGCATCTCCATAAAAATCCTTAACCATTGGGAATAACATAGCTAAAGCCATAAAAGCAATAGCCAAAACACTTATTGTTTTATTATTTAAAACAAATTTCACTTCTCTAGAAAGATCTTCATTTTTTGAAAAGTAAATTTTTAAGAATAAACTTATTATTAAAAATAAGATTACAATTTTAAATATTAGAGGTGTAAATGCAATAAAATGTGTTGCCCAAAAATAGTCTGGAAAAAATAGACCGCAGCAATAAATTAGCAAGATTGTAATAAGTAGACCGTAAAGTATGGAGTTTTCTTTTTTCAAATTAATGTGTTTTTTATAACCATATAATCTTCATAATTACAAGATTTATTAAAACTACGAACTTTTTATTTCATGTTTTTTTAATTTAATTATAAAACAACATCATTTATCACAGTAATTCGCTGTTAACAAAGCTTTTAAAAATTACTTTTTTTGTTAAAATCTAGTCTGCCATTTAGGCAAGAACTTAATTATAAAATATTATATTTGAACTATACCAAATTTTATATCTAACTAATAAAATTATTGAAATGAAAAAACAACTACTATTACTATTAATTGCTGCTTTCTTTATAAATAGCCAAACCACCTTAATAGCTCAAATTAATAATGAATCTTTAGGGGCTGGTGCAGGAGCGAATATAACTTCTGGGGACAATAATATCATGATTGGGGATTCTGCTGGTCATTATATATCTTCTGGTAGATTAAATTCTATGGTAGGTATGAATGCTGGGTATAATAATACTTCAGGCCAACAAAACACTTATATTGGTCATGAAGCGGGTTATACCAATTCAACAGGGCAAGATAATACTGCTATTGGTGAAGGAGCTGGCTATATGAGTACAGACACAGATGGTGTATTTATTGGTACAAGGGCTGGGTATAATAATACTTTTGGCTCTGATGTTACATTTATTGGAGAAGAAGCAGGATTAAATAATACAACAGGAGATGATTTAGTTTTTATTGGAGAAGATTCTGGATATAATAATACTACCGCAAGTGATAATACATTTGTAGGGAGTACAGCAGGTAGAACAAATACTACTGGTTATCGTAATGCTTTTTTTGGTAGTGAAGCTGGATATGATAATAGAGATGGACACCATAATGTCGCAGTAGGTGATTCTGCAGGTATAGATAATTCGACAGGAAGATGGAATACTTTTGTTGGAGCTGGTTCTGGCGCAGGATCTGAGTATGCAACTGGGGTTACTTTTATAGGGGCTTATGCTGGGTACGATAATAATAGAACCAATAATCAAACAGCATCAAGAAGAGCCTGGTACAACACCTATGTTGGTACTGGCGCAGGTTCAGGGAATAGAGAAGGTTCGTATAATACCGCATTGGGATATGGAGCAGATCAATTAACAAGTACAAGTTATTATCCTGGTGATGGAGACCCTATAGCTGGAAGTTCGTCAGGTAATTATGATAGAGGATTATATGTAGGGGCATTTGCTAATAGTGGAGGTGATGATATTGTGGCACTGGGTTACGATGCAGAGACCTTTGGACATAGAGCTATAGCTATTGGTGCTTTTTCTGATGCAGATAATAATGATGGTATAGCTATTGGTTATTTAACTGATGTTACTGGTGTTGGAGCTATAGGTATAGGTCGTGAAGCAAATACTACTCATATAGATGGGATAGCTATTGGTAAACTTGCAAGTACAACCTATAGTAATGCAACCGCTATTGGTAGAGAAGCAGTAGCAGATTCAAGTTCTATTGCAATTGGTTATATGTCTAATTCTTTAGGGCAATTTACTACTGCAATAGGAGACCAAACAGCGGTTTCAGACCAAATAACTTATGCAACTGCGATAGGTGCAGGAGCAAGTACAACAGCTAGTAATAGTATGGTTTTAGGTGGTGTAACAACAACAGATAGAGTAAGTGTGGGTATTGGTACAACAGCACCAAATCAAAACGCATCTTTAGAATTAGCAGATGTAGATAAAGGGTTTTTAATAAATAGAGTTACAACAGTACAGCGAACCGCTATGGAAACTTTACCAGCATCAGGTGTAGCATTAACTACTACAGATGAAGGCTTAATGGTGTATGATACAGATGATCAAACCTTATATGTTTGGGATGGAGCAGCTTGGGCAGCTTTTACAACAGGCTCATCGGGCTCAGATGATCAACAATTAATTTTAAATGTTAACTCTTTAGATCTTGAAGATGGAGGAAGTGTTGACTTAACTCCATATATGGACAATACAGATGCTCAGGCATTAACTTTAAATGTAAACTCTTTAGAACTTGTAGATGGAGGAACAGTTGACTTAACTCCTTATATGGACAATACAGATGCTCAAGCATTAACTTTAAATGTAAACTCTTTAGAACTTGTAGATGGGGGAACAGTAGACTTAACTCCTTATATGGATAATACAGACGATCAAGGTGCGGATGTATTTCAATTAAATGGAGATGATTTAG
>CAJXRD010000053.1 GCA_913058295.1 uncultured Flavobacteriales bacterium | reverse complement strand
GACGTGCATCTGCATCTGAAATATATTGCAAACCGCTTGCAAAAGCTTTATCTAATAAGCCACTTAAATAGGGCTTCTCCTCTTCCCCTTCAGGAATATCGCTATAAGAATAAGCAACAGTTACCTTATCCCAAACCCCTATTTTATCATCGTAAGCATCGGTAAAAACAACTTCTCCATTCACTAACTTTAGCATAGGGTGTGGATAATCCATCACACTGGATCTACCGCTTGGGCTTGCAGCAAAATTATGTGCAAGACCTAGGGTATGCCCAACTTCATGAGCAGCTAACTGACGAATACGCGCCAATGCCATTTCTAGCATTTGCCGGTAATTATCGTCTCTTTCGGCAAAAGGTTTATTGATTAATGCTTGCGCAATTAGAAAATCTTGACGAATTCGTAAACTTCCCAAACTTACGTGGCCTTTTATTATTTCTCCCGTTCTTGGGTCGCTTATAGAACTACCATAACTCCAACCTCTAGTAGAACGATGTACCCATTGTATTACATTGTATCGCAAATCTAAAGGGTCTGCACCTGCCGGCAACATTTTCACTTGAAAGCCATTGGTATAGCCTATTGCTTCAAAAGCTTGGTTCCACCAACTTGCACCTTCCATCAATGCCGAACGAATAGGTTCTGGAGTTCCAGGATCTAGATAATATATAATTGGTTCTACTGCCTCACTTTTTTCAGATTCTGGATTTTTCTTTTCCAAACGATGTCTGTAAATAAATCGCTTTTTTATGGGTTCCCAAATGGGAGTTGCATAATCCATATACGACATAGGAAAAGATCCACAACGAGTATCAAATACTCTAGGCCGATACTTATTATCTGGTAATTCCATAAAACTATGGTGTTGTATTACCGAAATGGAGTTCACATTTGGTGCAATCTTCTCTATATTTTTTCCGGTAGGTTGGCCAACTAAAGTTAATAAAGCTTCAAATTCTATATTCTTAGGAAAGGCTTTGGTATTTTCTAACCAAAGTGTATTTCTGGAAGGATCCAATTTATAAACACCTTCTTTTTGCTTTTTTAATTTATTGGCAACTCCATGAACATCTAAAAGTAGAAAAGGTGTAATATCTATAACATAAGTACTTCCCTTTGTTTCTTTAATGGGAAAACCAAACAATACCGATTTTGCAAAGGCCTGCTCTATCGATTTCTTTTCCAATTCGTTTTCGGTATTCGCACGATACTTTTGGTTGGGTTGCAGCAATAAAATTTTATTCCCGCTTTTAATAAACTTTACGACAACGCCATCCCCTATTTTCCCTCTATCTAATCCAATATCATTAGATCCCAAACCGCTAGCTAAAAAATGACTGTATAAAAATTCAGTATTTAATTTATCGACTTCCAAATAGATTTCACCATCGGTTTCAGAATAATGAAAATTAAAAAACCCTTCAAAATATTGTAGGTCTTTTTTCTCTTCTAAAAATTGTGCGTTCAATGAATTTATTCCGAAGAAGAATAAAAAACATAGGAGGGTATATTTCATATATAAATAATTAAAATGCCTAAAGTAAGTTAAAGTTCTAAGTGCCTAGAGTTTATAATCAAAAAAAATATTCCTAAGGCTTTTAACTTTAGTACACTTCAATTACTTTTATCTTTAAGTACTTTTTTAATTCCTTAAATCTATAAAAAATATTGCTATTTTCTTTTCCGAAGTAATGTTAAATTCTATTTTTGAGGAAATTTAGATTTTATAAATAATATAAAATGCTTTAAAAATTACTTTAGACACTTTTAACTTTAGTACATTTTAAGTACTTTAAAATAAGGCCCCTGCCTTAACAGGGATTATTTTATGACAACAACAGATCAACTAAACGATCTTAGAGAGCGCCTTGAGGCGTTAAGGGGGTATCTTTGACCTTGCTGGTAAAAAGATAGAAATCGCTAACGACGAAGAGAAGACCTACGACCCTAATTTTTGGAATCAACCTAAAGAAGCAGAGATTTTTATGAAATCGCTTCGGAACAAAAAAAAATGGGTAAGTGACTTTAATACTGCAGTATCTCTAACCGATGATGCCGAGATTATCTTAGAGTTTTTTAAAGAAGGAGAAGGAACTGCCGAGCAGGTGGATAGCAAATACCAAGAAGCTTTAGAGTCTATAGATACTTTAGAGTTTCGGAATATGCTTAGCGAAGAAGGAGATTCTTTAAGTGCTGTTTTGCAAATTACTGCCGGTGCTGGTGGTACCGAAAGTTGTGATTGGGCAAATATGCTCATGCGCATGTATTTAATGTGGGCAGAAAAGCACAACCTTAAAGTGAAGGAGCTTAATTTTCAGGCAGGTGATGTAACCGGTGTAAAAACGGTAACCTTAGAAATAGATGGTGATTATGCCTTTGGTTGGCTAAAAGGAGAAAATGGCGTACACCGTTTGGTTCGTATCTCCCCTTTTGATAGCAATGCCAAACGTCATACAAGTTTTGCTTCGGTTTATGTATATCCTTTAGCCGATGATACTATAGAGATAGACATTAACCCCTCGCATATTTCTTGGGCATTTGCTCGTAGTGGTGGTGCTGGAGGGCAGAATGTAAACAAGGTAGAAACCAAGGCGATTTTAACCCACGAGCCTAGTGGAATTGTAATTCATAATTCGGAAACCCGCTCGCAGTTAGAAAATAGAGAGAAAGCCATGCAAATGCTGAAATCGCAATTGTATGAAATAGAACTTCGGGAGCAACAAGCACAGCGTAACGAAATCGAATCTAGTAAGATGGCTATTGAATGGGGTTCGCAAATTCGGAATTATGTTTTACATCCTTATAAATTAATAAAAGACGTTCGTACTGCACATGAAACTGGAAATGTAGATGCAGTATTGGATGGGAATATCGATGATTTTCTAAAAGCCTATTTAATGATGAATGGGCAGGAAGAAAAAACAGATGAACTTTAAAAAGCAGGCATAAAAAATGGATTTAGGAACAATCATTCTCGCAATATCGTTAACGATTATCATGTTTGGCATGGGCTTGTCTCTGGTTAAAAATGATTTTATTCGGTTATTTCAAAATCCAAAAGCAATCGTTGTTGGATTATTAAATCAGATAATTTTATTGCCCATTATTGCCTATGTTTTGATTTCTATATTTAATGTTGGCGCAGATATCGCAATTGGGCTAATGATTTTGGCTGCTTGCCCAGGAGGCCCTACCTCTAACCTTATTACTTATTTGGCAAAAGGAGATGCTGGTTTGTCTATTTCATTAACAACCTTGAATAGTCTGATTACGATTTTCACCATTCCATTTGTAGTAGATTTTGCCTTAAACCAGTTTTTAGATGTGGATGAAATGGTTCAGATCGACAAATTACAAACGGTGATTCAAATATTTGCTATCGTTATTATTCCTGTATCCTTGGGTATGTTATTAAAGAATTTTAAACCAGAATTTGCAGATAAAATGAATAAGCCTGTTAAGATTGCTTCTGGCGCTGTTTTGTTTTTAGTCATCCTAGGATTGGTTATAAAGAAAAAAGAAGAGCTTATCCCCTATTTACAACAAGCAGGATGGACAAGTTTGGCATTAAATATTTGTACCATGTTAGTTGGTTTGGCAACTGCGAAACTTGCAAAATTAAATTTAGCCCAATCTATTACGATTTCGATAGAGTCAGGAATTCAAAATGGAACTATGGCAATAGCCATTGCAGCCGGGATATTAATGAATGATAACTATGCTATCGCTCCTGCTGTTTATAGTCTTATTATGTTCTTTACTAGCGGAGTTATTATAGCTATTGGAATAAAAACGCAATCCAATTTAACAAAAGGAATTAAATAATAATTTGTATTTTTGAATCTCTCCCCTATTTTTTAAGCAACATCATTAATTAATGTTGCAATTAAAATGGAATCTTCAAACTTTAAGGTAGTTTTAAAAACGATTCAATATAGAGAACAAGATTGTTTTGCTATTGGCTTTGTTTATCATGAAAAGTTAAATGCATTCGTTAAAAAATTACCTAATGTAAAATGGAGTAAAAGCAATAAAACCTTTTATGTGCCTAAGAAAAAACTCTCCTTGCATCGCTTATATACTTTATTACAAGAAAAAGGGGTTTATGTAGATTATTCTTCTGTGATTTCAAAACAAGCCAAGACTATTTCAAAAAAACAAAAACGAAAACCCAGAAATATCAGCGAAGCCAACAAGCAAGTAGTTAGAGAATTTGTAAACTATTTGCGAGGCTTGCGCTTAAGTGAAAATACCGTACGCGTTTACTTTACATTTGTTGCAGACTTTGTGGAGTTTATTGGTAAAAAACCATTGGATGAATTAAGCAATCTAGATGTTCGATTATTTGTTGAAAACCAGGTGAAATATAAGCGATATGCTATAAGCACCCATCGACAATTGGTAAGTGCTATAAAGCATTTTGGAACTTTTTTACCCGATAGTCAACTTTCTGTAGAGGAATTAAAACGCCCAAGCAAGTCGAGATATTTACCCACAGTTTTAAGCAAAGAAGAGGTTATTGATTTATTACGCGCCACTAAAAACCTGAAACACAGAACCATCCTTGCCATGTTGTATTCGGCAGGTTTACGTATTAGTGAAGTACTAAATTTACAATTGAGGGATATCGATGTAGACCGGCGGCAATTGTTTATAAAAAATGCCAAAGGAAGGAAAGATCGTGTGGTGGTATTAGCAGAAAGTTTTATACCTTTATTACATAATTATTACATGACCTACGCACCCAACATTTATTTTATTGAAAACCCAAAAGGTGGTAAGTATAGTGCTGGCAGTATTCGAACTTTTATAAAAAAGTCTTGTAAAGGTGCTCATATTACTAAGAGAATTAGCCCACATTCCTTGAGACATAGTTATGCCACACATTTAATTGAAGATGGGGTTGGCTTGCGACATGTACAAGATTTGTTAGGACATAGTAAGCCAGAGACTACGATGATTTACACCCATGTAGCGAAGAAAGATTTATTGCAAATTCGGAGTCCGTTGGATGCTGCAATTTTGGCTTTAGACAAAACGGATAACAAACAATTAAAACAGACACTATCACGGAATATTGGCGGATAAACGTCAATAAAGCAGATGATATAACAAGTTGTGCTTAATTAATAAAACTGCTCGAAAAAGACCTGAATCACGTAAATGAAAAAGAGAACTTTAATTATATTCCTTTTTGGACTATTCATTATTTTGAATTTAGTTCCAACCTATTTGTGGATGTGGGGAATTTCTTTTGTTGATTTGGAAAGACCCGAATTCTCGACAATAGAAGTTAGCACTAGAGACATATTGGATTCAGTTATGTACTATACAATGCTGTTTGGACTTTGGCTACCTGTGCTAATCGTAATATTAAAACGGAAATGGGAATTCAAAGCATTGATTACAAATACATTAATAAGTCTGTTGCTTTTTGTTACAATGATTAAGTCTCAAGAAGTTTATCCTAATGAATCTTCGGAATACACTGAGAACGGCCACCAATATCGAATTGAAAAATGGAATGAAAAGAATGTAAGTAAAATTAAAAAGTGGAAAAGTCAGGACTCATTGAAAAATTACATAACTCACAGACATATCGAATGGGAACTGATTTATGAAAAATAAAAAACTAAGCACAACACCGTATATAATTTATTGCTAATTCTAGCTTACTTACGAAAGTCCTCGCGGACTTTCTTGGTCGGTAATTATTTACTAAATTAGATGATTAAAACACGCAACAAACCATATACAAACACGTTATACACAAACTGAGAAATGAATCCATTTGATTTAAATGATATTTTCAAAAAAAACGTTGGAGAATTTATTCTAACATTCTCAGAAATTGAATTTAGTCTTGGAATATTAGTGTCGTATTTAGAAAACGGAATTGAAAAAGACCCCTTAATTCCTGATATTATCGGACTGAATTTAGATGATAAAAGAAAACGTATTAGAATTGGATTAAAAGACAATTCGGAATTAATTATACTATGGAATAAAATTGACGGAAAATTATCTGACTGCAATTCTTTTCGTAGGTTGATTGCACACGGAATTGTTTCTAATCACTTGCCTAATCCAAGTATACAAGGATTAGTTAAAGCAAAACCAAGAAATGGAGTTAAAGGCTTTATATTTAAAGATATTACGAATGAACTTCTTGAGAAAAAACTAAAAAAATTAATTGATATAAATACTGGAAAAATCGGTCTTGGAGTATTGAATTCTGAAATTAAACAATGGAAAAAATAAAGTCAGTGTATAACAACGCCTATAATTCATTGCGGTTGAATTTCCTATCGGAAATTCACGCTTATTTATTAAATTCGTTGTTTAACGGAAAAATCCTTTCGGATTTATCCGCAACGCAATCATAGCCAAGACCGTTGCCATTCATTGTGAAAAACAAAACATATAAAAAAAATGGAAATAATTAAATATATATATACAATGAAACGAGTATTCTTCTGTATTACAATAGCTCTCACTTTTTTTGCTTGTGAGCAGGATTCTGTTATAGAGGATGAAGTAATAATAATTGAAGATCAAGAAGGACCTTTTGATGTTCTAACTAATAACGAATTAGAATTTATTACTAACTTACTGAAAGTTGAACAAGATACGGATGTTATGTGGCCTAGTTTTAATGGTTTGCGAGATATCCCTATTTATATCATTACAGGTAAAAATAAAGGTATTTATATTAATCCAGTCCCTTCTTTAGATTTTCTAAATATTCCTATAGAACATGATATTCAAGGCTTTAGGGACATAGAGCTTTACAGAAATGATTATATACACCAATTTGCAGTATCACACGTACCGCCTGATCAACTTTGGAATTGGCCAATTTATGAAGGTAGGTATATGTTCGTACTTAATTTAAATTATGAAGTGCCAGACAATTTTTATTATCAATATAAAAACAGAAATGGTTATTTTCATGTTGCTGCTTTTTGGCATGAACTACATCATGTATATACATTTAATGTGGATGAGCAATATTATGGCATAGGTAATTATATTCAAGATCTTGATGGTTTATTTCTAACATCAGAAACAATGCCCTACATATTGCTGTTGTATGATGTAATGATAGATGCTTATCACGTAAGCGACCAGGAAAGTAAGCGCAAACTTCTTGAGTATTATGTTAGTATTTATGATAAGTTGCTCGAATTAGATCCTACCGAAGACAATTTAATAAGAAAGCATGGTTTTTTACTAGAAAAACGTGAGGGTGTGGCTCGGTATATTGAGGTTTTTGGAACATTAAATTCTTTAGATAATAATACCATTGAAGATCCAACCCATGGATATCAAAACGTAGGAGAGAATGCAATATTTAGACAGGATGTCATTGATGTATATAGTTTTAGAATCTTCTATCATACTGGAGCTGGAGCAGTTTATCTATTGAATAGTCTTGGCTATGAAAACCTAGATCAAGATTTTTTAATTCCAACAAATACTTCCTACGATTTAGCTCGAGATTTTGTAGGTTTAAGTGAAGAAGAATTAGAGAATGTTTTAGAAAATGCCAAGGAAGAATATCAATGGAGCGATATAGAAGAGAGAGCGGCTTACTTAGTTAGCCTATTATAGAGAGTATGAATAGTGTTTGGATTATTATTGCGTCAAAATAGAGGTTGAAGATTATTAATCTTAAAAGTAAATATAGAAAACAGCAATCCATCTACTAAACGCATTTTACAAAACAAACTTTAATCGAATAATTTAAAAACTGTAAAACAACGAAATGGCAACACCGCCTATAATTCATTGCGGCTGAATTTCCTATCGGAAATCCAAGCCTTTTTACTAAATTCGTTGCTGTGCCGAAAAATCCTATCGGATTTCTCCGCAACGTAATCATAGCCAAAACCGTTGGCGTTCATTGAAAAAGAGCAATATTATATATAACAGCAATTAGAAAAAATACACATTATTATATTTATAAATTTATAATTAAGAAAATGAAAAAACTAATCCAATTTACATTTGCTATAAGTATTGTAGCAAGTGTTATAGCTTGTGGAAATCAAGGCAAGAAAAATGCAGAAAATTCAGAAACGGCAAGTGAAGTAACTGATGTTGTGAATACGGAAAAGCCAAGTGATGCAGACTTAATGGCATTTAAAGTCTATCATCATATGCGATATATGGTTCAAACTGCTGAACAAGCGGGTGGTACAAATAAGTTATTGCATACAAAAGAGCTTCCAACAGAAGGAAGCGATCCGGTTGTATCTCCTGCATTGGATCATATTTATTCCAAAGTTGTAGTTGACTTAACAGAAGGATCTGTAACTGTTGAATATCCTGAAATTACGAATGATCGTTATTGGTCAATCCATATTACCGACCAGGAGCATTATACCATCTACGATGAGATTCATCCGGTAGGGAAATATACGATTGTCCGTAAAGGGAAAGAGCAAGAAGTTCCTGAAGGTTCAACAGTTATTGAAAGCCCTGGTGATTATCCTCACCTATTTGTAAGAATTCAGGTGAAAAATGCTGAGGATATGTTAAATGCATATGCTATTCAAGAAAAAATTAAATTGGCTAGTGTAAGCAGTAAAGAATTTAAGATTGACAATTATATAAAGCATACCCTCGAAACTCAAGATGTTTATCCACAAAATAAAGAATTATTAGAATCAACTATTAATTTTACTGAAGAAGATTATTTGCGTGTTAGTAAGTACATTGGTGATAATGCTCCAAGATTAGGTTCTAATGGTAATATTGGTAAATTTGGTCAAATTGACAGCAAAGAGGAAGGCAGCAACGATCCAGAAATGCGTGCAGCAGCCATTGTTGGTCATCTTGGTTTTCCTGTGCACCATGCTTTTTATGGGCCATATTTCACGAATTGCAACGATGAAATACTTATGGGTGATAATCCGGAAGTATTCAAGTTTTCTAACAACCCTGAAGGGGTAGAATTATTTTGGTCGGTTACTCGCTATAGTGCAATAACCCGAAATACTATTCCTGGGAAAAATGACTTATTTAATGCCTATAATACCACCCCCGATGAGGAAGGAAATGTGACCATCACATTTAGTATAGAAGATCCAAAGGATGGAACATACTGGATGCCTGTCAATGCAGGGGAACCATACTATTTTTTAGTACGCTATTATAAACCAGATGTAAATAATCTTCCTAAGAAGCCTTGTAATTAAATATTGAAGTAAACAACGAAACGCCAACAAATAAATCATAAATTGAAATTAATTAAAAGGAGAAAAAATGAAAAAAATTAGTTTATTACTTGTGATTAGTCTTGCAATTATACTTTTTGTATCGTGTAATAAAACACAGCCGAAAGATAAAAAAGAAAGAGCTACCAAATTAGAGCTTAAACCTAGCAATATTGCTCTTGCAGAAGGAGTAATAATGCACCCCGAATATGTAAAATCCATTGGTCGGATGGCTTATGTATGGGGATGGCCAATTGTAAATAGTCATAATCGACGCGCAGGCATTACACAAGCACCTAAACCCGGACGTTTAGGCGGAGTAGTTCCTGTAGCCCCATTAAATTATTTAAGCATGCTAACCGACTATGTTGAACCCAACCAAAGTTTTGTCGCTTGTCCCAATCAGGATGTTGTGTACGGAACCCTTTTTGGTGCGCTTAATGTAAGTCCGGTAGTGATACAAGTACCTGATTTTGGCGACCGATTTTGGGTGTACGCTCTTTACGATGCCCGTACTGACCAGTTTGGAGAATTTGGAAAAGCCTATAACACCGAGCCTGGATTTTATTTAATTGTTGGTCCTGATTGGAATGGTAAAAAACCTGAAAATATTAAAGCCGTAGTTCGTTCCAGTACCGAAATGTGTTTTATTGGACCACGCATATTCCTGAACAATACCGACGAAGACCGCAAAGCTGTTTTACCTATTGTTAACCAAATTGATGCCTATCCATTGACTGATTTTACAGGTGAAATGAAAATTAAAGACTGGGCTAATTCCCCATCATTCCCAGCTCCTAAAGTTCAAGGTGAAAGAGCATGGGTAATGCCACAAGCATTTTTCGACCAACTGCCTGCAATAATGGATTCTGTAAAACCAATGCCAGGTGAAGAAGCTTTATACTCCTTAATTCGTCAGGTGCTAAAGGCTGCTGAAACTGACCCCGCCGTTAAACAAGCGTTGCTAGAAGTAGCAATAACAAGCGAAAAAGAAGTTATTAAACCACTGTTTAGATGGAAATATAATGGAATACCTGCTGGTAATGGATGGAACCGTTCAGTAAATAACGCCCAATGGGGATTAGATTACTTAATGCGTACAAGTACGGCACGCTCTAATATGTTCGATAATCGCCCCAATGAAACTCAGTATTTTTATACCGATAACGACACCAAAGGGCAACAAATGGAAAGTAAGTATAATTACGAAGTAACTATTGCCAAAGGAGAGCTGCCACCAGTAAATGGATTTTGGTCCTTAACCATTTATAACGAACATCACATTTTTAGCCCAAATGAGCGAAACCGGTATTCGTTGGGAACGAAAAATACTGATTTAAAATATAATAATGATGGCTCATTAACTTTTTACGTAAGTAAAAAATCGCCCGCTACTGATATGGAAAGTAATTGGTTGCCAGCACCTGATGGTGAATTTTCACTCTATCTAAGAGCCTATTGGGGGAAAGAAGCAATATTGGATGGTTCGTGGATACCACCTGTTATTAAACTGGTTGAATAAACAACGAAACGCCAACAACGTATATCCAAAATTGCTAAATAGCGGAATGTAGAATATTTATAAAAGAAAAATAAACTAATTTTAAACATCGGAAAATTGCGTTTTCAAACTCGCTACTTTGGTTATACTAAACCGTTGGCAACAATTCTTAAAAAACTCAATTAAAAAAATTAAATATAAAGTGAAATCAAAATTAACACGATGGTGGATTTGGCAAATTTGAATGGAAATTGCAACTTGGTCTGTCTCTCGAATGCACGAACAGTAAAATGCAGAATATGTTCTTTAATACCATGACCACCGAACGACAAGATATTAGAATGCCTATGCCTTTAGTAAATCAAATCACAAATCAATATATGCGTTTTAAATGGCTCATTTTAATAGTTCTATTTTATTCTTCAGGGATCAGCGTAAATGCGCAAACTCAACTCGACTCATTGCACGCAATATGGCAAGATAAAGCTCAAGTCGACTCGGTTCGTGCAAAAGCTTACTATAAATATATCTGGGAAGGATTTCTATACTCTAATCCAGATTCTGCCCTTGTTTTGGCAAAAATTCTTGTGGAATATGGGGAGGATCATAAATATCCAAAAGCCAAAAATTTTGGCTATAACATCCAAGGTATTGTATATAAGAATAAAAGTGAGTATTCCAAAGCAATGGAATTTCAAGAAAAGGGTTTAGAGCTTTATAAAAAACAAAATGACAAAAAAAATATTGCCAGTACGCTGCACAATATGGCAATTATTTATAGGAGAACTGGTAATCACACAAAAGCACTTAAGTGTTACAATCAAAGTATCGAAATTAATCGACAGATTAATAACCAAAAAGGTATTGCTAATTCTCTTGCAGGCACTGGTGTCATTTATACTATCCAAGGCAATTACCCAAAAGCAATCAATTGTTATAATAAGGGACTAAGTATTAACGAAGAGCTGGGAGATCAAGGTGGTGTTGCGGATTTTCAAATCAATATTGGTGCGGTCTATTTTGACCAAGGTGACGATACTAAAGCCCTGGAGTATTTTAACAAAGGTTTGAATTTTTATAAAGATCAAGGCAACCAATATAGGCTATCTGAAATCCTAAATAATATTGGACTTATATCGCAAAATCAAGGGGATTACGACCAAGCTTTGAACTATTTTAAACAAAGTAAAGCCATTAATGAGCAACTCGATGATAAAACTGGTGTTGCGAACGACCTAAACTGTATAGGACTTGTTTACAATAATCTTGGTGATGATAAAAAGGCATTGGAGTATTACACTCAGAGCTTAAACATTCAAAAGACGGTCAATGACAAAAATAGCATGGCTAGGTCCAAAATAAATATTGGAGTGGTTTATCTTGCCCAAGACAATTACTCTAAATCCTTAGAAAACTGCCAAAAAGGGTACCAATTGGCCGTATCTATCAATGATCTTTTAGCGCAAAGAGATGCTTGCAAATGTCTGTATGATGCCTTTAAAAAGACACGCCAAGTAAATGAAGCTTTATTCTATTTGGAAAAAAGAAGACTGTTAGATGATAGTCTTAATCTCAAAGAAACCGCAACAAAACTTCAACAAATGGAGTTTAAAAAAGAAATATTAGCGGATAGCTTGGAATTCTCAAAAAAGCGAGCGATCGATAAAATAAAATTAGAAAAATCAGAAAACACCAAGGAAGCATTGATAATAGGTGCTATTTTACTTATGCTTTTAGTTGGTGTTATCTATTACGGTTACCGACAAAAGCAAGCAGCCAACAGGTACTTAAAAGAGCGTAATGCATTCGAAATTGAGAATAAGAAAAAAGCCATGACCTTGTTTAGTCAGCAAGTATCTCCAGAAGTAGCTAAAGAGCTATTATCTGATTCTTACAAATCTGGAGCTAATAAATTACGAGCCTGTATCATGTTTCTTGACATAAGAAATTTTACGCCATTTTCTGAATCAAGAGATGCTGCAGAGATCAACCAATATCAAAATGACGTATTTGGATTTATGATCGATATTATTAGCGAGCATAATGGCATCATAAACCAGTTTATGGGGGATGGATTTTTAGCGTCCTTTGGTGCACCAGCCTCCCCAGGGAATCATAGCCAAAATGCGGTTAATGCGTCCTTAGAAATACTCAAAGAGCTTGAGGACCGCTGCTCATCTGGTCGATTAATCGATACTAAAATTGGTATTGGATTACATACAGGAGAAATCGTAACAGGAAATGTGGGTACTACTGAAAGAAGACAATACTCAGTGACCGGAAACACGGTCATACTAGCATCGCGAATCGAGCAGTTGAATAAGCAGTTTAAATCGGAGTTGCTTTTATCTAAAGAAGTGCTTAATGATCTTAACGACATTGAAAACTACACCTTTGAATCGCTTGGTCCCATACAACTAAAAGGCAGATCAGAGCCTGTTGAAGTCATTAAAATGGTATCAACTTAGTTTAAATTATAACATTTTAAATTCATTCGCATAAAGGTTTGGCTATTAAGCTTCAGAATGAAAAAATTGTTATGGATTCTGGCATAAATTACACAATCGTTCGAGCCTAGTGGTTCAACCAAAATTGGAGCGAAAGCTTCTTTTTAGATCCTATTCTTAAAGGAGAAGTGGCATTACCAATGTCTGATGTTTTAATTCCATTTGTAGTTGCAAATGATATTGCAGAAGTAGCTGCAACTGTATTACTAGATGATACTTATAATGTTGAAATTATTGAGTTAACTGGTCCAGAATTAATCACGTTTAAAGATATTGTGAATATCATTTAAAGGGTTAGCAACAGAAAATTAAACTTCTATGACATCACATTAGAACAGTATATTGATAGTATGAAGCAAATGCAAATACCTTATGATGTCGTTTGGCTAATCGAGTATTTATTTAGTCATGTTTTAACCAATCCTAAGAATCAACTGGTAGTTAATGCTATTGAACGAGTTCTAGGTAGAAAAGCAAAAACATTTTTAGAATATGCACAAGAAACTGTTGACACTGGGATTTGGAGTCAAGTTGAAGTCCAATAACAATTGCCAACAAAGTGCATAAGTAATAGCGACTTAAATTAAGAATGAAGTCGCTTTTCTTTTTTTATTTTGTAATTTCATTTCCGAAAAGTATAGCATATAAAGCTCGCTACTAATCATGCACAAAGACGTTCAAGAAGCATTGGCTCAAGCACCTGATACACCCGATTCACTCTTAGATGAAGATGCAGAATTAGATAGTAATGGCTACCCATTTCCGCTTTTCCTGTTGATACTATTTGCAAGTGGATGGTTTATCAAACCCAATTATTTTGTGATGTCTACTAAAAATCACTCATTGAAGCAGATTAAAAATCAATTACGTGTTGCAAAAAGACGAATTCCTCTGCTTATTGTTTTTTGGATTGCGGCCAGCGTTCTGTTTCCGTACTGGGTTACAGCTCTAATCTTTATGGTTTGGATAACTATAATTGCTCCTCAGGTATACAAACTTTATAGGTGGCAGCAATTCAACAACGAATTTGGGCAAGCAATGGACAACTAAAGAATACAAGAGTAATACAAGCTCTACATCTTGCTTTAGACACCAGTTTAATAGAGGCTCCAGACATTGAAGGTTTCGATAACAGCATGTTCGCTGGAAAATTCTATTACCAAACAATTTTTGAGAGTGATTCTTTAATAAAGAAACTAATTGTTCAAGAGCATGAAGTTAACGACTTCACCTATTTTATGAATATGGAAGAGAGACCATTCTTACTTGATTCTTCATATGTAACTATTGATTTAACCTCTGGACTCCCTATTGAAGTAAACAGCAAACGAATTGTAACTCTAGGAAACAGAACAAAAGAAATACGAATATTTATAAAAACTGCGCCTAACAAAGAATAAAATTAATGCTAGCAGGCGCATTGCAAACTTGGGGTGTACGCTTTTGCATTCGACATTCAAGTCCTTTCGGACGTTGAAGTCTTAGAAATCGTACTATTTTTATTTAAACGTTATATGCAAGCCCACGGCATATCTAAACGAGAGCTAAATACTTTTCTTGATTACTAAACCTTTTAGCTTTTTAATCATTTATTATATTTATTTCCGATTTAATATATTTTTCATTTTATAGCATTAAATTTGAAGTATACATCATTTATAACTAATAGATAAATTAAAAAATGAATAAAATAGAATATATAGAAAATGAGATTTCTGAATTAAGGAATGAATTGAAAAATCATAAACTTTATGAAAATTTACGTAACATTAATGACGTGAAAATTTTTATGGAAAATCACGTATTTGCAGTATGGGATTTTATGTCTCTTTTAAAAAATCTTCAATTAAACCTCACTAAAGTTCAAACACCCTGGACACCACCAAAAAACCCAAAACTATCAAGATTTATAAATGAAATCGTTCATGGAGAAGAAAGTGACATTAATGAATTGGGAGAACCAAAGAGTCATTTTGAGATGTATTTAGATGCAATGTTCCAAGTAAATGGAAATACGAATGAAATCAATGATTTTATTAAACTTATTGAATTAGGAAATTCAGTTAACTATTGTTTTAGTCAAGTTAATGTCGATAACAGAGTAGCTGATTTTGTTAAATTCACATTTTCGATTATTGAAACAAATAAGCCACACCTAGTAGCTTCTGCATTTACGTTTGGGCGAGAAGACGTTATTCCAGATATGTTTATCGAAATTCTTAAAAATTCAGATTCTGAAAACAAATTATACAGCAAAATAAATTACTATCTCGAACGACATATTGAACTTGACGGAGATGAACACGGTCCTCTATCTCTTGAGATGATTTCTGAATTATGTAAAGATGATGAGCAAAAATGGAAAGAAACACTAACTGTAGCGAGACAATCATTAGAAAAACGAATTGAACTTTGGAATGCTATATCTGATTTAATACAGAATAAAAAGCCTGCATATAACACCGTGTATAATTAATTGCTTTGGTCGTTGCCTACTTGGAAATTTCCTTCGGAATTTTCTCGCGTTCGTTTTTGTTTACTAAATTAGTTGCTTAAACACGCAACTAACCATACACAAGACCGTAGCACATTTAATAACAATAATCCTCTAAGTTTCTTAAATATATTTAAATTATAGCGATTGCTATTAAAACACCTAAATTGTTCCTAAAATGAAAACTCTACAGAAACACCTGTATAGTTAAACTTTTCATTAATTCCTATTGCTCCGTTTTGTAATTGAATTTTAGCCTTTTTTTTGTGTTTACCTCCAGCAATAAAAAAAGGAATACTTACTAGAGTTGTAGCACCTCCTAAATAAGATAACCAAAGACCTTTATTTGGGTCGTCACTTAAAAGCCCTTCACTTGTATTAATTCCAAGTCCTCCGACAATCATAGCTATTCCTCCTCCTAAAGTTATCCAAGCAGCTGCCTTATTTACTTTCTTTTTACTTATATGAAAATCATATAGTTCTTGAGGAGATTGATTTTTCTCTTCTGTTAAAACTTGTCCTAAAGCATTATTTGAAAACCCTAAATAAAATATTAGGATTATTAGTATTGTTTTTGTTGTATTCATAAGAAATATAAATTTAGAATCATTAATACATTCATTATTGATTTGAAGTTAATAATTACTTATCTAAAACGAGTAAAAGGTACAAAAAAAACATTACACTCCTAATTATCAGTAATTTAGGTTAATATATTCTATTCAAAATAAAAAACGTGCTACAACAACGTGTATAATTAATTGCTTTGGTCGTTGTTTACTTGGAAAATTCCTTCGGAATTTTCTCGCGTTCGTTTTTGTTTACTAAATTAGTTGCTTAAACACGCAACTAACCATACACAAGACCGTAGCACATTTAATAACAATAATCCTCTAAGTTTCTTAAATATATTTAAATTATAGCGATTGCTATTAAAACACCTAAATTGTTCCTAAAATGAAAACTCTACAGAAACACCTGTATAGTTAAACTTTTCATTAATTCCTATTGCTCCGTTTTGTAATTGAATTTTAGCCTTTTTTTTGTGTTTACCTCCAGCAATAAAAAAAGGAATACTTACTAGAGTTGTAGCACCTCCTAAATAAGATAACCAAAGACCTTTATTTGGGTCGTCACTTAAAAGCCCTTCACTTGTATTAATTCCAAGTCCTCCGACAATCATAGCTATTCCTCCTCCTAAAGTTATCCAAGCAGCTGCCTTATTTACTTTCTTTTTACTTATATGAAAATCATATAGTTCTTGAGGAGATTGATTTTTCTCTTCTGTTAAAACTTGTCCTAAAGCATTATTTGAAAACCCTAAATAAAATATTAGGATTATTAGTATTGTTTTTGTTGTATTCATAAGAAATATAAATTTAGAATCATTAATACATTCATTATTGATTTGAAGTTAATAATTACTTATCTAAAACGAGTAAAAGGTACAAAAAAAACATTACACTCCTAATTATCAGTAATTTAGGTTAATATATTCTATTCAAAATAAAAAACGTGCTACAACAACGTGTATAATTAATTGCTTTGGTCGTTGTTTACTTGGAAAATTCCTTCGGAATTTTCTCGCGTTCGTTTTTGTTTACTAAATTAGTTGCTCAAACACGCAACTAACCATACACAAAACCGTTGTATGTAATTTGAGATTTTGGTTATTATACCAATTTTTGGTATATTTGAAGAAATATATTGAAAATGAATAAAAACACATCAATATCACTCGGTAATTATTTTGACCAATTCGTTCAAGGTAGAATAAGTGAAGGACGATTTAAAAATGTCAGTGAAGTTATTCGTGCTGGATTAAGACTTTTAGAAGAAGAAGAAAGTAAAGTAAAAGCATTAAAGAACGCAATTCAGGACGGTATTAATAGTGGAATTGCTCACGATTTTGACCCGAAAAAACATCTTGAATCTCTAAAAGCGGAAAAGCAATTAAATGGCTAAATTTAAATTAACGAATAAAGCTGTTGAGGATTTATCGAAAATTTGGAATTACACATTTGAAGTTTGGTCAGAAAAACAAGCGGACAAATATTATGAATCACTTATTTCAAATTGTCAAGAAATTGCAGAAAATCCGCTTTTAGGAAGAAACTATGACGGAATTACTCAAAGTCTACTCGGAATAAAAACAAATCGACATATCATTTTTTACAGAACGTTAAATGAAAACTATGTTGAAATTACAAGGATTTTGCACGAGAGAATGGATTTAAAGAAAAGAATAACCGAATAAAAACTAAACACAACAATGGCTATAGTTAATTCGGGTTTAGTGCTTAACCCAAAGTGTTGCTCTTTAAATCAATTCCGCCAAATCTTTTAGATTACCCAATAGGGAAATATGAAATAAATTTGGTATTAATAATGAAAAGATAAAACAAAGTAAAAAGTTTTGACTAAGTGTTTAATCGAAAGGATGGTTACTCTTAATCCCTTACTAACCATAGCCGAGACGTTAGACGCAATGTAACAAAACCATAATCTCTTCGTCTTCCATAAACAAACCAATCATTAAACCATTATGTTAGAAAATATATCGGAACGAAAAGAAGCGTGGAAAACAATATTTTTGTTTCTTCTATTAGTTGTTATTCTTACTTCACCTTTCCATTATGCAATAGTAAATTTATATCCTTCACGAATATATGTTGGGGCTATAATGTGGTCTCCTGCAATAGCTGCGTTTATCACCCTAAAAATAAAAGGACGTAAAATTTCATCTCTAAATTGGAATTGGGGAGATTGGAAATACATTCGGTTGTCTTATTTTATTCCGGCTTTAGCTGGTATAATTACCTATATACTCATCTGGATTTTTGGATTTGGAAATTTAGCAAATGCAGAAGTTATTACTGAATGGGCAAAAGAACTTCAATTAATGGGAATAGGAACTTTAGACACCATACCTATTGTAGTATTAGCCATACTCTTGTTAGGAACTGTTGAAGTTATTAGATCAGCCGCAACCACTTTAGGAGAAGAAATTGGATGGAGAGGTTTTTTTATTTATGAATTAAGAAAAGTACTTTCTTTTACAGGTGTTTCTGTTTTTAGTGGAATTATTTGGGCAGCTTGGCATTGGCCGTTGTTCGTTTACTATAGTAATAATGCAATATTGGAATTTTTAGCCTTTTTGACTACTTGTATTTTTATGTCGTTTTCTATGACATACTATACTTTTAAATCTAAAAGTCTCTGGCCAGCAGTAATTTTCCACGCAGTAAGTAATGTTTATATACAAAAAATAATGCCTCCTTTAACAACAAAAATTGAAGGAACAGAACATTGGCTTGGAGAAAATGGAATTATGTTTACAATTGTTACTTGTGTTTTTGGAATTTATTTTTGGAGAAAAGCAATTAAAGAAAAAATGTAAATAAAAAACACAGCGCCTAACAAAGAACTGAGTTAAAAAACAACTCTTTTTCTCATTAATTTTGTGCAATAGTATTCTAGGCTTAAACTTCTGTTTAAGCTTTTTTACTTTTTATTATTTAACTTCATTACTATTTAATAATCAATGCAGAAACAAAAGTTTCATCATATGGACGCCCTGCTTTTGCAATTGCAAAAGCTTGTTTTAGTAACTTATTTGAAACGGCAATCAATGCCAACTTCTTACTCTTTCCTTTGTTTACAATTCGATCATAAATTTCTCGACACGCTTTATTGTGTTTACATGCGGAAAAGGAACACAGAAACAACAGGTTTCTTAACTTCTTATTACCAACCTTACTTATTCTACTTCGACCTCGAACACTAGATCCAGATTGACGTATTGTTGGTGTTATACCGACATAACTACACAATTGTGATGCTGTTTCAAATTTTGTAAATCCATCTGTTACCACAATTAAGAATAATGCCGTTTTAACTCCTAAACCTGGAATGCTTTTTAATAATGTTAATTGTTCTTGTTGATCTTGCTTTACCAATGAGAGTAGTTTTGCTTCAATAGATGCTATCTCTACATCTAAATGCTTTTTATTCCGGTTTAAAGAACGATATACATGCTTGGATGGAATGCCTAACACATTTTCTCCATGCAATTTGTTCTTAGTAATTGTTCGCTTTTTTAGATAACTATCCAATAATCTAAAAAGCTGAAAACATTCACTTTGAACATCGGTAAGTGCATTATAAAGCGGAACTTCTTGGGTTAATCCATAATTACAAATCTGTCTCTTATACACATCTCCGAGCCCACGAGACTCCTGAGCATCT
>CAJXRD010000052.1 GCA_913058295.1 uncultured Flavobacteriales bacterium | reverse complement strand
GCTATAGAAATACCATCATAGGTACTAGTCCCCCTCCCAATTTCATCTAATAAGACCAAACTTCTATCTGATATATTATTTAAAATACTTGCTGCTTCATTCATCTCTACCATAAAAGTAGATTCGCCCATAGAGATATTATCACTCGCACCAACTCTAGTAAATATTTTATCTACTATACCCAACCTTGCTGCTTTTGCAGGAACAAAACTTCCTATTTGCGCCATTAAAACGATTAATGCGGTTTGCCTAAGAATCGCAGATTTACCACTCATATTAGGCCCCGTAATCATAATAACTTGTTGCATCTCTCTGTCCAGATAGACATCGTTAGCAATAAAAGGGGAATCTGGCGAAAGTTGTTTTTCAATAACAGGATGCCTTCCTTCTTTAATATCAATCTCGAAAGTATCGTCAATAAATGGTCGAGTATAATTGGATGTTTTTGCATTGGAAGCAAAAGAACACAAACAATCCAATTCGCCAATTAATCTTGCATTTTGCTGAACTTGTGCAATATATTGAAGCATCCATTCTATTAATTTCGCAAAGATATCTTGTTCTAATACTGCAATTTTTTCTTCAGCTCCAAGGATTTTAGTTTCGTATTCTTTTAGTTCTTCGGTGATATAACGTTCTGCATTTACCAAAGTTTGCTTGCGAATCCATTCTTCTGGAACTTTATCTTTATGGCTGTTTCTAACTTCTATATAATATCCAAACACATTGTTGGATGCAATTTTTAAGGAGGTAATTCCTGTGCGTTCTGTTTCCCGCTTTAACATCCCATTTAGGTAGTCCTTTCCACCTTTTGCAATACTTCTTAATTCATCTAATTCTTCGGAAACTCCTTCAGCAATGGCATTACCTTTCTGAATTAATACAGGAGCTTCTTCGTTTAAAGTAGCTTTAATTTTCTCTCGGAGTAATTCACAATCTTGCAATTGCTCCCCAATAATCTTAATCGATTCGTTATTCGCTTGTTCTGCTTGTAACTTAATTGGAACAATTGCCTCTAAAGAATTCTTAAGATGGATCACTTCTCTCGGACTTACTTTTCCTGTAGCAACTTTAGATATTAAACGTTCTAAATCACCAATACGCTTAATATTGAGTTGAATTTTATCGAGAACTATTGGCTCCTCTAACAAATAACTAACCACCTCATGACGACTAGTTATTTTGTCTTTATTTTTTAGCGGAAGCGCTACCCAGCGTTTTAACAATCTTCCTCCCATTGGGGAAATTGTACTGTCAATAACATCCAATAAGGTTACTGCATTTTGCGAAGTGGAATGATATAATTCTAAATTTCCAATAGTAAATCGATCCATCCAAACATAAGCATCTTCAGCAATTCTAGCTATTTTTGATATGTGCTGTAGCTTATTATGCCTGGTTTCAGATAAATAATGAAGTGCTGCACCAGATGAAATAATCCCAGAGGATAAATGTGCAATTCCAAATCCTTTTAAGGATGTCGTTTTAAAATGACTATTTAAAGTTTCGGTTGCATAATCGGTCTGAAAAACCCAATCCTCTAAATGAAAAACATGAAAGTTATCTCCAAAGGTTTCTGTAAAAAGTTTTCGTTTTTGCTTGGATATTAATACTTCTGAGGGGCTAAAATTTTGAAGTAATTTGTCGATATATTCTGCAGAACCCTGTGATGTTAGAAACTCTCCAGTTGATACATCTAAAAAGGACACCCCAATTTCTTCTTTTTTGGTTGCTGAGTTTGCTTGTCCTGAGCTTTGTCGAAAGGACGAAGCACCAAAATGAATTGCTGCTAAAAAATTATTTGATTTTGCGGTAAGAATATCATCGCTTAAAGCAACTCCTGGAGTTACTAATTCGGTAACTCCTCTTTTTACAATTTTCTTAGTTTGCTTAGGGTCTTCTAATTGGTCACAAATTGCCACTCTACAGCCTGCCATCACTAATTTTGGTAAATAGGTATTTAAAGAATGATGCGGGAAACCAGCCAGTTCAATCTTTTCTCCATCTCCTCCATTATTTCTTGCAGTAAGGGTAATATTTAAAATACCTGCAGCCTTAATGGCATCTTCTCCAAAAGTTTCGTAAAAATCCCCTACCCTAAATAACAATAAGGCATCAGGATACTTTGCCTTTATGGCATTGTACTGCTTCATTAATGGGGTGACTTTCTTTGCCATTTTTTATAAATAAATCTGAATAGGCTAAAGTAAAAAAATACTCCTTTTATTTAAAACCCTTTCTATCTGAATTATTGGCTTTTATCAACAATCCTTAAAATGAATGGCTCATACAATTTGAAGATTGTACCTTTGAATTTTCAAATAATCATGCAAAACAGAAAGTTAAAAAATAGCGAACTTCTTCGTATATCTCCTGAAGAATATAAAACCTCCAAAAAAACGCCTTTAATAATTATTTTAGATAATATTAGAAGCCTCAATAATATTGGATCTGTTTTTCGTACCGCAGATGCTTTTTTAGTTCAGAAAATATATCTCTGCGGAATCACTGCAACACCTCCACATAAAGACATTCATAAAACTGCTCTAGGCGCAACGGATAGTGTGGATTGGGAATATACAGAAAACACCATAGAATTAATTCAAAAACTTAAAGAACAAAATATTGAAATCCTAAGTATTGAGCAATCTGAAAATTCTGTTTCCTTAGAAAACTTTAAAACCAAAGAAAATACAACCTATGCAATTGTTTTTGGCAATGAAGTAAAAGGTGTACAACAAGAAGTAGTTTCTACAAGTGATGCAGTTATTGAAATTCCACAGTATGGAACTAAACATTCCTTAAACATTTCAGTAAGTTGTGGTGTCGTAGTTTGGGATTTGTTTGTAAAACTTTCATAAATTTGTTTGTAAAACTTTACCCTATGTGTTTGAATAAAAAAATTAAATTATAAAAAAAATTCATGAAAAAAATAATTCTATTATTACTAACTGTTTTTATCTGTAATAATTTCTCTTTAAATGCTCAAGAAACAGAAGATGCTTTTACTTGGCCTAAGGAGATTGTAACACCTAATAAATCAGTTATTACTCTATACCAACCTCAACTAGAATCTTTTGAAGGTAATGTTTTAGAAGGAAGAATGGCGGTAACCGTAAAGATTGCCGAAAAAGAAATGATTTTTGGAGCAGTTTGGTTTAAAGCTAATTTATCTACTGATAAGGAGAAACGAACTGCCTTATTAGAAAAAATGCATATTGTAAAGACTCATTTCCCAGAGATTGTTGATGCAGATAAAGGGGATCAATTTGCTTTAATTTTAGCTAAAGAAATAGAGTCTTGGGATATTGAAATGTCCCTAGATAGATTGGCTTCTTCATTAGAAGAAGTGGATAAGCGAAAAGCATTATCCGATAATATTAAAAATGATGCACCTAAAATATATGTAAGAACTACACCGGCTGTACTTATAGTGATTGACGGGAAACCAATTTTAAAGAAAGATGAAAAGGAAGAATTGGAATATGTTGTAAACACTACCTTTTTTATTGTTAAGAAGGCTGGTAAAAAGGATTATTATTTAAAGGGAGGTAAATTTTGGTATACCTCTACAGATATTTTAAAAGGTTGGAAAGCAACTAAAAGAGTACCATCAAAAATTGAAAAATTTGCCAAAGAGAATCTAGAAGATAAAGAAGCAGATACAGAGGAAGAAGATTCCTTTAAAGAAGCTCCAGAATTAATTGTCGTTACAGATCCTTCTGAACTTATCCAAATATCTGGTGAAATTGACTATAAAGCTATTGAAGGCACCAATTTATTGTACGTTCCTAATTCTGAAATTGATATCCTAATGGACATCACTTCTCAAAACCATTACATTTTACTTGCTGGTCGTTGGTATAAATCCAAATCATTAGAAAATGGGGAATGGATTTTTGAAGAACCTGGAAATCTTCCTGAAGAATTTCTGTTAATTCCAGAAAATTCAGATATGGAAACTGTGAGAGCAAGTATTCCAGGGACTCCAGAAGCTTCGGCAGCATTATTAGAACAATCAATCCCTCAAACGGCTACTATAGATAGAAAAACTGCAAAAGTAGAAGTGAAATATGATGGTGATCCTGAATTTGAAAAAATAGAAGGAACAGAAATGTCTTATGCGAAAAATACAGATAAATCGGTATTATTGATTGATGGAACTTATTATTGTGTAGATAATGCGGTTTGGTTTTATTCTGAAAAAGCAACAGGTCCTTGGACTGTTTCAGATAAAAAACCTACTAAAGTAGATGAAATTCCTGCAGATAGTCCTGTATATAATGTTAAATATACTTATGTATATGATTCTACCCCTGAGGTAGTCTATGTAGGATATTTACCAGGTTATACCCACTCCTATATTTATAATGGTGTGGTTGTATATGGTACTGGCTATTATTACTATCCTTGGTACGGTCATTATTATTATCCAAGACATGTAACTTGGGGATACGGAGTTCATTATAGTCCATATGGTGGATGGGGTTTCCATTACGGAATTGGCTATGGCTGGGTAGGCTGGGGATTTCACCCTTACAGAAGAGCTTACTGGGGTCCTCGTGGATATCGTGGAGGATACAGAAGAGGATACAGACGTGGCTATCATAGAGGAGCAAGTAATGGTTATCGTAGAGGGTATGCCGCAGGTAGCAGAAATTCTAGTCGTAATAGAAATGTATATAATAATAGAAGCTCTGGGGTAAGAAATTCTAATAACAACAGAGGATCTAGCAATATTAATAATAAGTCCCGCGCTTCAGGAAAGTCTAATAATATGTACTCTGATAAAAAAGGAAATGTTTATCAGCGTAATCAAAATGGAAGTTTTGATAGCCGTTCTAATAGACAAAGTCCAAGTACTAATCAAAGGCCTCAAAATTCAACAAATAGATCATCACAGCAAAACTCAAATAGATCTACCCAACAAAACAGATCTACACAACAAAACCTAAACAGGTCTTATCAAAATAGAAGCTCTGGTAATCGTAGCTACAATAATTCTAGATCAAGCGGTGGAAGTCGCGGTGGAAGTAGAGGTGGAAGCCGTGGCGGCGGGGGAAGAAGAGGATAATATTTTTTTCTTTGTAATAATCATAAGCCTGATAATTAAAAAATTATCAGGCTTATTTTCTTAAAATATGGAGGAAGCAATTGTTTTAATATTATCACTTTTTCCCATTGAGTAATAATGTAAAACAGGAATTCCACTCTCTTTTAATTCTTTAGATTGCTGAATACACCATTCAATTCCAACTTCTCTTACTTGACTATTATCTTTACATTTTAATACTTCTCGAACTAAATCATCTGGTAAATCAACATGAAATCGATGTGGAATTAAATTGAGCTGTTTTTTTGTTGCAATTGGCTTCAATCCCGGAATGATAGGAATTGTAATCCCTTCTTCTCTACATCTTTTTACAAAACTGAAAAACTTTTCATTATCAAAAAACATTTGAGTAACCATATAAGTTGCCCCATTTTTAATCTTTTCTTTTAAGAAATGAATATCACTATCCAAACTAGGGGCTTCCATATGCTTTTCAGGATATCCAGCTATACCAATACAAAAATTGGTTGCGGAAGTATTTTGTAAAGAATCGTCTAAATAAATTCCTTTATTTAATTCTAGTACCTGATTCACTAATTCACTAGCAAAGGAATGTCCTTCTTTTTCTGGCGAAAAATAAGTCTCGCTTTTTACTGCATCTCCTCGTAATGCCATCACATTATCGATTCCTAAAAAATCTAAATCTATCAAGAAATTTTCGGTGTCTTCTTTTGTAAATCCGCCACATAAAATATGAGGGATGGCATCTACTTGATACTTGTTTTGAATTGCAGCACAAATCCCAACCGTTCCTGGTCGTTTTCGAACCACTTTTTTCTGAAGTAATCCATTTTCCATTTCGGTATAAACATACTCCTCCCGATGATAGGTTACATCAATAAATGGAGGCTTAAATTCCATTAATGGATCTATATTATCGAATATAGATTGAATATGCTGCCCTTTTAAAGGAGGCAGTATTTCGAAGGAAAACAAAGGATTTCCTTTGGCATTATTTATATGTTCTGTTACTTTCATCTACTCATAGGCAATATTAGGATTCAACCACTTTTGAGCTTCTTCCTTGTTAATATTTCTTCTTTTACTATAGTCTTCTACTTGGTCTTGTTTCATCTTTCCAAGCCCAAAATATTTCGCCTGTTTATTGGCAAAATAATAGCCACTTACACTTGCCGCTGGCCACATTGCCAAACTTTCGGTAAGTGTTACTCCTATATTTTCCTTAACCTGAAGCACTTCCCAAATGGTATGTTTCTCTAAATGATCTGGGCAAGCAGGATAGCCAGGTGCTGGTCTAATTCCTTTATAATTTTCTTTTATTAATTCTGAATTTGTCAACTTTTCATCGGATGCATATCCCCAATGGTCTTTTCTAACTTGCTCGTGTAAATATTCGGCAAAGGCTTCTACCAATCTATCCGCCAAGGCTTTTATCATTATCGAATTATAATCATCTAAATCTTTTTCAAATTGTTCTGCTAATTCTTGAGTGCCAAATCCTGTGGTAACACAAAAGCAACCTATATAATCCTGCTTTCCTGTTTCTTTTGGAGCAATAAAATCAGAAAGCGCAAAATTTGAAGCACCTTCTTTTTTCTTCAACTGTTGTCGAAGGGTTAAAAAGGTGCCTTTCAAATTCTCTTCTTCTCCATAAAAAAATTCAATATCATCGATGTTAATCGTATTGGCTTTAAACAAACCAAACACCGCTTTAGCTTTTAGTAATTTTTCATTTATAATTCGGTCTAATAACTCTTGAGCATCCGCAAACAATTGAATCGCTTGCTCACCAACTATAGCATCATTTAAAATATTTGGATATTTTCCATGCAAATCCCAACTTCTGAAAAAAGGTGACCAATCTATAAAATCTACTAATTTAGAAATGTCAAAATCTTGAATAGTTTGCACTCCCATCTGTTTGGGTTTATGTATTTCTGAAGTTTTCCAATCAATTTTTAGTTGATTCTCTCTTGCTTTTTCAAGAGACAAAAATTCTTTCTTCTTAGATCTATTTAAAAATTTCTCTCTAAATAAATCATACTCTTCTCTAATCTGACTTTTATATAAGACATTGTCCTTTTTTAATAAATCCCCTACAACCGTTACCGCTCTAGAAGCATCATTTACATGAACCACGGTATGGTTATAATGAGGAGCAATTTTCACCGAAGTATGTGCTTTAGAGGTTGTTGCTCCACCAATTAAAAGAGGAATATTAATGCTTTTCTTTTCTAATTCTTGAGATAGATATACCATTTCATCAAGGGATGGTGTAATCAAACCACTTAAGCCAATTACATCCACTTTTTCCTTAATGGCGACTTCAATTATTTTTTCTGGAGGCACCATAACTCCTAAGTCAATTATTTCATAATTATTACATCCTAAAACAACACTCACAATATTTTTACCAATATCATGAACATCGCCTTTTACGGTTGCCATTAATATTTTACCCGAATAACTCGCTTTTTCGTTTTTTTCTAATTCAATATAGGGCTGTAAATAAGCAACTGCTTTTTTCATTACTCTTGCAGACTTCACTACTTGGGGAAGGAACATTTTTCCACTTCCAAAAAGATCTCCAACAACACCCATTCCTGTCATTAAATTTCCTTCAATTACCTCAATAGGCTTGCTTGATGCTAATCTAGCTTCTTCCACATCTTCTATAATAAACTTATCGATTCCTTTTACTAAAGAGTGGGTAATTCGACTTTGTAAGTCCTCGCTTCTCCATTCTTGTACTACAGATTCCTTTTCCTTTTTTTGCCCCTTTAGGCTTTCAGCAAAATCTAATAAACGCTCTGTAGCATCCTCACTTTTATCAAATAGAACTGCTTCCACTCTATCTAATAAATCTTTTGGAATACTGTCATAGACTTCTAACATTTCAGGATTTACAATCCCTAAGGTCATTCCATGTTGGATTGCATGATATAAAAACGCAGCATTTATCGCTTCCCTAACAGTATTATTCCCTCGGAAAGAAAATGACACATTACTAACCCCACCCGAAACATTCACGTGTGGTAAATTTTCTCGAATCCATTTAGTGGCTTTAAAAAAATCTAAGGCGTTTTTTCTATGCTCTTCTAATCCAGTTGCCACTGGAAAAATATTAGGATCGAAAATAATATCTTGGGGAGGGAATCCAACTTTATTTACCAAAACATCATAAGATTTCTTGCAAATATCGACACGTCTTTGATAGGTATCTGCTTGCCCTACTTCATCAAAAGCCATTACGATTACAGCAGCACCATAACGCTTTACCAATCTTGCTTGTTTTATAAATTGCTCTTCTCCTTCTTTTAAACTTATGGAATTTACAATACTTTTACCTTGTACCACTTGCAATCCTGCTTCAATAATTTCCCATTTAGAACTATCGATCATTAAAGGCACTCGAGCAATATCAGGTTCGGAAGCAATTAGATTTAAAAATGTAACCATTGCCTCTTTACCATCTAGCAACCCTTCATCCATATTAACATCAATAATCTGAGCGCCACCTTCTACCTGATTTCTTGCAACCTCAATCGCTTCGGTGAAATTTCCTTCTTTAATTAGGCGTAAAAACTTACGAGAACCTGTAACATTAGTACGTTCCCCTACATTTACAAAATTAGTATTAGGAGTAATCACCAAAGGTTCTAAACCCGATAATGTTAAATATTTTGGTTTGCTTTTAAGCATATTGGTTAGCTTTTCTAGGTTGATAATTTTTGGCAACATCAGCAATTGCCTTGATGTGCTTCGGATTGGTTCCACAACAGCCTCCAATAATATTTACGATATTATCTTGCAAGTAACTTTCAATTAAAGCTTGCATTTGTTTAGGGGTTTGTTCGTATTCTCCAAATGCATTAGGTAATCCAGCATTAGGATGAGCGGATGTGTAAAATTCTGTTTTAGAGGATAAATTCTGCAAATATGGTTTTAATTGGTCTGCTCCTAGCGCACAATTAAAGCCAACACTCAATAAGGGAATATGAGAAACAGAAGCTAAAAAAGCTTCTACTGTTTGCCCCGAGAGTGTTCTCCCCGAGGCATCAGTAATTGTTCCGGATACCATTATTGGCACTTGAATATTTCTCTCCTCTAAAACCTCATCTATAGCAAATAATGCTGCTTTTGCATTTAAAGTATCAAAGACGGTTTCTACCAATAACAGATCTACGCCACCATCTAATAAACCTTCTACTTGCAATCTATAAGCTACTCGTAAATCATTAAAAGTTACAGCTCTATATCCCGGGTCGTTAACATCTGGAGACATACTTGCCGTTCTATTTGTAGGGCCGATACTCCCAGCTACAAAACGAGGTTTATTTGGATCTGATTTGCTAAACTCTTCTGCTACTTTTTTGGCAATTTTAGCAGATTCATAATTTAATTCGTAGACCAAGTCTTCCAAATGATAATCTGCCATCGCAATCGTAGTTCCTGAAAAAGTATTGGTTTCTACAATATCTGCTCCCGCTTCAAAATACTTTCGATGAATTTCAGAAATAGCACCAGGCTGTGTTAGCGACAACAAATCGTTATTCCCTTTTAAGGGGCTCGAATAATCCTTAAATCGTTCTCCTCGGAAATCTTCTTCAGAAAAATTATAATCCTGAAGCATGGTTCCCATCGCCCCATCTAAAACTAATATTCTTTTTTCAATTTCTTGCCAAATAGATCCCATATTACTCTAATTTAATTTATCACTTAAACGTAAAATATCTCCAAATACTCCCCTTGCTGTAACCGAAGCTCCTGCGCCAGCACCTTGAATTATGATTGGATTTTTACCATAACTTTCTGTATAGATTTCAAAAATGGAATCACTTCCTTTTATCTGACCTAACATACTATTCTTAGGAACAGAGACCAACCGCACATCCAGAAAGGCACCATCATTTTTAGAAAGATCCCCATGAAGATCCCCAACATAGCGAAGGACATGATCAGAGTCTTGATTCTTCTTTTTTAAATGGTAGGGAACATCAAAATCTTGCAAGTTGTTTAGAAAAGCCTCTTTCGAAACTTTGCGTAATGCTTTAGGAATAAGGTTTTCAATCTTTACATCTGAGAACTCATTATGCAATTCGAGTTCACGAGCTAAGATTAACAATTTTCTACCTACATCATTCCCTCCTAAATCTTCCCGAGGATCTGGTTCGGTAAGACCTTTAGAAATTGCACGTTGCAGTACTTTACTAAAAGGTTCGTTTTCCTCCGAAAAATTATTAAACAAATAACTCAATGACCCAGAAAATATCCCTTTAATTCTTGTGATATTTTCACCTGATAGATGCAATAACTTTATGGTATCTACCAATGGAAGTCCAGCTCCCACATTGGTTTCGTATAAATATTCTTTCTTATTTAATGCAAGAATATTTCTCAGTTCTTGGTAATAATCTAAACTAAGTGTATTTCCAATTTTATTAGAAGACACTAAATTAAAACCCGCTTCCACCAAAGACTTATAGTCTTCTACAAACGATTGGTTTGCTGTATTATCTATTGCGATTAGATTTTCTAAATTATTTTTCTTGGCGAAAGAAATCACATCAGTTACCGAAAAGGGCACCCCATTTTTGTTTTTTGTATGATTCCAATTTTCATCAACCCCCACTTCATTTAACAATAAAGTGGAAGAATTAGCAATTGCGAAAATGTTAAATTCTAAAGACCTTCGTTTTGAAATTTCTTTTTGGGATGCAAGTATTTGATTTATCAAAATACTACCAACATTACCATGGCCAAATATTGCCAGGTTGATTTGTTTCTTTTTTAATAGCGCTAAATCCACTAAGGATTTAGCGCTATTATTTACAGCTATACTCATATCAAATCGATTTAGATAAAAAGAGAATTCTTTTTCTTAGTGATACTTTTCAGGCTCTCTGATAAATCGGATATTAAGTCATCTGCACATTCTATTCCACAAGACAATCGAATTAATGAGTCTTTAATTCCAGATTTCAATCTAATCTCTCTTGGAATAGAAGCATGTGTCATTTGAGCTGGATGGCATAATAAACTTTTTACCCCACCTAAGCTTTCTGCCAATTTAAAATACTGCGTATTCGTTACTACATTAACTGCTTCTTCTTGGGTGTCTTCTTTTAAAGTAAAAGATACAATTCCTCCAAAAAGTCCATTCTGTTGTCGTTTTGCAATCTCATGATTTTTATGGCTTGCTAATCCTGGGTAAAAAACCTCTTGTACTGCTTCGTGATTTACTAAATACTTAGCAACTCTATAGGCATTTTCGCATTGTTTTTTATAACGAATTTCTAGAGTTTCAATTCCTCTAATAGTTAAAAAACAATCCCAAGGTCCTAATACAGCACCGGAAGCATTTTGTACAAACTTAATTTTCTCTGAAAGCTCTGCTGTCTTTGTAATCACCAAACCAGCAACCAAATCGGAATGCCCAGCAATGTATTTTGTACCACTATGAATTACAATATCTGCACCCAAATCTATCGGGTTTTGTGCAATTGGACTTGCAAAAGTATTGTCGACAATTAAAAGGGCATCTATACTTTTTGCAATTTTAGATATTTCTTTTATATCGGATACTTTTAGGGTTGGATTGGTAGGTGATTCAATCCAAATAAGCTTTGTTTTACTGCTGATGTTTTTCGCAATATTGTTAGCCTCTGTGGTATCTACGTAATTAACTTTTATGCCTAGTTTTTCGTAGACATGGGTAAATAATCGATAAGCTCCGCCGTAAATATCATCTACGGCGATAATTTCATCGCCAATAGACAGTAATTTTAAAACAGCGTCTATTGCGGCAAGACCAGTGGAAAAGGCAAAGCCTGCATCCCCATTTTCTAATTTTGCCACAACGTCTTCTAAAACTTTACGTGTTGGATTGTTACTTCTGGCATAATCAAATCCTTTGTTTACGCCTGGTGCTTCTTGAATAAACGTCGAAGTCTGATAAACTGGAACTGAAATAGCTCCTGTTAACGGATCACTCGGAATAGAGTGGATAATTTGTGTTGCATTCATTTTTTTTAATTTTGAATTAATAAATAGATTAAATCAAATTCAAAATGCGTCTTGTTACAGACGTACCTTTTAAAAAAAATGTTATTAAGAATAAATAGAAATTATGGAATATAATTTCTTTTAGTTATCTATCTATTTGATTTTTTTCGATGGTATTCGAAATGACAAATTGGTAGAATTTAGCACCTACTTTATGAATAAAGGGTTGCTAAGGCTTCAAAGGGTCTAATCCCTCCACCTTTCTTGATAACAGTTTCAATAAGTGTTTGAACTTTGAGCTGCAAATATTCAGTCACAAAAAGTTAATATGCAAACTTTTTTAAGTATTTATTTTTTTAAGCGAAAAAATATAGAGATTTAAGCTCTTATTTTTAATAGAAATTTTTCAATCTGTCTACGGTGTCGTAGTATATGAACAATAGCATGTTCCATTAATTGATCTACATCGTATCGTTGTCCCCAACGGACTAATATTTTATTTTCATTTTTGTATTCTTCCAACTTAATTGTTGGGTAATCCTCAAATAATTGCACATTATACTGAAACATTTTTTGCAATTCAAGTCGATATTCCTCTAGCGTATTAAAAAACATGTCATCTCTATATGCTTCTTTTTCCCCAAAATAATTTCGGATAATAACCGCATAGCCATAGCCTGAACCAATTATATGAGTTAAGACAGTTTGTATGGATTTACAATCTGGATCTTTTGTTTCTGAATCAGCAACCTTTACTAACTCTTCTGGTGTAACCTCTTTGATTACTTGCTCTAATTCGAAAATAGATTTTTCGTATTCGTCTAATAAAGCTCCAATTGCACCATTATTTCTGAAGATTTTTTTCATCCTATTTTAGCTTATAATTTCTTTTAATACTTGAAGGTAATCCTTTCTGTTATTTACAAAATCCATCTCAGAAATATCTATAATTTTTATAGTATCACTATGTTGGTTCCGTATAAACTCCATATATCCTTCATTTATTTTTTGAAGATAATTTGCTTCAATTTTCTGCTCAAAATCTCTACCTCTATTTTTTATATTTTCTAATAAACGTTCCGTATTTTGATATAAGTACACATACCGATCAGGACTTGACAAATCCTTATGCATTAAATGGAACAGTTTTTTATAGAGCGTAAATTCTTCTTCTTGAAGTGTTATTTTTGCGAAAATTAGTGATTTATAACTATCATAATCTCCAATTACATTTTCTTTAAATAAATCGTATTGAGTTAAATCGTCTAATAACTGTTGGTATCGATCTGCTAAAAAAGACATTTCTAAAGGAAATGCATAGCGATCGGGCTCTTTATAAAATTTTGGTAAAAAAGGATTTTCTTTAAATCGCTCCAACACTAATTTTGAATTGAAATCGGCAGCCATTTTAGTTGCTAAACTTGTTTTACCAGCGCCAATATTTCCTTCAATTGCAATGTATCTAAATTTTGAAATATCGTAATCCAATATGGGGTTCCTAAGTTTTTGAGACTGCTTTACTATCTCACTATCATCTTTAGTTTCCTTTAAAAGAACCAAACAGCTTTTAGAGTAATTTGGGTGGATTAAAGATTCCGAAATATCTACCAAAGGTTGCAATACAAACCTCCTATTCTGAATTTCGGGATGCGGAATCAAAAGATCTTTTGATGCAATTATTTCATCATCAAAAAATAAGATATCAATATCAATTGGACGTGAAGAATAACCATTTGACTCTTCGCGTACTCTACCCAATTCCTTTTCTATAGATAACACCTTTTTTAATGTTTCTGAAGGAGAAAAATTCGACCTAATTTGAATCACACAATTTAAAAAGTCATCCCCATCAAAACCTATAGCTGGGGTTTGATAAACTGGCGATATTTTAACGATAGACCCCAATTCTTCAAAAATGGAGTAGATTGCTTTTTGCAGGTATTCAAATTTATTACCTAAATTGCTTCCTAAAGAAAGATATATTTGATGCTTTGGTTTAATGGGATTCTAATTTAAATTGGAAGACGAATTTAAGAAAGTTTTACCACAAAGTTCACAAAGAAGGCGCAAAGAACAAAAGAAAAACAATGTCAAAACTCACATTAAAAGATCAGCTAGCGGCACAACGCATTTACCTTATATTGGCTGCTTTGTTTATCGCATCTTTAGTGGTTTCCAATTTGATTTTTCAAAAATTTTTTTATTGGGATTTCTTCGGAATTTACACTTTTGAGATTTCTGTTGGAATTCTTCCTTATCCCATTACATTTCTTATTACCGATATTATAAGCGAAGTCTATGGGAAGAAAAAAGCCAATCAAGTAGTAACCGCTGGAATATTTGCCTCCTTTTTTTCGATGCTTATTGTTTTTGTAGCAGATTATGTTCCTGCAACTACATGGAGTCCAATTAACGACTCGCTATTTACGAAGGTGTTTGGTGCTACTGCTATTGCTGTATTAGCATCTATGATGGCATATTTGTTGGCGCAATATATCGACATTCAGATTTTTCACTTTTGGAAACGAGTTACAAAAGGAAAACATCTTTGGCTTCGGAACAACTTTTCTACCTTTCTATCTCAGTTTGTAGACACCTTTACGGTACTCTTTCTTTTGTGTAGCTTCGGGAAAATAGATTGGAATTTATTTGGTGCCCTATTAGCAAGTGGGTTTTTATTTAAAATAATGATTGCTGCTTTGGACACTCCTTTTTTATATGCCGCTGTTTACTCTCTTCGAAAACGATTCGGATTGGAAATGGGTGAGGAGATTGATTTGTGATAGAACAGATAGAACACGGATGACACGGGTTTAACAGATCTCTAACGGATTTTTTTCAATAAAAATCACAAAGTACTTATCTGTATAATCTGTCTTATCAGTGTTCCTTTATTTTTAACGCTACAAGGGATTCGATTTTTTTATTAAGAGACCTGAATCGTTACTACCAAACCTTCATTACTTCTAACATTAAATACGGTATCATCTTCAAAAATTAGGTATTGCCCTTTGATTCCTTTTAAGACCCCTTCATAATTTAGGTGTTTCGCAATATTTAAACTTTTTAGTTTTTTAGGATATTGTAATACGGGAAACTCCATATGTGTTTCGGTATTATTCTCCACAAAATACTCCTTAGCCTCGTCTGGGATATACTGTTTTAGTTTATTGCGCCATTCAATCAAATTCTCATCTTCTATTTCATTTTTAAGCATAGTGCGCCAATTGGTTTTATCGCCAACATAATTTTTTAAAGCGACTTCTGTAATTCCAGCTAAATAACGATTTGGAACCTCAACGATTTCTATAGCTTCATGCGCTCCTTGATCTATCCAACGTGTGGGGACTTGTGTTTTTCTGGTCACTCCCACTTTTACATTACTACTATTTGCCAAATAGACAATATGCGGTTTTAGTTGTACTGCTTTTTCATATTCTAGATCTCGATCTTCAATATTTAAATGCGCCTTACTCAACTCGGGACGTATGATCCAATCTGCAGCTTGTGGTATTTCAAAAAAACAATCGTAACAAAACCCCTGACGGTAAATTTTCTTTGCTTTATGACAGTTTAAACACTCGTAACCTTCAAAATGAAGACTTATTTTTTTATTAAGCAACTGATTGACATTCAAGAAATCATCCTTAAAAACCAGATAATATTGTATAGGCGACCCTATTTCGGTTTGCATTTTTGTTAGCACTCCTTGGTAGTTCATAAAAAGAAAATGATTATTTTTATTGCATAAAGATACGTTTTAAAAATGTCGATACCAATAGTAAACTCCATAGCCACCTGGTTTTTAAAAAAGAGAATTCATCAAATAGATTTATTCTTAAAATACCCTATAGATGTACAAGAGGAGCTACTTAAGGGCTTATTATTTAAGGCTAGATTTACTGAAATTGGAAATCAATATGACTTTTCTAGTATAAAAACCTATCAAGATTTTGCCGAGAGAATCCCGGTTACTACTTATGAAGAAAACGATTCTTTATACCAAAGAGCCCGCAAAGGGGAAAGCAATATATTTTGGCCTTCTCCTATAAAATGGTTTGCAAAATCTAGTGGAACTACCAGTACAAAAAGTAAATTTCTTCCGGTAAGTAATGAATCTCTAGAAGATTGTCATTTTGCGGCAAGTAAAGATTTATTGTGCTTGTATTTAAATAACAATCCAGATTCAGAATTATTTGTTGGTAAAAGTTTACGCCTTGGTGGAAGCAAAGAATTATATGAACAAAACGGAACTGTTTTCGGGGATCTATCTGCAATTTTAATTGATAATATGCCATTCTGGGCTGAGTTTAGTAGCACGCCAAGCAATGAAGTTTCCTTAATGCCAGATTGGGAAACTAAAATGCAAGCCATTGTTAACGAAACCATTAATGAAAACGTAACTAGTTTGGTGGGAGTTCCTTCTTGGGTATTAGTTTTACTTAACAATGTATTAGAAACTACCCAAAAGAAAAATTTATTTGAAGTTTGGCCAAATCTAGAAGTGTATTTTCATGGTGGCGTAAGCTTCGATCCTTATGTAGAGCAATACAAAAAAATATTGCCTAGAAATAGTTTTAGATATTATGAAACGTACAATGCTTCGGAAGGGTTTTTTGCTATACAAGACCGTAATGAAAGCAAGGAGTTATTGTTGATGTTAGATTATGGTATTTTTTATGAATTTATTCCAATGGACACCTATGAATCTTCAGACGAGAAAGTCATACCTTTAAGTGAAGTAGAAAAGGAAAAAAATTATGCTATTGTTATTACGACCAATGCTGGCCTATGGCGTTATAAAATTGGAGATACTGTTCGGTTTACTTCTATTAATCCATATCGAATAAAAGTTACGGGACGTACCAAGCATCATATTAATGTATTTGGAGAAGAACTTATTATTGAAAATGCGGAAGCTGCACTTCGAAAAGCATCCAAACTAATGCATTCTGAAATTGTAGATTATACCGCTGGACCTATTTTTATGGAAGGAAAAGAAAAAGGAGCGCATGAATGGGTCATCGAATTTAAAAAAGCTCCAGATAATACCGAAACCTTTAAACAGCTATTAGACGCATTATTACAAGAAGTTAATAGCGATTATGAAGCCAAACGCTATAATAACACGACCTTGAACTTTCCTATAATACATATTGCAAGAAAGGATCTTTTTAACGAATGGTTAAAAAAACACGATAAATTGGGTGGGCAACATAAGGTTCCGAGGCTTTCCAATACCCGAGAATATATAGATGAATTATTGGCAATGAATCACTTTTAATCTAATCTATTTTTATATTTGTAATCTTATTCCTACGTTACACGTTAATATTTTTAATTTTGTGTAGTTTAACGAGTATCCACTTCTTACAACAAGTAAATTTGGTAGTCCTTTTCGTACTTGATAGATTTGTCTTGTAATTAATAATTTTACAACCTCACATGACGAAATTTGTTTATATAATTTTCACTTTATTTTTAGCAATATCGCTCACTTCTTGTGGCGCTGGATGCTCTGCAAAAAAAGCTGAGAAAAAAGCAGCAAAAAAAGAAGTAGCTAGCTATACTCTAAAAAATAAAAAAGAAATTATGGAACAACAGATTCTTCATAAAAAAAACAAAACAATTATAGTAATTCCGTAATTGTTTTTATTTGAATTAATTATAAAAAGCCTCTGAATATAAATTCAGAGGCTTTTTTTGCCTTTTAACTTATATGTTCCTTTCGATAAGATTTTATAAAAATAAAATCACTCAAGGAACGAGTATAAAGGTCATTTCGATACGTTCCGACTTTGTCGGCACACTCAATGACCTTTATCCTTAAATTTTACTCCTTTATCACTTTCTTAGTTATTACACCTTCATCTGTTTCTAGTTGAACAAATAAAAGTCCGCTAGATAAAAAAGAAATATCTATTCTATTAGTTGGTTTAAAATCTTCAATAACTTTTCTGCCAAATACATCAAAAACACGAATAGAAGTTAAAGCGCAATTAGCATTATTATCTATGTTTATATTGTTTTGAACAGGATTTGGATAAATAGTAAAGCATTCCTTAATAGCATTTTCATTTACATTTAAATAAGTAAGGTTCTTATACCAAGCAATTTTATAGTCTATTATTGAAGCAGAAACTACATCTATATATCCATCCCCATCAAAGTCTGCTACATCCAAAGATCTTGGACCTTCTGCGGTTTCTGTAATAATTTGTTGTTCTCCAAAGTTACCGATGCCATCATTTTTTTGCCATGCAATTTTATTATCTCCTCCAGAGACTAAAACTATATCTTGATTGCCATCGTTATCCATATCTGCTACAACTATTTGAAATGTAGCATCAACGTTGGTGGTAATAGTGTTTTTTACACCAAATTCTCCCAAGCCATCTAAATTTTCGTACCATGCTATAGTATTTCCTCCAAATTCACTAGAAACAACATCCATACCGCCATCCCCATCTAGATCATCAGCTATTACAGTGTTTGGACCAAAAAGACCACTTATTATAACGTTTCCTTCACCAAAACTTCCCAACCCATCTAAGTTTTCATACCAAAAAATACTTTGATTGTTGCCGGATGATGTTGCTAGTATATCTAAATTTCCATCATTATCTATATCTCCAGCAGATGCGTATGTAGTAGTATAAGCCTGTGTTGTTATTATGTGTTCTATGCTAAAGTCTCCCAATCCATTTGTATTTTCATACCAAGCAATTACTCCATCATTTTTTGAGGAAGTAAAAACATCTATATCACCATCATTATCTAAGTCTGCTCCAAAGACAGTTAGGGGGAGATCTCTGTTAGCGCTAATAATTTTTTTATTACTGAAATTACCCAATCCATCTAAGTTTTCAAACCAGACCACTAAATCTTCAAATAAGGCTGTGGAAAGTATATCTAAATCCCCATCCCCATCAATATCTGCACTAGAAATAAACCGGTATTCCTCAGAAAATTCACTAATAACTCTTTTATCCCCAAAATTCCCAAGCCCATCTAAGTTTTCATACCAAGCAAGCGTATTATCGCCTATAGAGGCTGCAACCACATCTATAAATCCATCACCGTTTAGATCTACTGCATGAACAAAATTTGCATTTATAGCTTCTGTAGTGATAATGTGTTCCTCACTAAATTGAGCAATTAAAAGTATTGGATAAAAAAACAGGCAAGTAATTAAAATCTTTTTCATAGAAAATATATAGAAATATATTCACCTTAATTAATTGGGGAGGAAAGAATTAATTAAAATGTTAAGCCTTTTAATGGCTAGTCTAACAAAGCTAAAATAAAAAAGGCACTAATTAGTTTTTATTAGCACCTTTTTTTATCTAATATTTTTATCTCTATTAAGAAACCGCCTTTAGTTTTTTAATGGTCGATTTATTCAATTTTGCTTCAGCATACTCCTTAGTAACTTCCAATGTTTTTTCTTCACCATCTGGCATTTCGAACATCGCATCGGTTAATACCGCTTCACATAAAGAACGTAATCCACGTGCACCTAATTTATAATCTACCGCTTGATCCACTATATAATCTAAAGCTCCATCGGTGATGGTAAATTTTACATCATCCATTTCAAACAACTTTTCGTATTGTTTAATAATGGCATTTTTAGGCTCTGTTAATATGGCTCTTAGCGTTTTCTTGTCTAAAGGATTCATATAGGTCAATACCGGAAGACGACCAATAATTTCAGGAATTAGCCCAAAATCTTTTAAATCTTTAGGGATAATATACTTTAATAAATTATCATGATCTAAGGTATCTTCATTTTTAGAAGCACTAAATCCAACAGCTTGTAAGTTGAGTCGTTTAGAGATTTTTCGTTCTATACCATTAAAAGCACCTCCAGCAATAAAGAGAATGTTTTCGGTTTTCACTTCAATAAATTTCTGGTCTGGGTGTTTACGTCCTCCTTTTGGCGGAACATTTAC
>CAJXRD010000051.1 GCA_913058295.1 uncultured Flavobacteriales bacterium | reverse complement strand
CTTACAAATGTCGCACCAGCACAGTTATCAGAAATTGTAGGAGTAAAAGTTACTATAGCAGAACATAATCCAACATCGTTAGATACCGTAATATCTGCTGGGCAGGTCACTACTGGATCTTCGTTATCATCAACAGTAACATTGAAGGTACATACATTGGTATTACCAGCTGCATCTGTTCCTGTAACGGTAACTAGTGTAGTTCCTACTGGGAATACACTTCCTGAAGCAGGTACACTTACAAATGTCGCACCAGCACAGTTATCAGAAATTGTAGGAGTAAAAGTTACTATAGCAGAACATAATCCGGCATCGTTAGATACCGTAATATCTGCTGGACAAGTCACTACTGGATCTTCGTCGTCGTTTACAGTTACATTAAAAGTACAAGAACTCGTATTTCCTGAAACATCGGTTCCTGTTACAGTCACTAGTGTGGTCCCTATTGGGAATACACTGCCAGAAGCAGGTACACTAGAAACAGTTACGCCTGGACAATTATCGAATGCTAAAGGAGTAAAAGTTACCACAGCATCACATTGACCAGGGTCATTACTTACAATGATATCTGCAGGACAGATAACTACTGGATTTTCGTCATCATTTACAGTAACATTGAAGGTACATACATCGGTATTACCAGCTGCATCAGTTGCAGTAATGGTAACTAGTGTAGTTCCAACCGGGAAAATACTTCCTGAGGCCGGTACACTTGAAAATGTTACTCCAGGACAATTATCGGTTGCAGTAGGCGCAAAAGTTACGACAGCATCACATAGACCAGGATCGTTACTTACAATTATATCTGCTGGACAAGTCACTACAGGAGCTTCGTCGTCATTAACAGTTATTGTGAAAGTACATACATCTGTATTACCAGTACCAGAACCGGTGGATTCGTCAAATTGAAATAAGGTTTCTGGTGGGCTTGCTCCATCACCAGATACTGCATATAAATTACCTGAAGAATCGAAGGATAAACCAGCAAAATTAACTCCAGTAACTCCAATACCTGTTCCAATACCTGTGGTTACGTCAATAATTCCTAGGCTTCTGTTAGGACCTCCAGACTTATAGATAATGTAAACATCACCTGAAGAAGGATCGGTTGTTAATGAATTGGATCCAGCTGTTATTGCTACTCCATCCATTACAACTGGAACCGTAGTTACTACAGCTCCTGTATTTGGATCAAACTCTACTAAGTTTCCACTACCAGGCTCAACACCATAAATACTTGTTCCAACTACTGCAAAACCTCGGATATATCCAAATGAACCGGATCCTACAAAGGTAGATAGAGAACTAAAAATAGCGGTAACGGGATCTACAAGTGCAATATTATTGCTTCTATCCATCACTACAAATCCATTCATTGGCGGATAATAGACCATCCCTGTAACTTCTTGCGTCAAACCAGCAGGCCACGTATCCCCGGGTGCTAAATTAGCTCCTATGGTTAATGCGTCTAAATCTATAGGTTCAAAGAATTGTGAGCCAGGAGAAATACCGGAAGCATGATACATAAAGCCATCTACTGGGTTATAAGCTATGGCTTCTCCATCATTACCATTACCAAGTGCTAATATTGCAGTGTTCGCTGCAGAGGTTATAGGTCCACCAGAACCTCCAGAAGCATCTGTTGCTGTAACCGTTACTGTAGTGGTTCCCACTGGGAATACACTACCAGACGGTGGTACGCTAGTAATAATCACACCAGAGCAATTATCAGTTGCTGTTGGTGTAAAAGTTACCACAGCATCACATAGACCAGGATCATTACTTACGATAATATCTGCAGGACAGACAACTACTGGATCTTCATCATCATTCACGGTAACATCGAATGTACATACATTAGTATTACCAGAAGCATCAGTTGCTGTAACCGTTACTGTAGTGGTCCCTAATGGGAATATACTACCAGAAGCCGGTACACTAGAAATAGTTGTTCCTGTACAATTATCGGTTGCAGTTGGTGTAAAAGTTACCACAGCATCACATAGACCAGGATCGTTACTAACTATTATATCTGAAGGACAGGTAACTACCGGATCTTCATCATCATTTACAGTTACATTGAAGGTACACACATCGGTATTACCTGCTGCATCTGTAGCGGTAACGGTAACTAGTGTAGTTCCAATCGGGAACACACTACCAGAAGCTGGTACACTAGAAGATGTTACACCTGGACAATTATCTGTCGCTGTCGCCATAAAGGTCACTACAGCATCACATTGACCAGGATCGTTACTTACGATAATATCTGCTGGACAAGTTATCACTGGAGCTTCCGTATCATTTACGGTAACTGTCATAGTACAACTTGAAGTATTACCAGAACCGTCAGTTGCTGTATAAGTTACTGTTGTAACTCCGATAGGGAAATTAGCAATACAACCTGAACCACTTAGAGTTAATCCAGTTACATTAGTAAGTCCTGTAGCTCCAATTAAACTAGAAGCTCCCGTTGCGGTGTCGATGGAAAATAGATTTCCAGCGTCAGCTCCAGTTCCTCCAGCGTAAAGTACGCCATTAGGTCCAAATTGTAAACTACCTGATTGTATCGTTGAAACTCCTACTGGAGTAGCTATACCCGTTGATAGGTCTATGGTGTATAGAGTTGCTGGGCCAGGACCACCTGCCATTCCATACATAATACCTAAACCTGTATCGAACGCTAGTCCAGATATTGGGCCTACACCCGTAAGGCCTATAAGACTGGATATTCCTGTGGTTGGATCAAGAGTTCTTAATTCGGAAGGAGAAGAACCTCCTCCTCCATAGATAACAGTTCCATATAATGTCCCTCCAACATATTCAAGTCCATTGTAAGACCCTGCATTAGGAACTACTGGCCCTACAAAAGTTCCAGTATTTAAGTCAATTTCATAATTACTGAAACTTCCATTGGATGCCTGAGCATAGGTTTTGTCATTTACAAGATCATATTCTATTTCAGTCATTCCAGATCCACTATTTGCATTACCAATAGGAGTACCTACTCCTGTTGTTAGATCAAGACTTACAATATCGCCATTGTTTGAGGACGCATATAATATGCCATTTACAGCTGCATCATTTGTTATTACTACTGTTCCACAATTATCTGTGCCAATAGCTGTTGGTAAACATACATCCGCACTACATAATCCAGGATCATTACTTACGATTATATCTGCTGGACAAGTGATTACCGGAGGTTCCGTATCATTTACAGTAACATTGAATGTACAAGAACTTGTATTACCTGTAGCATCTGTCGCAGTAACGGTTACTAGTGTTGTTCCCACAGGGAATGTACTACCTGAGGCAGGTACACTAGAAGTGGTCACACCGGGACAATTATCTGTCGTAGTAGACGAAAAGGTTACTACTGCATCACATTGGCCAGGAATATTATTAACTGTTATATCAGCCGGACAGGTTACTACTGGAGCTTCCGTATCATTTACGGTAACATTAAAAGTACAAGAACTCGTATTTCCTGAAGCATCTGTTGCAGTAACGGTTACTAGTGTTGTTCCCACAGGGAATACAGTACCAGAAGCTGGTACACTAGAAGATGTTACTCCTGGACAATTATCTGTCGCAGTTGGCGAAAAAGTTACTACAGCGTCACATTGACCCGGATCATTACTTACGGTAATATCTGCTGGGCATGTTATCACTGGAGCTTCCATATCATTTACGGTAACATTGAACGTACAAGAACTTGTATTTCCTGAAGCATCTGTTCCTGTTACAGTCACTAATGTGGTTCCTACTGGGAAAACACTTCCTGAAGCAGGTACGCTCGAAGCAGTTGCACCCGCACAGTTATCAGAAACTGTAGGTGAAAAGTTAACTATAGCACCACAAACTCCTGCATCATTAGATACAGTGATGTCTGCTGGACAGGTTACTACTGGAGCTTCCGTATCATTTACTGTAACATTAAAAGTACAAGAACTCGTGTTTCCTGAAGCATCAGTTCCTGTTACAGTCACTAAAGTTGTTCCTACTGGGAATACACTACCAGAGGCAGGTACACTTGAAGTAGTCACCCCTGGACAATTATCTGTCGTAGTAGGTGAAAAGGTTACTATTGCAGAACACGATCCAGCATCATTAGATACAGTGATATCTGCAGGGCAAGTTACTACCGGAGTTTCTGTGTCATTAACTGTGACTACAAAACTACAGGTTTCTACATTTCCACAAGCATCTGTTACTTCATAAGTCTCTGTTGTATTCCCAACTGGGAATGTAGCTCCAGAACCTAATCCAGCTAATAATATTGTTGTGGAAGCACCACATGTATCAGATCCCACAGGAGGGGTATACGTAACAACGGCACTACATAATCCAGCATCATTACCTACTGTTATATCAGGAGGACATGTTATGGTTGGTAAGGTAGTATCTACTACGGTTATTGTTTGAACCGCCTGAGCTGTGTTTCCACATTGATCGGTTGCTGTAAAAGTACGAGTAATCGTCTCCGTAAGACCACAACCCGCTGCAGAACTATCCGCAAATGTAATAGCTACAGATCCACAACCATCTCCGCCTGTAGGTGATCCTGTTCCCGCAGGAGAAGTATCTCCACCACATTCTACGGTTGCATTAGCAGGTGCCGTAACTGTTGGATCTGTTGTATCTACAGTAGTTATTAATTGTACACAAGAAGAAGAATTACCAACATTATCTGTGGCAGTCCAAGTCCTTGTAATCACTTCAGTTAAACCACAACCTACTACCGATGTATCGGCAAAAGTAATTATTGGAGTGGGATCTATATCGTCTATAGCAGTGGCTGTTCCTGTTCCTGCTGGTGTAGTATCACCACCACATTCTACAGTTACATCTGTAGGACAAGTAATCACTGGAGGTGTAGTATCTAAAATAGTAATAACTGTAAAAGGTACAGCAGATAAGTCTGCATTGGACTGTCCATGCAACCAATTGGCTGCCGTGTTTTCAAAATCGGCGACGCCGACGGGTATACCCCGCTCGCCTAAGGCAAATCTATATTCAGTTCTACTGGGAGCAGTTGCCGGGAATCCGTCTATTACTAAGGCACTTAAATAGATTCCTGAAGGATCTTGACTAGCTGGTATAGTTCCACCAGATGGGCCACCAGATAGTCCAGTAAACATTACTGCATAAATATCGTCCACCCCATTTGAGGGATCATTGTCGCTATCTTCATAAGCATAAAGTGATTCTCCTAAAGTGTCATGGGCAAGGTTACCACTCACTAATACGATAGAACCACATGGGGCTCCGGTATTCCCGTTACAGGTTAATGAGAAAACATTTGGTGCAGTTTCTTTTATAACAATAACATCGCCCGCGGGAACAATAGCACCCGGAGACGTATACGCTAAAACAGCTTCTCCTGTAGTGAATAATAAGGAAGTATTATTAAATTCATTTTCAGTAAAATATATCAATGTACTTGCAGGAATGTCCTTAGCTGCGACAAATGAAAAACCATCCGGAGTCACATGATTCATACCTGTAATTGCAACTAAAGGATCAGAGTCACTTGTATCGTCATTAGTGATACTTCCTGTTGCAGAGTTTGGTGAACCACCATCATAACCAGTTCCGGAAGCGATCATAAGACCCACAGTTTCCGCAGGTTCGACTACCACATCCACGACGGGTGTGATGGTTACGTCTACGGAAGTGTTTCCATTCAAAATAACTGCGGTTCCTGAACCTGCAGCAAATGTTGCTGCTCCGGTCTGTGTATAATCTGTGGTGAACGTTGCTGTTCCAGCCACTGTAAAGTTTACGGTAATATTTCCAACTGCAGCGGCATCTAATAGAAAGGTATATACCATTCCAACGCCACTGTCTTCTACCGATGAACTCGGTACAACAGTAAGCGTTAAATTTGGGTTTGCCGAACCAGTTGCAATAATAATATTAGCAAAAGGGGTAGTGTTCAAAGTAGCTGCTGGGGCTGCATGTAGCCAATTGGAAGTATTTTGGAAGTTTGCCTGGTCCACAGTAACACCTCGTTCACCAAGGGCGAAACGATATTCTGTCCGAACTGCTGGTACAGCTGGAAAACCATCCACTACCACAGAACCAATATAGATCCCTGATGGGTCTTCTATGGCTGGTATATTTCCGCCAGGAACCACAGAGGTTCCGGTAAAGAGTACAGACGATATAGCCGTAATTCCATTGGTGTGATCTGTATCGCTATCAGTATAAGCAAACATGGCTTCCCCGTTACTGGCATAATCGAAAATACCACTTATTAGGGTCACGGTTCCGCAGGTTCCACTATCACAAGTGGTTGTAAATACATTCGCGGGACCTTCTGTCGCCACGATCACCTCTCCTCGTAAAACTCCTCCTGCTGGAGCGGTCCATCTTACTACCCCTTCAGCTCCTGTAAATCGTAATAAATTATTATTGAAGACATTTTCGGTAAAGAACACTTCAGTACCCGCTGTAATATCATCTAGTGCAACGAAGGAGAATCCTTCAGTTCCACCCGCATGCACCCCTCCGGTTACGGCAACCACGGGCGTCACCCCCAGCGTATCATCGTTAAGAATAGTCCCTGTTGCTATACTTGGAGATCCAGCATCATAACCGGCTCCGGCAAGAATAGTTATTATGACTGTTTCATCTGGCTCTAATGTAGTATCACCTACAGGCGTAAATGTCAACATAGCCGTTGTACCACCATTTGGTATAGTAGCTGTTCCTGTTTGCGCATAATCTGCTCCAGAAGCAGTTCCTCCAACGCTAAAACTTATTGGAATGGCTCCTACTGCTGCTGCATCTAAAGTAAAGGTATATACCATTCCCGTACCACTATTTTCATTTACAGAAGTAGGCGATGCTGCAACCGTTAATATTGGATTTGCTCCTCCTAAATTAAGATTGGTGAATGGAACAATAGATAAGTCTACGTTTGAAGCATAGCTCAAGTAATTTGTAGGATTCTCTAGAGCTGTTTGGCTAACTGCATCTCTTAAAGATGCAGGGCTAAACATATATTCAACACGTTGTGGACCTAAAAAAACATCTCCATCATCTGGAAATCCATCTACCATAACCGCCAAAGGATAATCTCCTGTCGGGTTATTATTTGCTGGAATATTTCCTCCATTTTGAGTAGGCGCCTCTCCAGAACCCGTGTACATGGCAGAGTAGATTTGCGTAACACCGTTTACGACATTTTCATCTGTATCAGAATATGCATAGAGCCCATCGCCATTAGTAGCCAAGTTAAAACTACCATTACCAAAGAGGACCGAAGTTGTGGATGTTCCACAACTACCAGAAGAACAGGTTATTGTAAAAGCATTACTACTTGTTTCGTGCATAAATACAACCACACCCGTCGCAAGACCACCTGCGCCCACAACATACCTTATCACGGCTTCACCAGTAGGCGCGCCGTTGAATGTAAATGCATTTGCAGCATCATCATATTCATTTTCAGTGAAATAAATTACTTCTCCTGCCGGAATTGGTTCCGTAGCAACAAAAGTAAATCCATCATTTGGTGCACCTGAAGAGATGTGATTCATTCCTACGATCACAACTTTTTGTCCAAAGCTGCTGCTTATGCTAAATAGGGTAAAGAGGAATACGGTTAAAAAAGTAATTTTTTTCATGGTCGAAATATTTAATTAGTTAGTTGCAAGTTATTTAAAAGCAGGGCCTTATAGCTACGTACTACTACGTAATTATCTAAAAATACGTGTTTGTACGTAGGCAAAAACTCACCTTAAGGTTATTATATCAATGTATTTTTATTCTTTTGAATAAAAACGAATTATTGTAACTTTTTGCTTTATGTACATATATAAGGGTTTTGCCAACCGCTATATGGCACTTCATCGAATTTAAAATATAGATCCTCTTCTTGCGAGTTGTCAATCAATTCAAGCACATCATTATGGTAACTTGTTTCATTAAATCTAAATCTGCGCACCGCATGCGATGGAATTTGAGATTCGTTTCTCGCGTTATAGGATAAAGGACCACGTGGGGAGTCTATGTGTTTATTTTGAAATGTTTCTTTTATGTTCTTTGGAATGCTATTGGTGTCCAACAGACATTTAGTAATGGTTTGGCCGACTTCATATCCTAAAAGGGCTATGATGTTTACTTTTTCTGAATAATTTGCTGCATATTCTGAAACAAACTCTTTCATTGCTGGTCTAGAATCATCAAATGCCCAAGAGGCTATAGAGTAGATATCTTGAAGCTTATAATTTTCTGTGTTTATGGTTTCGTCTGCCATGGTAGGGATTACCATAAATGGAATTTTACCATTAAACTTAGAGTTTGCAAGAATATCAAATACTTTTTGACCTTCCTTATAACTAAATAGTCCAAAAACAACGTCTGGGGCTTCCCTTTCGATTCCTTCCATCATTTTATCGTAGGTCTCCGCTTTGTAATCCATAGGAGCTACATAAAAATTAGTAACAGTTCCTCCTTGGCTTGTATAGCCTTCAACAAAACTATGGGTATGATGATATGCACCATCATAAATAGATGCAGCCATCATTGCTTTTTTTCCGAAGGTCTTGGCAGCATAGGTACCTGCTAAATAAGCAGAATGACATAAGTTAAGAGAATGATGCAAAACATAGGGACTTACATGCTCTGGTTTCAACATATTGCCACCTAGGTCTACATGTATTAAGGGTTTTTTATAATTATTAAAAATCCCAACCAAGTCACTCAATATATGACTACCACAGAACGCAATGGTAATGTCGACATTTTCTTGTAGCAGCATTTTCTCCGCTGCTTTTATCACATCATTATTAGAGGCATTTCCAATCCCTTCAATAATATAAATAAGTTGAAACTCACTTAACATAGAGTTTTTAAATGCCATTTTAAGACCATTTAAAAAATCCATAGCCAAGGTTGGGAACATATCCGAACGTGGTAATAAAATTCCAATTTTTTGTTCCATTTCTTTTAGTTCCTAGATGGGAAAGTCCCAAATAGTGCTATAATGTAGTTTACGCAGGTAAAAGGTTGGGTATTGCTATACGACTGATTGTTCCCAACAGCTCCAGAAGTAACACCCTCTAAAAATGCTCCAGGATTTGTGTCTTCATTAAAGGCACCCGCATGACTTGATAAAAAAGTAGTAGATGTAGGTTCTTCTCCAGTTTCACTACTAACCGCCACCGATGTTGGGTGGCTGTGATTCGGCATATTAGCTGCAGTCAAAGTTGTGTTTTCGTTCCCACCTTTTTGGCCTAACTGCCGTGGTGTTAATCCAGGTCCATTTCCAGGGTGCATGGCAAAGCGTCCCCTCAGGTCTGGCAAAGCAAATGTAGTTTGACCGTCGCCACCATAAGTGGTTCCTAATATAGAGAATAATGCTGTATTTTGTGAAATAGCTAATAGTTGTCCGCTGCAAAAGGCCCAATCTCTTGGGGCAAAATTTCCTGCAAACATTGTAATCATACCTATAAATGGGTTCATACTATTATTTTTTATGGTTGTTAGTTTCTAGATGGAAATACCCCTACTAGCGCAATGATATAATTTACACAGGTAAAGGGTTGTGTATTGCTAAAAGATTGATTGCCTCCTTGAGCTCCAGAGGTAACTCCTCCTAGAAATGCTCCAGGATTTGCGTCTTCATTAAAGGCACCCGCATGATTTGATAAGAAAGTTGTAGATGTAGGTTCTTCTCCAGTTTCACTACTAACCGCCACCGATGTTGGGTGACTGTGATTCGGCATATTAGCTGCGGTCAAGGTTGTATTTTCGTTCCCACCTTTTTGGCCTAACTGCCGTGGTGTTAATCCAGGTCCAATTCCAGGGTGCATGGCAACTCTTCCTCTTAGTTCAGGTAAGGCAAAAGTTGACTGTCCGTCGCCCCCATAGATTGTTCCAACAAGAGAAAACAAGGCTTGGTTTTGTGAAATAGCTAATAGCTGTCCATTGCAAAAGGCCCAATCTCTTGGGGCAAAATTACCAGCAAACATTACAATTTGTGCAATAAATGGTTCCATAATAAATTGTAGTTAGTTGATTTATATTAAAGAGTGAAATTCAATTTCACCTTAGATTGATTTAAAATTGTTTCTTTCTGCGGAAGTAATTTTTTTCCTAGATTTTTGTTACGTGCAAAATGTTCACCTGTTATATTAGCACCAGTATCTGTCAATATCAATTCTGTAAAATAAGAATCGTTGTTTGAAGATAATTTAAAAAAGACCTTTGGAAGTTTTGCTTCTTCATTATTCGGGTAGTCGGTGATAAAATTGTAATCCCCATTTTCATCTGTACGTATTTTGGTTCTATGCCTATATTTTTTCGAATTAGGAGATAAGTGCCAAATTTCAACCAATACATTAGATTGAGGTATGTTTCCAGAAGGGTCGTAAACTTTCCCTGAAACACTAAGATGTTTCCCAAATAGGGTAGAAGTTCTTAAATCTGTCTTTGATTCTGCATAAGGGTTATATCCTTCAAACGGTGTGGGAGAAGATGTTAATGCATGTAAAGTCGTGATAGAAGATAAAAAAGCTAAACCTGAAGCTGCCATTGCAGAATTTCGCAAAAATAGCCTTCGTGAGGAGTTTTTTTTCATAATATTTAGTTCGCGTTAAATGTATCTAAGCAAATCTACTGAAAATTAACCACTTATATATACGTAGTAGTACGTATATAAATATTTCTATTAAAAAGTATCTTTGGACAAGACAATTGTAAATAAAAGTAATGCAGGTATTAAACATATTTGAAAAACTAAAAAATAGCACACAAGAAATTTTGAGTGATCAAATAAATTATTTGAAACTTAAAAATGCAGCAGAAGACTTGAAGAGTTTGTTTAACGAGTTATCTGAACTCAATATTGACGCAGATGGTTTTGAGCAAAGTGTTTTTTTAGATACTGGAGAAGCCATTGGCCTAAAGTGGGCAGGCAGATGTGTGGATGATCTTATGAGAACCCGAGCGTTTATACGCGGATTAAAAAGGTCTATTGATGAGGTTAAAGAAAAAACGCCTGGCAAACCGGCATGTGTTCTTTACTGCGGAACGGGACCTTTTGCTACTTTAGTTGTTCCGTTAATAACTGTTTTTACTCCTAATGAACTTCAACTAGTTCTATTAGAAATAAACCCTGTTAGCGTAGAAAGCATAAAAAAAATATTTAAGAAATTAGGTGCTGAAGATTATATTATAGAAATACATCAAGTTGATGCTGCGAAATTTGCAATCCCTAACTCTGAAGAAATAGACATATTAGTATTAGAGTGTATGCAAATTGCATTGGCCAAAGAACAACAGGTGGCTATAACTCATAATTTATATAGTCAATTGAAACCAGAGGCGATATTAATTCCTGAAGAAATATCTCTTCACCTCGCTCTTGTTGATGGCAGAGCTAAGATGGCAACTTTTGATGCTATTGTTATGGGGGATATTGTTTATCATAAAAACTCTGAGCCTCTATTTGTACTTAACAAGGAAGAAGTTCGTAGCAATGCTAAGGCATTTAAACAAGAGGGGATTTCTTTTCCAAAGAAAAAGACATTGCTACCAAAGGCTTTTTCAAATAATCCTTGCATGATTGCTATTACTACAGAGATAAAAGTTTATAAAGAGGATATCTTGACTATTGATGAAAGTAGTTTGACAGCTCCATTACGTTTGGGGCATCAAGATGAACAGCCTAATACAATTGGTATTACATCTCAATTCTTGGTGAATGAATTGCCAGGATTGGAAATTGATTTTATAGAATAGTAACAAATAAAATACTTGAAATTGAGTTAACAATTTTCTTAATTTCAACAACCTTAAACGATAAAAATATTAAGAACATTAAATCCCAATTGCGTATTATTTCTTTAATAAAATATTCTATTTTAGCTAAAAACAACATTAAATGGCAAAAGTAAAAACTACATTTTTCTGTCAGAATTGCGGTACACAATTTTCCAAATGGCAAGGACAGTGTTCTGCTTGTAAAGAATGGAATACCATTGCTGAAGAAGTAATACAAAAAGCAGAAAAAGTAAGTTGGGATATTGCCGAAAAAACAACCTCTCGAGCTTCGAAATCTCAAAAAATATCTGAAATTTCTTCGGTTTCAGAGGCAAGGCTCAATACCAAAAATGGCGAACTTAATCGTGTTCTAGGCGGAGGTATCGTTCCTGGTTCCTTAATTTTATTAGGAGGAGAGCCTGGAATAGGAAAGAGTACTTTATTGCTTCAGATTGCCTTACAATTGCCTTATAAAACCTTATATGTTTCCGGAGAAGAAAGTGCACAACAAATTAAAATGCGAGCAGATCGTATTTTTCCAAATTCTAAAAATTGTTTCATTTTAACCGAAACCAAAACACAAAACATTTTTAAGCAAATAGCAGAATTAAACCCAGATATTGTAATTATAGATTCCATACAAACACTTCATACCGATTATATAGAAAGTAGCCCTGGAAGTATTTCACAAATTAGAGAGACCACAACAGAACTCATAAAATTTGCTAAAGAAACCAATACTCCAGTAGTTTTAATTGGTCATATTACCAAGGATGGAAATATTGCTGGTCCTAAAATTTTAGAGCATATGGTAGATACTGTTTTGCAATTTGAAGGGGATAGAAACCATGTATATCGAATTCTACGTTCTCAAAAAAACAGATTTGGATCTACGAATGAATTGGGGATTTATGAAATGCAAGGTAATGGATTAAAAGAGGTAGAAAACCCTTCCGAAATTCTAATTTCAAAAAATGAAGAAGATCTTAGTGGGACAGCTATTTCTGCAACCTTAGAAGGAATGCGCCCTTTAATGATTGAGATACAAGCTTTAGTAAGTACCGCAGTTTATGGAACACCGCAACGATCTGCAACTGGCTATAATGCCAAGCGACTAAACATGCTTTTAGCGGTATTAGAAAAAAGAGCTGGATTTAAATTAGGTGCAAAAGATGTATTTTTAAATGTTACTGGCGGAATAACCGTTGATGACCCCGCTATAGATTTGGCAGTAGTTGCTGCTGTACTATCTTCCAATATTGACATTGCTATTGAAAAAACAATGTGTTTTGCTGCCGAAATAGGATTGGCTGGAGAAGTTCGCCCAGTTACAAGAGTAGACCAACGCATATCGGAAGCTGAAAAATTAGGGTTTACTTCTATTGTTATTTCTAAATATTGTAAAATCCCTAAAAAAGATTATACTATAAAAATCATTAAAGTGGCAAAGGTTCATGATGTGGTTAAGCACCTGTTTGGGTAACAGTAATACTCTTCGATACTATTTTTGTAAATACAAAAATCACTCAGAGTTCCATGTTCAATATTCAATATTCCGGGATTAAGATTTCTTCTTCAGAATCTAAGGAGCTGGATTTGGGATCTGTGCATGTACTTCATTAATTTCTGAAAGTATTTCTTCAGAAAGTGTAATATCTATACTAGATATATTTTCTGAAAGTTGTTCCATCGTTGTCGCTCCTATAATATTAGATGTAACAAAAGACTGTTGATTTACAAAAGCCAAAGACATTTGTGTTAAGCTAATATGGTGCTTTTTCGCAATTTCATTATACTTTTTTGTAGCATTTAAAGATTGTTCGCTACTATACCGGCTATAACTTGGAAATAAAGTTACTCTCGAGTTTTTAGGTGTTGCATCTTCTAAATATTTTCCTGAAAGCACTCCAAATGCCAATGGAGAATAAGGTAAATACCCAACATTTTCTCTTAGTAAAACCTCAGATAATCCAATTTCATCTCTACGATTCAAAAGATTGTAGGCGTTTTGAACGGTTATCATTTTAGGAGCTCCTTTTTTAGCTTCTTCCATATAACGCATCACTCCCCAAGGGGTTTCGTTAGACAGTCCAATTTCTCTTATCTTTCCTTCTTTAACATAACCTTCTAATGCTTCTAAAACTTGAGCAAAATTATCTTCCCAAGCAGGATTATGAATATAATCTCTAATGCCAAAAACATTCACGCCACGTTCAGGCCAGTGCAACTGATACAAATCTAAATAATCGGTTTGTAATCGTTTTAGACTTTTGTTAAGAGCATCCTCTAAAGCTTCTTTTTTAAAGTTTAAGTTTTTTCGAATGTGTTCAAAAAACCGTAACGGTCCAGTAACTTTTGAAGTAAGAATAATTTTATCTCTTTGGTTTGTTTTCTTTAACCAAGTTCCAATAATAGCTTCCGTGCTTCCTTGGGTTTTTGAATTTCCAGGAACCGAATACATCTCGGCAGTATCTACAAAATTAACCCCTTGTTCTAATGCATAATCTAATTGCATATGGCCTTCGGCTTCAGTATTCTGTTGCCCCCAAGTCATGGTCCCTAAGCAAATTTTACTAACTTTTATATCGGTATTGGGAAGTGTTGTGTATTTCATAGATGAAGGCATATATATTAGGCTAGAAGTAATATTATAATTTGATGTATGATTATTTGAAATCTAATTCTACTACAATTGGGCAATGGTCACTATGCTTTGCCTCTGGTAATATAACGGCACGTTTTAAATTTTCTTGTAATGGTAATGCTACCATATTATAATCTATTCTCCAGCCTTTATTATTTGCTCGAGAATTTGCACGATAACTCCACCAAGAATAATGGTGAGGGTCTTTATTAAAGAAACGAAAGGAATCAATAAATCCGCTATCCATAAAGTTTCCAATCCATTCTCTCTCTACTGGTAAAAATCCTGAAGAGTTTTTATTAGACACCGGGTTATGGATATCGATGGCTTCATGACAAATATTATAATCTCCACAAATAATTAGATTTGGAATTTCCTTTTTCAAAGCATTTATATATTCTTGAAATTCTGCCATATAGTTTAGTTTAAATTCCAAACGAGCACTATTGGTTCCACTAGGAAGGTATAAACTCATCACAGAAGCTTCCTCAAAATCCACTCGAAGATTTCTTCCTTCAAAATCCATGGTTTCTATTCCTGTACCATAAACAATATTTTTAGGTTCTTTTTTACAAAAAACAGCAACGCCACTATAGCCTTTTTTCTGAGCACTATACCAATATTGATATTTATATCCTGCATCTTCAATAGCCTGAATGTCTACTTGTTCTTTTAAAGCTTTAATTTCTTGAAGGCAAATTACATCTGGATCTGCTTGCTGAAGCCATTCTACAAACCCTTTTTTCATTGCTGCTCGAATGCCATTTACGTTATAGGATATTATTTTCATGAAAGTTCATTTTAGAATAACTGCTAATTTAAATAACATTGTATTTTTACAAGGCACAACTGTAGAAATATATTTAAAAAAAAATCAACAAAATAAACTGCGATGTGTTTAGTTTTATAATTAATGAATTCCTGCCTTATTAGGAAACAAATATGAAGTTATACCTACTTTTTTTTATGTTGTTTATAATTGCTACTGGATATGCTCAAGATATTCCAAGCAATTACCAAACAAAAAAAGTAGCTGTTTCAGACACTATAGCTTTTGAAAAGGTTAGTATTAACCCCTTGCGATTTCAGGTTATGGATAGTAATGGAGTTATAATAGATTCGGTAGAATATACAGTAGATTTTAAAAAAAGCAGGATTATCATTTCCGATAAAATTAAAAATACAAAAGATTCCCTAACCATCAACTATTTAAAATACCCCGATTATCTTACTCGTGATTATTTTGTATTAGACTCCAATATAATTGTGACCAATAGCTCGAATATTAATAAGCTGTATTCGCTAGAAGAAAGTACTAATGAAAATAATTTTAAACCCTTTGATGGACTAAATACCTTGGGAAGCATATCCAGAGGTGTTACCGTAGGAAACAATCAGAATGCCGTGGTTAACTCTGAGCTCAATCTACAAATCACTGGAAAATTGAGCGATCGGGTTTCTATAAGAGCTTCTATACAGGATGCAAATATCCCAACACAAGAAGGTGGTTACTCTCAAAGTCTGGATGAATTTGATGAGATTTTCATTGAACTTTATAGCGATAATTGGAATATTAGAGCTGGAGATATAGACTTGATCAATCAAAAAAGTTACTTTGGAAATTTTATTAAAAAAGTTCAAGGAATCTCTTTAGGAGGAACTGTTCATCACGATAATGGCGGAAAAACAACCGCATTCGCTACAGGAGCAATAGTAAAAGGCGTGTTTTCTAGCAGTAATTTTGTGGGACAGGAAGGCAATCAAGGGCCTTATAAATTAGTTGGACCAAATGGAGAATTGTATATTTTAATCGTTTCGGGTAGTGAGCGTGTTTATGTTAACGGATTGCTTTTAGAAAGAGGAGTTAATAAGGATTATATGATAGATTATAATGCTGGTGAAATTAAATTTAACCCTACCTACCCTATAACTTCAACGATGCGGATTAAAGTTGAGTATCAATTTACAGATCGAAATTACACTCGTTTTTTAGGATTTGGGGGTGGAAATTACACTAGCGATAAATTGGATCTTGGCGTTTATGTATATTCTGAAAGTGATGCGAAAAATCAACCTTTACAGCAAAGTTTAACTGAAGAGCAAGTAGATATTTTAGAAGCTGCTGGTGATGATCAAACACAAATGGTTGCTCCCTCTGCGGTTTCAGATATTTATTCTGAAAACAAAATCTTATATAAGAAAGATGTTTTAGAAGGAATTGAATTTTTCGAATTTTCTAGCAATCCAGAAGAGGAATTGTATAGTGTTCGATTCACACTTGTTGGAGAAGGAGTTGGAAGTTATATTTTAAGTGATGCCAATGCTATAAACCGAATATTTGAATATGTACCTCCAATAAATGGTATTCTACAAGGATCTTATGCGCCCATCATTCAATTATCTGCTCCAGAAAAATTACAGGTTGGTGGGATCAATGGAAGGTATCATCCAAACGAAAAAACTAATGTCTTTTTTGAAATCGCGGGAAGTAAAAACGATTTAAATCTGTTTTCGGATATTGATAATGATGACAATGATGGTTTTGCAGGTAAATTGGATGCGCGACAAACCATTCTTAAAACCAATGAAATTAGGAAATTGGATGTATTTGCAACTTTAGATTTTATCAACCAAGATTTTCGAACTATAGAACGATTGTATTCGGTTGAATATAATCGAGATTGGAATATTGACACCCAAAGTACAGAATTTGGGGATCAACGATATATTACTACAGGATTAGATTTTTCAGATGCAAAAATTGGAAATATTCGTTATGAGTTTCAATCTAGAAATCTATCAGAAACTGAATTTTCTGAAAAATTTGATGGAAATAGACATGTATTAAATTCCATATTACGTTTCGGAAATTTCAAAATTTATACTAATGGTAGTTCTATGCAGAGTGATAGTAAAACCTTAGAGTCTAAATTCTTTAGATTAAATAATGTCGCTACTTATTCCTTTAAAAAAGCATGGATAGGCGGAAAAATTAATATGGAGGACAATCAAGTAAAGACTATTGCTAATGACAGTTTAACTCCTCTTAGTCAAAAATTTAATGCCTATGAAATTTATACTGGATTAGGAGATAGCACAAAAGTGTTTGCAGAGGTTGGTTATCGATATCGTGTTAATGATAGTGTTCGCAATTCTATTTTAGATAAAGTTTCTTCTTCTAATGATTATTACCTTAAGTCGAGAATTCTTAACACCTCTAATGCACAGCTTTCTGTTTTTGCAAATTATAGGGAGTTAATAGATGAAGAAAATATACAGGAAGATGAACAATCTCTTAATTCTCGTATTTTATATAACCAATCGCTTTTAAAAGGAGGTATTCGATTAAATACTGCTGTAGAATCTAATAATGGTGTTTTACCACAACAGGAATTTACTTATGTAAAAGTTGCTCCTGGTGAAGGCTTATATACATGGATAGATTATAATGATAATGGAATACAAGAATTAGAAGAATTTGAAATTGCTCAATTTCAAGATGAAGCTGAATATGTAAGAATATTGTTGCCAAATCAGGTGTTTGTAAAAGTTAGAGAAACAAAATTTAGCCAACTCCTTACACTAAACCCACAACAATGGTCCACACAGACTGGCATTAAAAAAATTGTTTCTCATTTTTACAATCAGACCTCTTATTTAATAGACAAAAAAGTAAAACGAGATAACGATATTTTTATCATCAACCCTTTTGAAGATGCAGGGGAAGATGAATTATCTCAAATAAGTAATTTCAGAAATGCTTTCTATTATAATCGAGGCAAACAAAAATTTACAAGCACCTATACGTTTCTTTCTACTACCAATAGAAATTTCTTATCAATTGGCTTAGTTCAGTCAAAACTTAAAAGCCATCAGCTTAATTTCAATCATAAAATATGGACTAATTGGTTACTAAATTTAAAAGGAATTTTAGGAAACAATGAAAGCCTAACAGAGAATTTCGAAAGCAGAAATTACACATTAGATTCTTATGAATTAAGCCCTAAAATATCTTATTTATTGAACTCTCAAACACGTTTCGATGTATTTTATCAATTTTTAAATAAAGAGAATGTGATAGGTGAAAAGGAGCAATTAGATCAACAAAAAATCGGGGTATCTTTTTCCTATTCTAACTTTCAGAAAATATCCCTAAATGGAGAGTTCAACTATATTGACAATGATTTTTCAGGTAATGCTTTTTCTCCTGTAGGTTATCAAATATTAGAAGGCTTACAGCCTGGTGTTAATTTAACTTGGAGATTTTTACTTCAGAAAAAAATAACTAAATTTTTAGACGCAAACCTTTCTTATACTGGAAGAAAGAGTGAGACTTCAAAAACAATCCATACCGGAAGTGTACAATTAAGGGCTTATTTTTAATTTAAAAGAGTTTTTTTTGATGGAAACAAATGGTCTTTCCCTAACAATCATTTGATAAATATCTATTCGTATATTTATATCTAACTGACTTTTTACTGCTTAAATTAAAAAATGTATTTTTAGCTTTAAATTTTGAAGCCTAAATAATAATTAACAACCTTTTACAAATGAAGAAAATATTACTATTAGCACTTTTTTTTACCGTTAATTGCTTTTCTCAAGTAACTAACGAAGGAAAGCCTAAAAGCTGGAAAACATTAGATAACTCTCAAAACATTCAGTCCAATGTCTTGCCTGGCTTTAACTTAAAAACCATTCAAGAAGAAGATATAATTAACGATGCTCTAAATGATAAACCATGGCGTTTTGGTTATATGCATAGTGTAGACTTAGGTTTTGAAGAAGGTCATTGGGATTCTTTAGAGAATGGAGATCGGATTTGGAGAATTTTAATATCCTCCCCAGAGGCTTTATCCCTAAACGTTATTTTTGATGATTTTTTCGTTCCAGAGGGCAGTACCGTTTATCTCTATAATAATGAAAAGACAGATCTTTTAGGCGCATATACTTCTAAACAAAATCAGGAAAGTGGTATTCTAGGAACATGGCTAGTAAAAGGAGATTCTCTTTGGATTGAATATTATGAACCATCTAATGTAGCTGGTCAAGGTAGATTACACATTGCTAAGGCTACTCATGGCTACAGAAATGCTGAAAGCTTTAATCTTGCAAGAGGTTTAAATAATTCTGGAAATTGCAACCTTGATGTGGATTGCCCAATAGGTACAGATTGGCAAGCTTATAAGGACAATAATAAAAAATCTGTAGGCTTACTATTAACTGGTTCTAGTCTTTGTACAGGTGCTTTAGTTAATAATACAGATAATGATGGAACACCATATTTTTTAACAGCTAATCATTGTTATAGTAATCCAGAGGCTTGGTCATTTCGATTTGGATGGATAAGTCCTAATCCTATTTGTGCTACTCAGGATGACAGTACAGATAGCACTACTAATATGACTATAAGTGGTGCTACTTTAAAAGCTAGAAATGAAGCTTCTGATTTTTGTTTAGTTGAAATTAGTAATGAAATTCCAAACGAATGGGGTACTGTATGGGCTGGATGGGATAAGACGGATAACTTTCCAGAATTCCAAGTTGGGATTCACCATCCAAGTGCGGATATAATGAAAGTTTGCCGAGACGATGACCCTGCAATAAAAATAGAAAATGAAGGTGCTCAAACTTGGGAAATAACCGGTGGTTCTAACGGAGGCTGGGAACTTGGTGTTACAGAAGGTGGGTCTTCTGGATCTCCTCTTTTCGATCAAGATGGAAAAGTTATTGGTCAATTATCGGGTGGAAACGCTAGTTGTAATGGAACAAACGATAATGG
>CAJXRD010000050.1 GCA_913058295.1 uncultured Flavobacteriales bacterium | reverse complement strand
AAAAAAGCCATCCAATATTGGATGGCTTTTTTTATTTAAACTAAATGATAGTTTAGTTTAATTCATATATAATGCTCAATGTATAATTGTTATTAATAGCTTCAACAAAGGCAGTATTGGTTAATCCTATAGAGTAAATCTGTTGTTCACGTTCTTGTTTAGTTCTAGAATAGGAAAAGTCAAGACTATAATTTCCTAAATTGTACCCAATTCCTGTTGAGAACCCATTTAAATCTTCAATTGTAGTTTTGTTTTTATAAGGACTTTCTTCATAAATATAACCCCCTCTAAAACTTAATTGGTTAAATCTATATTCCCCTCCAATTTTTATACTTGAAGCTCCTTTTAATTCATTTTTAATTTTATTGTTTTGAGAAGAAAATGAAGGTTCATTAGAAGGACTAAACTTAGAAAAAGAATAATCTTTATAATTGTAATCAAAACTAATGAGACCGTGTTTTCCAAAGATATAAGCGGTACTAGCAGAAATTTTCCAAGGCGTTCTTAACTGATACTTATAAAAAACATTTATAATTCTTGGGTCAACAACAGCATTAAGTGTTGAGTTTCCGACTGTTCTTTGAGTTTCTAAATACTGTATAGTTTCTTCATAAATATCATACCAAATAGGAGTATCGTAAGTTATACCAAGTCTTAATCCTTCAGTAATCTTAGCAATAGCCCCAAATTGTGCTGAAAATCCCCAGCCATAAACAGATAAGTTGTTTTCAAAACCTACTTTATTGACTAAGCTGCCTGTGTTATTGTTGGATTCAAATAAATATGTGGATTGCCTATAACTTATGTTGTTACTGTTTAAGTTAAGGCCTAAAGAAAATTTATCATTAATCTGTGTTGCGAAATTAAAAGTATATTTCCCGCTATATCCACTTGAATAAGATGTGTATTCTTGATTAAAACTACCAGGTGCTATATTAGAAGTGTATTCTGTGTTTCCAGGGTTTTGGGGGTCTAAAGGGTCTATTATAAAGCCTTGATATCCCAAAAATGCATTTTGTTCCGCAACTCCATAATTCTCTCCTAAATATCGATATAAACTTGAAATTGATTCCCCACTTTGTAGCTGAAGTAAATTTAAGGGAACTCCTTGTGCTTGTTCTAAAAAGAAATCATCAATAGAACTGTTACTGGTTCCTCTGATATATAGATCTTCATCATAATTTTGAGTGGATATATAATTAAAACCAAAGGTAAATTTATTAAGTGAGGATTCTAGATTAGGGTTGTAAATCACAAATACAAATCCTATTTGGTTAAACTTAAGATTAGTGTCTGAAGCTTCGGTATTTGTATTAAAGTAACTTGCTTTGTTTCTCTTATCCACTACAGATAAAGAAGCAGAACCAGAGCTTCTTGAAAAAATGGCACTACCGGCTGGATTTATTGTCATTGCTGCTGCATCACCTCCTAAGGCACCAAAAGCAGCACTCATAGCATTAAATCTAGCTGTTCCGTTTAGTGTTTCTGTAGAATAACGCAATGCATCTGTAATATTTTGAGCATTAGAAAAAGTCATAGAAAATACTATGATGAGTAAGAAACTAAATCTTTTCATAGAAAATAGTATTAATAAAATTTATTGATTAGGTTTTAACTTCCGCCGCGTCTTCCGCCTCCGCCGCCTCCGCCGCGAGAACCACCACCTCCACCACCTCCACGGTAGCTTCCGCCACTGCTTCGAGAGCTTCCGCCAGAGCTTCTGTAAGAATTAGATCTTGAGCTAGAACTAGAACTTGGTCTAGTAGCGCTATTAGATGACCTTCTGCTGGAGTTATTTCTACTGTAAGATGAAGATCCTGATCGTCGAGTAGTTGTGTTTCCTCTATTATAACTGGATCTTCTGCTTGATTCACTTCTAGAATAGGAGCCGTTTCTGCTAGAAGAATAAGATCTTCTGCTGTTCGTGTATCCAGTTCTTCCGCTAGAATATCTATTGTTACCTCTATATGCTGTTCTTCCAGCATAACTACTGCTTCTTCTTCCTCGATTATAAGCATAGCCATATCCAGAGCCATACCCGTATCCATAACCGTATCCATAACCATAACCGTATCCATACCCATAATAAGGAGAACACCATCCATAATAAGGATAGCCCCATCCATAATAAGGATAGCCCCATCCATAAGAGATTCCCCAATACCCTCCATAATAATAAGGGCTGTAGCCATAGCCGCCATAAACATTTATAGACACTTCGGTTCCATTAGTACCCCAGGCACCATATCCTTCATCGTAATATTCGGTTTCTTCCGTAACAACATAGCCGTTCTCGTCTAAACTTTCTGAAGAATAGTAAGCATCAACATCGGTAATAATTGCATCTTCTTCAGGTACGTCTGTATAGGTAAGTTCTTTAGTCTTAAAGTATTGTTTGTAATAATTGTTTTTATTTTCTTCTTCTATAGCAGAAGTGTCTTCTTCTACTGTTGTAGTAGTATTATTGGAAGAGTAAATTCCATCAGCTTCATAATCATTGTTATTATGTGTTCCACAAGAAATAAGCAGCAATAACAATAGTGAAGTTAATGTAAATGGTATTGATTTTCTAAAGTAATTTGTAAAGGTTTTCATAACAACTGCAATTAAATTGTTGGACATTATAAATTTAGTTAGTTTTGCCGAGAAATAAAATATATTTAACATATTTACAATATTTGTGCCAAAACAAAGACTATGGCTAAAAACCTTACAAAAAGAAGCGAAGATTACTCAAAATGGTATAACGAACTAGTACTTCAAGCAGATCTTGCTGAAAATTCTGGTGTAAGAGGTTGTATGGTTATTAAGCCATATGGTTTCTCAATTTGGGAAAAGATGCAAGCAGAACTGGATAGAATGTTCAAAGAAACAGGACATCAAAATGCTTATTTTCCTTTATTTATACCAAAATCCTATTTTAGTAAAGAGGCAAGTCATGTGGATGGTTTCGCAAAAGAATGTGCTGTTGTTACGCATTATAGACTCAAAGACGATGGTGAAGGTGGAGTTGTTGTAGATCCAGATGCGAAATTAGAAGAGGAATTAATTGTACGTCCAACTTCAGAAACTATTATTTGGGATACTTATAGAAAATGGATTCAATCCTATAGGGATTTACCACTTTTAATAAACCAATGGGCAAACGTAGTGCGTTGGGAAATGAGAACAAGGTTATTTCTGCGAACAACAGAATTTCTATGGCAAGAAGGGCATACTGCACATGCAACAAAAAAAGAAGCAATTGAAGAAACGGAACAAATGCTAGATATTTATGCTGACTTTGCAGAAAGGTATATGGCTATTCCTGTTGTGAAAGGTCTTAAGACTGAAAGTGAACGTTTTGCAGGAGCTTTAGAGACTTATTGTATTGAAGCATTAATGCAAGATGGTAAGGCGTTACAAGCTGGAACATCTCATTTTTTAGGTCAGAATTTCGCAAAAGCATTTGATGTAAAATTTACTGCTAAAGATGGAAAGCAAGATTTTGTTTGGGCAAGTTCTTGGGGAGTTTCTACACGATTAATGGGGGCTTTAATCATGACGCATAGTGATGATAATGGCTTGGTGTTACCTCCAAATTTGGCTCCAGATCAAGTAGTTATAGTTCCAATTTATAGAAGTGATGAACAATTTGATTTGGTAAGCAAAGTTGCTAAAGAAGTGATGAGTGAACTTAGAGCCAAAGGAGTTCGTGTTAAATTTGATAATAGAGATACTCATAAGCCAGGTTGGAAATTTAATGAATACGAATTAAAAGGAGTTCCTGTTAGATTAGCAATTGGACCTAGAGATGTCGAGAATGGTACTTTAGAGCTTGCCAGAAGAGATACATTGACTAAAGAGACAGTGTCTAGAGACGAGGTTTCTGGTATAGTTGTAGCTTTAATGGATGAGATTCAAAAAAATCTGTATAAAAAAGCTCAAAACCATAGAACGGAAAATACAAGTGAGGTTTCTACATATGATGAGTTTAAGGAAGTTTTAAAAACCAAAGGCGGATTTATTTATGCGCATTGGGATGGGACAAATGAAACGGAAGAGAAGGTTAAAAATGAAACAAAAGCAACCATAAGATGCATACCTTTAGATGCTAAGGATGAAGATGGAGAATGCATGGTAACGGGGAAACCATCCAAAAGAAAAGTGCTGTTTGCAAAGGCATATTAATTTTTTTTGAAAAAAGTTAGATAAGACTTGTTGCATTGAAAAATATTTGTATTTTTGCACCCGCATTAGAAATATAATGGTCCGTTCGTCTAGGGGTTAGGACGCCAGGTTTTCATCCTGGTAACAGGGGTTCGATTCCCCTACGGACTACAAAAATTAAGAATTAAAAATTATAATATGGCGAATCATAAGTCAGCATTAAAGAGAATTAGAAGTAACGAAGCAAAACGTCTACGTAACCGTCACCAACACAAAACGACGCGTAACGCTATGAAAAAGCTTTTAGAAACTACAGCGAAGAAAGATGCAAGTAAAATGTTTTCTGAAGTTGTATCTATGATAGATAAGTTAGCAAAGAAAAATATTATCCATGATAATAAAGCTTCTAACTTAAAATCTAATATGGCGAAGCACGTAGCTTCTTTATAAAAGAATAGCTTCTTAAGAAATTATAACTCCTTTAGGTATTCCTGAAGGAGTTTTTTTGTGCCTTTTATTTAAATAAAAACACTACTAGGGACCATCTTGGTATAATCACCTCCGTTGCGGATAACGTCTCTTACTATAGAAGAGGAGATATTAGAAAGACTTGGAATGCAAATGATAAATATACTTTCAACATCCGCTAAAGAACTGTTGGTTTGAGCGATCGATTGCTCATATATAAAATCATTGCTATTTCGTAATCCTCTAAGAATAAACTTTGCATGTTCTGCCTTGCAAAAATCAACAGTAAGTCCAGTATAGGTTTTTACTTTAATTTTAGGTTGATTCTTGAAAGCATGTTCAATATGTTTCTTTCTGTCTTCTAAAGAGAACATGTATTTTTTATCGGCATTTACACCAATAGCAATTATGATTTCATCAAAAAGGGAAAGTGCTCTATTTAAAATATCTATATGCCCTAAAGTTATTGGGTCAAAAGAACCTGGAAAAACTGCTCGTTTCATAGTTTAAATGTACTTAATTTTTAATTAATAACATTCTGTACTAGAACATCGAAAAAACCGGTTAAAGTCATTCCAGACGCTCTTACCTGTTTTGGCACAATACTTTCAATAGATAATCCTGGATTGGAATTAATTTCAATAAAATATGGCACGCCATCTTGTATGATAAAATCACTACGAGTGATTCCTTTCATATTTAACAACTGATATATTTTTTTTGCTAAAACTGTAATGTCTTCTGTTTCTTTTTCTGAAATACAGGCAGGAGTAATCTCTTCAGATTTACCTAAATATTTGGCTTCATAATCAAAATAATCATTTTCCGAAACGATTTCAGTTGTAGGTAATGCAATTATATCTTTATTATTATTAAATACTCCTACAGAAACTTCAATGCCTTGTATGGCAGTTTCAATAATTATTTCACTGTCTTCTTCAAATGCTTTGTTAATTGCTGGGAGTAATTCTTCCATAGTATGAACTTTACTAATTCCAAAACTTGAACCTGCACGATTCGGTTTTACAAAACAAGGGAGGCCAACCTTCTTTACAATTTCATCTTCAGAAAAAGGAATTCCTTTATTTACATAAAATGAATTTGCACATTTAATACCAAAACCTTTTAAAACCGACAAACAATCTCTTTTATTAAAGCTTAGTGCTGCTGGATAATAATCGCAACTGGTTTGTGGTATGTCGATAAGTTTTAAATATGCCTGAAGGTATCCGTCTTCTCCTGGAGTACCATGAATGGTATTAAAAATCGCATCAGGGATGATGGTTTTGTTTCCGTTTGAAAAACTAAAGTCCGCTTTATTTATTGGATGCTTTACACCTTCTTGAGATAGAAAGTACCATCCTTCTTTTAATATATGTATTGGATAGATGTGATATTTATGAAGATCTAATGAATCACAAACCACTTTTCCACTTTGAAGTGAAATTTCAAACTCGCTTGAGTACCCACCCATTACTACTGCAATATGTCTTTTTTCCATACTTAAGTATATAAAACTCCGTTTAGAAATATATCTTATACGAATTTAGATAATTTTTAAAAATTAAGATTCTAATTTTAATTTGTTTTTGATATTTGTTTTTACCAAGAAAACCGAATAAGGTTTTATATTTTTGCAAACTAATTATTAGCTTATGAACTTTATTAAATTTTTGTTCACCAAAACTTTTTTACGACAATTGTTATTTGCCGTAATTGGATTGGTGGTGATCTCTTTTTTTATTTTAATGTGGCTTAAGAGTAGTACAAATCATGAGCAAAAAATTAGAGTCCCTAGTTTAGCGAAAATGATGTTGGATGATGTAGATGATAAATTAAGTGAAATGGACTTGCGTTTCGAAATATTAGACTCTTCTAATTATAATCCAGACTATCCTAAATATTCTGTAATTGAACAAATTCCTAAGGCTGGAGAATATGTAAAGGAAAACAGAAAGATTTATATTACATTAAACAGGTCGGGATATTTGTTTTTAACAATTCCTGAAGTGGTTGGTAAAACAAGAAGACAAGCAGAGCCTACATTAATAGCTATGGGATTTAAAATAGGTGAAATTACGTATAGACCTTATATTGCTGAAGACGAAGTATTGGAGCTTTTGCATAAAGGAAAAAAAATAGCCCCTGGCGATGAGCTTCAAAAAACAGAAGTTATAGATCTAGTATTGGGAGATGGCTCTGGAAACCTTAGAAGAGACGTGGAAGCGACTAAAACTAATGAGCAAAAAAACAGCAAGGATGGAGGAGAATAATATAGAAGGACCAATGAAAGAAAATGCCAATGATGAATTGTATGAGCATTTTCGATTTGTAGCTCAAAAGGGACAGCAGCCTCTTAGAGTAGATAAGTATTTAATGAATTACATAGAAAATGCTACTAGAAGTAAAATTCAAAAATCGGCAAAAGATGGGAATATTTATGTTAATGATGTCCCTGTAAAATCTAATTATAAAGTAAAAGCTAATGATGTGGTTAGGGTTCTTTTTGAACACCCACCGTATGAACTTTTATTAGTTCCTGAAGACATTCCAATTGATATTGTTTATGAAGATGATGAGCTATTGGTAGTTAATAAATCTCCAGGAATGGTAGTGCATCCAGGCCATGGAAATTATAGCGGTACTTTAATTAATGCGCTTACTTTTCATTTTGACAACTTACCCAATAATAGTAGTAATCGTCCAGGATTAGTACATAGAATAGATAAAGATACTAGTGGATTATTGGTTGTTGCAAAAACGGAAGGGGCAATGACTCATCTTGCAAAACAATTCTTTAATAAAACTACAGAACGAGAATATGTTGCATTGGTTTGGGGGGATGTAAAGGAAGATGAAGGTACTATTGAAGGTAATATAGGGCGTCACCCAAAAAACAGACTGCAAAATACAGTATATGAAGAAGATGAACAGGGGGATGAAAAAGGAAAACATGCAGTTACCCATTATAAAGTGATAGAACGACTTGGTTATGTAACTTTGGTTTCTTGTAGGTTAGAAACAGGAAGAACCCATCAGATTAGAGTGCATTTAAAATATATTGGGCATACCTTGTTTAACGATGAACGATATGGAGGGGATAGAATATTAAAAGGAACCAGTTTTAGTAAGTATAAGCAGTTTGTAGACAATTGTTTTAAAGTATTGCCTAGACAAGCATTGCACGCGAGAACACTTGGTTTTGTACATCCTACAACTGAAGAATTCATGCGATTTGAATCGCCAATACCTGAAGATATAGCACAGTGTGTTGAAAAATGGCAGAAGTATTCTGTAAACTCTAACAACCAGTAATTTTTTTTAATAAATAACATTAAATGAAAATAGTTTTATCTCCTGCTAAAAGTCTTGACTACGAAAGTACTATACCTACATCAAAAAGTTCTTTGCCCCTTTTTATGGAGCAAGCAGAAATGCTTAATCATAAAATGGCAAGTAAATCGAAAAAGGTAATAGGAAAGTTAATGGGGATAAGTGATAATCTTGCAGAGTTAAATTACCAGCGCTACCAAGATTTTTCAATACCATTTACAAATAACAATGCCCGTCCTGCAGTGTATGCATTTGCAGGGGATGTTTATACAGGCCTAGATGTTTATACCTTACCAGAAGATAAAATTGAAAGAATGCAAAATAGCTTGCGTATTTTATCGGGGATGTATGGAGTTTTAAATCCTTTAGATTTAATGCAAGCCTATCGTCTTGAAATGGGAACCCAATTAAAAATAAACCGAAAGAAAAATTTATATGATTTCTGGGGAAGCACCGTTACTGATGCTTTAAACAATGAATTAGAAGAAGGTGAATTGTTTGTAAACCTTGCTAGTCAGGAATATTTTAAAGTGGTCCAAGCTTCTAAACTTAAAGTTCCTGTTATTTCTCCAATTTTTAAAGATTATAAAAATGGAAAATTAAAAATCATTTCTTTTTTCGCTAAAAAAGCCAGAGGCAGTATGGCTCGTTATCTTATTGATGAAAATGTTGAAACTTTAGAAGGAGTTAAGGGATTTACTACAGATGGCTATGGATTCAGTGAGGAGTTTACTATAAATGAGAACCAACCCGTTTTTATACGATAGTGTTCTTACATACACATCCATATCCTCCTTTTATTTTTGATAGTACTACAAAGCTTATTGTTGGAACATTACCGCCACCAAGATTTACCACAGGTGATTTAAAAGCAGACGATGTCAATTTTTGTTATGGTAGTCGTGATGGGCAATTATGGCCAATCCTTAATACTATTTTTAGTCTCGATCTAAAATACGAAACCACAGATGAAGCGATAGCTCAAAGAAAAGAGTTTTTATTTAGTCGAGGAATTGGGATTTGTGATATAGTAGCATTGGCTAAAAGAGAAAAAGTAGATGCTTCAGATATCGGAATGCAGGATGTGGAACTTCGAGATGTTATAGGAGTATTGAAGAAGTATCCGAAAATTGACACCTTATTGTTTACGGGAGGAAATAGTAAAAATGGACCTGAATATTTTTTCAGAAAGCATTTAAAAGATTATGAATGTAAATTAGAAGTAATTATAAATGAAGTGCCTAGGATACATGAATTTGTGCTTCCAAAGACTACAAGAAAAATTAAAACGGTATCATTAACAGCGCCTTCAGGAGCAGCCAATAGGGCAGTGGGTAGTCTTCAGAAATATAAAGAGATGAAAGCTAAAAATTCATCCATGACCACAATAGATTTTAGAGTAGATCAATATCGGCCTTATTTCTAATATTATTAATCTCTTGTTAAATGCTTTTCATTTTACAATTAAATGAATAAATTTAAAGGATGAATAAAATAATAATTGCTATAGTAATGCTTTTTTTTCTGGCTTGTGCTGAAAAGAAAGTAGATTCTAATCAGAAAGAAGGTTTAAATTCTTCAGATAATAAAATAGCAAAAACCCATACTTCAACTAAGATTCCTATTCTTAGTTTTAAAGAACTTATGCCATTATTAAATAAAAACAATGACAGCGTCTATGTTGTTAATTTTTGGGCAACTTGGTGTAAGCCCTGCATAAAAGAATTGCCTGCATTTGAAAAAATAAATGCAGAATACAAAGAGGAAAAAGTTAAAGTAATATTGGTGAGTTTAGATTTTCCAGAACAATTGGAAAAGCAATTAATTCCTTTTGTAGAAAAACGTGATATAATGTCTGAAGTAGTTTTATTAGACGATGCCGATGCAAACTCATGGATCCCAAAAGTTAGTGAAAAATGGAGTGGAGCAATTCCTGCAACAGTAATATATTCTAATTCCGAAAGAAAATTTTACGAACGATCCTTTACTTATGAAGAATTAGAAACCGAATTAGAATCAATTTTAAAATAGATAAACCATGAAAATAAAGCAAATTTTAACCGTTTCAATAATTGCAATATTTAGTATTGTAATGCTAAGTAGTTATATAAGCCTTAATTCTGAATCCATTATAAAAGGCTATCAAATTGGATCTGAGGTTGCAGATATTAATTTATTAGACGTCGATAATAAGATGGTTTCCTTTTCAGATTTCTCAGATGCTAAAGGGTTTATTGTTATTTTCACTTGTAATACTTGCCCCTATGCAGTTGCTAGTGAAGATAGAATTAATGCTTTAGACGCAGAATTTAAAACTAAGGGATACCCTGTAATTGCCATCAACCCTAATAATCCAGATGTACAGCCCGATGATACTTTTGTTTTAATGCAACAAAAAGCTAAGGAAAAAGAATTTACTTTTCCTTATTTGTTTGATGAAAGCCATATGGTATATGCCCAATTTGGCGCTGCCAAAACACCTCATGTTTATTTATTACAAAAAGAGGATGGTAAAAGAATAGTAAAGTATATTGGCGCTATTGATGATAATGTTAGAAAGGCTTCTTCTGTAAAAGAACGGTTTTTAGCAAATGCTATTAATGAATTATTAACAGGAAAAGAAGTGAGCCTTAAGGAAACAAAAGCAATAGGCTGTTCCGTAAAAGTTTAAAAATCTTTATTTTTTTGAATTTGAAACTAAGAATTGTAACATTCTTAGAATTTCAGCGTCTATATATTAAGAGTAATTAAAATTACAATAACTTTAACATTTGGGAGTTAGTAGTTTAGGACTTAACCATAATTATCCATCCTATGAAAAATTTACTGTTTATAATCGTACTGATTCTTTCTATTAGTTTTCAGTCCTGTAAAGAAGCAACTTCAAATTCTGAATTAATTGGTGAGATTGAAGTAATATCGCCTCAGCAAGTTTACGATGCTGTACATGATAATGATACGGTGCAATTGGTAGATGTAAGAACTAAGGAAGAATTTACGGATAGCCATTTAAAAGGAGCTCAAAATATTTGTGTAACAGATGATGATTTTGATGAAAAGGTAAAAACATTAGATAAAAGCAAGCCGGTATACGTCTATTGTAAAAAGGGTGGCAGATCTGCAAATGCAGCAAAAAAATTAAAAAAGATGGGCTTTTCTAAAGTTTATGATATGGAAGGTGGTATCTTATTATGGGAAGAGAAAAAGCTAGAAACTGAAAAATAACTTTTAGTTAATTATACAATAAATTTAAAAACCGCAATGCTGTAAAAAGTCTTGCGGTTTTATTTTTCTCTAAATTTATATATATAAAACCCTTTAAAATATTGGAATATAAGACTGTTACTTTTGACGTAGATTTAACTTATAGGATTTATTATACAAGATTGTTTATGAATACCTTCTTATAAAAAGTATCTTTGTATTTAATAGATACTAATTTTTTAAATTTATATTATGATGAAAAAAACAATTATTACTTTATTTCTATGTGTAATTTCTTTAAGTCTTTTTGCACAAACAGAAAATGATTATATCGAGGTAGTTCGCTCGGTTTTAAAAACTGAGAAAAAAGCAGTTATTGCTGAAGTAATGGAATTAACTGAAGCAGAATCTGGACCATTTTGGGAACTTTATAATGAATATGATTTTGAATTGTCAAAAGTTCAAAATATAAGGCTTAATGCGATAAAAGAATATGCAGATGAATATGGTATATTGAATGATGAAAAAGCGGATGCACTTTGGAGTGAAGTGATGGATTTTAAGACAGCATCTCTTAAACTTGAAAAGGCTTATTATAAAAAATTTAAAAAAATATTACCTGCAGCAAAAGCAGCAAAATATTTCCAAGCTGAAAATAAAATTGAAGCAATGGTTGCTGCTAGTATAGCTGCACAAGTTCCAATGATTATTGAAGAGTAAAATCTTTTTTTAGAATTATTTCTAAACATAAGGAAAGCGAAAAATTTATATTTTTCGCTTTCCTTTTTTTGTTATATATGGAATCATAAATTATTTGATTTCATCAATATAATAAAACATTAAAAAAAAACCGCAATTGCTATAAAAGTAATCGCGGTTTTTTTTATACATATCACAAAATACCGATAGCAAAATTACATAATTGTCAGATTTGAATTAAAAATATTTGATAGTATGACAAAAATCATAATTTATGTAACAAATGTTACAGAAATTTACATAATGTTAAAGAAACCCTAATTAAATATTAAATATATCTAAAATCTATTATTATGAAAACAATTAAATTATTATTTGCGACATTATTTATCGCCACACTATTTGTAAACTGTACACATGATGATGCACCAGATTATTGTGATGTAGACCCAGGAGCTCCTGATATTGGATATAGTATTGACACTTTATTAGTTAAGAGATTTTCAACAGCTCCTAACTTTGATGGTGATGTAGATGCAGTATGGAGTGAAGCTAGACCTTTAATGAATTCAGCAACAGTTACTCCTGCTGGTGATAGAATAATTACATTAAATAAATCTAGTAATTATGATACAAGTTTGGAGCCAACCGATTTAATGGATCCTTATACAGGGGAAGCATATAGCTATTCTTTAAAAGGTGGTCATGATGGTGAATACTTATATCTTCTTTTCGAATGGGAAGACGATACGGATAGTCAAGACCGAGAATCTTGGTTTTTTAATGAAGGAACGAGTAAATGGCAACAAGAAAACAAATATGCCAATCATGTAAACGATAAGTTTTATGAAGACAAATTTGGTTTTATGTTTCCTATTGGTGAACCTGAAGGATTTGCAGGTGGTACTTGTACAGTAACATGTCATGGTTCCTTAGCATTAACAGGAATAGATGAAGAAGATGCTGGTAATAAAGTGACCAGACACTATATGAAAAATGAAGGTGAATTAACCGATTTCTGGCATTGGAAAAGAGACAGACATGCATTAGCAGAAGCTTGTGACGATGGTTTCGTTCAATGGGAAGATGATAATGGGTATGCTTCCGCAAACGGAAGAAAAAATGATGAAGGTATTTCACCTTATGCAAATAATCAAACATTTACAGACGAAAATACTGGTATGAAAGGCCCTAAGTACGTAATTCCAAATAGAGATAATTACTATTGGATTGAACAATCTGAAATTGATGGAGAAACTGCAAAAGCTGTGACTGCAATAGCTGTTGATGGAACATTAACTTATGTCGGAGGAACTATTAACCCTAATGGAGATCCAGATTACTCACAAGGTTTTGGTAACAAAAGAATACCAAGTATTATTATTAACCCTGCTGGACAAGGAAATGATCATAGATCTGAAGTGCAGGTACAAGCTAAACATGTTGGTACTGGTTGGCAATTAGAAATTAGAAGAAAATTAATCACAGGCGATCCTACAGATAAAGAATTTGAATTTGGTGAAGACATACCTTTTGGATTAGCAATATTTGGTAATGCTGCAATTGCACATGGGCAATCGAACTTCCTTACAATGAGAATAGAAGAATAATCTTATCTATAAAAGTGCAGATTAGTACCATCTGCACTTTTAAAAAAGACCCAAAGATTTTTAATTTAAAACATTTAAAATGAAAAAATTAATTAGAATATTAATGATGGTGTTCATAGGATTTGCAATAAACGCATGTTATTATGATGCCTTTCCAGAAGATGATTATGTGCCTGGGGATGGAGATGATGGAGAAACAGAATTACTTTCTTACCAAGATGATATAGAGCCTCTTTGGGTACAATGTACTGGATGTCATAAAGAAGGCGGGGATGCTCCAAATATGCTAGATGATTCATATGACAACCTATTAGACGGCTATGTTATTCCTTTTGATGCTGATGCGAGCATTTTATATAAATCTCTATTGGGAATTGATGGTGTAGAATTAATGCCTCCGGGTTCTGGTTGGCCAACATCAAAATCTAACTTAGTAAGAGATTGGATCAATCAAGGAGCTTTAGATAATTAACTTTTAAGAAAATAGACATGAAAAAATATATAACAGTACTTTTCATTTTTTTAATGCTCCCTTTTATTGCGATTTCACAAGAAAAAGGAGCAGTACAAGAAAATGATTCTATCCCTAAAAAAGTAAAAGAAAAACTAGAACGTGCAGCTTTCGAAAGCTCTTATATTATTGATAACCCAACCAATGTGGTTCTTAGTAAAAATGCTTTAGAAGTTCAAATGCAGCACAGATTTGGTTATTTCAATGATGATAAAAATGATGGAGCTGGTTTGTGGGGTGCTTCAAATATAAGAATCGGCCTTGCATATGGTATACACGAAAGAGTTACTATAGGATTTGGTACTACAAAAGATTATCGGTACCAAGATTTTAATTTGAAGGTTGCGATTTTAAGACAAACTCGTTCAGAGAAAATGCCTTTTAGTCTTTCCTATTATGGTAACTGGGCAGTGGATGCTCGCTCAAAAGAATTCTTTCAATATGTTGAAGATAGATGGTCATTTTTTAATCAATTGATTATAGCAAGAAGATTTAACTCTAAACTATCTGTGTCTGGTACTTTAAGTCTGTCTCATTATAATGTGGTAGAAAATACGATGCGAAATGATATGCTTGCTTATTCATTAGGGGGACGATATAAAATAACTCCTAATACAGCACTTATAATAGATTATAGCCAGCCATTAACAAAATTTACAAAAGACAATCCACATCCAGGATTGAGTTTTGGAGTTGAGTTTGGAACATCGGCTCACGCTTTTCAACTGTTTGTAAGTAATTATCACGGAATTGTTCCACAAAGGAATTATATGTTTAATGACAATGATATTGCTATTAATCAGATGTTTATAGGATTCAATATAACAAGGCTTTACAATTTTTAGTACGATAGATTGATTTATTAATTGAATGGAAGAAAAAGTGTCACACTTAACTTCCAACCAACCTAAAAGGATTGGATCACTCTCTAAAAAAGAAAATCTAATCCTTTTTCCTTTAGCTAATTAAAAACTATTTCTTAAAAATGAAAGAACAAGATAACAATGCCAAAAATAGCCGTAGAAGTTTCCTTAAAAAAGGAATTGCTCTAGGAGCATTCTCTGCAACTGCATTAGCTGTGGCTTCTTTTCAGAAAGATGATGTAGAAGAAACTGGAGAAAAAGTAAAATTACTTTCCCCAGAAGGAGAAATAGTAGAAATTGATAAAGCCTATGTAAAACCAGCTCAGGATTTACATATGCCCATAGATTCAAAAAAAATAAGAGAAGGTATTCCCAACAGAAAGTTTGTCATGGTAATCGACTTGGCAAGATGTAAGAATGCCCTAAACTGTGTAAGTGCCTGTAATAAACACCACCATATAACTGGTAAAAATGCATGGCTTAAGGTTTACAAAATGCAAGAGACTAAAGATACTGCACCTTATTGGATGCCCAGTACTTGTCAGCATTGTGATCAACCTGCCTGTGTTACAGTTTGCCCTGTAGATGCTACTTTTAAAAGAAGAGATGGTTTGGTTTTAATTGATAATGACCGTTGTATTGGATGTCGGTTTTGTATGGCAGCTTGCCCTTATTCTGCAAGAGTATTTAATTGGGAAGAACCAGATCAGGGAGATATTACTATGAATATGGAAGGACTTCCTCACAATTCAAGTCCAGAACATGCAGGAATGCCGAGTGTTAAAGGTACAGTAGATAAATGTGATTTCTGTCCTCATCAAATTGATAAAGGAGAACTTCCACATTGTGTTTCTGCCTGTCCAAATGGCGTATTCTATTTTGGAGATAAATATGAAGACACTGTAACTAATGGCGATGAGACGTTACGATTAAGTAAATTACTAGAAGATAAAGCAGGATATCGATTAATGGAGGGACTAAATACACAACCTAGTGTGTTTTATTTGCCGCCTAAAAATAGATCGGATGATTTTAAAGATGGATTGGATAAATACAAGGAGTTTGAATCTGTTGAAAAACCTGAATAACCATGAAAAATTACAATACATTATTAGATGATCTTGCACCAAAAAAGTTTAACAGACTTGGTGTCATTTGGACAATCGCATTAGTGGTAATTATTATTTTTGGAATAATTGCTTATATAGATCAAGTTATAAAAGGGCAAGAAGTTACCAATATGCGAGATTACGCACTTTGGGGTATTTATATATCTAACTTCGTGTTTTTTGTGGCTACCAGTTTTGTGGGTTCTATTATAGTAGCAGTTTTAAGGCTTACAAAAAACGAATGGAGAACACCTTTAGTTAGAATAGCAGAAATAATCACTTTGGCTTCAATTGTAATGGCAGGTATTACTATTATGATTGATATGGCAAGACCAGATAGATTATTATATCTGTTTATTTATGCAAGATTGCAATCTCCAATCACTTGGGATGTTATCATCATACCCACGACAATAGCAATAAGTTTTCTATTGCTTTATTTTCCTTTACTGCCAGATTTGGCAATTCTTAAAAAATATTTTAAAAAGGAGAAACCTAGATTAAGCAAGATCTATGGAATGTTGTCTTTAAATTGGGTTGGAAATAAAGCACAAAAAGCAATTCAAACTAAATCTATTAAAATTATCGCTTTAATGATAATTCCTATTAGTATTATGTTACAGACAATTGATGCATTGTTATTTTCAACAACCTATAGAACAGGTTGGAATAGCACAAACATGCCAGCGTATTTTATTTCGGGAGCATTTGTAGCTGGTGTAGCTGCTTTAATTGCAGTGGTATATGTAGTAAGAAGAACAAAAAAATTGGAAAGCTATATTACCGATTTTCATTTTGATAAACTAGGAAAGTTATTAGCCTTGGCCTGTCTTATTTATCTTTATTTTAATATGAATGAATATTTAATTCCTGCATTTACACCATCTAAAGAAGAGGATATTCATTTAAGAACATTATTTACTGGAAGCTATTCCTACCTTTTTTGGTTGGTGACAATTGTTGGATTAATTCTTCCAATTATTTTACTGCTATTTAAAAAGGGAAGAAAACCATTGCCTATGTTTATTATTGGAATGGTAGTAGTTATTGGTTCTTGGTGGAAACGTTATATAATAATCACACCAACCTTATTACACCCTTTTTTACCCATACAAGGAGTTCCAGAATCTTGGCATCATTACTTTCCTAGTATGCATGAATGGATTATTACTGTCGCAACTCTGGCAGCCGCACTTTTGATTATTACTCTTTTGGTACGGTATTTACCAGTAATACCAATTCAAAGAACTGCGGAAGAAAAAGAATTATTAGAAACCGATATAAAACACTAGACTATGAAAAATCGATTAAATACTAGATTTATTTTTCTTGCAATACTTGGTGTATTTGTATTTGCAACAAATTTTCAAACCTTACATGCGCAAACTGCTAAGAAGAATAAGGTAAGACTAAAGGCGCAATATGTAAAGATAATGGATAGCATATCCTATTTGGATATTGTAGCTACTTCAAAAATTGAAAAGCAAAATATTAAAGTTTCCAATATTGAAATAATTGTTTTTAATGAACTGGAAGATGAAAATATAGAGCTAGGTAAAATTATTACCAATTGGAAAGGAGAAGGTAAATTTATAATTGAAAATTTGAATGCGATACAGTCAGATTCAACAGGTTTTTATAATCTATTATTTTCATTTAAAGGAAACGAGAAATTTAAAAAAGCTAAAAAAGGAGTTAGCTTTAAAAATGCTGATTTAACTGCTAAAATGGTAGTAAAGGATAGTGTTAATAATATGAAAGCAAGATTAACAGACTCCAAAACAGATACACCTCTTATAGAACAAGACTTAACAATTAGAGTGCAACGCTTATTTGGCCCACTAATTCTTGGGGAAGAATTTAATAGTACTGATGATGATGGGTTTATTACTGTGCCTATTGAAGAAGGAATACCTGGAATAGATGGAATCCTAACACTAGAAGTAGTTCTAAACGATAGCGATGATTATGGAACTGTAAAAGCAATCGTTAATGCTCCTATAGGAACTCTCATTGTAGATGAATCCACATTCGATGAAAGAACCATGTGGTCTTCAAGAAATAAGACTCCAATATTCTTATTGATATTTCCAAATTTGTTAATTTTAGGAATCTGGGGATTAATCGTATATTTAATTGTCAATTTATTTAAAATTTCTAAATCTAAATCTAAAAACTAAAATATGAAAACATTCAAAATTTTAACAATTATTGGTATTGTCACCATTGCTTTATATTCTTTTGTACAAGAAAAATGGGAAGTGCCAGAAAAGTATGTGACTATGGAAAATCCTATAGATGCAGATGTCGATAAAGGAATAGGGAAATCCTTATATGCAAAACACTGTAAGTCTTGTCATGGTAAAGAAGGCTATGGAGATGGACCAAAAGCCAATGAGCAAGAAGGGGAACTAGGAGACTTTTCTAGCGAAGAATATCAATCTCAAACCGATGGGGAATTATTTTATAAAACTACATTTGGTAGAGATGATATGCCAGAATACACAAAAAAAATGCCAGACGATGAGGATCGATGGTTAATTGTAAACCATATGCGAACATTAGCAGAATAATTATTATATAACACTTTTAAGCAAAAGGCCTGCAAATTTGCTGCAGGCTTTTTTTAATTGTAGAGCAGAGAAAAAAATATATTTTAATTCAGTTTAAAAATTAAAACCAATGTCCGAACAACAATCTTCCAGAAGAAAATTTTTAAAAATCCTTGGCTTAACTGGTGCAGCTTCTATGGTTGGAACAAATGCTTTAGCAAGTTTTAATGAGCCTTCAGAAATATTAAAATTAAATGCAGAGCAGCAAGAGTTTATGATTCGCTACGGAAAATGGATGGATGAGTTTTTAGAGGTAATCCGAATAAAGAAAAAAAATCCAAACAATCCTGAGAATAATGAAAAGATGGTTACTTTAACTGAAAAAGCTCAAAAAATGAAACCTGAACTTACAGCGTTTTTAAAAGATGAAATTTTTTCCATTATATATATGGCATCTATTAAAAGAGTAAGAGATGAGATTTAATGATTAATTGAAAAGCTGGTTTTCGAAAAATAATACTTATCTTTTCTAAGAAAAATAAAGTTTTATCAATATGAAAAAAATAAGCATTTGGGTTCTCGTAATTTTAGGAATACTATTCTTGATTATAAAGGGTATAGAGTGGAGGATTGAATCAAGGTTTCTGGATAGAATAAATTCAGATCCTGATAGAGCTTACAACATTACTTATTCTGATTTTGATTTAAATACCTTTTTTAAAGGGATTACTTTAGACGAAGTTAGTATTGAGCCATTAAACCCTGGAGTTGGAACCTTAATAACAGGACAGGTAGAGTATGCCACCCTTAATGGTTTGGTTTGGAGAGATTTATTATTTGGTAAAAGTTTAAATATAAATGAGATTGCTTTTGAACAACCTTTGTTTGAAATAACACCAAGTGCAGATACTACAAAAAGAGCTAGCGGAAAAGGCCTACAAGTAATGTTTGGCGATATATTGTCCCGTGTTGCTCTAAACAGTTTTCGCATTCAAAATGGTTCCATTGTTTTATTAGATCCCATTTCAAAAAGAATAAAAGGGCAGGTAAAACAAATTAATATACTGGCAACTGAAATAGAAACTGATTCTTTGAAATTTAATCATCTAATTCCATTTCAAGTAGGTGATTTAAATGTAGATATAGATGGCATTACACTTGAAATTAACGATTATACACATTTTGAATTAGGTCACTTTCATTATAACCTAATGGAGAAAGAGATTTTATTGAATGATATTTCCTTAGGATATTCTATAGATTGGGTCGAAGTAAGTGAACGCCTTGGTGTACAAAATGATATAATTGAGATAAATGTTAAAGAGATTAGTATACATAAGATGGAGCCATCCAGTAATTTTTATACACAATTAGATATTGATGCCCAAAAAATTTTTATTGACGAACTAGACATTAAACTACAAAGAAATAAGAATATTTCTAGGCCTCCAGATACAGTAAAACCATTGTTTCAAGGTATTATTAACTCTATTCCTATTGCAATACTAATAGACTCCATTCAAATTTCGAATTCTTCTTTAACCTATAGGGAGCTTGGTCTTAATAAAAACGAATCAGGGTCAATTGAAATTCAGCAAATTAATGGAATTATTAGGGGCCTTACTAATATGCCCGAACAACAAATAAGCAAGCGCGAATTAAATGCTACTATTAATGCTAGCCTTAAAGGGAAGGCTGAAATTAATTTGGATCTAACTGTTCCATATAATAATACTTCGTTTTTATTAGACTTAGATGTTGGAGGAATGGACTTAACAAACTTAAACCCAACCTTAAAACCCTTGGCTGGTGTAGAATTGGTCTCTGGACAAATGCACCGAATTAATCTACATATGAATGCAGGTCCTACTCATTCCCAAAACCAACTAGTATTTGATTATAGCGACTTACAAATTAATGTAATTAAAGAAACGGACGAAAATAAATCTAACAAAAAAATTATACTTTCTGCAATTGCTAATTCTGCCATTCGGCCAAATAATTTACCCGATGAAGACAAATATTTAGATGCCGAATATCAATCCGAACGGAACATAAATCGCTCACCTATTAATTATATTCTTCAAGGTTTAATTAATGGATTTACCAGAATTGTTCCTGGAAGGACTGTGCGAAAAATGATTCATAAGGAGGACAAAAAGGGTAAAAAAAAGAAAAAAAACTAAATCAATGAGAACTAAATTAGGATTCGTTTTTTGCATTCAAACAACAAAAACACCTGATGATCTATTTGACCATAGTCAAGTTGAGACTTCTAAAGGTCCCTTTAAAATTATGAATAGTTATAAATTGCAATAAATATTTCACTATGAATTCAGGTTATTTTTATTACGGCATAATGATCTTTGGAACTTTACTTCTTGCTTTTATTGCTTCCATTATAATTAGAAAATTGTTAAACCTATTTATAGTAAAGTACTCGGAAAGATTAAAAGCGGACCCTACCAATTTTTCATTTTTAAAAAATTCGGTTAGTATTCTTATTTATACAATAGCTATTATTTTTATCTTTTTAAAGATACCCTATCTTAGAACTTTGGGTACTGCTTTATTTGCTGGTGCTGGAATTATTGCAATGGTAATTGGCTTTGCTTCACAAAAAGCTTTTTCCAATATAATTAGCGGAATCTTTATACTTATTTTTAAACCCTTCAGAGTAAATGACACAATAGAATTTTTAAATTCAACTAAAGGCGTAGTGGAAGAGATCACTTTAAGACATACCATTATTCGTAATTACGAGAATAGAAGAGTAATTATACCTAATGGGATTATTAGTGATGATACAATTATCAACAGCAATATCATTGATCAGAAAATCCGGATGCATATTGTTTTTAGTATTAGCTATGATTCCTGTATTGAAAAAGCTACTAGTATAATTCGGGAAGAAAGTATGAAACATGCTAGTTTCTTTGATAAAAGAAGTGAAGAAGATAAGCTTAATAACATACCTGCAGTTAATGTTAGATTAATAGAATTAGCTGATTTTGCATTAAAACTAAAAGCCTATGTATGGGTTAGCAACAATGATGATGCCTATGCTTTAAAATGCGATGTTCTAAGGTCTGTTTTTGACCGATTCAAGAAAGAAGGTATAGAAGTGCCTTTCCCATACAGAACTATAGTTTATAAAAATGATATTGAAGAAAAAAAACAAGCTTGAAAAGAAAGAACAAAATAACTCAGAAGGAGTAATGTTGGTTTTCTTCTTAGTGCAATGATATATATGGTATCTAATAAAAGGGTAAGGGATGAAATTTAATAATGAATACTTTTATTATTATATTTTAGAAGAAAGAAGTGGTTGTAAGCGCTCTAAGATTTAATAAAGAAATAAAGCCTTAAAAGGTTAAATGAAAAAAGCCTCGATATTCGAGGCTTTTTTAATAACAATTAATTTCAAATTACTCCGGCATAACAACCGAGTTAATAACATGAATTACACCATTACTACCCATAACATCCGTAGCAATAATTTCACTATAATTTCCATTAACGTCTTTCAGCCATATCTTATCATCTTTTTGCATTACTGTCAGAACCTGCCCATTTAATGCTTTTAACTCTACCATTCCGTTACCTTTTTTTAAAGCTGCTACAACATCTGTGGCAGTTATCTTTCCAGAAATTACGTGATAGGTTAATATATTTGCCAATGCTTTTTTATTTTTTTCTTCTAATAAAGAATTTAGTGTCTTAGAATCAATTTTAGCGAAAGCATCATTTGTTGGTGCAAAAACTGTGAATGGTCCATCTCCTTGCAAAGCACCAACTAAATCTGCAGCTTTTAAAGCCGTAACTAGAGTTGAGAAATCGTCGTTGCCAACAGCAACATCTACTATTGTTCCTTGTGCAGTAGCATTATTAGATAAGGCCAAAGTCATTGTAATTGTAAAAATAAAAAGTAATTTTTTCATGATTTATAGTTTTATATATTTAAATTCTATGCGAATGTATAACAAATATTTATTATTGTTTAATAAAAACACAATTAAGTTAAACATTTATATTGCTAAAGAAAAAAAAAGGATATTTTTTATTAAATCATTTTCTAATAAACAAGTCTATTTTGTGTATTAATTGTGGAGCATGGGAGATTACCTAAAGTGATCTCCATGTACTTCAATTATGCAAATAAGAAATCACGCAGTTTACACTGCGTATTTTTCATTCTATTCCAAAACATTGAGCAAGCTCAATTTCTTCATAAAAACAAAAAACCACGCCAAAATTGGCACGGT
>CAJXRD010000049.1 GCA_913058295.1 uncultured Flavobacteriales bacterium | reverse complement strand
CATTATTATTTTGGCTCATTTTCCTTATAGAAGCATATTACTAATCTAAGGCTTCCACTGAGTTTCTAATTAAAGCTTTTGCATATGCCGGATTATGAATACCATTACTACTATCACTATTTACAAATATGTAATTCCAAGCAGCTTCAGCTTCCAGTATTGTGAAAGTTGCACCTTGACCAAAGGAACCATTATTAGGATGACCATCATGAATTATTCCATGTACCTCAAGAGTAACTGGATCTCCATTTCCATCAAGTACTATTATAGGGTTGCCGTCTTCATCTAATATTAATTCACCATCCGCATCCACTTCATATTCATACTCCCATCCCGTTACATTTTCTAATAAAGTTGTTAATAATCCCATATCGGATACTAAACCTCCAACTTCAGTTGGTACACCAGAAGAGTGACAAGAAACACAGGCATTATCTGTAGGCCACATACTATGGACTCCATCCAATCCATTTGTAGTTTCCTCCATATGACAACTAACACAAGAGGAGCTTGTTCTATGAGTTGCTGAGGCTATTACTGGATAAGTCAAACTTCCTTGTATTTGTGCTCCTTCTATTCCTTCTAACATGGTTGATTGTGCACCATAATGAGTACCCCAATGAGAACTTGTTAATGTAAAAGTTCCGCTACCATCATCTATAGGTCCTGATCTTCTTGGTTGGTGACAACTAATACAATTATTACTTGTATTGCCATAATCTATATGGTAATCCTCATCTACAATTAGTTGAACTGGATCTACACTTCTTAATGCATAATCTGGACCATCATTTTCAAAGTCTAAAGTCTTATGATTACTATGGCATGAAGTACAGGAAATAGCTGTTGGTAAAGCTGCTGCATCTTGTATAGCACCTGTTTCCGTATACTCAATATAACCCTGATTTGTGTGACATTGAGCACAATATGTTCTATTAGTATATTCCGCTAAAGTTTGACCAGTATACATCATCGTTTGTATGTTATGCGATGATATAGAATAGGATGCTGTTATAGAATCTCTATGGCTATTAGAATGGCAGCCTACACAAGAAGCTGTTCCATCTATTCCATCTGCTCCATCTTCTCCATCTGTTCCATTTGTTCCATCTATACCATCTGCTGGTACGTATGGGTCATGTGTACATTGAATGAATAATAAACTTGATGCTAAAATCACCAAGAAACCTAGAAACCTTAAATCTTTCATAATGATATTTTTAAAATTGAACGTATACTAAATTCTCTTAAACCTAGACTCAAATTTAATTCTCAAAAATCATAATTAAAATGATATTTATCATAATAATCTGATAAATTGAAAAATAGGCAAAGTGTAATTTGAGTATATGCTTACTGTTATTTCATCGATAATATTCCTTAAAAAAACCATAATCAACTTGAATTAAATGTGTTAATGAAATCGATTAAATATTTTATTGTATATTTATTAGCTTCCAATTTCTATTATGAAGTCAAATCTTCTGACTTCTTGGTTTCCCTCATTTTATATAAAACCTATATGTTATACAATAGTTGTATGACAAAATATCACTAACCAAAATTTTTAATTATGATTAAAAAAATGAAATGTTTACTGTTAACAGTATTATTATTTATGGGAACAACAACCATAATCAATGCTCAGGATGATTCTTCTTACGAAATGTGGGAAAGTATTATGCTAACCCCTGATAATACAAAACTTAAAGTTTTATCAGAAAATATGAGAGCTCACAATTTAAAGTATCACGCAAAAGGTTCGAAACATGAAGCTGTAGTTTATAATATAACTTCAGGCCCTCATTCTGGAAAAATAGTATGGGAAATGGGACCTATGACTTTTTCAGATTTAGACTCACGTCCAGCAGAAGGAGGACATGATGAAGATTGGAGAGATAATGTAATGCCTTATGTTAAAAAATTAGGATCTGTCGAATACTGGAAACAAATGGAGGATTTATCTAATGTAGGCATGTTGGATGATGATAATTCTAAATACCCAATTTTATATTTAAGATATTTTGAGGTAGCAAAGAATCATGGGTACACAATACCTCATCTTCTTAAACAAATGAGTGATGCTGTAAAAGCCATGGAAGGCGAAAATCCTTGGGGAATTTATGATAACCAATTAAGGCAAGGCTATGATATAGGTCGCCATATTTCTTGGGTAAGTTTCTTTAAAAATTGGACAGATTTTGATAAAGATGGTGACTTTAAAGAGGCCTTTTTAAAAGTAAACGGAGAAAACTCATGGGATGCTTATATTAGGGGATTAGACGATACCTTTTCGAATAGCTGGGATGAAATATGGGTGTATAGTAAAGAGCTCAGTGGACATTAAAAAAATTATTTTTATAATAAAATAACCCTTCTCAATAATTATTGAGAAGGGTTAAATAATCAACTATAATAAATAAACTATTCTTTAACTATTTTATAAGTTCCTGTTATACCATCCACTTTAACCATCATGATATATGTTCCAGCTGTTAAGTGATTAACATCAATTTGCGTACTTGCTGCATTGATATTTTGATTCACCACTTTTTGACCTAAAACATTAAATATTGCAACGTTTTCAATGTTTTCTTTAGCATTTAGATTAATAACATTTGTTGTTGGGTTTGGATAATACTTAAACCCTTCAATTGTGTTATTACTAAGTCCAAGAATATCAGTGACTTTTAATATTATTCCCCCTGAACCACAAATTAATGCAGAATCATCTGCAAAAAATTCAATTTGGTAAAAGGTAGAGGTAGGTGGTCCATCATAAATCATATTCCAAGTACTCCCATTATCTGGAGAATAAAATACATCTTGATCTGTACCTCCTGCAAAAACTTCATTCCCTTTATAATTTAATGCGTAAAAATTATGATATCCTGTACTAAAAGAATCCCAAGAAATTCCACTATCATGGGTAGTTAATAGGGTACCGTCTTCCGAAGAAACAATACCATTATCAACATCTCTAAAAAACACTCTGAAATTATACATAGCATTAGCTCCTTGACTAATTTCTGTCCAACTTTCACCACCATCTAAAGATTTACTAATTCTCTGTTCTTTTCCAACGGTAAACAAGGTAGTTTCATCTGCATAGGCAGCTGCAAATTCTGACATTTCGGAAGTATTTGTTTCCTCAATCCATGTAGCTCCTCCATCATTTGTACGATATGAATCTGCACCACTTGTATTATTTAATGCAACAGCAAACCCTATATCTTCATTATAAAAATTTAAACTAGTATAATAATAAACATTGTTTCCTGCAGCTACATCTTGCCATGTTGCTCCTCCATCTTCAGTAATAAGAAAAGTATTTCCCCAACCTACTGCAAAACCTTTTAATGGGGTTACAAATTCTATTTTTGTAAAAGATGGTACTGTTCCAGACAAAGGATAAATAGTTTCCCACGTCTCTCCACCATCTATTGTTTTGATTATTATACCTTCGGAATCTACTGTATATAGTGATCCTGCTGCATATGCAACATTATTTTGTCCAGGAGGAATAGAAAGATCTAACAGAATAAAATCTGTTCCAGAATCTTTATAATCCCAAGTTTGGGCTTGACTTGTAAATAAAGTCATTAATGCTAATAACACCATCCCAAAATTAAGTAGTGTTTTTTTAATAGAATTTTGTTTCATCGTTTTTATTTAAAAGATTAATTTAATTATATGGTTTTAAATCATTTAAAAGTAAATCTACAATAACTGTTTCTAATTAAAATAACCCTCCCCAATAATTTTGAGAAGGGCTAAAATCAATTATCAACTACAATAATTAAACTACTCTTTAACTATTTTATAAGTTCCTGTTTTACCATCCACTGTAACCATCATGATATAAGTTCCAGCATTTAAGTGATCCACATCAATTTGCGTACTTGCTGCATTGATATTTTGATTCACCACTTTTTGACCTAAAATATTAAATATTGCAACACTTTCAATATTGTTTTGTGCACTCAAATTAACAATGTTAGCTGTTGGATTTGGGTAATAACTAAATCCTTCTATTTCATTGTCATTTGCACCTAATATTAAAACACAATCAACATTTAAATTATAAAGACCAACATTATCCAAAAATCCTGTTACATAAATATAATATGTATCACCTGAAGCACCTTCAAACATAACTTCTGATTGTAAAACTCCTCCTCCAATATCGTCATTACCTGCAACACAAACCGAAGCTCCACAAACACCAGTAAATACTCCTAATTTAGTATCAAAATCAGAATCTACAGTATCTACAGTCACATCATAATCCCCATCATTAGGAATTGTTATAGAATACCATACTCCAGGTCCTACACTTAAATCTGTATCACAAGTACCTGGGTTACCTATGTTAGTAGCATTTGTAGTGTCTCCAGATACTGAATCACCACATTCTACTGCAATTGCGCCATCACAAAGGTCATTATCTGGTGCATTTATAATATCTTCACAAGAAACCACTAAATTAAAGTTTCCAGTATTTGCACCATAACCTTCTACCATTATAGTATAGGTTGAAGTTCCATCAGAGTCAAAAGACAATTCAGATTGAACTCCACAAAAATCATCATTACTTTCAATTAGATTACCATCACAAGCATCATACACTCTTAAGATAGAATCATAATCAGTTCCGCCATCACAAAGTGATAAAGTCACGGTTTCTATAGTACCTGCACCTGTATAGGTAAACCAAACATCACCTGACGCATTTTCCCCAGTATCTGTTGCTGTATTTGTTTGTCCAGTTACAGTTTCTCCACAAATTAAAGCAATTGCATCCTCACAAAGATCATTTGGTGGGGTCTCGATAATTGCTGTATCTATTTCATAAGAAATAACTCCTAAATCAAAAGTAGAAATATAAGCTGTTATACTTTCTTCATGAAAAATAAAATCCATACTACTAGACCCTATGTTTTCAGTAGAACTAGTAGGTACTTCCGTCCATTCTAATCCATTGTCAAGTGAGTAAATCACTTGTGCTTGTGATATTAGAGAAGAAGTAATAGAAGCAGCAATTTGCCCCTCAACAATAGTTGAATATTCTACCAAACGCACATTATTCCCAACAAATACTTGAGTCCAGTTTTGAGCACCATCTACAGATTGAAAAACTCCTTGACTAGTAGCTATTAAATATTCATTGCTATAAAATGGGTTTTGTTTAAGGCTATAAATACGATCCTCTTGAGGATCTAAATTTAAACCTGTACTTACATTATTCCAAGTAGAACCCGAATCTAAAGTTTGATAAACTTCACCACCTATTCCTATTAATACATTATTAGAATCTAAAGGATCTATAAAAGTAGATAAATGAGCATTACTTGTTGGCATAGATACAGGTGTAGATATTGGGCTATTTACATTTGTAAAGTCTATCGTTAAAGTTCCTTCATTTTCGAAAGAAACCCATACTTTATTCTCATTATTAGGATCTGTTATAATATAGTTAAATTGATCGAACCATGTTTGTTTAATATAATTTAGAGTAGCTCCGTGATCGTCACTAAAAAATAAAGATTGACCATTGAAACCATCTACGAACATATAAATTCTACCTTCAATAGTAGGATCAACTGTATATTTCGGGGCATCGGTTGAATAAAAATAATTAATAGGGTCTACATAATATGGAGTTTCTTCCAAAGTGGTTAAATTTTTATGTACGATTCCTCTCTGTACACTATAATATAAATGTTGATCTCCAGTTGTGTTAACCCCAACATTGGTAGCAAAGAAAAGAGAATTTTCAAGTTGACTTACTGTCACACCTCCATCGTTAGAACTTACTGGATAAAAATCGGTACTAATTAATACCTCTCCAGCTTGAAATGGGTTAAAGGAAGCTTTTAAACCATAAAAATAAGATATTGCGCTTTCTTCATAAATATAATTATCCCAGCTGTTTCCTCCATCTATTGTTATTGCAATCTCATTTCCTTCTAAAACCATGATATTATCTACATCATTCGGATTATATGCAATATGAGTAATAGAATCTAAAAAATAATCGTCCCAAGCAATTGGTACAATTTGCCATGTATCTCCACCATCTTCAGATTTATATAGGTTTTCATCTGTAACTCCACCAAAAGTACCTGCTAAAATAATATCCGAGTTTTCTGGATTAAATGTGATCTCGTTAAATAATTGTCCTGGCATTTTCTCTATCCAAGTAGCACCTGTATCTAAAGAAACTAACAATCCTCCATCTACAGAGGTTGGCCCATTACTTCTTGCAATAAAAAATTTATCTGGATTGTTAGGGCTTATTGCAACATTATTAGGAAATACAGAATCATAATCTTCATTATAATAAACTTCAGTCCAAGAATCTCCTCCATCTACGGTATAATAAACTTTAGAATAATTAGCTTGTCCTATTTTATAATCCTGATTAAATAATACAATATCTGTATTAGCCTCATATATACTATAAGCATTTACCCATTCCTTTGTTGCACCTGAAGAAACTGGTGGGTTATATTGTTTAACAACTTCGTTAGTTGCAATATCAAATAAATAAACAGTATTATCTAAAGGGTTTGCAGAAAACTGAATATAGAAACTAAGCAAATCATCTCCTACTGATCTTAAGCCCTTAATAGATGCTCCAGCTACTGGAAAGGTATATATCACCTCCCAATTTTCACCGTTATCTTCAGATAAGATAAGGTGGTTCCCAAGAGTTACCGCATAAACTATATCTTCTGTAGTTAAATCATAGGTAAGATCATATATCCTTCCATAATCACTAGATCCCTCAAAATTAACTTGAGCATTTAAACTTAAAGCACACCAAAGCAACATGGTTATACTTAAAACTGATTTTACAATTTTTTTCATTTTATTATTTATTTATTAAGTTTTTGCAAATCTTGATAAATAAATGTGTTGTACTCAAAATATCACTGGAAATAACGTGACATATTCTATAATTAACGTGATACTATGTTAAATTTAGACGCTGGTAAGATAATTATACAACTGATTGCTTTCTGTAAGCTCCAGTTTTTTTGAAACTCGTTCCTTTCTTTTTCTGCAAGCTTCCGGAGTTATATTTAGAATTGAAGATATTTCTTTTAATGAAAGATTCATATATAAATAAGATATAAACCGAATATCATTGGAATTAAGGCTCGTATGTTTTTGTCTTAAATTATTTAAAAAGCCTTGATTTACTTCTTCAAAGTGGGTGACAAAACTTTCCAATTCTGTGTCTGTTCTTAAAAGTCCTTTTAAATTTCTAATATGATCGTTTAGTATAGATTGTCCTTTTATATTATCTGAAGTTTCTAATTCTCTGATTATCGATTTTACTAGTTTATTTCGATCTGTTAAAAACAATGCCTTGGCAGAAAGTTTTCTGTTTTTAGATTCAATCTCATTTTTTAATTGTACTTGTTCTAATAAAAGTTGGGTTTCTTTTTCTTTTAATTGTTTTTCTAAAAGCAAACTCTCTGTTCTTTCCTTTTCAATTTCCAGACTCAAAATCTCTTCACTCCTTTTATGCAAAATTTTTCGTTGCTTATTTGTTATATAACTATTCCAAAGTGCCCAACCTATTAATAGAATAATAATAAATGCGCTCAACAATACAGTATAAAATGTTTTTTGTTGGGCTGCAATTTTTTCATGCTGGGCTTTTAATTCTTTTTGATAATTCTGTATTTCAAACTTAACTCTATTGGTTTCATAAAGTCTTCCATTTTTTATTTGATGTAGCTCGTTTTGAAATTTTAGTAAAGAATCTTTAGTTGTTAATGCTTTTTCAAACAACAAACTGTTCGAGTATATAGAAGATAGTTGTATGTAAATTTCAATCTTATTTTCAATATTCACTTCTTCATTTAAAGCTTTAAATGCATATTCTGTAGCTTTTAAATAATCGTTTTCTTTTAGAAATATTTTTGATAAAATAAGTAACGTTTCTATTTTTTGCTCTATAAATTCTTTATCAGTAAGCTGATCAATCAAATTAAATGAAAGTCTTTTAGCTTCCGTAAATTCTCTTTTTAAATAATAATTATTTGCTAATGCGAGTTGGGATTCTATTAATAGTCTAGGGTTTTCTTTTACCAATTCATGAGCTTCCTTTAAATATTTTTCAGCAGATATTAAATCGCCTTGCTTATTATAAACATCCCCAAGATTAATGGCATAAATTGCTTGATTAATTGGTTTTTCATTTTTTAAAGCCAAATTATATGCTTCACTAAAGTACTCTACTGCCTTTTCAAAGTTATTATCTTTTGAATATAAAAGGGCTATATTATTTAAGACAATCATCTCACGAGAAGGGTCTAAGCTTTTTATCGCTATAGTATAAGCTTCTAGATAATTATCTAGAGCTTCCCCATAATCTAACATAGAATAATAGTTGGCACCAATATTATTAATAGCTAAAAATAAATTCTCTGCATTATTGTTTTCTTCTGCTTGTGATTTGGCTTTAGTAAGTAATTCCAAAGAGGTTTCATAATCCTTTTCATACATGGCATCTATCCCGGCTAAAATAAGCTTTCGGGTATCTTCTTGACTAAAAGAATTTAAGCTCGATAAAAAGAGAATAAAAAGAAAGAAATACTTCATATATACATCATACTAATCTAAAAATTAAAGATACTTGAATTATTAGTATATAAAAAAATCAATTTCTAGAAAAAGAATATTGTTAAAGGTAAAACTTCTTTCTCCTCTAAATATAAAGTAACAAACTATTTACTAGAAAGCGATATTAGCTCGAGTGCATGTTCTTTACTAAATCCCTTTTTTAGGTGCCATTCTAAAGTCATCCAAGGATGCAAATGATCCCATTTTTTAACTTGAAGCAATCCCTTTTTTCCTGGATTTACTTCATATTCAGTATGTCCAATACAATGATACATTTCCAATTCATTTAAATGTCCAATATGTGTCATATCCGTTTGACAATCATCCATTGTAGCCGGCAAAATGTGATGTGTATTTCCCATTAGAAATATTAGAATCCCCAATACCAATACGATTATTATATTCTTCATCTTAATTATTTTATTCGTTACTACTTAAGAATAAGACGATAGATCAAAAAATTGGTTACAATAAAAGAAAAACTACTTTCCTTTATTAACATACAGTTTTCTTTAATACCTTTATTTAGTTTATAACTTTAGGCTATGAAATCAAAAGGGCTATTATTTATTGGAATCATTTTATTAGTATTTGGTATTATTCTAAAAAAAGTAAGCCAATTGGAAGTATTGGGGCTTGTTTTAATAATAACAGGAGTTACTTTTAAAACCATCTATATTCTAGCAAAAGTAAAAAGTGGTGACTATCAACCAGGAAAAGAAATGCTTTTTTTATTAGTTGGACTAATTCTATTTCTTATAGGCTTGTACTTACGGAGTGTTGATCAAGCATTAATTAATCCAATCTATTTGATTGTTTTAGGCTTATCGCTTAAAGTAATTTTTATAATAAAATTTATACTAATTGTTCGGGCTAATAAAAAACTAGAATAATACTAAAAACAAAAAACTATCTTGCTAGTAGTCTTTTGGAAACCTTATAGGTTGCAGAATAGATTAGTCCCTCCTGCCCCATCTTTAAGGTTAAGAAAGCTTTTTTATACCATCTAGGATCTGTTGCTTTCTTTTTATGATCTTCGTGAGTTGTCTCTTGGTATTCTTTATCTTCAAAATAAGGGTTAATTTTATACAAGCCAATTCCTAAATGCTCCGTTCGCTGAAGAACGGTTTCGAATTCCGCTTCAGAAAAATAAAAAGTGGACGCATCATCGAATCCATCATTTAAGTTTTTTAAATCGGTAAATACGTGTTTCTCTAAATATTCGGATTGTGTCATAGTAAGAATGGTTTTAAGGTAAATCTTTAGATTTTTTAATACGTATTTTGAGAGTTAGATTTTAATTCTCAATCATTTTTTGTAAAATTTTATAATGAGAATTATAGAATGCAAAGCTACAACAATTTAACATCCTACCATTTCTATAATACTTAAATGAATTATACCTAATTCAGAAAAAACGTCTCCTTTATAAAGCTTTCCTTTATTGAGATAAATAGAATCTAAGACTAGATGAAACACTTTAAACAATCACAATTACCTGATAACAAATCAGTTAATTTTATATAATTTCTTTAGTTATTGTAAAATATCTTATATTTGACTTACTATCAATTATTTAACTAAAACAAATTCATATGAAGACAACAAAAATTTTAATCCTATTATTTATTGCATCTTTTGCAATTATTGCATGTGATGAAGCTAAAAAAGAAACCGCTGAAAAGGCAGCAGAAGTTTCTGTAGAAACTGAATTAAAAAGTGAACCTATAAAAGAAGAAAGCCTAAATACTCGTTTAGGAGGTGTAGAGGGAATTTCTGCAATAGTAGATGATATTGTTGCTGCTCATCTAGCAAACCCTATTATTAAAGATAGTTTTGCCCATTTGGAAAATAATCCAGAAAAAATGGATGTTTTTAAACAACATGTAAAAGATTTCTTTGGAGCAGGATCTGGCGGAAATGTAGCCTATAGCGGTAGAGATATGCCAACTGCACATAAGGGTTTAGATATTAGTGGTATTGAATTTGTGGAAGGTGTTTCAGATATTATGATGGTATTAAACAAACACAATATAGATGAAGAATCACAAAAAGATGTGTTATATATATTATTTTCATTTAGAGGTCAAGTAATCGCTCAATGATAAATGTAAATTCACCAACCAATAAAAAAAGCTACTAATTATTCAGTAGCTTTTTTTATTAAACTTTAGAATTAATACAAGGCATAAATTGTAAGGTTTTGGATTTTCATTAATATTTGGGCTTATAATATTTTTTACTCCTTAATAAACTTCTTAATAGTCTTTTTTCCATTAATAGTTAACTGTAAAAAATAGATCCCCTTACTCAATTGTGATACATCAATTTGAGGTTTGGCCTCTAATTCCCTTATAAATTTACCATTTAAATCTAATACAATTATTTTATCGATGTTTTTATTTTCAATATTCAAAATCCCTGTTGTGGGATTAGGGTATATTATTGGAGAATATTGATTTACATCCACAACATTAAGAGCAAGGCCATCCACCATTACTGTTTGAGTATAGGTAGATTCTATAGCATCTGGATTGTATACAGCTGTAACATGGGCATAAAATGGAGATCCATCATTATAAAAAAGAAAATCTGTTTCACAATTTGAACCTTCTACTAAATTAAAAAGTGATGTTTCTTCCTGAAATCTATATAAATCATCTTCTCTATACACATTATAACCAATTAAATCATCGTGAGGCATTGCTGGCCCTTCCCATTCTAGAATAAAATAATTATTTGGAAATTCATACCATTGTGACCAAGTCAGATTTTCAATGGGATTTATTTGTCCAAATGAATGAAATATAAAAGACAAAATAATTACAAGGCTACCTATGAATTTTTTCATTTTGAATAAATTAAAAAATTGATAATTATTTAAATATAAGAATATAAAATGATAATACCATTATTTGTAAACTTACTATTGATAAGGATAAACAGATAAAGCAATTCTATTTATTTTAAAATTTACTCAATTTGAGTATTTTATAAAATTTAGAATTTATTTAATTTTGAGCATCAAACAGTTTAATTTGACTTTGTTTGTTTTTTATATCATTTCCATTAATGTTGATTTTTAGAATTTATATTATGAATGAACATACAGAATACAAAAGTTATGAATGTCAAAAATGTGGAGAACGTATTGGTTGGCTCGGAAGGTTTTTAGAATGGATTCCATTTAGTTCAGCTAGTCACGATTGCGATAAATGTGCATAAATTAATTGGTAACAATTGTTACTGAAAATAATATATAAATCATTTAATTTTAGTCTTTTAATTAGCGATATCAATATAATGAACACTAAACAACCAATTTCAAAGTTATCTTTCAAGATAGGAGAAAAACAAGGCTATACACATTGGAAATGTAGCAGACTTGTAGAAATTGAATATATCTCTTCCAAAAATTCTAAAGTTCAGTATATATAGTAGTATTTCCAAGTTAGTGCATAAAAAACAAAAAAACTATCTACTTCGACGTCGCTCAGCACAAGGCATATGGACAAGCTTCTCATCGGTTTAAAACATAAACCTAGCGACACATTTCTGTGTCACAACATAACATTTTAATTCTCTCTATATTTTAAAAGAGATTCCTTTTACAAACCTTTTTTTTAAGTATTATGGATTTTCCACTTCTAATAATAAATAGTCATACTAATTTTTATCTTTCTATTAATAAATTACTGATAATCTGACATATATAATTGTTCGTTCTTTTTGAATAGACTATTTTAATGGTTGAGTAAGAATGTGTAAAACCTGCCTCAGTTTATCAAATTCTTTAGGTTTAGAAATAACAATATACTAATTCTAAAAACTCATTACTATGAAAACAACTAAGAGTAAATTAAAATGAATAGCAATAGCGTTAACGGCTTTAATGTTATTACAAAGTTGTAAGATATACTATAAAGAAACTGCACCTTTAGATGAAGTTATCTTATCACAAAAAAAGGTGAAAGTAAAAACAAATTCTAATCAAACCTATGAATTTGATAGGCTTCAAAGAGAAGGAAATATTATTTACGCTTATACTAATATCAGGTCACGTACCGCAGAAAAATTATCTGATAAAGGCTTGGAAGGAAAATTAGATGGAAAATATCTAAAAATTCAATTATCAGAAGATACCATCAAAGAATATCATATTCATAATAAGGCATTATCAATAATTACAAATATTGCTATACCAGTGATAATATTTTGTGGGGCAGTTTATTTTTATGCTAAGGGTAATGCTAGTGCTACTTTATGATTCTTGAAATCATTAATTAGAAGAAAAATAATAAATTCACAAACCAATATAAAAAAGCTACTAATTATTTGGTAGCTTTTTTAGTTTATAGTCAACCCAAGAATTTCTTTAAAACAAAAAAAGCCTATCCAAATGGACAAGCTTCTCATCGGTTTAACTACATAAACCTAGCGACACATTTCTGTGTCACAACACAACATTTTAATTGCGGTCTGGACGAGACTCGAACTCGCTAGTATAACTAATTATACACTAGGCTTCTATCAGTTATTTTTTTATATAAAACCTTTTAAAATTAACTTTTTACTTACGTTAAACACAATTCACCAAAAAATTCTTAACTTATTCATACATTATTATTATAAATCCCATCGTACTTTTATTGTCCCAGAAAAAACTCACCAACTTTCCCATTGTAGCCTTACAGGTCCTGAAAATTTGATGGTCTTATAAGGAAAACTACCAGTTCCAATTTTTACACTCCAAAAAACCAAGTCAATTTCACCTCCTCCAGTAGTGCAATAATCAACTGATAATACTTCAACACTTCCTCCAAAAGCTGTCCAGCCATAAGAATGTCCATCAGGCTTAAGTTGAGCAAGAATGGAAGGGCCATCCTCAAAATGACCAACAATAGGATAAATTCCTTCTTCTATAATTTCCTCAGCAAAATTATTAAGATAAAAGGTGATATGCGAACCTTCATCTTCTAAATTACCACCAATAGTAAAACCGTTTTGAAGGGGGGCCATAGAAGTATAATTTGCAAAAACAAAACCTCCTAGCTCGTCTGTATTGCTACTAGCATAATCTACAACTACATTATCTTCAAAAATTTCATCATCCATATAATCATTACATCCAGCATAACCTCCAATATCACAGTCTACTTCTGCACTTGTTGGGCAAATTGCAACCGATCCACCACCATCTGCAGAAGTGAACGTACCTTCGGAATGGTCTCCATTTCCCCATCTAACTTCATAAGAGTACTCTGTGTTTTTTTGAACAATAAACCAATTAAAGGAGTAAATATCACGAATAGAGATTTCACCAGTGCCAGGATCCACCACTATTTCAGAACCCCCTATTTGTATTGATTGTGCATTATCAACATCACGGTGATAATCGTCACTATTAAATAACCCATATATTTCTTCGTCACATAAAGCACCCTCATGATAATGGGGGCCTAAGTTCTCAAATGTAGTACCATTTAAAGTTATCGATGCATAGCATCTTTCACTGTGTGAAAAAAATACAGATGATTTTGTTCGGGCATCTCTCCAAGCTTGGTTAAACTCTTCAATGGTCATTGTAATTGGTCCGTTAATAATCAAAGGAGAAGAATCAATTAAGTTTCCTTCAATCGTCAAAGTCAAATCATTTATGTTTAACTCTCCATCACTGAATGCGGAACCCTCAAAACTGCCATCTCCAACCAAATTGGTTAGTGTATAGCTATTGTCTGTAAGTTCTGCATCCCCAATTATTCTTCCGCTAAAACTCAAGAGGCTAAATATTCCGGCTTCAGATACGGTAATGTTACCAACTATTTCATTTTCAAATTGATCGGCAATCATACTCCCTTGAAAATCTGCAATTAGATTGTCACTTGAGCCAATGGGGTCATCATTTGAATCTTCGACAGAAGAATCGCTTTTAGAACAAGAAACTAATAAAATTGAGCTTATTAATAGGATTGAAAATATACGATTGATTGTTTTCATATGATTAAATTTAAAAGATTAATTAGTTGATTATTATTTGTGTCATAACTAGAACAACAGATTAATTTGAAAATAGATACTAATTTTTTCAAAAACAATAAGCGTTGAATAATAATTGCTTAAATCTAATAGAATTTTCAATAACTCAAAATACTCAATTTGAGTATTTTTTATTAGTATAAAATGGAGATATTTAGAAGAAACTCTCTAAAACAAAAAAAGCCTATCCAAATGGACAAGCTTCTCATCGGTTTAAAACATAAACCTAATGCTCTTATTATAAAATAGTCTATTCTATTTTTAAATCTTTATGTGCTTTTTTTTCAGATACTTGAGTAAACTTAGGTCTTCCTGCAATCGCTCCTGTCTTTACAGTAGCTCTTACATAATACACTTTACCTACCTCAACTTCTACATTTATCGCATCTGAGGAAATGACCTGAGAGAAAAATGTATGCTCACCAGGTTCTACGTTTATATGGATTGTACTGCCATTAGTTAGCTGTCCATAATTCTTTTCAGAATCTTTTACGCTAAATTTAATACCACCGCCTGAGAATTTCTTTTGGCGATAAAAAACAACAAGCCCTTTACCATCTTCTGGTTCTGGGACTTGTGAAATTGCCTCTAAATTAAATATCAAGCAAAATAACAGGCTTAAAGAAACGATTTGCAATTTTTTCATTATGTTTAATTTAATTATTTAAAATTATTGACTAAAAACAAAAAAAGCCTATCCAAATGGACAAGCTTCTCATCGGTTTAACTACATAAACCTAGCGACACATTTCTGTGTCACAACACAACATTTTAATTGCGGTCTGGACGAGACTCGAACTCGCGACCCCCTGCGTGACAGGCAGGTATTCTAACCAACTGAACTACCAGACCGTGCTTACAATAATAAATTATTGCTTGTTAGCGAGGGCAAATATACACCTCCTATTCATTCTGACAAACTATTTTTTAAAAAAATATCGTAATAATTTTGTGTTATTACACAAACTTTTGACGCTCTACAAGATAAGTAGTTAATATGGCATTAAAATCTCCGTTAACATCTACCGGGACATACTTAATTCGATATTGTCCGCATCGTATTTTTAATTCTGAAAAGTAATCTTGTACCGCAGTTTCATAACTTTCCTTTATATTTTCGGCATATAAATTAATATGTTCCCCCGTTTCTACATCTACAAATCGCTTGGGTCGGTTAGAAAAATTAAATGCCACTTCTTTCTCTTTATCAAATACATGGAATAAAACTACCTCGTGCTTATTATATTTTAAATGCTGAAGTGCTTCAAATAACTTTTCTGCTTCCGTATCGCTCTGAAACATATCGGTAAACAAAAAAATCATGGATCGCCGCTTTATTTTATCTGCGATTTCATGTAAAAAGGTATAAGTCTTTGTGCCTATATTCTCTTGGGTATCTACTAAGGTTTTGTTAAGCTTATCTAAGAGCATATGATGGTGCCTATCAGATCCTTTTTCATTGACATAATATTCATAGGTATTGCTATAAATACTCAATCCAACAGCGTCTCTTTGCCTTTTAAGTAAATTCATAATGGCTGCGGAAGCCAAAGCTGAAAAGGCTATTTTATTTAAGGAGTTGATATTAAATTGCTTTAAGGAAGGATAATGCATCGAACTGCTATTATCTATAATTAAATGGCAACGCAAATTGGTTTCCTCTTCATAGCGTTTGGTATAAAGTTTATCGGTTTTTGCATAAAGTTTCCAATCGATATGCTTGGTACTCTCTCCTTGATTGTAAATTTTATGTTCGGCGAATTCTGCCGAAAACCCATGAAAAGGGCTTTTATGCAAGCCAGATATAAACCCTTCTACTACTTGATGGGCAAGTAGCTCTAGGTTATTAAAACTGGCAATTTCGTTTATTTCTTTTTGTATATCCAATTCGTCTAAAATAAAAAAGGTTTGTCAATTGACAAACCTTTTAACAGTCTTAAATATTATCTATAATTATAATATAGAATTTATAGCTTCTTCGTAAACATTTTTTGGAGCAACTCCAACTTGTCTACCTACTACTTCTCCGTTTTGAAACACCAATACTGTTGGTATATTACGAACTCCAAACTTAGCCGCAAATTCTTGATTTGCATCTACATCTACCTTTCCTACCACTGCTTTTCCTTCGAAATCTTTACTTATTTCTTCAATAATTGGTCCAACCATCCTACATGGTCCACACCAAGCTGCCCAAAAGTCAACTAAAACTGGTTTGTCACTTTTCAAAACAACTTCTTCAAACGTTTTATCTGTTATTTCTAATGCCATAATAATAATTTTTTTTAATTGTTATGCAAATGTAGTCAATAAATATAGGTTAACTTACAATCTGATTATTAGATTATTTAATTCTAGTATCATTAAACTTTATACCTTTTAAAAGCTAATTTAACTTAAACCGAACCTGTTCTCTTTCTAGTTCTTCTAACAATTCATTAGAGATCGTCACCTTATGTTTTTTAGCAGACATGGCTAGTTTAACCTTATCTTCTACTTCATAAATTACAAATTGCAAATGTTTATCTCCCTTATGAGTATTTAAAATATCTTTTAAATAGTTTACTCTTTCTTCACTAACCTCTTCAATAGGGATTTGAATGGTTAGCTTTTTTGCCTGACTTTCCATAACATCCTGTAGCATTTGCACACCATTAAATTGCAACCTTGGATCTCCTTTTTTACCTGTATCTCTATTTACCCATCCTTCTTTTACAAAAATTCGCATATAAACAAAGGAATTGGGAACTAAGAAATGACGTAGTTTTAAATACTCTTCTCCAAAAATTCTAAAGTCATAACTATCGTCATAATCTTCTATGGTAAATCTTGCCCATCCTTTTCCTTTTTTAGATTCTAGATGTTGCACATCGCCAACAATTCCTCCGAGACACATTTCTCGATTTAAATATTTCTCCAAATCATTAAAATCTGAAGTTTTACAATTACAAAATCGTTTCACTTCAGTTTTAAAATCATCTAAAGGGTGTCCAGAAATATAGATTCCAACTACTTCTTTTTCTTGTTTTAATTTTTTCATGGTTCCCCATTCATCGCAAGGTGGAACTTCTGGTTCTGGAATTTGTACCTCACTAGCTTCCCCAAACATACTTACCTGAGAGGAGTTCTGAGTTTCTTGGTATCTGGCAGCATAGCGCATTACTTTTTCTATAAACAACACCCCTTTTTCATCGGGATGCAGGTATTGTGCTCTATGTGCATCAAAACTATCAAAGCCTCCTGCTAATGCCAATCCTTCAAATGCTTTTTTATTAGCAGCTCGCAAATCAATTCGCTTGGCTAAATCGAATACAGATTTATACTTTCCATCTTTTCTTGTATCAACAATAGTTGCTACTGCATTTCCTCCAACTCCTTTTATTGCCCCCATACCAAATCTTACAGCTCCTTGATCGTTTACTGTAAATTTAAAAAAGGATTCATTTACATCTGGACCTAAAACCTCCAAGCCCATTCGCTTACATTCCTCCATAAAGAAACTTACTTGCTTTATATCTCGCATATTATTAGAAAGTACCGCTGCCATATATTCTGCAGGGTAATGTGCTTTTAAATAGGCAGTCTGATAGGCAATCCAAGCATAACAGGTAGAATGTGATTTATTAAAGGCATAACTTGCAAATGCTTCCCAATCTTTCCATATTTTTTCTAGCTTCTCTTCTTCATGTCCTTTTTTTATAGCTTGCTCCAGGAATTTCGGTTTCATTTTATCCAGTACCGCAATTTGTTTTTTACCCATTGCCTTACGAAGCACATCCGCCTCCCCCTTTGTAAAGTCTGCTAACTTTTGAGAAAGTAACATCACTTGCTCTTGGTAAACCGTAATACCATAAGTTTCCTTAAGATACTCCTCCATTGCAGGAAGATCATAAACGATTTCTTCCTCTCCATTTTTTCGATTAACAAAACTCGGAATGTATTCAATTGGACCAGGTCGGTACAGGGCATTCATTGCAATAAGATCATCGAAAACAGTTGGTTTTAGATCTTTTAAATATTTTTGCATTCCTGCAGATTCATACTGAAAAATACCAACGGTTTCTCCCTTCTGAAATAACTCGAAGGTTAATTCATCATCTAAAGGAAAGGTATCTGGATCTAAATCTACATTATGCTTCACCTTTACCAGCTTAACGGTATCCTTGATTAAGGTCAAGGTTTTCAATCCTAAGAAATCCATTTTTAATAGACCAGCACTCTCCACCACAGAGTTATCAAACTGGGTAACATATAAATCGGAATCTTTTGCCGTAGCTACAGGCACAAAATTGGTAATATCATCTGGTGTAATAATTACACCACAGGCATGAGTCCCTACATTTCTTACGGAACCTTCTAAAATTCTAGCTTGATTTATGGTTTGCGCTTCTAAATCATCTCCTTCGGAAAGATTAAGGAGTTCATTTACATTTGGCACTTCTTCACTTCTAAATTTGCTCCTAATTTCTTTTTCACTATAGCCGAATATTTTTTTCAGCTTCGTCATATTAGGAATCAATTTCGAAATTCTATCTGCATCATTAAGAGGTAAATCTAAAACTCGAGCAGTATCGCGAATGGAAGACTTTGCAGCCATAGTTCCATAAGTGATAATCTGCGCCACTTGATTACTTCCGTATTTATCAATTACATAATCCAAAACTCTTCCCCTACCTTCATCATCAAAATCAATATCAATATCGGGCATACTTACACGCTCCGGATTCAAAAAACGCTCAAAAAGCAGATTGTACTTAATGGGATCGATATTGGTAATCCAAAGACAATATGCAACTACCGAACCTGCCGCCGAGCCCCTTCCTGGACCAACAGATACATCCATTTTTCTAGCTTCAGCAATAAAATCTTGACAAATTAAAAAGTAACCTGGATAACCTGTATTTGCAATTACTCCCAACTCAAAATCGAGTCTTTCTGTAATTTCATCTGTAAGTTCAGGGTATCGCTTTTTAGCACCTTCATAAGTAAGGTGTCTTAAATAATCATTCTCTCCGCGGTTCCCTTTGTCTTTTTCATCCTCTGAATGCATAAAGGTTTCGGGAATATCGAATTTTGGCAGCAATACTTTTCTAGCTAAAGTAAAAGACTCCACTTTATCTATAACTTCAGAAATATTTTCAATTGCTTCTGGAAGATCCTTAAAGAGGATTTTCATTTCATTAGAAGACTTAAAATAATACTCCTGATTTGGCAAGCCATAACGATAACCTCTACCTCTCCCTATAGGGGTTGCTTGCTTTTCTCCGTCTTTTACACATAATAAGATATCGTGTGCGTTTGCATCTTCCTTATCTATATAATAGGTATTATTACAGGCAATTAATTTTACTTGGTGCTTTTTTGCCATAGGAATCAATACATCATTTACCCTTTTTTCATCCTCCTGTTGATGCCGGTTAATTTCTACATACAAATCCTCTTTAAAGGTGTCTTTCCACCAGATTAAAGCTTCTTCTGCTTGCTTCTCACCAATGTTTAATATTTTACTTGGCACCTCTCCATACAAACTTCCCGTAAGTACTATAACTCCTTCTTGGTATTTTTCAATGATAGATCTATCAATTCTTGGAACATAATAAAACCCTTCAGTATATGCAATGGAAGACATTTTTGCTAAATTATGATAGCCTGCTTTATTTTTAGCTAGCATCACAATTTGATAACCATTGTCCTTATGACTTTTATTAAGGTGATCTTCACAAACAAAAAATTCGCAACCGACGATTGCTTTTAGCGTTTTATTTGATTCCTCTTCACTAAGCCCCTTATTATAATTATTTACTTGTTGAACAAAATGAAATGCACCCATCATATTCCCACTATCTGTAAGTGCAACTGCGGGCATTTTAAGAGCACTTGCGGCTTTTATTAAATCCTGAGTACTAGAAGTAGATTGCAATATTGAGAATTGCGAATGGTTATGCAGGTGAGCAAAAGGAGTTTCTTGAAGAGTTGCAACATTTTCTTCTAACTCTTTGATAGATATTTCTTGAGACTCTACTAATGACTCTAATTCTTTTCTTATTTTTTCTGAAGCCTTCTTGAGGTTGATATGCTTCAACCCTATTAATTCAATAGTTTCTGGATTGGCCTTTGAGTATCTATCGAAATAATCTGGTTGAGCCTCTAGTTCTTTTGTAGTAAATATTTGCCTTCTAACCAACTCTAAAAAACAACGAGTTGTAGCTTCCACATCTGCAGTAGCATTATGGGCTTCATTAAAAGATTTACTAAACAAAAACTGATGAAGCTCTGTTAAAGTAGGTAGTTTAAATTTACCTCCACGCCCACCGGGCAACTGACAAAGTTGTGCTGTAGTTTCGGTACAGGTATCTAATACCGGAAAGTTTGGGAGTGGGTTCTCCATACCAAGACGATGAAACTCTGCGCCCATGATATTATTATCAAAACCAATGTTCTGACCTACTAAAAACTTTGTTTTAGAAAGTGCTTCTGTAAACTTTTCAATTACATCTTCTAAAGGTATTCCTTTTTGCTCTGCCAATTCCGTAGAGATTCCATGAATCTTTTCAGCATCATAGGGAATATTAAACCCTTCCGGTTGCACCAAATAATCTTGATGCTCAATAAGAGTTCCGTCATCTTCATGTAATTGCCAGGCAATTTGAATACAACGAGGCCAATTATCACTATCTGTTAAAGGAGCATTCCATCGTTTTGGAAGCCCAGTAGTTTCGGTATCAAAGATTAAATACATAAAAAAGCTTGGAAGGTTACATTTTTTGGACTTTAACTACATTCAAAACCCAAGGTTTAAATGTATTAAAACGCAAGCTCAAAGAAAAAAAAAGTTATAAAGAATCGTTAGTTTTTTTTCACAAAAAAACCGCTCTAAAAAATAGAGCGGTTTTTCTTAAATTATATTTATTTTATTGATAAGACACATTAAATTGTCCTTCTTCTATTACATGATTTTCTGTAACAAAAGAAAAAGTTCCCGACACCACCTTAGTCTCCAGATTATGGTTTATAACCACAATGGTTCCTGATATCGCATCTTCCCCTACATTATCTACAGTATATTTTGCTGAAAATCCAATTTCTGGTAATTCATAAGAACCAGTTGCTACATCTATTGGAACTTTTAAAAATATCGAACTAGTGCTATTAGATGCTAAAATAACAATAGAATCTCCCGAATCTGCTGCATTTATTGTATCTGGACTTAATGGAACACCATCTACGTTAGCATCTAAATTCCCGTCATTTGGATCATTATCATTACCTCCTGCATATGGTACTTCAAAAAATATCCCATTATGAACAGAGATAGTATCCACCCCTGAAACCATAGCTGTGAAATTAAAGGTTCCTGATATAGCGCCTATAGATGCATTGCTATCTGTAATAATAATTTCACCAGTCCCTTCAGGATTAGTTTGATAAACAGAGCCTATAACATTTTCGAAAGTTGCATAATTAGAAGAGGTTCCGCCAACCACATAAGTTCCAACATTAATATCAGAAACTTTTAAGGTCATGGTTTCATTCAACGACAACCCTTCAATAAGGTAAGTTCCATTGGTGTTTTGCGAGGCTCTAGAGCTAGATGCTTTAAAAATTACGTTATCAATTTCAGCCTGTAACGCCGGACTATTCGTTTCAAGATCTTCACAACTAACAACAAAAAGCGCTGCGATAAGTAGTATTAATAGGTTTTTCATGATTTTATAGGTAAAAATGGGTTAATACAAATGTAAAAGAAAAAGTTTAATCTTTTGAGTTTCAACCAGAAAATATATTATCTTTGCACTCTTAAATTATGAACCGGGGTCGGGAACCTCAAAAAAATAATAGATATGCCCGTAAAAATTAGATTACAAAGACATGGTAAAAAAGGGAAGCCTTTTTACTGGATCGTAGCAGCTGATGCACGTTCAAAAAGAGATGGTAAGTACTTAGAGAAATTAGGAACTTACAATCCAAATGTTAATCCTGCAGAAATCAATATTGATATGGATGGTGCTGTAAAATGGCTTCATAATGGAGCTCAACCTACAAACACTGCCAGAGCAATTCTTTCTTACAAAGGTGTTTTATTGAAAAAACATTTAGCTGGAGGTGTTAAAAAAGGTGCATTTACTGAAGAGCAAG
>CAJXRD010000048.1 GCA_913058295.1 uncultured Flavobacteriales bacterium | reverse complement strand
TCTTCGGCATAAGTCCAATCCTTCGATTTTTTAGCATTCTCTATTTCGGTAAAATATTGGGGTAAAATTCCTTTGGCAAAATCCCCATCTTCTTTATTAAAATCTCTAAAATCATGCACATGACTATACCAAGTTTTAGATTCATCGTCTCTTTTAGGAAAGATCTTTAAATAATTTCCAGAAAAAATATTGAACAGAATATTAAACCGCTCATCTACTTTCATCATTTCCTTATCAAACTCTGAGCGTTCCGAAGGCTTTTTAGTATTAGCTGCTTCCACCTGTGTTTCTAATAAATAGCCTTTCTGTGGATGGATAAAGTCATTAAACGCTACCAATCCATTGGAATGAAAAGGAATGCTATCGTACAAATTTCCGCCTTTATTTCGATCTATTTTAATTAGAGGAACTTCGGTCCATAGCCGGGGATTTCCGTGTAAGGCTAAGAATATCTGATTGGCATCTAATGTTGTGGATTCATAGCTAAAACTAGATTTTCGAGAAATTTTTCTTAAGAATTCTGAAGCTAAAGTATTGATGGGTTTAATTCTACCATCCAAATCTTGCACCAATAAGCGCCCAAATTTAGCAGCGTGTTCCTTTTGTATCGCTTGAGTTGCTACCAAGCTATCAATACGCTTAGTAGAATCCTGAGCCGAAAGAGAAAAGGGTACACTTAAAAATAATAGGATCGCTATAACTGCAGTCTTGGCATTTAGTTTTTTAAGTTTATTTCTTATCAATCCAAATCTTGACTTTCTTCCAAATAAGGTCCAGAGCATTCCGATAGTCATTAATAAATAGCCCAAATAAGTAATTAGAGTACCTAATCTATCATGATTTACCGAAAGGACAGTTCCCATTTCATCTGTGTCGTAAGAGGCTTGAAAGAAGCGGTAACCTTTATAATCCAATACATTATTCATATAAATGCGATAGGGCATTACAATATCTCCATCCAATACGGTGACTTCACTGGCATAAGAGGAAGGACTAGTGGAACCAGGATATCGTTCCAATTGAAAATCGTTCAACTGAATTTGAAAAGGTGTTTTTAGAGATATGGCTCCATAGGCAATTTCAAAATGAATCCCATCTATTTCTATTTCATTGCTAACCGGTAAAAAGCCATGACGATATAGTAAGGTGACTTCTTTTGTGGTTTCCCCAACACTAGCTTCTAGGACAAGGACATCATCTTTTAACTCATCATTATCTTTCTTAGTTTCGGATTGAGAAAGCATTTTAATTTCCGCGTTCTCATGATATGACATAATCACAAAGGAATAATCTCCAGAGCGATATAAGATGCGTTCTCTTAGCAGCTGTAAGCTATCTATCGTTAGGTTTCCAGCGTTTTCGGTTTGCATTTCAAAAAAGGTAACCGCTTGTTGTGGCTTTATTTTTAAAACCCCATTTTCTTCTAAAATATTTAATTCCTTAGAAGCTGTATTATCAAAAGCCAATTCATGACCATGGTCTCCAAGTTTTTGAATTTCACCTCTTTTTAAATAAATGGATTGCCTTCCTTTTCCTGCGGAAATAACTAATTGTAATAAAGATTCTCCGCCTTCATCGGTATCTACAACCTGAGGAACAGCATCGGTTATAAACTCTTTGAATTTTATAGAAACAGGCTTAGACAATTCCTCTGAATCCATACTCATATTGTTCTTTTGAATAGGGGAGAAGTACTGTTCTTTATGAAGACTTATTGCTTTACCATTAGCATCGGTAATCTTGGCTTGCACAAAATTCTTATCTGAAATAATTAGATCTGTTGTAACTCCTTCTCTAATACGCATCACACCTTCATAAGCCATATAGCGAGTAATACCAGCGCCAATTAGAATAATAATAAAGGAGATATGAAATAATAAAACACTCCATTTTTCTTTCCGAAGTAATTTGTATTTAAAAATATTTCCTATAAAACAAACGCCCAATATCACCATGATCATTTCGAACCACCAAGCATTATAAACCACAGAAAAAGCAGTTTGGGTTCCAAAGTCATTTTCAATAAAGGTAGCAGTTGCCATAGCAATCGCAAAAGCAAATAATGCCAAGACCGCTAGTTTTGGAGAGAATAGAATTTTTATAATTTTTGACATATGAAATAGTCTAATATTTGATTTAAAAAAAACTCAAAACCGAAGAAATTCAGTAATGAGTTTTTAAAGGACCTTTTTTTTTGAGGCTTATTTTGGTGTTAGTCCAGAATTTGTTTCCATTTTTGATTCGCGTTCTTTTGCTTCTTCCAACCATTGTGGAATCACATTCTCTTGGAACACTTTCTTTTCAGCAACCAATTTCTCCATATCTAAACCAATAAAAGCTTGTGCTTTTGCTTTGGTCGAAATGTCTGGCATTGGTACTTCGTCTGTATATCCTAAGTCCGCTAATAAACGAGCTAGTTCTAATCTGGTAGTTTGAGTCACATCCATGGCACTTCCTAAAATACGCGCTGTTTCTACTGGTGCATGGAAAGATCCACCGTGAGAGGCTGCAGCAAAATCCCAACGCCATTGTGCGTGACGTAAGCCTTGCATAATCCGTTCCATCTGTTCTTTTGTAGCTCCTAAATCCCAAGCTTTTTTAGCTTCCAAATGCGCTCTTACCAATTGTGCTTCTAATTTTAATCTATTCTCTGTTGCTGCTTGTTGGCGAGAGTATACATTGTCAATTAATTTATCTGTTTCCTCTCTATGACAAACTTGACAAGAATTTGCAACATTGTTTAAAGGAGATTGGATATGGTGATCTGTAAATTTTTGTCCTCCTTCACTTTTATATGGCATATGACAATCTGCACAAGAAACACCACGATCGGCGTGAATACCAGTCATAAATACTTCGTATCCTGGATGCTGTGCTTTTAACATTGGTGCTTTACTAATAGAATGCTCCCAATCTTTAAACTCTATATCATCATAATATTCTTCCATATTCTCAACAGACATTCCATTTTTCCATGGAAAAGTCAAATAAGGAACTCCTTCTTTTGGTGTCTTAGTATTGAAATAATATTCTACGTGACATTGCGCACAAACTAAAGAACGCATTTCGTTATGAGTAGCTTTGGTAATATCTTTCCCCATACTTTCAAATGCTTCTACCAATGCAGGTCGAGTAACTTGTAAGCTCATATCTTTTGGATTGTGACAATCTGCACAACCAATGTTATTCACTACTTCAGAACCCTTGCTCGCCCATTTGCCACTATAAAATTCCTCGATACCGTGTTCATTCATCAATCTTGGAACATCCGGACTTTTACAAGCCCAACATGTAGCTGGCATCGGTCCATCATCTGGACCCTTTGGAGCTCCTGTACGCAAACTGTTATTTAAATCGTCTATAGCATAATAATGACCACGACCTTGATTATAATCTTTAGAAAACCCATAACCGGCATATAAAACCACTAGCATTGGATCGTCTTCCAATAAATCATGCATTCCGCTTCCACCTTGATAAGAAACAAAATTAGTGTCTAAAGTTTGTAAATACGATTGGTATTGCTTCGGAAAGTTTTTACCCCAAACATCGTTTCTAGGTTCGTTTTCACCAATAGTTACTTTTGGAGTATAGGCAAACTTTGCTTCGTTTTTCCTATTGATAACATTTGATGCCAACATACCGAGTAAAAAAACTACTACGGCAGTAACAATAAACAAGGTCCAATTTTTCATATTATAAATTTTACTATTTGTTAATTTCTTCTTTTAACCATTCGGGTACGATATCTTTATCTACATCGGTAGGTTTTGGTGCTAATAAATATTCGGTACTTGAAAGTCCATGAACTTTTCCATGTGGCACTTCTCGATGACAACTCCAACATTGTCGGTCGGTTCTATTCTCTGCATGGTCGGCAATCCATCCATCTAATTTAGCATCTTTCACTTGTTTAGAATGACAACGAATACAATTTTGTTGTACCACTTCTTGCGAAGCTTCTTTCATCTGGATTACTTGCGGTTCGTTACGTAATGTAAATACCGTAGCGTGATACAAACCATCTTTTGCTTTAAAATAATATTTATTGAGTACGTTGTCGTGAGGAACATGGCAACTATTGCAATTGGCCACTTCTCGATGAGAACTGTGCATCCAACTGTTGTATTCTGAAGTCATTACATGGCAATTCACACAAGTTTCTGGTTTGTCCCCCATATAAGAAACCACCTCAGACTCTTTGGCTAGAAACAAAGAAAGTCCAACGATGCTTCCAAAAATAACAATAGAAACAGGAACCCATCTCGAGTTGTGTGGAAATAATTTTTTAAGCAATGGTTAGTGTATTAGTTGTTCAAATATATTAAAAAAAATATTAAAAATAAAGTAAGGATACTTGTCTTTTTAAGACATTTAATAGGTGTTGACATTGTAGAATTGACATCTGTTTAATGATATTCTAAGAAAGTACTTTCAGATATTTCTAAAAAAAAATATATAAAAGTTGGATTATCATTACAATATTATGTTAATGAGGAAGTTAAAGATTCAGTAAGAACCTATGTTAATAAGCGGTTTAACTTAAGTATTATCATAATATATTGTTAAGTTAGGCCTTGTTTAAATAAAAAAATATAAAGGAGTATTATCTTTGTCTTCCTTTAAGATTGAAAAGGATTAAATTGCTATGAATTCGAGCCCTAAACAAAGTGTAAAAAAATCTAAGATTAGATTATTGCATCAGTATTATTCTTATACTGGGTTTTATTCTTTTGTGAAATCTAGTTTGGGAAAATCGATACTGCCGATTGGAATATTTGTAATCGCATTATGGTTGGTTCATTCATTTCTAATTGATTTTAATGATTTATTTACTTCGATTACTACCACCTACAATCCATTAACAGTTTTGTCGGTTTTCTTTGCTTCAGAATCTTTATTGGGTTTAATTCCTCCTGAAATATTTATCGCTTGGGCAGATAAGACGGATGCTCCAATTTTCTATTTATCCATGCTTGCGGTATTATCCTATATAGGCGGAATCATATCATATAGTATTGGAAAAACAGTTTCAAAAATGCCAGCTGTGTATAATTATTTGCAGGTAAAAATGGAAAAACATGTAAAGATGATTCGCAAATGGGGAGGTTTTTTAATAGTTGTTGGTGCATTATTACCAATTCCATTTTCTATTACTAGTGTCGCAGCAGGATTGATAAACTATAAATTTAGAGATTATTTATTATTTGGATTGCTTCGTTTTGTGCGTTTTTATCTTTACGCATTAGTTATTTTTAATGTATTATAATTAATATCCATTTTACTTTTATAAAATTTATTAGGCTTTATGTCTACATTTGCCATAACAAATACTTACTATGGAGAAACCTCAAAACAAAATTTTAATAGCATTGGCTTTTTTTGCTATTTATGTAATTTGGGGTTCCACTTATTTACTAAATAAAATTGCTGTTGCAGAATTACCAGCTTTTATGCTGGCCTCTATTCGATTTATTATCTCAGGGTTACTCATCTTCGGAATTGCTAAAATCATGAAGATTTCTCTTAGAATCACTAAGAAACAATTATTAAATACTGCTATAGCCGGATTCTTATTTTTAACCTTCGGAAATGGAGTTGTGGTATGGGCCTTAAAATATGTAGACAGCGGATTTGCAGCTCTTGAAATATCTGCACAGCCACTAGTCATATTGGTCATGATGCGTTTTTTACAAGGAAAAAAGATCCAATCCATGTCTATGATAGGTGTATTTTTGGGAATGCTTGGCATTTATTTATTGGTAAGTCAGAACCATATCATTATGCATGAGAAAAGTGCACTAAGCATTGGGTTGATTTTTTCTTGTATGGTTAGCTGGGCATATGCAAGTTTGTTTGTTGGTAAAGCGGATTTGCCCTCTAATTATTTTATAAACACAGGATATCAAATGTTAACTGGAGGCATCATGTTGTTAATGGTAAGTCTTTTCTTAGGCGAAACTTGGGTCAGTCCAACAGAATGGAGTGAACCAGTTAGGTGGTCTATGTTGATGCTTATTCTTTTCGGAAGTATTGTTGCATTTACATCCTTCAATTATTTATTAAAAACAGTTTCCCCAGAAAAAGTAGCGACATCAACTTATGTAAACCCAATAATCGCAATGGTTTTGGGTTGGTATATATTAAACGAAAACATTACTGCACAATCTATTATCGCAGCTATTATATTATTAACAGGAGTATATTTTATAAATAGCAAAAAGAGCATTATTCTCTTTTCAAGATTTAGAAGTAAAAAGTTAAAAAATTAAAACGGAATATTATGGATATCAATAATTCTAATGTATTAATTACTGGAGGGAGTTCTGGTATTGGTAAAGAAACTGCAAAACTATTTATTGCTAATGGTGCAAAAGTAGTGATTACTGGAAGAGATGAAATTAAACTGAATAGTGTGGCTGCTGAAATTGGTGCAATTCCTTTACAGTTTGATATTGGTGATCTTGCATCAATTCCTGAAAAATCGAAAGAAGCTATGGCGCTTTTAGAAGGAAAGATTGATGTATTAATTAATAATGCTGGGATTGGAGTTTTTCCGATTCTTGGAGAAATAACAGAGCAGAACCTTGTAGATGTATATACTACTAACGTTTTTGGCTTGGCTTTATTAACTCAGGAAATTGTGCCCTTCTTTAAAGCACAAAAAAATGGAAATATAATTAATCTAGGTTCAACTGCTAGTTTAAAAGGTTTTGCAAGAGGGAGTGTTTATGCTGCATCAAAATTTGCAGTAAGAGGAATGACCCAATCTTGGCAGGCAGAATTACGAAAAGATAATATTAGAGTGTGTTTGGTAAATCCAAGTGAGGTTACCACTGCTTTTGCAGATGAAGAAAGAAAAGAACGCAATGAAGAAAATAATAAATTGGGGGCAGAAGATATTGCACAAACGATACTTTCTATTGTATGCATGAGAGATAAAGGGTTTGTGCCAGAAGTTACTGTTTGGGCTACGAATCCATTCTAATAGTTATAATTAAATAGAGTCATAAGCTAGTTTATGAAAAACATCTATTTTGTAATATTACCGAAAACACATCCATTGGATAGTTTAGGTCCTGCACAATTATTTTTAGAAACAAAAGAGAATGGCGCCGATATAAATCTCTATTTTGTATCTAGTACCATGGAGGATGAGCTAGAGAGTTCTTTGGGTTTGGGTTTTTCAAAATTAATGCCATATCCTGAATTTACACTTGGTACAGAGGATATAATTGTAATTCCAGGGATCGAATTTTCCTTATTAAAAGATTCCAATTTTAAAAAAGAGAATGAGGGGTTTTATACCTGGCTAAATGAACAATATAATAGTGGAGCAACTTTAGTATCTATATGTACTGGAGCCTTTTTATTGGGAGATGCAGGTTTACTTAAGGGAAAACAGGCAACTACACATTGGAAAACTTTTGATGAATTTGAAAAAAAATTCCCAGAAACGGAACTTCTTAAAAACAGATTGTTTGTTGAAAATGAGCGTATTTATACCAGTGCAGGAATGCTTTCAGGAATCGATTTATGTCTCTATCTAGTAGAGAAAGAATATGGTGTAAAGTTTGCTGTGGAAGTTGCAAAAGAAGTAGTAATGTATTTTAGGCGTGGAGAGTCCGATCCACAATTGAGTATCTTTTTACAATACCGAAATCATTTAGAAACCAGAATTCATGAGACTCAGGATTTTATTTCTAAAAATTTAGCACAGTCATTTACTATTGAAGATCTTGCGGATGAGGTTTATATGAGTGCCAGAAACCTAACTCGATTATTTAAAAAAACTACTGGAATTACCATAGGAGATTACCATACTAAACTAAGAGTAGAGCAGGCTATTAAACTCCTTGCAGAAGCTTATACTATGGAGTATACGGCTGAACAATGTGGGCTAAAAAGCACCACACAGCTGCGATCACTTCTTAAAAAGTTCCAAGATATTATTCCAACCGATATTGATAAATTAAATTAAGTTGTCCTATTACTGAGGATTCTTGTCCTTTTCTAGTACAGTTATCAAACATACTTTTGAGTCTAAATATAAAGGCTCTTTTATTTCATTTTATCAACCTATTATTTATTTGTCTTAACTCATGTACTACCAATATTTTTCAAATTAATTAATTTGGTTTGGTAATAATTTAAAAAAAAGTCAATAATTAAATATATAATAAAGATGAAAGAATTATGGATACTGATGGTTTTAATTGCATTTAATGCGAATGCCCAACAAAACAAATCCGTTTATGTTTGTCCTCCTTGCGATAGTTATTGTGATGACAAAACTTTTGAAAAACATGGTACATGTGACGTTTGTAATATGAAATTGACTACAAAAACAGAATTAGAAAGAATTAAAAATAGTAAAATGAAAATAGCTTTTTATTTACAACCAGGAGTAGAAGTTTTAGATTTTGCTGGGCCTATGGAAGTGTTTGCTTATGCAGGATATGAGGTATTTACCCTTTCTGAAACCAAAGAACCTATTTTATCACAAGGTATTTTAAAAATTATTCCAGATTATAGTATTAAAGATGCACCTCAAGCTGATATTCTAGCCTTTTTTGGTGGTAATGCTTCCAATGCCTATCAAGTGGATGAAGTTATCGACTGGGTAAAAGCTCAAGAAGATGTAGCTTATTATTTTTCGGTTTGTACGGGAGCTTTTGTATTTGCAGAAGCAGGTTTATTAGATGGTAAAACTGCTACGACCTTTCATGGTGCATTGTCTGGTTTAAAAAAGAATTATCCAAAAGTTAAAGTAAAGAAAAATGTTCGTTTTGTGGATAATGGAAAAGTAATTACGACTGCTGGAGTTTCCGCAGGAATAGACGGAGCCTTACATATGGTTGCAAAACTTCAAGGACTTGAAAAAGCTAAAGAAGTTGCATTCTATATGGAATATGATAAATGGGAGCCCGGAGAAGGTTTAATACTTACTTCAGATAACCCTTATAATAATAAATAACAGATTGATTATGAAAATTATAAAAAGAAAAATAGTATTGTCCTTAATGTTGCTTGTAACTGTAGTAATTACACAAGCGCAATCCTTAACAATGCCCGAAGCTAGTCAAGATGCATCAATAACTCAAAGATTGGGAATTTCAGATGTTACTATTAAATACAATAGTCCTGGTGCACATGGAAGAAAAATATTTGGAGGAATTATTCCTTATAATGTTATTTGGAGAGCAGGAGCTAATGAAAACACTACCATTCATTTTTCTCATGATGCCATGGTAGAAGGGAAAAAAATAAAGGCAGGAACTTACGGCCTTTACATGATTCCTGGAAAAGAAAAATTTGAAATATTATTTTCAAAATTTTATAAATCATGGGGAACAACACTTCCAACAGAAAGTGAAACTGTACTAAAAGTATCTGTTAGTCCAGAAAAAATTGCCTTTCAAGAATGGTTAGGCTATAGTTTTACTGATCGTTCTTCAGATAAATTAGTTGCTGTTTTAGAATGGTCTGATATACGTGTTCCTTTTAAAATTGAATTTGACATTACAAAGATTGTAATTGATAACTCTATAGCAGAATTAAAAGGGCAAGCAGGTTTTTCGGGTACAAGTTATATGCAATTAGCAGCTTATTGTTTAAATAATAATACCCAATTAGAGGAAGCTATGACTTGGATAGACATCTCTATATCTAGAAAAAAGACATTCAGTAATTTAAAAGTTAAAGCAGATTTGTTATTGAAAAAAGGACAAAATGAAGAAGCAAAAAAACTTATGGAGGAAGCATTTCCTCTAGGGAATATTTGGGAATTAAATACCTATGGATATACATTACTAAATGAAGATAATACAAAAGAAGCTATAAAAATATTTACTTTTAATATTGAAAAGCATTCCAATCATCATTTAGAATGGAGATTCATAGATAGTTTGGGGGAAGCCTATTTAAAAGATGGAAATAATAAATTGGCCTCGAAATACTATAAAAAAGCAAAAGAAAAAGCACCAGCTACTCAAGATGCATATTTTGATGCTATCCTATCTCAAATAAAATAAAAGCATAAGAATGTGCCATTAATGAAATAAAACAGCTGTAAATAAAGAGCTTGAACGTTTTTATTTCCCAAAACTCCTATTTAGAATTTATAAAAATAAAATGCTTCATTTCTTTATTTAGTAATAATATTATATATTAGTTAACAGTAAAGAGATATCTTTGCAAACTAGGACTAATATTGGTTAAAAATTATAATAATACGAATGGCAAAATCGCAGCAAACATTTAACAAGAGTGAAAAAGAGAAAAAGCGTTTAAAAAAACGTGAGGATAAGAAGAAGAAAATGGATGCTCGTAAAGCGGAAGCAAAAGAGCACGGAAAGAAAGGTATTGAATTTGCTTACGTAGATCATTTTGGTAATATTACTGATACTCCGCCAGATCCATCAGAAAAACTTAAAGTAGAAGCAGAGAGTATTCAAATTTCTGTTCCAAAAACACTAGAAAGTGATAGAGTTGAAATCGATCCAGTAAGAAAAGGAACTGTTTCCTTTTTTGATACTTCTAAAGGATTTGGATTTATTGTAGATGGTGAAAATCAAGAAAAATATTTCTGTCATGTTAGTGGACTAATCGATGAAATTACGGAAGGTAATCTAGTTTCTTTCGAACTTGAAAAAGGGATGAAAGGAATGAATGCAGTAAAAGTAACCATAGTAAAATAATACAATCACACTATTTATATTATCATAGCGCTATTTTTAATAGCGCTATTTTTTTTCTAAAAATTAAAAAATAGTTAACTTTTCTTGCTTTCGATTGCGTAGAACTTTTCCATTATTCCTTAGTATTTCTAGCTTATTTTTTAAAATTCTAAATAGTAATTCATACTGACTTGTTATTGAAAGCCAATTTTTTATGTAACTTGAAAACTTTAATAACCATCATTTTACTTTTATGAAACTACTTCGATTTAGTACACTATTTGTTTTATTATTATTCTCACAAATTTTCTTAGGTCAAGATGAAAATGATATTCTTGAGAAATTAGAAGAAATAGCCATTATAGATCAAAAGGTAATGATGCCAATGCGTGATGGACTAAGACTTGCAACGGATATATATAGACCTAAAACCACAGAAAAAGTGCCTATTATATTTTCTCGTACCCCATATAATTTTAATTCTTGGGGAGATGGAGAAAGAAAAACTAGAACTGCCGAAAAAGCCTATGAGTTTGTAAAGCGAGGTTATGCCTATGTAGTTCAAAACGAACGTGGGCGTTATTATTCTGAAGGGGAATGGGATATTTTGGGAGTTCCATTGACCGATGGTTATGATGCTTTTTCTTGGATGAAAGATCAGTCTTGGTCCAATGGAAAAATTGGAACTTATGGATGTTCTTCCACTGCAGAGTGGCAAATGGCTGTTGCAGCCCTAGACCATCCATCTCATGCTGCAATGGTGCCTCAAGGTTTTGGAGCAGGAATAGGAAGAGTTGGTGATTTAATGGAACAAGGAAATTGGTATCGAGGAGGCGTAGAGCAATTATTGTTTTTTTCCTGGTTATACAGTGTTGAACATGATAAATTTAAACCTCGAATCCCTGAAGGGGCAAGCCAAGAAGATTTAATACGGATTTCTAGATTCTATGATTTGGCTCCAGAAAACCCACCTATAGATATGTCTGAAGCTTTAAAGCATTTGCCTATTCAAGATATGCTTAAGAATATTAATGGAAAGCATGAAGTTTTTGATAAAATGGTAAGACGTAAACCCAATCATCCCGATTGGTTTACCGGTGGTTTATATCATGATGATATGGAAATTGGAGTGCCTAGCTTTTGGTTTGCTTCATGGTATGATGTTTCTATTACTCCAAACCTAGCCTTGTTTAATCATGTAAGAACAAATTCAAAAGATGCTTCTATTCGAGATAATCAATACTTAGTAATAGCGCCTACTTTACATTGTAGGTATACGCGAGCTACTGAAAATACTATCGTAGGGGAACGCAGTGTCGGTGATGCGCGTTTAAATTATAAGGAACAAATCTTTTCATGGTGGGATCTTTGGTTGAAAGATGCAAATAATGATTTCAAAGAAAAAACACCTAGAGTACAATATTATACTATGGGGAGTAATAAATGGCAGGCTGCAGAGCAATGGCCACCTGCAGATACAAAAATGGTTAGCTATTATTTAAATAGTAATGGAGATGCTAATACACTAAATGGGAGTGGTGTTCTTAGTACAAAGAAAGCTACTAAAGACCAGCCCGATTCTTTTATTTATGATCCTATGAATCCCGTTAATTCTTTAGGAGGAAATGTTTGTTGTACCGGGAATGCAGTTAAGGGTGGTGCTTTTGATCAACAAAAAATGGAAGAACGTCCAGATATATTAGTGTATACTACAGAGGTACTTTCAGAAGGAGTAGAGGTAAGTGGCTTTATAGAATCAACGCTTTATATTTCTTCGGATGCTAAGGATACAGATTTTACGATTAAATTAATCGATGTGTATCCAGACGGAACAGCTTACAATTTAGATGAGACCATACAAAGGGTACGTTATAGAGAAGGTTATGACACCGAAGTGTTTATGGAAAAAGGAGAAGTGTATCAGGTGGACTTAACTGCTATGTCTACCAGTAATTTCTTTAAAAAAGGACATCGTATTAGAATCGAGATATCGAGTAGTAATTTTCCACGTTTTGCACGTAATTTAAATAGCGGAGGAAATAATTACGATGAATCAAAAGCAATAATTGCAGAAAATAAAATACATCATTCTAAGAAGTATAGCTCTCATATTCAATTGCCTATTCGTAATAAATAATATAAATATTTGATAATTATTCCCACCAAGTCACAAAGAACTTTTGCAAGACACCATTAGGGAATTTAATCCAATATAAGGCTGCAGTTTTATTTGCTATTTTAGGTTCGATTCTTTCGTAAAATTGAAGATAAGACATCCAATCTATCTGCATTTGAACTTCCAATAGCCAATCCATTTTTATAGGGATATAGAATTTACATTCTGAAAACTGTTTTATTTCCGAAAAAGGAATATAAAATCCTTTTAGCGACTCTTTATTTAATAATTTGAAGTCTGGTGCAACAGATTTGTATGGGATAAACAATTGCGCCTTAAAACAAACGCGCTGTAAAATTTTATCTGAACTTAATTGTAAGTCTTTTAAAATAGGCTTGGTATGTTTATTATAAAGTAGAGGTAGTTGCTTGTCTTTTAATTTTTGAAGTTTTTTAAGCAAATTATCCTTTCTATTAGGGCCTATCCAATGTTCTAATTCTGTGCTTCCAATGCGGGAATCGTATACATAAAACTTATATATAATTTCCAAATGTATTGGAAACTCATCCTTCGTTAAAATACAATCTATCTCTCCAACGGTAATTTTATCATTTTGTATTTGTATGTTTTCTTTAAGTATTCTAATGTCATTGTATTGTTTTAATTCTGCCATTACAAATTGCTCCACACGTTTACCTAAAAGCATTGGTATACCATAGGGATCTTCAAAGTTAGAAGTACTTTGTTTTGCAAGCTCCAATTGTTCTATTTCTAATACCCTATCATTTTTCCAAAGCAAAGGGGTATTTAAATAACCTTGGTATTGCAATTGTGTGTTTTTTGATTTTAGATCCATGCCTTGCTAAGATATAGGATAGGTTTTATAAATAAAGGGTATAAGACCTTCTATTTTAGAAAAACCTTCAGAGAAGAATTTTTAGCATTTATTTAAATCGACTCTTAATTTACCGTCAGTATATCTAATGATAAAAGGGACTTCTTCAAAAGTACAACGAGGTTCAATGGTAAAACTTACCATGCCAAATACTACAAAATCTTCTTGGGTTTTAATATGTAATTGATGCTTGTAATTCGTGTTTTCACTTACCCAATTTACTAGACCATCTACAAATGGGTGTTCATCATATATTTCAACAGTACGAGGAGTCTCTTTAAAGTCCTCATCGAGTACAAGGTACTCATTATCAATTATAGAAATATTAAAGCGACCAGTAAAACGATCACTGGAATGAGGAGATACAAAATGACTATCCCCATACAATCCCATGGAAACCACTAAATTTAATTCCTTAGCATTTGATTCTTCAATATTAAAATTGATCGTATATGGTTTTAAAAGAACCGTTGGAGCACTTTTAATTTCTGGAGCGGGATTATAGGAAATGTTATTATATTCCACATTGGCTTGTTTTTTTTCTGAAGTACAAGCTGTGAATATGAGTAATATAAAAAAGTAAAATAAAATTTTCATTTTAATATTGTTTAAAAGATTCTTTGTAAAACTAGTACAATCAAGGTATAAGAATGTCAAAAGAATGTAAAAGAAGTGTCAACTATTGTAAAAAGTCAAGAATTTGTATGTTATTTACAATAATTATGAGAAGAAAAATAAATTATATACTAGCAGCCTTAACAGTTGTTATTTTTATAGCTTGGATGTTTTCAAGTACCAATGAAAATGAAAATAAGTTTTCAGAAAGCGTAAAAATTTCTCTCCGAGATGTAGGACATCAATTATTACTTACCAATCAAGATTCCACATCTTTGGTGATGCCTATTATAAAATTGGATGCATCCACTTACAAATTATCCTTTAATAAAGAACTTTCTATAGCACCCGATAGTTTGGTTTCCATAGTAAAAAAAAGTATCCGAAAGGCAACTCTTTCAGAGTTCTATATTGTTGAAGTGATTCAATGTGTAGATGAAGAAGTAGCCTATAGTTATAGAATGATAAATGAAGATGAGAAAAGTATCATTCCGTGTAGGGGCAGAGTTTTGCCAGAAACCTATTATACTATTAAAGTAAGGTTTATTAAGGGACCCAGTACTTTTTTTAATAATCAATCATTATTGCTTCTTTTAATTGGAAATGTATTCCTATTGTTTTTATTTATTTTTTATAAGAGAAATTCCCTAATAATTTTAGAAGAAACCACATTAGATAATCAGACAGATCCTTCTGCATTTACTACCATTGGAAGTTTTAAATTTTATGCAACACAAAATAAATTGGTAAAAGAGGCCGAAGAAATTAACCTTTCCAAAAAGGAATGTGAGTTATTGGCCATATTTGTTGCCCAGCCCAATCAAATTATAAAGCGAGATGAATTAACAAAAAGGGTGTGGGAAGACAATGGTGTTTTTGTTGGAAGAAGTTTGGATACCTATATTTCTAAACTTCGTAAGAAATTAAAAGAGGATGATTCTATTAAATTAGCGAACGTTCATGGCGTGGGTTATAAGTTGGAGATAAAATAATCTATAAACAAGTGATTTTTATCATAGTATATATTTGATTTGGAGCGTAAATTTGAGCTTAAAATTACTCAAGATGAAAACAAAAATTAGTACTTCGACGCTTTCAAAAATTACAAGCCTATTATTCTTATTCTTTTTACCCATGGCAATTGGATATGCTCAGATAACCACAGAAAGTGGCTCTAAATTAATCAAGCCAGAAACCAATATTGGGGAAGATTTGGTTTGGCATGTAAAAGCATTTCGGCCCGATGCACAAATACTAAAAGTAAAGGCCATCGATAAAAAAGGAAATCTATATGATGTAAAAGCTATCCAGCCCTCCGAAGGTTCAAGTGATGTGCTCAGCATTAAAGCATTTGTGCATGACAAACGGCTTCCTATAAAAATAATTCTTCCCAATACTAACGGTAAATATTTTCCTTTGGTAGCTATTACTGATAATGGTAAAACATTAAAAATTATTGCAGTAAATGAAGAAGGAAAATATTTGGAAGTAAAAGGCCATACCAAATCTGGTAATATTATTTATATCAGTGCTATCACATCAGATAATATGGGTTATAATATTATTGCCATTTCGCCTTTTGGAGAGGTGAACTCTGTAAAAGGAATGAAGATGTTAGACGCTACAGAAGAAGTGAAAATAAATGGAGTATCTGTTTACGCACACGTTAAAGCGATTAAATAGGATTAGTGAAAATTTAACAAAAAACATCCTTAAATACTTGTAATAAAGGATTTAAGGATGTTTTTCATTAACTATAAATAGTGGAATCCATGATTCTAAGAGCCCAAGTTTATTCGTGTAATACCAAAAGTGGAATATTAGTATGATAATTTGACTTTTCTTTTTTGGAATGAAAAAGAATTTGCTGAAAATAATTTAAGTTTTTAGCCATCATCACCATCATATGTATGGCTTTGTTATCCGTAAATTCCTGGACAGCATCTTCTGCTTCTTTATTGACTAAAAAATGAAAATTATGCTTTAGGTTACTAAAACAATCCTCCATCAATTCTTTATTTGCCAGCTGATTTCCATTAAGTTCTACAGCTTTCTTACTAATATGAAGCAAATGCAAGTCTGCATGGTTTTTTTCTAAAATTTTCGATAAAGGTTGCAAGGCCTGAATGCCATATGAGAAGGAAAAATCTGTTGGAAAAGCTATTTCTTTTAAACCTTCATATTTTGCTTTTTCGGGTATAATCAATGTGTTGCAGGGTACTTTTATTATTACATTAGCAGTATTTGACCCTACAATTAAATCGTTTTTGTCGGTAGCGCCTTTGGTTCCCATCACAATCAAGTCTATCTTTTTTTCTTCTATATGTTTACGGATGGAAGTAATAAAAAAGTTAGAATCTATAAGCGTATAAAAATTATGATTTTTGTTTTCTGGAAATTCAATTGCAATTCTATCTAATAATTCACGCAATTGCAACTTTGAAGTATTTTGAAAACTATGAAGCTCTTTTTTTATGTTATTTACATGAAGAAGATAGAAGCTACAAGCTTCCTTCTTAAAGAAGTGAAGTGCATAGCATATCGCATTCCAGGAGTTTTCTGAAAAATCTGTTGGTATTAAAACGTTCTTCATTTATAAATTCGTCTGAGGAAACAAATTTAGAAACATCGCTTTCTACAAAAAATGACATTGGTCAGTTTGCGAATATAAATAATGATATTAGTGTATATCTTTCAATTGCTTTAGGTCTAGAATTTTAATATTTCGACCTTCCACTTCTATAATTCCCAGTTTTTTAAAATGAGAAAGAGTACGAATCAAAGATTCCGTAGCAACACCAGCAACACTTGCCAAGTCATTACGTGAAATTCGAATGTGCTCGTCTGGGCGGCAATTCAGTTTTTCGGCAAACATCAATATGGTACTTGCTGTTTTTCGATGTACCGTACTATAAGCCATATGTACCAACTGTTCTTTTACCACGCTTATATCTTCGGTCAATAACTGTATCAACTCTAAAGTAACCGAATGGTTTTTATCCAATACTTCCTTAAGGTCAACTTTTGAAATACCTACAAGTTTTGTTTCCACAATTGGGGTAGCAGATTCTTGGTAGATAGTGTTTTGTGTAAAGGAAGTATAACCAAACAAATCGTCTTCTTTATGCAATGCTGTGGTAAGTTCTTTCCCATCTTCGTCCAGCTGGTGACACTTTACAATACCATTGAGCACTAAATAAATATAATTAGAATGTTCGCCTTCGCTATATATAGCTTGGTCTTTTTTGAATATAAATACCGTTCCGTTATCGTCGAAAAAATTCTTTAAATCATTCAAGGAACGCATTTCGTTTTCTGGTAAGATAGAATCTTCAGGATTTGCTCTTTGGTCTTGTAAAATAGAGGCTTTGGCAATTCTACTATCAATAGCACTTAAGAGTTCTTCTTCTTCAAAAGGCTTGGTAATATAATCGTCTGCACCTAAATTCATTCCCTTACGCACATCTTTACGTTCGGTTTTCGCAGATAAAAATATAAATGGAATGTACTTGGTTTGTTCATTTTTGGCCAATGCTTCCAAAACTCCATAACCATCCAGTTCTGGCATCATAATATCACTAACAATAATATCTGGTATTTCGCTTTTTGCCAATGCAACACCTTCCATACCATTAGGCGCAGTAAGCACTTCATAATTGGAAAGTTCTAAAAGCTCTGCAGTATTTTCTCTTAAAACGGTATCGTCTTCTATTAATAAAACCTTCTTCATTATTTTGCTGTATTTGGGAGGTGGATGGTAAAAATAGAACCTACTTTTTCTTCACTTGTAAAACCAATAGTTCCCCCCAATTTTTCGATATGGGTTTGTACAATATTTAATCCAATCCCTGTACCTTGAGTTAACAAAGCATTTTCGGCTCTAAAATAACGATTAAATATGTTTTTCTGATCTGCCTTCGGAATTCCAATTCCATCATCCATCACCTTTATAGTGGTGGTATGTTCGTCTTGGGTAATTTTAATATCTATTATTGTATTTTCTGAAGAATACTTAATAGCATTGTGTACCAAATTTGAAAGAGTCAACTCCACAATTTTTTCGTCTTGTAGCAAAGACATCTCATCTATATGCTCTGGATAGTTTATTTTCTGACCTTCTTTTAATAGCATATTGGCATGATAAACTACCTCATTTACCACCTTACTTAATTTAAAGGTGCTATAATTATAGGATACATTTCCGGTTTCTAATTTTTCAATGGATAAAAAATCGTTTAAAATATTATTTAAATAATGCACCTTATCGCTAATGGTTTTGATGTGCTTATCACGTTTTTCTTGCTGCTCTGCCAATTTATATTTCCCCAATAAGATGGTAGAAGTTAATATCCCACTTAAAGGAGTTTTAAATTCATGAGATACCAGCGATAAAAATTTTGTTTTTAAATCGTTGAGTTCTCGTTCTCTTTTTAAGGCAATATTGGCATCCTTTTCTGCTTCTATACGTTTGCTGTTTTCAATCTCTAACTGGCTTATGGTTGCAATTAATTCTTTGGTTCTATCGGCAACTTTTTCCTCTAGTTCTGTATTTAATTTCTGAATTTCATCTTCCTGCTGTTTTCGTATCGAAATATCGGTCACCAAAGCCATGACATATTTTTTTTCGTATAATTTAAATGGATTTAATCCCGCTTCTACCGGAAAAATACTTCCATCTTTATGAGCTCCATAAATATCACGTCCTAGGCCCATTTGACGGTTTTTATTCTGCTGCATAAAACCTTTAAAATGATCTCCATGTCCTGCATGATAATCTCTAGGAATTAAATTGTTAAGGGGAAGTTGCACCATTTCTTTTTTTCCATAGCCAAACATAAGCTCTGCCGATTCGTTGGCTTCTACTATACGTTGCTGGGCATTTACAATGATTACTCCCTCGGAAACAGAACCTAATAGGATATTAAAAATGTCTTGGTCTTCTTTAAACATAAATGGTATTAAGCTTTGGATTGAAAATAAAGCAAAACAAAACTACTAATTTCTTTTGCTAATATATATAGATGTCAAAAAAATAAAAGATGTATTGTCTTTTATTATATGTGATTATGAATAAAGTTATTAAAAATAGAAGAGGGATATTATAATAAATGTCTGCTGTCACCTTAATTTTTTCATTCCAAATAAGACCCTTGGGATTTTAAAAGGATAAATAAGCAGCCTATAGATTATTATTATTAGTGGGAAAGAAGTGAAAAGTAAAGTGATAAACTTTGATAAGATGCTCCAATCCAATTGAATGATATAATATCCCAATATGATAATAATCGTTTGGTGTAATATGTAAAAAGGATAAATTGCTTCATTACATTTTTTAAGAAGTAAACTCTTTTTATTTAACCATAGCTGTGCATATCCCAAAACAGTAGTTATTAATGTCCAACATAGCAATGCACAGACAAAGTACCAAATATCCCATCGAATACTTATGGAAAGATATGGGGAGATATATTCTCCGGGCAATAGATAATAGCCGTAAAAGAGAAGTATACTAATCATAAAAGCAATAAGGTTAAATTTTCGAAATGTTTTTAAATGCTTCCAAATATGCTTGGAGGAAGTAAACAACATCCCGGTTACTAAAAAATAACCATAATAAAAAGTGGAGGATAGGTTTGTGATATCCTTAGAATCACTTTGGTATATTTTCTTTAAAATAATAGTCATTATAATTAAGGGAATCGCCCACAATAAAATCCCATATTTTTTAGAAGTGATAGATTCAGAGAAACGAATCAAGGCATCCGATTTTGAAGATTTCAGAAATAATATAAAAGGAATCAAGAAAACAGACATAATAAATAAGTTCTCTATAAACCATAAATGATTGACTTCAAAATCCCCATTTCTATATACATCGAAATAGGAAGTGTATTTAGTAATATGCTCAAAATAAGTTTGTGGTGGCACTATAAATAGAACCCCGAATATTAGCGGGAGGATTAAGCGAGTACTTCGTTCTTTTAAAAAGGAAAACCAAGTTCTTTTTGAAAAAGCAAACATGGTCCCGGTCCCTGAAATTAAAAATAATAAGGGCAATCTAAATTGTTCAAAGAACACCATAACATCGTCCAAGCCTTTACTAGATTCGGAATTCATGATATGAAAATCATCTCCATTAAATGGCATTCCTATATGGTGCAGGTACACTGCTAGTATTGCAATTACACGTAACCAATCTAAATCGTACCTTCTTTTTGTTTCTTTCAAAATTGTTATTTTATAATATTCGGCAAACATAAAAACAAATGAGACCCCAAATTTTATTTTGTGATAGATGACAAACAGGAGTGACGAAAAACAAGGTGTTTTTTAGCTATTGGAATACTTTAAATTGAAAGCCGCAATATTAGAACGAGATACTGGAATTAAAGGAGAATAGTTTTTTATTGCCAATTGGTATCCTTGCGCATTTCCAGAGATAGACTCTATGGCGTCTAAATTTACCAAATAAGAACGATGTGTTTTAAAGATATAGGGAAAGGATTTTAATTGTTCTTCCAATTCTTTAAGGGTTAAACGGTATAGTATTTTATGGACTCCATTAGAAGAATTCGTAAAAACTTCGGTATAATTACTTTCTACTTTTGCAAAGAGGAAATCATTAATTTCTAACTCTATAGTTTCGCTTGCTATGGAAGTATTTAAAATCACTACACTATTATTTGCTTCTTGCTTGGTAAAGGAAGGCAGCTTTTTTAAACTAGATCGATGTTTGCTTATTAATCGCTCTAGGTTGATAGGCAAAACAATCATTAATAAAAGAAAACCTACTAAAAAGGTATTGCGTATTTCTTCTCCTAAATATCGGAAAGACCAATTGTCAGCATTGGTATAAATTAAATCCCGAATTAAAAAATCTACAATCCCGATGCTTAAAAGAATAAGAGACAGAATGCTTATTTCTTTTCCTAGGCTCCAAGCAATGTCGCCTTTTTTAGATCTATTGATAAAACTTAGATATAGAAAAGCAATAGGTATGGGAATACATGCGTGAATCAATAATATCCAATAAGAGTTAATTTTATGCTCGGATACATTCACATCAAAAGGCTCAAAAAAATAGGAGAAACTAAAGCTTAAAAAGGAAAGAAACACCAATAATAAAAGGACCCTTTGTGCATTCCCATAATAGTAGGGGTAGGGTTCTTTTAAATAGGAAGTGATTTTTGCTAAGTTTAATTTCATTGGTAGCGAAATTAGTTTTTTTATATGACCTTCTAAAATATTTACAAATTTCATAGAAAGTTTTTGATTTCAACCTTAATCTAAATTTCCCGAAGTTTCCGTACCTTTAAACTTCCCCACAGAAAAAAAATCTTAAAAATAATAAAATGGAAACAAAAAGTATAAAAGCATACGGGACAACTGCGCCAGAGGCAGATTTAAACGCTATGCAAATTAATAGGAGGGTAGTAACTACTAGCGATGTAGAAATAGAGATCTTATATTGTGGGGTTTGCCATTCCGATTTACATACCGCAAAAAACGATTGGGGAATGACGACTTATCCAGTGGTGCCCGGTCATGAAATTGTGGGTAGAGTAAGCAACGTTGGCTATGGAGTGAATAAATATAAAGTTGGAGATTTAGTTGCCGTAGGCTGTTTGGTAGATTCCTGTAGAGCCTGTGACAATTGTAAAGACGATTTAGAACAATATTGCCCAGAATGGGTAGGTACTTATGGAGGTTTTGACAAACATCTAGATGCACCAACTCATGGCGGTTATTCGGAAACCATAGTGGTAGATGTAGATTTTGTATTGCGAGTACCCGAAAACTTAGATCTTGCAGGGATTGCTCCTGTATTATGTGCGGGGATTACCACTTGGTCGCCCCTAAGACATTGGAAGGTGGGGAAAGATAGTAAAGTGGCAGTAGTAGGTCTTGGCGGTTTAGGGCATATGGCGATTAAATTGGCCCATGCATTAGGTGCTCATGTGACCTTGTTTTCTAGATCCTCAAATAAAACACAAGACGCATTAGATTTAGGAGCCGATCAAGTAATTATTTCCACAGAAGAAGCACAAATGGAATCTGTGATGAATACTTTCGATCTTATTATAGATACCGTTCCTTATGCCCATGATTTAAATCCTTATGTAGGCACTTTGGCAACCAATGGCACTTTGGTGGTGGTTGGCTATTTAGGACCCATAGATCCTATGCTGGTTACCGTACCTATGATTATGGGGCGGAAGACTGTAGCGGGTTCTTTAATTGGCGGTATTGCTGAAACGCAGGAGTTATTAGATTTCTGTGGAAAGCACAATATTGTTTCAGAGGTAGAGGTGATTGAAATGCAAGAGATCAACGAAGCCTATGAACGCATGCTAAAAAGCGATGTGCATTATCGTTTTGTTATCGATATGAAATCAATATAAGCCTAATTCTAATGAATAAAACAGTTCCTTTAATTGAAATTTATAAGAATCAAGTATATTCATTAGAGTAAAAAGGGAAACGTATTCTAATTATATAGAGGTTCTAAGCTTTAGATTTACAGTAAATTAAAAAGAATTCAATTAATGTGTTGTATATCAAAAAAATGACGCATCTTTGCAAATCAATAAATTATTATAAATTAAATTACATTACAATGAGTAAAGGAACAGTAAAATTTTTCAATGAATCTAAAGGATTCGGTTTTATC
>CAJXRD010000047.1 GCA_913058295.1 uncultured Flavobacteriales bacterium | reverse complement strand
AAACGGATACTCTCATCAGGTATTCCAAAATCTTCTCCCATTTTCTGAACTGCTTGGTTCATTAATGGAGGTCCACAGAAATATAATTCGATGTCTTCTGGTGATTCGTGTTTCGTTAAATACTCATCTATTACTACTTGATGTATAAAGCCAACAAATCCATTTCCTTGCTCATCATTGGTGTCCGTTTTTGTTTTCCAATTATCTGTTTCTGCAGGATCTGATAAAGCGATAAAGAATTTAAAGTTTGGAAAATCTTTTTCTAAAGCTCTAAAATGCTCTATATAAAACAATTCTGCTTTAGATCGACCTCCATACCAATAGGTAACTTTTCTTCCCGTTTTTAAGGTTCTGAATAAATGGTATAAATGCGAACGCATCGGTGCCATTCCAGCTCCACCACCAACATATAGCATTTCTGAATCTGATTCGTTGATAAAGAACTCTCCATAAGGACCAGAAATAGTTACTTTATCTCCAGGTTTTTGATTGAATATATAAGAAGATGCAATACCTGGATTTACATCCATCCATCCTCCTTTCGCGCGATCGAAGGGTGGGGTTGCAATACGTACATTTAACATTATCTCACGACCTTCTGCAGGAAAAGATGCCATAGAATAGGCTCTTTCTACAGTTTCTGTATTTTTCATTGCTAATGGCCAAAGCTTAAACTTATCCCATTCTGCTTGAAATTTATCTGGAGTTTCATGTTCTTCAGGATGTGCTGTAATATCAAAATCGGAGAACTTTACATCACAAGGAGGAATTTCAATTTGAATATACCCACCTGCTTTATACCCCATATCTTCTGGGATTTCCACTACAAATTCTTTAATAAAAGAAGCAACATTATAGTTACGCACAACGGTAGCTTCCCATTTTTTAATTCCGAAGACTTCTTCAGGAATGGTGATATTCATATCCTGTTTTACTTTTACTTGACAGGATAAACGAATTCCATCTTTTAATTCTTTACGAGTAAAGTGAGGTGTTTCGGTAGGCAATGCTTCTCCTCCACCTTCTAATACGTGACATTCACATTGGATACAAGTTCCCCCACCACCACAAGCAGATGGTAAAAATATTTTTTGATTTCCAAGGGTCGTCAACAAACTATCTCCAGAAGCTACTTCAATCTCTTTTTCACCATTAATGGTGATTTTAACGGGACCTGAAGGTGCTAATTTTTCTTTTGTAAAAAGTAATAGTGATACCAGTAATAAGGTCAACACTAAAAAGGCAACAACCGTTGCAATGATTACTCCTATTGTACTTGCTGCTAAGATCATATTATTCCTTTGTTATTTTAGAAACTTCAACGATTTGAGTTGATTCGGTTTTTCCTTCTTGTAAGACTTCGGTTTTAGTTTCAGTAACTTCTACTGCAGCCTCTTCTTTATTACCATCGGTAGTTAACATCCCACCAAAACTCATAAAGCCAATAGCCATTAAACCTGTAATGATAAATGTGATTCCCAATCCACGTAATGGAGCAGGCACATTAGAATATCTAATTTTTTCACGAATAGCAGCAATTGCTACAATCGCTAAAAACCATCCAATTCCTGAAGACACACCGTAGTTAAGTGCTAAGCCTAAGGTTTCAATTTCACGAGATTGCATAAATAATGAACCTCCTAATATCGCACAGTTTACCGCAATTAATGGTAAAAATATACCTAATGAATTGTATAAGGAAGGGGAGAATTTCTCTACAATAATCTCCACCAATTGCACCATTGTTGCAATGGTTGCAATAAATAATATAAAGGAAAGGAAACTTAAATCGTAGCCATAATAAGCACTTAATTTAGGGGTTTCTGAATTTCCATCTAACCAAACCAAAGCATCTGGTTGTAAAATATAATGATCCAATAACCAGTTTAAAGGAACGGTTACTGCTAAGACAAATATTACTGCAGCACCTAAACCAACAGCTGTAGTTACTTTTTTAGAAACAGCAAGGTAAGAACACATTCCTAAGAAAGTGGCAAATACCATATTGTCTATAAAAATTGATTTAAAAAATAATTCTAAATGTTCCATTCTTTTTAATATTCTGAATTCAATAAATAATTATTATCGAAAATTAATCTATTCGTCTTCTATTAATGTTTTATTCTTTGAACGTTGTACCCAAATAATAAGTCCAACTATAATTAGTGCCATTGGTGATAATAACATAAAACCGTTATTTTCATAACCATATGCATACACACCAGTAAGCTCTATTGGATCTCCTAAAACTTTTATACCTAGCAAAGTTCCAGATCCTAATAACTCTCTAAAGAATCCAACTATGATTAGGATTAAACCATAACCAAATGAGTTTCCAATTCCATCCAAGAAGGAACGCCAAGGCTTGTTTGCCAATGCAAAGGCTTCAAAACGCCCCATAATAATACAGTTGGTAATAATCAAACCAACAAATACGGATAGTGTTTTACTTAATTCGTATGCAAAAGCTTTCAACACTAGATCCACTATAATTACCAAAGTTGCAACTACTACCAATTGCACAATGATTCTAATTTTTGAAGGAATTACATTTCGCATCAAAGAAATTACGACGTTTCCAACTCCCAATACAAACATTACTGAAACCGCCATAACGATAGACGCTTCTAATTCTGCTGTAATTGCTAAAGCGGAACAAATCCCTAATACTTGTATGGTTATTGGATTGTCATCCAACAAAGGATCCATTATTAATTTCGCGTCTTTTTTAGATAAAAGTCCCATAAATTAATTGTTTTTTAAAGTTTTAAAATATGGAATGTAAAGCTTTAATTCGTCTTTAATCATTGCTGTAACTCCATTACCTGTTATCGTAGAACCTGCTATAGCATCTACTCTATTATCTGTTTTTCTTTCGTTCTTTGGATCATTGTTACCTTTAGCAACAGCAACTCCAGTAAAATTACCCGCTTCATCATTTAAATGTTCTCCAGAGAAATCATCCATAAAGAATCGTTGTTTGATATTAGCTCCTAAACCTGGTGTTTCTCCTTTATGATCGAAGTAAACTCCTTTAATCACCATATCCTTATCCAAAGCAACATAACCCCAGATAGCATCCCAAAGTCCTTTTCCTCGAATGGGTGCTACATAATAAGTTCCTGTACTTGTTTCACTAATAAATAATGGCAACCTTCTTTGGTAAGAATCATCTTTTGCTAATGATTTTTCCTTTTTAACATCAATTAAATATGCCTCAGGATCTTCAGTAGCATTTGCTCCTTGAATTACAACTTGCTTGGTAACATTCTTAGCAAAAGATTCTGCAACAACATCTTTGGAAACAAAAACAGCACTTGATTCATCGTTTTCATTAATCCCTAATGCGTATAAAATATTCTGTTGTTTCTCAATACGTTTGTTCTCGTTGATATTACTTTTTAAACCTTCCGCAGCAAAAGCTAATAACGACCCCACTACTACCACCATGATTATGGCGAAGATTATTGTGTAACTATTTTTATCTTTATTAATAGCCATAATTAATTAGTTTTAACTTTTAAACGCTTCATTCTTCTTTTAACATTTCCTTGAACAACGTAATGATCAATTGTAGGCGCAAATACATTCATCAATAATATAGAGAGCATTACTCCTTCAGGATATGCAGGGTTAAATACTCGAATCATTACTGCAATAAAACCAATTAAGAATCCGTAAATCCATTTCCCTTTGTTGGTCTGACTTGCAGTTACTGGATCTGTAGCCATATAAACTATACCAAATGCTAAACCTCCAATTAATAGATGTTCCCAATATTCAGTACTCATTAAGCCATAAAAACTATTGGTTTCAGCTATAAGGTTAGTAGATGCTATCCAATTAAATATAATCCCCATCACTAAGGATCCTACTACAGCAGAAACCATAATACGCCAGCTTGCTATCTTGGTATAGATTAAGAAAAGCCCTGCCAATAAAATTAATAGTGTAGAGGTTTCTCCAATGGATCCTGGTATAAACCCATAGAACGAATCCATAACGGAGTAGGACATCTCATTCCCCTGCGCTAATGCTCCTAATATGGTTTCCCCAGATATTGCATCGGGTTGTCCTTCCATTGCTCTTGCTCCTAATACCCATACTTTATCACCACTCATCCAAGTAGGATAAGCAAAGAATAAGAAAGCACGTATGGTTAATGCAGGATTCAAGATATTCATTCCTGTACCACCGAAAACTTCTTTTCCGATAACAACACCGAAAACAATAGCAACAATCAACATCCAAATTGGAATATCAATTGGTACAATTAAAGGCACTAACATTCCTGTTACTAAGTATCCTTCTTCAACCTCGTGGTTATTTATGGTAGCGAAAATAAATTCAACTCCAAGTCCTACAACATAAGAGATAATTACTAAAGGTAATACTGCTAGAGCACCAACCGTAAAGTTATCTAAGGTCCAAAAAGATGCGCTAAAAAAGCCATTTGCTGCTCTTTCAATTTCACCTAAGGCCAAATAATGTTGGTAACCTGTGTTAAATATTCCGAAGATAAGTACTGGCACCATTGCCAATACCACCATATTCATAGTACGTTTTAAATCGTCTACAACTCTAATGTGTGAACCAGTAGTTGTAGTCTCGTTTGGCGTATATAAAAAGGTATGCAATGCATTAAATGTAGTTTGCATCTTGGTACCTTCATACTTCTTTTTTAAAGTATCCAGTTGTTGTTTCATTCCCATAACCTTATCCTATTTCTTTATACATTAAGTCCAAACCTTCTCTAATTATCTTTTGATGAGGCTGTTTAGAAACACAAACAAATTCAGTAAGTGCAAAATCTTCTGGAGCTACTTCATACATTCCAAGTTGTTCCATATTATCTAGATCTCCAACCATACAAGCTTTTAAAATTTGCATTGGATAGATATCTAAAGGAAATACTTGTTCGTAATTTCCAGTTAATACAAAGGCTCTATGCTCTCCATTAGTATTGGTATCTAAAGTAAATTCCTTTTTAGACATCCAACTAAATGTTAATGCTCTAGATATAGACTCCTTATTAAAAACTGGTTTTGCCCAGCCAAAAAATTCGTAATCGTCTCCTTCAGGAATAGCAGTAACCGTATTATGGTAATAACTTAAGTGCCCTTTATGAGAGATCTTTGTTCCAGATAAAACATCTCCACTTATAATTCTTGAATTTTCTTCATTCAATCCAGAATCATATAAAAAAGTAGCAACCTCAGCTCCTAGTTTTGTAGTATAATATTTTGGTGATTTAACGGAAGAGCCTGCAAGAGCAATCACTCTTTCTGCATTAAACTTTCCAGTTAAAAGCAACTCTCCAATAATTACCAAATCTTGTGGACTAATCGTCCAAACAACTTCTCCTTTATTTACAGGATCAATTGCTCCAATTTGTGTCCCCACATTTCCTGCAGGGTGAATTCCTGATACTTTATGTAATGAGATATCATTCAATCCAGCAAAAACACTAGTTGAATTTTCCCCAACACAAACATGTAGATCCCCAGTTGTCAACTTTTTTAAAGCAGAAACTGCTGCTTGTATTTCTGCCTCTTTACCTATTAAAGTAAAGTCACAATCTGCAGCTAAAGGTGCAGTTGTATATGCAGAAACAAAAATTGCCTTTGGGCTTACATCAGGATTAGCTATAACATCGTATGGTCTTTGTTTAATAAAAGGCCAGCAACCCGAAGCGAGTAAATGATTTTTTACCTCTTCTGGTTTCATCGAATTAAGGTTTGCCACCTCAAATTGTTTATAGTTATCTTGTGGATCTGCCTCTATTACAATTTCCATGATTTTACGTTTCGCTCCTCTTTCAATTTTAGTTAGTGTTCCACTAACTGGAGAAACAAACTTAATTGAATCATTGGATTTGGAATAAAAAACAGTATCACCTGCTTGTAATTTTGCGCCTTCTTTTAATTCCATTTTAGGTGTAATAAGATGGAAATCTGAAGGTCTAATAACGAAGGTTCTAGATCGTGGAGCATTTGAAAGAGATTTGCTCGCCTCGCCGGTTAGACGAATATTTAGACCTTTTTTAATCTTAATGTCTTTAGACATAAAATACAAGTATTAAAGTTCTATTTAGAAACCCGCTTTTTACGGGCGTACAAATTTAGAAAAATTAATACTGCTTATCATAAAAAATACTAAATTTTCTTTGCATTAGATTTTGTGTGATAATTATTCATAATTTGGGTATAATATTTGTTTATCTTTAGCGTCAAAACCATCTTCTATGCTTATAAAGATTCTAACTAGCCTACTTACAACACTTATTTTTTTACCTATTTACGCCCAAGTTTATGAAAAAATTGAACCCGATTTTATAAAAACTATTCAATTTCACGGCATTACACAGCAAAGTCAACTCCCTATTCTTAGGCTAGGAGATCAACTTTTTCTTAGTTTTGATGCACTTAATGGTAATGAGGCAGACTATTATTATAAAATAACTCATCATGATTTTGATTGGACCATAAGTGACCTTTCCAAAGGAGAGTATTTAAACGGGATTGATGATATTCGAATTTATGAATATGACAATTCTTTTAATACGCTTCAAATTTATTCTCATTATAAACTTAAAATTCCTAATAGAGATACCAGAAGAATTTTAAAATCTGGAAATTATATGCTAAGTATTTATGATGATTCCGGAGACCTTGTTTTTTCTAGAAGATTTATGGTCTCAGAAAGTGCTGTAGGGGTTCCAACCTTTGTAAAAAGATCTAGGGATCTTGATGATATTAGTTCAAAACAAGTAGTCCAATTTGTCATAGATGCACCAAACATGCGTCTTGTTAATCCTAAGGAAAATGTAAAAGTAATGGTATTACAGAACAGTAATATAAATAGTGCGATTACTGATTTAAAACCACAATACACCATTGGCTCACAATTAATATATCGATATGATAAAGAGTCTTCATTTTTCGGTGGAAATGAATTTTTATTTTTTGACAATAAAGATATTAGAGGCGCAACTTCCAGTATTAGATTCATCGAATTAACAGATATCTATAACAACATTTTATTTACAAATGGCCCTCGTTATAATAGACCTTATACTTACAATCCAGATATTAATGGAAATTATGAGGTTAGGGTTCTTGATGCTAATAAAGACATAAATATAGAAGCAGATTATGCTCGGCTTCATTTTAATCTACAATATTTTGAAGACATTGGAGATAGTGAGCTTCACGTTTACGGTAATTTCAACAACTGGACCATAGACGAAACTACACTTATGACCTATGATAAGTATACGGACACTTATAGAAACAATCGCCTTTTTAAACAAGGGTTTTACAATTACAAATATGTACTAGTAAATAGAGACGGCTCAGTATACGAGGGGGAAGTTTCTGGTGATTTTTGGCAAACTGAAAATGAATATACCGTAATAGTATATTATAGAGGATTAGGTGCACGATATGACCGAATTATTGGAATAGGAAAAGCCAATTCAACAAGTATTAATAATCAATAGACTTTATTTTACTAATAAGAATATTATATTTACTAAATGGGTTCAAAAAATATCGTTAAGAAATCTAAAAGAAATCTCGCAAAATACAGAGGTCCAGAATGTCTAAATTGTGGACGACCCTTAGATTTAACAGATAAGTTTTGCCCCAACTGCTCCCAACGAAATACTACCAAACAACTCTCGATAAATGATTTTTTTCAGGAGTTTTTAAGCAGTATTTTCACCTATGATTCACGTCTACGATTTACGATAAAAGACCTTTTATTTAAGCCTGGAACCATAACCAGAAATTATGTTGACGGTCAGCGTTTAAAATACGCCAACCCTTTTCGATTCTTTTTAAGTGTTTCTATTATCTATTTTATCATTCAAGGTCTTACCACTAGTTTTGGCATAAACAAAGAAACTTCTTCATTTAAAGTAGATGGAGAAAACCTAATAACTACTAAAAACCTAGACTCCATATTAAATAAAATTCCTGAAAAAAATAAGCTTATAGTGGAAACCGATACTTTAAAAAAAGTATTAGATTCTATTAATCAGATTAACTCAATTGATATTGCAGAATCGGAAAAAGAAGCTGACACTATAACCCGTTATTTATCTGAATCCGAACTGGATACCATACAATGGTCCAATAGAACCGTAGAACGATTTTTTGAATACCGAAAGTATTATAAGAACACAAAAATCAAAGACTCCGAGATTGCTTTAGACAACCTAAAACATCCCAAGACTAGACTTAATAGGTGGATTTATAATAAAAATGATGCAATAGATCGAGTTATTGACAACCCTTATGGTTTTGCAAGTTATTTAATGAATAAAATTCCTTTTTTCTTATTCTTCTTTGCACCTTTTTTCGCTTTTTTCTTTTGGATTTTATATTCCATGAAAAAATACAATTATATGGAACATCTTATTTTCATCTTCCATATTTTCAGTTTTGTATTTCTACTAGTCCTTATATGTTTTATTCCAGATTTAATTTTAGGAGACTCTATCTTTGTAGCTATAGCATTAACCTTTATTGGTCCTTTCTATTTTTATAAAGCTTTGAGGAATTTTTATAAGCAAAATCGTTTTTTTACCATACTTAAGTTTATACTTTTAAATATTGCATTTTTAATAGGATCTATGATTACTGCATCCATATTCTTCTCTATCTCCGCAGCAATTTATTAATATGGCACATCGAGTTACACAAGGAATTAGAATTTCAGTAGAAACCTTATTTAATAACACCTTCTATAAAGATCAAAAAATTCATTACGCTTTTAATTACAAAATAATTATTGAAAACCAGAGCAATGACACGGTACAACTTCTCTCAAGACATTGGGAAATCACCGACGCTTTAAACTTTACTGAAATTGTTGACGGCAAAGGCGTTATAGGTATTACACCTATATTAAATCCCAAAACAAATTATACCTATAATAGTGGATGTTTTTTAATCTCTCCAATGGGCTCGATGAAAGGTTTTTATACCATGTTTAACTTCTCTTCAAATCAAAAATTTAAAGTCATAATTCCTTCATTTAAGCTTACTGCGCCTTTCGCAATAAACTAAACTCAGGACAAGTTTTAATTTTTTGAAGTTTTATTTTTATGTTATTCTGAATTACATGGCAATACTCACAATGAGAATCGTAAGTGAATTGAAAAGGCCTATTAATATCAAAACTATCTAAAGCAATAAATATCCCTACATAATCTATTTGACCTAAGTCATTATATCTTTGAATACGGTATTGATTTTTTTCATAGTCCAATACTTCAATATCAAACCAAGCACTGCTACCTTTTCCCTCAAGTTTTTGAGCAAACTTTGAAATTTCGGGAAGAAAAACATCTTCAGTTTTAGTCTTCTTTTTTCTATGGAAATAATTGGTTAGATTTTCTTTTAATGCAGAACCTTTAAACTTTTTAACCTCTCCTTCAAACACTTCATATACGATACAAGTGGAAGCCTTTTCAACATTACCAACGGTACTTGGAGTAAATCTTTTATTATGATTTAAAGCTTTAATGATGTTTTTATTTTCAGTAGATTCTAAAATTGTTTCCGTTACAAAACGAGCACAATTACTCCCTATACTTTTAAATGCTTTATAAGGAATACTGCCTTTCTCTTGTAATTCTTGAACATATTTATCGGCTTTTTCAAAATTAATCTCCTCACAAACCGAAGCCAATAAACGTCCTTTCCCGTGAGTTTTTTGAGGATTAGCATCTAACCACAATAAAAAATCATTCAAATTTTCTAAAGGCCCATTACCAATTAGTTTTGCTTTAAATGGAATCTTTAATTCTGCATCGGTAATTTCACTTCTAACTCTACCATAACCTTTTGGGGTTACATATCGTCCAAAATCGTAATAATTAGCTTTTCCAGTTTTATTGTCTATCAAAACAATTGCAGCATGACCTGCTTTTACATAGTTCCAGGTTCCTAGTCCTACCAGTGGAAATAATTTACATTGCCACTCATCACTCATTTTTACAAAGGTGTCTGGATAGGCTAAAACTATTATTTTTCCGGTTCCCATTATAAGGATTGCTTAAAAATTTTATTAGTTATTATATCTTCATAACGCATTTCACACTTTCCATTTATTTTTGAAAACTCGGTAATACTTTTAGTTTTTACAAAAATTTTGTCCATTATAAGGTTGGTTTCTTTATTCCCTTCTCCTGCCGTTTTATGAAAATGAATTATTTCCTCTTCATTAACAACCTTATTGGCATCCATAAAATCTGAAAACCAAATTTCCCTTTTATTTTTGACATCAGCATTATATAATAAAGAAGATGACCAAATCGTTGGCTGAAGTGGTTTTTTAGAAAAATGAATATTTTCACCATCCCAAACCAATTCATATAATTTTAAATCAAAACTCCAGTCCACTAATATAATAGTAAAGGGCTCAATTCCTTCAAAATCAAATGTATTTATTTTCTCTACAGCATCCTCAGCAATTAACAATTCCGTAACAATCACTCCTCTACTTAGTCGGTAACTTTCTGCACGTTGATGTGCAACAAAGCCTCCATTAAGTAGACATATAAGACGTTTTTTAGTACTAGCTCCTATCCAAGTTCCTCCAGCTATTTCATCTTTTGGAAAAAGTAATTTCACTCCATCTATATCGTATAATTGAGGGGCTAATGTATTTCGATTAGGAGATTCATCTCTATTTGAGGTTAAGATAAAATCACTATTAGATTTAGGAATAAAGCTTACGGTACACATAACTAATATATTGTCTTTTTTAAAAGTGGAAACTTACAAAAAAGTTTAGTTTTTGACTATTCATTTTCACTTATGAAATTAGTACCTTTGTGGCTTCTAATTTTTAACAATAAAATAAATCATGGGAAAAGGATTTTTTGAAGTACCAATAGCCGTTAACGACCCTATAAAAGGGTATGCTCCAGGCTCTCCAGAACGTAAAGAGGTTTCTGAAACATATACAAAAATGTACAATACCACTATAGATGTACCTTTATATATAAATGGAAAAAACATAAGTACGGGAAACACCGCTACCATGTCACCACCACATGATCATCAACATATTTTAGGAACCTTTCATAAGGCTGAAAAAAAACATGTGGAATTAGCTATTGAAACCGCATTAGAAGCCAGAAAAAAATGGTCTCAAATGCCTTGGGAACAACGTGCTGGAATTTTTCTACGTGCTGCTGAATTAATCGCTGGCCCTTATAGAGCAACAATTAATGCTGCTACTATGTTAGCACAATCTAAAACAATTCACCAAGCAGAAATTGATGCAGCTTGTGAATTTATAGATTTCTTAAGATATAATGTACAGTATATGACAGAAATATATGCTGAACAACCAGAATCTACATCAGAAACTTGGAATCGGTTAGAATACCGTCCTTTAGAAGGATTTGTATATGCAGTTACTCCTTTTAACTTTACTGCAATTGCTGGAAACTTACCAGCTAGTGCGGCATTAATGGGGAATGTAGTTTTATGGAAACCTAGTGATAGTCAAGTATTTTCAGCTAAAGTAATTTTAGATGTATTTAAAGAAGCTGGTGTACCAGATGGTGTAATCAATATGGTAATGGGTGACCCTGTTATGATAACCGATACCGTTTTAGCTAGTCCAGATTTTAGTGGAATTCATTTTACTGGATCCACTGATGTATTTAAAGGCTTATGGCAAAAAATTGGAACGAACATACATACGTATAAAACCTACCCTCGTATTGTTGGTGAAACAGGTGGAAAAGATTTTATCATTGCACACAAAACATCAAACCCTAGACAAGTTGCTACTGCAATAATTAGAGGATCTTTCGAATTTCAAGGTCAAAAATGTAGTGCCGCAAGTCGTTGTTATGTGCCAAAAAGCATGTGGAATGAAGTGAAAACAATTCTTCAAGAAGATATAAAATCCTTTAAAATGGGATCTCCAGAAGATATGAGTAATTATATTACCGCTGTGATACATGAAGGATCTTTTGACAAGTTAGCTTCTTTTATAGATCAAGCTAAGGCGGATATAGATGCTGAGATTATTGCTGGAGGAAATTACGATAAAAGTAAAGGTTATTTTATCGAGCCAACTGTAATATTAGCGAAAGACCCAAAATATACTACGATGTGTACTGAACTTTTTGGGCCTGTAGTCACTATCTATGTATATGAAGATGAAGCATGGGAGGAGACTTTAAAACTTGTAGACGAAACAAGTGATTATGCTTTAACTGGAGCTGTTTTTAGTGAAGACAGATATGCTTTAGAAGTAGCGGTGAAACTATTAGAAAACGCAGCTGGAAACTTCTATATCAACGACAAGCCTACTGGCGCTGTTGTTGGACAACAGCCATTTGGTGGAGCAAGAGCAAGTGGAACTAATGACAAAGCAGGAAGCAAATTAAACTTATACCGTTGGGTTTCTCCTAGAATGGTTAAAGAAACATTTGTAACTCCTACAAATTACAGATATCCTTTCTTAGGATAATAAAGGAAGATAATTAAAATATAAAAAGCCTCAGCTAATCGCTGAGGCTTTTTTATTTATTTTAAATATTTGTATAAACTATTGGAATGTTTTGTCTTCATTTACTTCAGCAAATTGTGCGTTTATTACTGAATAATCTTCATTTACAATCATTGCAACAATTTTAAGGTTTGTAGCATCATAATCTTCAGAAATCGTTAAAGTATAATTTACAGAAAACTCTTTTAATGCAGTTATGTTAGAAATTGTATTCCCTAAAGGTTCTGTTATAGACTCTCTAAGAACATCATTGTGCTCAAAATCTATTATTGGATTCCCCATTTGATACCATGGGCTTTCAGGAACGTTATTAAAATAATTAACTTGATCAAAAAGCACTTTATCTTCTATTAAAAACACAATGATTTTTTTTGACGATAAATTTTCTTCAGAAATAACTTTTATTCCTACTGTCATATCCACTCCAATTAATTGAGAATTAATACCAATACTAGTAGCTACATTAGTTCCTGCAAAGGCAAGAGGTTGACCAATCACAGGTTCGTAATCTGGTTGCACTTGCTCCCATGTCTCCTCTCTATTTATAATTCCTGAAGGATAGTAAGGAATCTCAAAATAATTTTTTAAAAACATACCCTCTGAGATAGCAAGTGGATCTGTTCCCGTATTAATACTATTCCCATGAATAGCAACTACAACAACATCTTCACTTAATTCTCTTACTTCTTCTATAGCGGCTGTCATTCTAGGGCAACTTCCGCACCAAGTACCAGTATACTCCTCTATAAGCACTTTTCTTTTTGGGATAAAAACTTCTACGCTTTTAGCATTGGTAGTTGTCAATGTACCTGCTAAATCATACTCAGCATAAATATTAAAAACACCTTCTACAGAAGAAGAAAACACATTTCCTACCATAACAGATCCATCCACATAAAAAGTTGCAAACTCTGAAAAATTATCGCCATTAATTCCTATTAAATCAAAGTTAACTTCTTGGTTTCTTAATACTTTCTCATTGCTTTTAACTAATGAAGACTCTTCATTAATATTATATATTACATTTGAATTATCGTCTCCACTACATGATAGCATTAAAATGGAAACGAAAAACATTACTATTTTAATTGCCTTTTTATCTTTCATAATTTTCTTTTTCGGTATTCATAAAGTTAAACAAAAAAGCCATCCTAAAAAATTAAGATGGCTTTTTTGTATTATATAATAAAATTATTTATTCATATGACTTACTCTCATTAACATCAGCAAACTGTGAATTACGAGCTGTATCATCACTACTAACTACCATAGCAACTATACTTAAGTTTTCGTTATTGTAATTGTCAGGAACCATTAAACTAAAAGTTCTAGTATAGGTCTCTAAAGCTGCTGTACCCGAAATTTCATCTCCTGTTAAATTTGAAAGAGAGTTTCTTAAACCGTGGTTCTGTTCAAAGTCAGGGATTGGGTTTCCAGCTTGATAATAAACACTTGTTTCAACATTATTAAAATAACTAGTTTGGTCTTGTATCACACCGTTTTCTAAAAGGTAAACCACCAATTTATCACCAGGCATAGAACCTTCTTCATATACCAATTCAACCTCTACAACCAATTCATTTTCTTCAGATAATTCTGAGTTTATCGCAATTGCTAAATTTGTATCGTTACCGGCCATAGCCATCACATCTTCTACAGCAAAGGTCGGGAAAACCCATTCAGTGTTTCTATTTAACCTAACTTGTGGAAAACCACCTATATTAAATACATCTTTAAGTTCCTCAATTTGAGAGAAATCTAAAAGATCTGGATCACCAAAGCCACTTTCATGAATGGCAACCACAGTAATATCATCGGTTAAGCTGTGTACCTCGTTAACTGCTTCTGTTGCTCTAGGGCAAAATCCACACCAATTACCCGTATAATCTTCTATTACTACTTTCCTTTTTGGTATAATAACTCTAAAATCTTCTGTATTTGTGGTTACAATTACTCCATTATCTGTATAAACACCGTATACTTGAAATTCTCCAATGGTTTCCGAAGAAAAAACATTTCCTTCGACAGCAACATCATCTACATAAAATTCAGTTTCTAAAGAAACATCTTCTCCAGCTTCATTAATAACTTTAAATGGTATCTCTTGATTTCTTAATGACGCTTCTCTAACAAGCTCATCAACTATTATCTCTGCTGTTGGTGGCTCTAAAGACACATTATCTTCGGTTTTACTACAAGAAATCATTACTCCAAGAGCAAAAATTAAAAGAATACTATAGGAAAGCTTCATAGATTTTTTTTTAAATTAATGTTTTTTTTTTGCAAATGTAACAGAAATTCTAAAATAGCAAGTATAAGTAGTGAAAAATTACAAACCTTACATTCATCTTGTTAAAATAATACTTTTAATAGAATTTTATTTACATTCGCCTCTTAAATCAAAAAAAAAAAAACTAAACATGAAAAAAGTTGCTTTAATTTTATGCTTAACCCTATCCTTTAGTTCCTTTTCACAGAATGAGATACCAAACATAGATGTAAAAACATTAGATGGTCAAACTGTAAATATTAAAGAGGTAGCTAATCAAGACAATGTTGTTATTATTTCTCTTTGGGCTACTTGGTGTGTACCTTGTATAAAAGAATTAGATGCTATTAGCGAAGTATATGATGATTGGCAAGAAGAAACAGGTGTACAACTTATTGCTGTTTCTGTAGATGATAGCCGTACTGTAAAACGTGTAAAGTCATTGGTTAATGGTAAAGGTTGGGATTATAACGTTCTATTAGATACCAATAATGATTTAAAAAGAGCATTAGGAGCTTCAACCGTTCCTCTTACTTTAGTTATTAAAGATAATAAAATAGTTCTTAGACATTCTGGTTATAGTCCTGGAGCTGAGGATGAACTTTATGAAAAAGTTAAAGAATTATCCAAATAAGTCATTTTATACACAAACTTTTCAAAACTATTTTAATGAAAAAACTAATTTTATGTGCCACAATATTATTTAGTGGTCTCACATTTGCACAAGACAACGGTTACTTTTTTGGAGGATTCGAATCTAATTCCCAATGGTTATTAGATGATGAAGATTTAAATTTTGAAGCTCCAGAAGATCAGTTTAGAGCCAACAACTATTTTAAATTAGATTACACTTTAGGTAAATTTACCGCTGGAGTTCAATACGAGGCTTATGTTCCTTCTGCTCTTTTAGGATATGCCCCAGTTTATGATGGAGAAAATGGAATAGGAACCTATTACTTAAACTTCAAAACAAAAGACCTAGATGTTACAGGTGGTTATTTTTACGAACAATTTGGTAGCGGTTTATTATTACGTAGTTGGGAAGACCGCCAATTAGGTATAAATAGTGCACTAAAGGGAATAAGAGTTGCTTTTACTCCTCTAGATTATTTAGATATAACTGGTGTATACGGACAACAACGAAATGGCTTTGAAGTATCTGACGGAACAGTTCAAGGTATAGATACTAACATTGATATAAGCGAAGCTCTAGATATGGAAAGCTTCGGTTTAACTTTTGGAGCAAGCTATGTTGGAAGATACCAAAGTACTGGGACTAACGATTCGATTCCAAGTACTGTAAACGCCTATGGCGGAAGATTTGATTTTACTGCCGGTGATTTTTATGGAGGAATTGAAGCTAATATAAAAGATCCAGATGTAATTGCAAACGAAGGTCAAATTTCTTCGAATAAATTATACGATGGTACTTCAATGCAAGTAGATTTAGGATATTCAAGAAAGGGCTTAGGTATTAACGGAACATTTAGACGTTTAGAAAACTTTGTTTTTTATTCAGATCGTTTAGCGGAAGGAAACATTTATAACCAACAACTTATAAATTATACTCCAGCTTTAACAAAGCAACAAGATTACATGCTTACCAATATCTATGTTTATAATGCGCAACCAAGATTAGTTATTGAGTCTTATGACCAAAGAGCGGGAGAAGTAGGTACTCAATTTGACTTATATTATAAGTTTGACAAAGATTCTTGGTTTGGAAAATACAAAACAAAAGTTGCGGCAAACTTCTCTTATTGGGCTGGTTTAGAGGCAGAATATAATATAGATAATAGATGGTACGAGGCTGAATTTATTGGAAAAGGGCCTAGACTTTTTAGAGATTATAGTATCGAAGTAAAAAACCGTTGGAATAAAGACTGGAGTTCTGTGGTAACTTTCCAAAACACCATAGTAGACAAAGGAATTGTATATGGAGGTCCACTTGGAACTGAAGGTGATATCCAGGCATCGATTGCTGTAGTTGAAGGAACAAGAAAATTTGAAGGCGGAAAATCTATGCGTCTAGTTTTACAACATTTATGGTCTGAAGAAGATCGTGAGAATTGGGCTGCTGGTGTTTTAGAATACAATTTTAATTCTCGCTTAGCAGTTTACGTTGCAGATTCTTGGAATTATGGAGGAGATGACGAAATTCATTATTACAGTCTTGGAGGTAGTTACTCTAAAGGAAGAACCCGTTTAGGATTAAACTATGGTCGTCAAAGAGGTGGTTTAATTTGTGTTGGAGGTGTATGTCGATTTGTACCAGAAAATACTGGTCTTACTGCTAATCTAACCGTAACATTCTAACTTAATATAGTATAAAGTAAAAAACTCCGAAGCTAGCTTCGGAGTTTTTTTTTTGCTCAATTACTACTATTATCCTTTTACTTTTATTCTTAACTATAGATGATTTATCATCAATTAACAATTCTATTAAGTAGAGAAATAGCTAAGTCAAAACCTGCAACAGAATAGAATAATTACATTAGAAACTTTAATACATTCTGTAAATGGGCAAAAAAAACCTATTCAAATATCACTTTACAGACAAGTCTAAACTAACTTAGTTATTGTCTTGTGATAATTGTCACCCTAGATTAATCAATCAATTCTTAATGGCTTTGTTTTATTTAATTTGGTATCACAAACTTTTCTTTAACAATGTATTATTAAAAAAAAGGCAAACAAAAAAAGCCTCGAAGTTTCCTTCGAGGCTTTTTTAAAATGAGTTTAGTTAATAATTATTTAACTAAAATTTTCATTGTTTTTGAAGCACCTTCCACATTGTTAAATTTTACAATATATAATTGAGCGCTTAAATTAGACATATCGATATTCTGTTGTCCAATGTTTAATTTTTGGTTTCTTACGAGTCTTCCTTGTAAATCGTAAACTACCATATCTAATTCTTCAACTGTATTCACAGTCATTTCAGTTTCAATAATTGTAGAAGAAATATTTACATCTAATGCATTAAAATCTTCCGTTCCCAATAAAGGGTCATATCTATAAGTTACAGATAAAGGGTTTCCAATATCTACACCATTAACATCCGTTTCATAAAATCTAAAAACATAGTCTTGTGCACTTGTTCCATCTCCGGCATTACTATTATAAAAGTGATTTCCTTCACCGGTAGTTTCTCCAGATGCTATTGCGATAAAACCTGGTGTTGGAGGTACCGTTTGGCCAATTACTAAATCAATATAACATTGTCCAAAACATAATTGAAATCCATTTCCGTTACCATTTACAGCACTAACAAATTCAATTCTCATATTAATTGCTTCAGAACCATTATTAGTAATAAAAAACTGCCATTCTGCAAGATCATATTCTAAGCTATTGGTTTCAAAAACAGTTCCATCTGTAATCGCATCTCCATTTTGATCTACAATTGCATATTGGGCTTTTGCAATAAAAGCTACTAAAAGTAGCGTTAATAAAAGTAAATTCTTTTTCATTTTAATTAATTTTAGGTTATTTTTTTTGTTTTTGCATTGGCTTTTATCATTTTATTCAGATATATACAATTAATCCTTCAAAAATCTAATAAATTATAAACAAAAAGGGCTAATTTCTAAACATTTACCAGCTCTTTTTCACAATACATTATGCAATATTAATTAAAAAATATATATTTGTCGATGATAAAGAATAATATTTACACTCAACCAAAAAAAATTGCGAAATGATAAAAAAACTATCCCTAAGCTTAGTATTTACTTTTATTGCGTTAAGCGCATTTAGTCAAACAATTGTAAGTACTTCTCCCGAAAACAAAAATGTCGTATTAGAAGAGTACACAGGTATTCATTGCGTATGGTGTCCAGCTGGTCATGCTATCGCTAAATCTATACAAGACAACAATCCTGATGATGTTTCTATTATTAACATTCATGTTGGCGGATTCGCAAACCCTAGTGCTGGAGAACCTGATTTTAGAACTCCTTTTGGGACAGCTATAGCGGGTGCTGCAGGGGTTTCATTTTACCCATCTGGCAGTATTAATCGACATGTTTTTTCAGGTGGCTCAAGCGCTATGGGAAGAGACCAATGGACTTCAAGAGCAAACCAAACACTTGGAGAAGATTCTTATGTAAATTTAGGAGTTGAATCTTCAATAGATGTTTCAAACAATGAATTAACAGTTCATGTAGAGGCATATTACACAGGAAATAGCCCAGAGTCTACAAATAAGTTAAATATTGCATTATTGCAAAATAATACTTTAGGAACTCAAACAGGTGGTGATATGGGAGATCAATACAACCATATGCACAGATTAGTATGGTTGGTAACTGGACAATGGGGCGTAGAAATTTCTCCAACTACAACTGGTACTTTTATAGACGAAACTTATACTTATACTATTCCTGCTGATTATAATGACGTTCCTGCAGATATTGCTGAAATGGAAATTGTAGCTTTTCTTTCTGAAACAAATCAAGAAGTTCCAACAGGGAACAGAGCTTTTCCAACTTATACTGGATTTGCAAACGGAAATGATGCATATGCAAGATATGTAGAAAATATAGCTCCACAATGTGGATTCGATTTTGCGCCTTCTGTAAATATTCAGAACTTTGGAAGTGATGACCTTACTTCTTTAGATATCACTTATTCTGTTAATGGAGGAGCTGAACAATCTTATACTTGGAATGGACTTTTGACACCTTTACAAAATGAATCTGTTGAATTACCAGAAATATCTTATACAAATCAAGATGTTAATACTGTAAATATCTCGATAGAGAATGATGACAATAATGCTAATAATACTACTTCTGCAAATTTTGACAATGCAATAATTACTACGAGTATTGTTAATATGATTTTAAATACAGATAATTTTGGAAGTCAATGTACTTGGGACATTACAAATTCTGCTGGAACTATAGTATATAGTGGAGGTCCTTATGAAAACAACCAAAACATTCAAGAAACTTTCGAATTACCAATAGAGTGCTATAGCTTTAATCTTTATGACTCTGCTGGAAACGGTGGTGGATCTGTAGTTGTTTATGATTCTCAAAGTAATGTTATCTTAAGTAGCCCTGGAAATTATGACGAAGAAATATCTGCATACTTTACTACAAACGGTATTTTAGGAACTAATGATAATGTATTCAATAATTTGGTTATTTATCCTAATCCTGCAACTTCCATATTAAATATTGATAATGCAGAAAATTCTACTATTGAAGTATATGATTTATTAGGTAGAGTAATTTTATCTAGAACCAATATTTCTTTAAAAGAACAATTAAATGTTTCTTCATTAAATTCAGGAACCTATTTAATTAGAATAACAAATGACAACAAAGTTGTTACTGATAAATTTATCATCAACAGATAAGTTTATATATCTTCATAAAACTCCGAAAGAAATTTCGGAGTTTTTTTTTCAACAATACATTAACCATAAAAAAAAAAAAAAATGATTAAAAAATTATTTCTTAGCCTAGCCTTTACTTTTATTGCGTTTAGCGTATTTAGTCAAACCATAGTAAGCACTTCCCCAGAAAACAAAAAAGTTGTTCTTGAGGAGTACACAGGAATACATTGTACTTGGTGTCCTTCAGGGCACGAAATAGCACAAGCTCTTCAAGACAGTAATCCTAATGATGTTTATCTTATAAATATTCATGTTGGTGGATATGCCGTTCCTAGTGGAAATGAGCCAGATTTTAGAACTCCTTTTGGTACTGCTATAGCAAATGAAGCTGGAGTTTCATTTTATCCAGCAGGTAGTGTTAATCGTCATGTTTTTTCTGGCGGTTCTTCTGCAATGAGCAGAACAGATTGGGGTAATGCTACAAATGCAACTCTAGAAGAAAGCTCAAATGTAAACGTTGGAGTTGAAGCTCAAATTGATATTTCAACTGGTGAGTTATCTGTCCATGTAGAAGCTTTTTACACAGGAGATAGTCAAGAAAGCACTAATTTATTAAATATTGCTATTCTACAAAACAATACTTTAGGACCACAAACTGGAGGTGGCTCTGGCAATAACTACAACCACATGCACAGGTTAGTACATATGGTAACAGGACAATGGGGTGTAGAAATTTCAAACACAACATCTGGTACTTTTGTTGACGAGACATTTAATTATACTATACCAGCTGATTATAATGGCGTTCCTGTTAAACTAGAAGATATCGAGATTGTTGCTTTTGTTACAGAAGACCATCAAGAATTAATTAGCGGAAGTGGTTGTTACCCTTCTTATATTAACTTACCACTTGATAATGATGTTAACGTACAAAACATAGAAGATATTAATGACCAATGTGGCCTTGATTTCGGACCAAGAGTAACTGTTCAAAATAATGGAAACAATCCAATAACATCTTTAGATTTTGAATATTCAGTAAACTCTGGAACACCAGCAAATTATACTTGGAATGGTAATATAGAATCTTATCAAGTTGAAACAATTCAATTACCTGGTATTCCTTATACAATTCAAAGTTCAAATACTGTAAATGTTTCAGTAGCTAATGATGATGATAATTCAAATAACGAGACTACTAGTACTTTTGGAGAAACTGACACAAGTTCAACTACCTCTCTTACATTGATTTTTAATACAGATGATTATGGTAGTGATTCTACTTGGACTCTAATAGACCCTTCAGGAACCGTAATTTATAGTGGAGGTCCATATGACGACAATACATCTATCAACGAAGACTTTATCCTTCAAGAAGCTGGATGTCATGAGTTTAGAGTTTTAGATGCTGGAGAAAATGGTAGTGGGTCTATTGTTTTATATGACAGTGATAGTACTGTTCTTTATTCTTCTCCTGGGGATTATGGTTCAGGTTTTGGCGTTTCATTTATATCTGATGGAATTTTAGGAACAAGCGACAATGTGTTTAGTAATTTGGTGATCTATCCAAATCCTGCAACTTCCATATTAAATATTGATAATGCAGAAAATTCTACTATTGAAGTATATGATTTATTAGGTAGAGTAATTTTATCTAGAACTAATATTTCTTTAAAAGAACAATTAAATGTTTCTTCATTAAATTCAGGTACGTATTTAATTAGAATAACAAATGACAATAAAGTTATTACCGATAAATTTATCATTAACAGATAAACTTATTTTATCCATAAAAAAACTCCGAATGAAAATTCGGAGTTTTTTTATGTTTTTTATTTTCTTTTTTTAAACTTTAATGGTAGATGTACAACACTTTTAGTTTCGTAAAAATCTTCTTCAAAATAATCCTGAAGTGAATATATTGTTGCCTTAGGAAACAAAGAAAGCTCTTCGGTTAAATCGCCTCCTTTTAAATAAAGAATTCCGTTTTTAAGTTCATGATTACTTTTCTTAGTTACCGAATGCTTCACCCAACGCACAAAGGTTTCCATTTGAGCTACTGCCCTACTCACAATAAAATCATATTGATCTGTGATGCTTTCTGCTCTTCCATTAGTAATTTTAACATTTTGCAATTGAAGTCCTTGAGAAACTTCTTCTACAACTTTTATTTTTTTACCAATACTGTCCACTAAATGAAATTGAACTTCAGGAAATAAAATAGCCAAAGGTATTCCTGGAAATCCTCCACCAGTACCAACATCCAATATCTTAGCTCCTGGAAGGAAAGATTGTACTTTTGCAATACCCAATGAATGCAATACATGGCGCAGATACAACTCCTCTATATCTTTTCTGGAGACTACATTTATTTTTAAGTTCCAATCTTGGTATAATAACTTTAGCTGTTCAAATTGTTTTATTTGATTTTCAGTTAAGTCAGGGAAATATTTTAATACTATATCCATATAATTATATCTTTTGCAAAAGTAAGCCTTCTTAGTTAAAAATAACATAAAGAATTACCCGTTATCCGTTTAAGATATGTAATTTTGTGACTTTATTTTTTAAACCTGAAATTATTTAGTTTTATCCCTAACAGAAATTAATTATGGTGAATTACAAGCAAGTAACTTTTTCTAGAACAGAATCTGCAGCGTTCTTTAAAACGTTAAACAAACGTGTGAATCAATATTTTAAAGAAAATAAAATTGCGAAAACAGGCAATTGGAAATTATATAGCAAAGCCATAGTCATGTTTTCTTTATTTTTCATTCCATTAGTCTTAATCCTAACTGTTCCTATGCCACAATGGGCATTGTTACTTTTAACAATAGTTATTGGAATAGGTATGGCTGGTGTTGGAATGAATGTAATGCATGATAGCAATCATGATTCTTTTTCTAGTAAAAAATGGGTAAATAAATTAATGGGATCTAGCATATACATCTTAGCAGGAAATGTATATAACTGGAAAGTACAGCACAATGTATTACACCATACATTTACGAATATACAAGGGCAAGATGAAGATATTGATGCAGGGAGAATCATTCGTTTTTCTAAACATGCAAAATGGCTAAAAATACATAAAATACAAAAATATTATTCTTTTTTCCTATATGGTTTACTTACTATAAACTGGGCAATTACTACAGATTTTAAACAAATGAGTAGTTATTTAAAAAGAAAACTGTCCTATGGTAAATTCCCAAATCCTGCTACAGAATGGACCAAACTTATTATTTCAAAATTAATCTATTATGCTATATGGGTTGCACTACCTATATTAGTATTGGACATTGCTTGGTGGAAAGTACTTATCGGTTTTTTTGTAATGCATTATACTGCAGGAATGATTTTAAGTGTTGTATTTCAGCTAGCTCACGTAGTTCCAAATACAGATATGCCTTTACCAGATAAAGATGGAAATATGAAGCATTCTTGGGCAGTTCATCAATTCTATACCACTTCAAATTTTGCGCCAACTAACAAAATTGTATCTTACTACACAGGTGGTTTAAATCATCAAGTGGAGCATCACGTTTTTCCTCATATTTCTCATATCCATTATGGGAAAATTGCAAAAATCGTAAAAGAAACGGCATTAGAGTTCGATTTACCTTACAACGAATACAAAACAATGCGTAGAGCAGTTATCGAACATTTCAACCAATTAAAAACCTTAGGTAAGGAACCTATTCTTTCTGTATAACTAATGAATCCGAAATTATCCAATCGTATCAATGCTATGGCAACTTCTGCTACATTAGCAATGGCTGCAAAAGCAAGAGAACTCAGACAAGAAGGAAAAGATATTATTGGCTTAAGTCTTGGAGAACCAGACTTTACAGTTCCTGAATTTGTAAAAAATTCCGCAATTAAAGCGGTAAACGATGATTATCACGCTTATACACCTGTGGATGGTTATGGAGATTTAAAACAAGCCATTATCACAAAATTTGATCGGGATAATAACCTTACTTATACTCCTACTCAAATTGTGGTATCTACTGGAGCAAAACAATCTCTTGCAAATTTAGCAATGGTTTTACTAAATGAAGGTGACGAAGTCTTACTTCCTGCTCCTTATTGGGTTAGTTATAGTGACATAAGTAAACTTGCAGGTGGAGTTCCTGTAGAAATCCCATCATCCATTGAGTCTGATTTTAAAATTACTCCAAAAGCATTAGAGGCAGCTATTACTCCCAAAACAAAAATGATGATTTACAGTTCTCCTTGTAACCCAAGTGGATCTGTTTATACTGAAACTGAATTAAGAGCTCTTGCAGATGTGTTGATCAATTATCCAGACATTATTGTGATAAGTGATGAAATATACGAGCACATAAACTTTACTGAAAATCATGCTTCTATGGCAACATTCGAAGATATGTATGATCGTACAGTTGTAGTAAACGGTGTTTCAAAAGCATTTGCTATGACTGGCTGGAGAATAGGATATATTGGTGCACCAGACTGGATTGCTAGAGCTTGTAATAAAATGCAGGGTCAAATAACAAGTGGCGCTAATTGTATTGCTCAAAGAGCCACAATTACCGCTTTAGAAAACCCACCAAGTAAAATAAAATATATGGTAGATGCTTTTAAAGAGCGTCGAAAGCTAATATTAGATTTACTTTCTGAAATTCCAGGATTTAAAACAAATGAACCACAAGGCGCATTTTATGTATTTCCAAATATTACCTATTACTTCGGAAAAACAATAAAAGGTAAGACTATAAATAATGCATCCGATTTTTCTTTATTTATATTAGAAGAAGCAAATGTAGCTACAGTAACTGGCGAAGCATTTGGTGATCCAAACTGTATTAGAATTTCTTATGCAGCAGCAGATAAAGATATAATTGAAGCGATGAAGAGAATAAAAGAAGCCTTAGCTTAATTTATTTTTAATTTTATTTTATCTATTTCTCCAAAAATAAGGAGTTAACAGTATCAATACCTGTCTCTTATACACATCTCCGAGCCCACGAGAC
>CAJXRD010000046.1 GCA_913058295.1 uncultured Flavobacteriales bacterium | reverse complement strand
GGTACTGCAGATGGTATCACAGCTTGTCAAATGGATATTAAAGTAAAAGGATTGTCTTACGAGATTTTAGTGAATGCACTAAAACAAGCTCGTGATGGTCGTCTTCATATTTTAGAGAAATTAACAGATACTATTGCTACTCCAAATGCAGACGTTAAAGATCACGCGCCTACTATGGTTACAAGACGTGTTCCTAACGAATTTATCGGAGCCTTAATTGGACCTGGTGGAAAAGTGATTCAAGAAATGCAAAAAGAGACTGAGACTACTATCGTTATTAACGAAGATCCAGTTACTGAAGAAGGTATTGTTGAAATTTTAGGAGTTGGTAGAGAAGGTATTGATGCTGTTATGGCAAAAATCGATTCTATATTATTCAAGCCAGCAGTTGGAAGTATATATGAAGTGAAAGTAATCAAAATGTTAGATTTTGGTGCTGTTGTTGAATATATGGAAGCTCCAGGAAACGAAGTATTATTACACGTTTCTGAATTGGCTTGGGCACGTACTGAAAATGTTTCAGATGTTGTTAATATGGGAGATGTTTTCGATGTAAAATATTTCGGTGTTGACAAACGTACTCGTAAAGACAAAGTTTCAAGAAAAGCTTTATTACCAAAACCTGAAGGATATGTTGAACGTCCACCACGTGAACGTAATGACAGAAATGACAGAGGTAGTAGAGATAATCGCAGTAGAGACAATAGAAATAGAAATTAATTAAGTCTGAATTCTTTCAGAAAAAATTAATTTTATATTTAGAAATACTAAAAAAGGGAAGCAAATTGCTTCCCTTTTTGCATTCAATATTAATTATTTTAGAAAAAGAATCAACCTTTTGTAACTTTTTGCATCTACATTACGTATAACACAATAGGCGAGAAAATTATTTAATTTAAATATACTAGATGAGACAACTTAAAATTACCAAGCAGGTTACCAATCGTGAAACTGCATCCCTAGATAAATATCTACAAGAAATTGGAAAAGTTGACTTAATTACCGCAGACGAAGAAGTAGAATTAGCACAACGTATTAAAGCAGGTGATCAAATTGCTTTAGAGAAGTTGACAAAGGCTAACTTACGTTTTGTTGTATCGGTAGCTAAGCAATACCAAAATCAAGGATTAACACTTCCAGATTTAATTAATGAAGGAAATCTAGGTCTAATTAAAGCAGCACAACGTTTTGATGAAACTCGTGGTTTTAAGTTTATCTCTTATGCAGTATGGTGGATTCGTCAATCCATATTACAAGCATTAGCAGAACAATCTAGAATTGTTAGATTACCTCTTAATAAAATTGGTAGCATCAATAAGATTAATAAAATGTTTGCTTATTTAGAGCAAGCTCATGAACGCCCACCTTCTGCAGAAGAAATTGCAAAAGAGTTGGATATGACGATCAATGATGTAAAGGAGTCTATGAAGAACTCTGGACGACACGTATCCATGGATGCACCTTTAGTTGAAGGAGAAGATTCTAACCTATACGATGTATTGCGTAGTGGGGAATCACCAAATCCAGATCGTGCACTTTTACACGAATCTTTACGTACAGAAATAGAAAGAGCATTAGAAACATTAACTCCTCGTGAGGCCGATGTAGTTCGTTTGTATTTTGGACTTGGAGATCAACATCCAATGACTTTGGAAGAAATTGGAGAAACTTTCGACTTAACTAGAGAACGTGTTAGACAAATTAAAGAGAAAGCTATTAGAAGATTAAAGCATACTACAAGATCTAAAATCTTGAAAACATATTTGGGCTAACACTTCGACAAGCTCAGCACACCGCTAAGCTAAAGAACTAACCCATAACAGCAACTTACAGTATACTCATACTGTTCGTTTTTTGATTGATGAATGACCTCCGGCTGATTACCGGAGGTTTTTTCTTTATACACCACAGCCGATCATTGAGCTTGTCGAAATGAATCAGTGAGTATCTATTCTCTAATCTTTGACAAAGTTTAAAACTTTGTCAAAGATTTAGTAAAGTTGATTACTTTTGCAAAAACTTTTATAATGAGTAAAAAATTAATTGCCCCATCTATTCTTGCTGCTGATTTCGGAAACTTACAGCGCGATGTAGAAATGATTAATAACAGTAAAGCGGATTGGTTTCATTTAGACGTTATGGACGGTGTTTTTGTTCCTAATATATCTTTTGGGATGCCTATTATAAAAAACATAGCAAGTCACGCTACTAAAACCTTAGACGCGCATTTAATGATCGTAGACCCGGATCGTTATATAAAAACGTTTGCTGAATTAGGAATGAATTATTTAACCGTTCATTACGAAGCTTGCACACATTTGCATAGAACATTACAGGCAATAAAAGCAGAAGGAATGAAAGCCGGAGTTGCTTTAAATCCACATACAAATGTTTCTTTATTGGAAGATACTATTAATGATATTGACCTTGTTTGTATCATGAGTGTAAATCCTGGTTTTGGAGGACAAAGCTTTATTGAAAACACTTATTCAAAAGTTAGAAAACTAAAAGAAATCATCACCAAGAATAATGCTTCGACAATCATTCAAATTGATGGTGGTGTAACAAATAAAAACGCACAACAATTAGTAGATGCTGGAGCTGATGTATTAGTGGCTGGGAGTTATGTTTTCCGTTCAGAAAATCCAACAGAAACTATACAAGGATTGAAAGATCTTCTTGCCTAAAACACATATTCTAACAGAATATTAGTCATTATTTATAATAGTAAACCAATCTAATAACAATTATCGTAAATTAGTTGTGTAAAATATTTTATGCAACCTTCATTAGACACTTGGACTTCGGGGTTTTTATTGGCCGCATTTATGGGCTTGTTTTTATTTGTGGTATTGATTACCAACAGAAATAAAAAAAACTATTCTATTGCCTTTCTAATTTTATCCTTTTCAATTATTCTTTTTCAATATGTTTTGTATTGGACCAAGTATCAGCAAGTCATTCCCTATTTTATCATATTACCTCCAGTTTGTTATTTATCTACAGGCCCATTACTATATCTATACTTTTTAAATTTATATAAAAAAAAGGTGCGTTTTAATTATGCACTACATTTTCTTCCTGCATCTTTAATACTAATGTCCAATATCATCTTATGGCTAAAGTATTTAAACATCACTTCTATTAATATTCCGTTTCTCTCTTTTATTCATGGAAGTCATTGGTATATTTCTTTGCATATGATTTTCTATACGGTATTAATTCTATTGCTTATTTTCCGTAATAAAGAGCTTCATTCAGAGTTCACTAAGGTTAGGTATAATTGGGCTAGAGTGCTGGTGTTTTTATATACATTATTTATTTTATCCTATATCTCTTATTATGCTTTAGTAAATTTTTCTTTTTTTAACGCGGAATGGGATTATATGATTTCGATTATGATGAGTGTTTCCATTTACACCATAGGTTATTTTATATTTAAACAACCGAGTGTCTTTAATGGGGAGTTATTTTCAAATTTATTTCTACCCATAAAAAATAAGAATGAAAGTTTTGAAATTTCCATGCTTAATGAGTTTTATGAAAACTTAACAAAACATATGGATCTTCAAAAACCATATATAGATAATGAATTACGTTTGGTAAATTTAGCAGATCAATTAGGTTTTTCGACACATCTTTTATCTAAAATCATCAATAAAAAATATGGTAGAAACTTCAATAGCTTTGTAAATGACTATCGTCTTAAAGAAGCCGAAATCTTATTACAGAAAGAAGATAGTGTCATCATTAAACATATTTATTTTGATGTTGGCTTCAACAATAAAAATTCTTTTTATAAAGCTTTTAAGCAGAAAAACAACTGCACTCCTTCCCAATTCAGAAATAATTTTTTTAACTCTTAATTTATAAATTCAGTGTAGTGAATTATAATAAGTGACCCTTCTTCGGAACAAAAATTAGAATTTAGCTGTAAATTAATTCTAAAATTTAGCACGATGAAAAAAGTTATCTTATTATTTGCGAGTTGTTTGCTTTTTGCAACAACAGATTTATGGTCACAAGATTTTGAAGTTTGGGTAAGTGATGCTGGTGGTTTTAGCAACCCGCCTTGGTACATTTATAAATTCGATGAAAATGGAGACAACCAAGAAGAAGTCATGAATGAATCTGACAATATAGAATGGCCAGAAGACATATTCTTTTTGGAAGATGAAAATGCAGTTATTATTTCAAATTTAGCAGCTTCTGGAGGAAACATCTCGAAACACAATATAGATACCGGAGATTTTATTGAAATATTTGCAGCGGTTGCAGGAGGTCCAACTAGAATGAAACTAGGTGCAGATAACTTACTTTATGTATTACAATGGAGCAATAGTAATAATAAGGTATTGCGTTATCAATTGGATGGAACTTTTGTAGATGAATTTACTAACGCTGGTGTACCACAAAGTATTGGCTTAGATTGGGATGCTGACGGAAACTTATATGTATCTTCTTATGGCGGATCTTTTGTTCAGAAATTTGATCCTGACGGAAATGACTTAGGCCCTTTTATCGATACTGGGCTCGCAGGTCCTACAAATATATTTTTCGATAAAAGCGGTAGTGGAGATTTAATTGTTTTTAATTGGAATAATGGAATTATTAAAAGATTTGATTCCGATGGAAATTTTGTAGAAGATCTAATTACTGGAGTTGGTCAATGTGAAGGAGTAGATTTTTATCCTAATGGAGATATGCTAATAGGCGCAGGAGCTGCAGGGTCTATAAAAAAATATGGTAGCGACTTTAATTTCATTGAAGATATTGTTCCTACTGGAACTTTATTAACTCCAAATGCAATAAGAATAAGAGAAGTAATATTATCGGTTCCTGAGAATGAATTCGATCAAAATTTTATAAATCCAACTATGGGCAGTCGGTTTACGGTAATTTCAAATTATTCACGAACTATAAAATCTATTCAAGTATATACTATATCAGGGAGTTTAATTGAAACAATGGATTTAAATGAATCTCAAACTTGGAATGCTGACAATTATGCAGAAGGGATATATCTTTTAAAAGCAGTTTCCTTTAATGGGAATAGCCATACTCAAAAAGTGTTGGTTAAAAAGTAATATTCATCAATCAAAATCAGAAATGGGTTTTTAGTTTTCTTGCTAAAAACCCATTTTAATAATTCACAAAATTAAAATTTAATAGCTTTTTACTATACTCATATAGTTCGGGAAAAAGCTTTTTAAATTCCTTTGGAGACTCAAAAAAGTACTCCGCCATTACGGCCATAAATTCATATTGATTGGTAAAGGCATAATCTCTAAAGTAACGAGTATCGATTAATTTATCTTTTATTTCTGGTTTAGAGAGTTGCTTTAATATATTTTGAAATTGTTTTTCAAATCTATCAGAATCTCCGTCACTACCATGTTTAGCTTCTAATTGCATTGCATGCATAAATTCGTGAATTCCTAAATTCCTATTATCATTAGAAATATCATAACCCTCTTCAAAATCTTTCCAAGACAAGACCAATGCCTTCCCTTTTGGATTAAATTCTCCCATATGATATGCTTCGTTTATATTGCTATAAAACTCTTTAGGGTACACTAAAATATATTCAATTAAATTATAGCCATAATTCTTTCTACCAAAGCTTAGCATACATCCAGTGGCGGCAATCAGAATTTTTATTCGCTCTGTAATTATAAAATCTTCCCTCCCTACGTATTCTTTATCTGAAATAAAAGATGCAACACGATGTTGAAATTGAAGCTGATGCTTTTTTGAAAGTGAATTGTAAAAAGAGAACTCTTCTTTTAAGACTTCAACTTGAGTTTCAGAAAGTTTTTTATATATTAAATAATGCCTTAAAAGAGGTTTGTTAAAGTAATTTCCGTAGAAATTTTCAAACAATCTAAATAAATAAAAAGCAAAGCCGGTCAAAACAATAGAATAACCATAAGGGGCTAGCTCTGAATAATCATTGTAGGTTTGAAGGATTAATAACAATAGGGTTTCCTGTTTTATATTAAATAGTGTACTAAAAAAACGGCAGTACTCCAAATTTGTTGTTTTAATAGAACAACTAAATCTTTAATATGAAAAACCTAGCTTCTATTTAAAATGCTCAATATATACCAGAACAATAGCATTAATGATGCAAATAAACCTAAAGATGCCGCAACATATTGGTCTTCGCTATATTTATGCACCATATTGGAAGTTTGGTATAATATAGATCCTGAAGCTAAAACTACCATTCCTACACTAAACCACAAGCCTAAATTAAAACCAAACAACACCCCTGCTACTATTAATCCTAAGGCTATAAAAAATCCAATTGCTAAGATTGATTTTAAAAAAGAAAAATCTTTTTTTGTTAAAAGCACAATTGCAGAAAGTCCCGAGAATAAAGATAAAGTTAGAATAGCAGCTTGGTTAAGAATTTCCGCTCCACCATCTTCTGCCGTTATCATTGCCATGAATATTAATGGAATAAAAATAAAAGCTTCCGCAATAACATAAAGCAATAAGGCTAAATATTGTTTATTTCTATCATGAGATGACAAAGCCATTTTTTCCGCATAATTGGTAACAAACATAAAGCCACCAAGCATTAATAACCATGACCAACCCTGGGTTAAGGAAAGTGAAAATTCTAATAATGGTGGTATTTGAAAGAATATGGTCTCCACTAAAACAAATAATAAAACCGCCATCGCTAAATGGGTATAGGTTTTTTTATAAAAAGCAACCTTCGCTTCATCTGTTAAGCTATTAATCAATAAAGGTTGATTTATTTGTTGAAATTCTTCCATAATTATTTATCTATTTTAATTCTATAATTAATATTTGATTATTTTTTTGCGCTATCTCCTTTAAACTGCTGGGAGTTATTTTTAAAAAGAACGTTAAAAGTAGTGAGACTTCCATAACAACGGGTAATATATTGCTGTATATCTACTTTTTCTTGATCGTCTAAATTTTTACTTGAATTTATCTTTTGTTCCATAACTCGCAATCGATCTCTAAGCATTACAATTTTATGAAAAAAAGTATTTACAGGAATTTCTTTATTAGAAAGTTTAGAATCCTTAGGCTCTAATACCATAGTTCCCCCACGCCATTTATCTGCAATGGGAACTATTTCGCTAGCATCACTCCATTTTTTAAGTAAATCACGAAGGCTATCTTCTACTTCAGAAAAACTTACGGTATCTACTTCATCCTTTACAGCATCTAATATTTCGAATTCTTCATTTACGGCAATGGTTTCTAAACCGCCTTCTAAAAAAGTAACCCAATACAATTCTGAAGTGACATTGATTACCACTCCTTTTCCGTAATAGGAATGATTTATTCTAGAACCTATACCTAATATTGTTTCCATGATTTTATTATTTTTCAGAAGAATAAAAATACACAATTTGTGCTATAGAAAGAAGAAAAAATGCAAAACTAACTACAGTCGTAAGATGCGTTAATTTGTTCTACTATGGGTTTTGGAGAAAGGTAGGGAATTCCAAGTCCCATCCCTCTTAGAATAAACATAAGTCCAATAATAACAACTACTACAGGAATTGCTTTTCTAATATACTGCCTAACCTTAGCAGTTAAAAAGTTACCGAAATAAATTGCAGTAGTCATTAATGGGATGGTGCCCATTCCAAATAATACCATATACAAGGACCCTTGTAATGCATCCCCTGATGCCAATGCTCCAAACAAAGCCATATAAACTAATCCACAGGGAAGAAAACCATTTAAAAATCCAATGGTTAAAAAAGTGTCTGGCGATTTCTTTTTTAATTCTTTTCCTAAAGCGGTTTTTACTTTGGAAATTAATTGAAACAAAGGCTTTGAAAAATTATATTTATTAAAAGTTTTATAAGGAATTAGTACCATTACAATCATAAAAACACCAACGATTATGGACAGTTGTTGTTGAAAACCAAATAAATTGAAACTCTTCCCTAAAAGTCCAAATAGCAATCCAATCAAACTATAGGTGAATATTCTACCTATATGGTAAAGCGTAATTTGGCTTATCTTTTTGAAATTGTTAGAACGATCTACAGGTAACATAAAGGCAATAGGGCCGCACATTCCAATGCAATGAAAACTTCCTAATAGACCAAATATTAATGCCGACAGAAGCATATTTAATATCTTGTTTTATCTTTATAAAGATAAGTTACTCCCTCATATTTCCAATTTACAGAAACATCCCATCTTCCCTCTACCAAATTATTTTTTGGGATGAGTAATTGATGGCTCGAAAGATTTATAGGGGTTTCAAAATCTAAATTTTTATTGGAAGGCCTGTAAAGAGTTACTGTTCCTTCAATTCTAGAAAAGTCTAGGTTTTTTGGAAATACTAGTAATAAGCCTTCCTCTGTTTTAGATACTTTAATATTTTCAGTTAAAGCTTGTGCATTTTTTTCGGCATCAATTTCTTCTTGATACACCAATTCTTTTTTATAATAGTCTTCAATTACTAATTCATGGTCTAGCTTATCATCAGACAACATAAGAGTTACTAAAACAAGGATAAATCCAATAAAAGCTACAATTGCAATTACTATTCCTGTTCCCCAATTTATTTTCATAATGACTCCTACAAAAGCAGGTTGTTTTTAATTAAAGCTTCTTGGTCCTAAAAATGATGTGGAAGTGGTTTCAATAAGCACTTCATTGCTATATACTCCAATTTCCACTCTATCCTTATCACCACTTAAGGTGCTTGCATTTACTTCAATAAATAAAGTTCCCTCTGCCAATCCTTTTTCAGGTATAGAAAAGTTATTATTACTTACTAGTTTAATGGTACCTTCATGCGATATTAGTTCAAAATGAACATTATCGATAGCATTAGAAGTCTTATTTACCAATTTAAAAGTATATACATTACTGATGATATTGTTTTCTTTATGCTCAAATAATTGTCCAGGCAATCTCAATACAGAAGCTTCTACATCGTTTCTTAAAAATAGCATTCCAATTAAAACACCAATTAATATAACCAATACTGCCGTGTACCCTTTTAGTCTTGGTGAAAAGGTAAACTTCTCTTTCTTTTCTATATTCTCTTCACTAGCATACCGTATCAATCCTTTAGGCAAATCAACCCCTTCCATAATACTATCACAGGCATCGATACAGGCGGTACAATTAACACATTCTAATTGAGTTCCATTTCTAATATCTATTCCTGTTGGGCAAACTTTTACACAAAGCGAACAATCAACACAATCTCCAATACCGAGCTCTTCTCTATTTTCATTCTTTTTAAATCTTGCACGACCTTCTTCCCGTTCTCCCCGCTTATGGTCGTAAGCAACAATAATAGATTTATTGTCTAATAGAACCCCTTGTAATCTTCCGTAGGGACAAGCTATGATACAAACTTGTTCTCTAAACCAAGCAAACACAAAATAAAATACACTAGTAAAAATAAATAGAGAAATCAATGTATTTATATGGTTGGTTGGTCCATCTATAACATATCGCAATAAGGTATCACTTCCTATAAGATAGGCTAAAAATACATTCGCGATAATAAAGGATATGATAAAGAAAATTACCCATTTTAAAACACGCTTCTTAATTTTATCCGCATTCCAAACTTGTTTGCTTAATTTAATTTGCTTTCCACGATCTCCTTCAATCCAATATTCTATTCTACGGAAAACCATTTCCATAAATATGGTTTGTGGGCAAATCCACCCACAAAATATTCGACCAAAAACAACGGTAAAGAAAACAATGAAAATAACCCCAATGATCATCATGATCACAATAATGTGAAAATCTTGAGGCCAAAATGGAAAACCAAAAATATTAAACTGCCTATCTAATACATTAAAAAGCATAAATTGATTCCCATTGATTTTAAGAAATGGAGATACCAATAAAATGACAAGTAAAATATAACTTACCCACTTTCTATATTTATAAAAAACACCAGAAGGTTTTTTTGGAAAAACCCAAGCTCTTTTCCCTTCATCGTTAATGGTTCCAATAGAATCTCTAAAATTTTCGTCCATAGCAGTACCTTAAAATTTTCTATTCGATTGGTTATTTATAAAAAATATTTACTTTATCGAAGCTTCTTAAGTTGTTGGAACCTCAACCTCAACTTCCTTTTCTGAAGTATCTTCTTCTTCAATTGGAGCTGCATCTGGATCTACCCAAACATCCCCTTCTGCTGCTTTAGGAGCAGCTGAAGTAGTTCCTTCAAAACCTAAAACATAACTTGAAACTTGTGCAATTTCATTGGCATTTAATTCTGCCTTCCATGAAATCATTCCTTTTCCATCACGTCCACCTTCAGAAATTGTAGTAAATACATTTTTTATTCCTCCACCTAAAATCCAATTTGGATCGGTTAGGTTTGGACCAATACCACCACCTCCATCAGTTTTATGACATACGGCACATTTCTCATCGAAGATTACTCTCCCAGCTTTTAAATCGGATTCTTCAGTTAATAAAACCACAGTCGATGCGTCTACTAGATTTGGATTATTTTTCTTGTATTCTTCTATATCTATTTTTGCTTGTGCAACTTCTTTTTCATATTCCACAGCAATAAAGTCCCCATCAAAAACATGATATCTCGCTAAATAAACCACACCAAAAATAATGGATGCATAAAAAAGATATACCCACCATGGTGGAAGGTTGTTGTCTAATTCTTTAATCCCATCGTAATCATGATCCAAAATAATTTCTCCTTCTTCTTCAATAGCTCTAGAATCTAATAATTTTGCATATAATTTTCCGAAGTAACTATCGGCTTCCAATTGCTCATATTTCTCTCTTCCTTCTTCACTTAACGAATTGTAAACCCTACTTTTTACGGTTCCAATAATAATTTCAATAAAAATTGCAAGAACCAATAATCCCCAAAAAATAGGTGCAATTAATGAGTTTTCTTGAATGGCTAATTGATCTCCAGAATCGACTATATACTCAAATAATGCAAAAGTTATAATTGCAAAAATAAGTACTCTAAAAAATGGTGTTAATAGTTTCATATTAATGGGTTGTTTTGATCGTTTTCTAATGGTAAATTACTTACTTCTTCTATATGGGATTTTTTCATTTTGATTACCCAGAAAAAAAGTCCTACAAAAAAGATGAAAAATATTAATAGTGATATAATGGGATATATTGCAACCCCATCTATATTTTCTAAATTTCCTTTGATAAATCTTAACATAATTCTTTTCGTTTAATTTATTCTTCGGTTTTTACTTTAATATCTGTACCTAAACGTTGCAGGTAAGCAATCATAGCGACTACTTCTCTATCACGCATCTCCACAAATTCTTCTCCATTTTCTGCAGCTGCAGCTTTATCTGCTTCGTAAGCTTCCGCAAAATCAGGATCATTATATAGATTTTGTTCAATTTTAGCACTTTGTTCTGCCATAGAATATTCAGCTCCTGCTATTTCTTCTTCGGAATAAGGAACTCCTAAAGCGACTAATGTTTCCATTTTAGAAACAATACTAGATTTATCAAGCTTATTCCTTATAAACCATTTATAGGAAGGCATAATGGATCCATCTGAAGTTGTTTGAGGGTCATAAAAATGATTGAAATGCCAGTTATCTGAATACTTGCCTCCTATTCTATGTAAATCTGGACCTGTACGTTTAGATCCCCATAAGAATGGTCTATCGTAAACAAACTCTCCAGCTTTAGAATATTCTCCATAACGCTCTACTTCGCTTCTAAAAGGTCGAATCATCTGAGAGTGACATCCCACACATCCTTCTCTAATGTATAAATCACGTCCTTCCAATTCTAAAGGAGTATATGGTTTTACACTTGAGATTTGTGGAATATAATCGTCCACAATAAGCGAAGGAATAATTTGTACTGCACCTCCAATTATTATTGCAATGGTAGCATATAAAGTAAACTTAACAGGCCTTCTTTCTAACCAAGTATGGTATCCTTCCCCTTTCGTTTGTTTTTTAGTTACTTTTTCTAATTCTGGTGCCTCCGCTAATTCATCGGTAACAGCACTTCCACTTCTTATGGTTTGAATGATATTATAAACCAAAATAAACATACCAATAATAAACATACTACCACCTATAGCACGCATCCAATACATCGGCATAATTTGACTTACAGTTTCTAAAAAGTTTCCGTAAACCAGTGTTCCATCAGGGTTAAATTGTTTCCACATAGAAGCCTGTACAAACCCAGCTACATATAAAGGCAATGCATATAGAATTATTCCTAGAGTCCCAATCCAAAAGTGCAAATTGGCTAATTTTAAAGACCATAATTTGGATTTAAACATTCTTGGTATTAACCAGTATATCATACCAAAAGTAAAGAAACCGTTCCAGGCAAGAGCGCCAACGTGAACGTGAGCTACAATCCAATCGGTATAATGAGCAATTGCATTTACATTTTTTAATGCCAGCATCGGACCTTCAAAAGTTGCCATACCATAACCGGTAATAGCTACTACCATAAATTTTAATACTGGATCTACTCTTACTTTATCCCAAGCTCCACGTAATGTAAGTAATCCGTTGATCATCCCACCCCAAGAAGGTGCAAGTAACATTACAGAAAATGCAACTCCTAAATTTTGTGCCCAATCTGGTAATGCTGTATAAAGTAAATGATGGGGACCTGCCCATATATAGATAAATATTAAAGACCAAAAGTGTACAATCGAAAGTCTATAAGAATATACAGGTCTGTTCGCTGCTTTAGGAACAAAATAATACATTAACCCTAAGAATGGAGTAGTTAAGAAAAATGCTACAGCATTATGTCCGTACCACCATTGCACTAAAGCATCTTGAACTCCTGCATAAGCAGAATAACTCTTTAATGCACTTACAGGAAGTGCCATACTATTTACAATATGTAAGACAGCAACGGTCACAAAAGTTGCTAAATAAAACCATATCGCAACATAAATATGTCGTTGTCTTCTTTTTATAATTGTACCAATTAAGTTTGCACCAAATACAACCCAAATTACAGCAATAGCTATATCTATGGGCCATTCTAATTCAGCATATTCTTTAGAGGAGGTATATCCTAATGGAAGTGTAAATGCTGCAGCAACAATAATTAGTTGCCAACCCCAAAAGTTTATTTTACTTAATAAATCATTAAACATTCTAGCTTTAAGTAATCTTTGTGTGGAGTAATAAACTCCTGCAAAAATAGCATTACCTACAAAAGCAAATATTACTGCATTGGTATGTAAAGGTCTTAATCTACCAAAGCTTAGCCAGGAAATACCATCGGTAAGATTTGGAAACAGAAACATAAATGCGACTAAAAGTCCCACCGACATTCCAACTACACCCCAAATAATTGTAGCATAAATAAAGTTCTTTACGATTTTATTGTCATAATAAAATTTTTGTACCTCCATAATTAATCTTGTTTTTCTGTTTTGGTTGGTTTTGTTTTCGGCGTTTCTTTTACTAATTCATCATCAAAAAGCATACGAATAGATGGGGTATATACATCATCGTACTGACCCTTTTGAACTGAAATAATAAAAACAATGAAAAAGCCTATTGCGATTACAATACTTATTGCTAATAACAAATAAATAATACTCATAAATTATTTAAAATATTTGGCTAAGATAATTTCCATTAAATATACTAAATATGACAAATATCAGTTTTTTATTTTTTTCTTAACATTTTTCCTTCGTAAGCAGTTGCTATTGTTGTAAAAACAACAATACTTATGGAACTTAAAGGCATCAATATCGCAGCGATAACTGGTAGTAAATTTCCTGTAATTGCAAAATATAGCCCCGTGATGTTATAAATAAATGAAAAAACAAAACTCCACTTTATAATTTTCAATGATTTTTTTGAAACATTAAAATAACTTGGCAATCTAGAAAAATGTGAAGCATCTAAGATTCCGTCACAAGCTGGTGAAAAAACATTGATGTTTTCTGAAACTACAATTCCAACATCGCTTTGTGCTAATGCCCCTGCATCGTTTAATCCATCTCCAATCATCATTACTCTTTCTCCTTTTTGTTGTAAATCCTTTACAAAATCTAATTTTTGCTGTGGGTTTTGCTGAAATAATAAGGTGGTTCCTTTAGGTAATAATGACCTTAACCTTTCTCTTTCTCCTTCATTATCTCCTGAAAGGATTGCTAATTTAGAATTGGTATTTAATGCTTCAAATACATCATTCAATCCCTCTCTATAGGTATTTTGAAAGTTAAAACGGCCTTTATACTTTCCATCCAACTGTAAATAAACCGATGTTTGTAATGAATTTAGTTCTCCACTATAATTAACATATTTCGCAGAGCCTACTTTAATAGTGATACCATTATGAGTTGCTTCTATTCCCTTTCCTATAATTTCTTCAAAAGTGTCGAACTTTATTATTTCTTTCACAGAAAGAGTATCGTATAATTGTCTGCTCAAGGGGTGGTTCGATGCTCTTACCAAATTAAATAAAAGGACCTCTTCTTGTTCAGAAAGGGCCTCTCCCTCGTAGTTTATAACACTTTTTTTATTGGTGGTAATGGTTCCTGTTTTATCAAATACAATCATTGTAATCTTTGCAATTCGCTCGATTACATTCGCATTTTTTAGATAAAATTTCTGTTGCCCAAAAATTCGCAACATATTCCCTAAAGTAAATGGAGTAGCCAATGCTATTGCGCAAGGGCATGCAATAATTAATACTGCGGTAAATACATTTAAGGCCTTTGTGGAATCATGGTACATCCAAAATGCGGTAGAAATAAAAGCAATTGCGAGTACTACTATTGTAAAGCGTTTACTTATACTATCGATCAAACTATTAAAAGCTTGTACCTTATCTTCTTTAAAAGCTTCATTCCCCCAGAGTTGGGTTAAATAACTTTGCTCTACAGATTTTAAAGCTTCAATTTCTATTACTCCTGAGAGTTGCTTCCCTCCTGCGAAAAGTTTATCTCCAGATATTTTCTGAACTGCCGTAGCTTCTCCCGTAACAAAACTATAATCTACAAGAGCATTGCCACTAATTAATATCCCATCCACAGGTATTAATTCATCATTTCGAATTAATAAGCGATCTCCTTTTTTAATTTCATATACCTGAACGGTTTTTTCATTTTTATAAGTATCTATCCTAGTTACAGCTATAGGAAAATAGGATTTATAATCTCTTTCAAAAGATAAAAAGGAATAGGTTCGCTGCTGAAAATACTTTCCTATTAATAAAAAGAAAATCAATCCTGTAAGGCTATCAAAAAAACCAGAACCTAAATCGAAGACGACCTCAGCAATACTTCTTAAAAACAAAACCGATATTCCTAAAGCGATAGGAACATCAATATTTAATATTTTGGATCGCAATCCTTTGTAGGCAGAAACAAAATAATCCCAACCCGAATAAAATACTACTGGAATTGAAAAAAGGAGCATAATCCACCTAAACACCAATTTATATCGATCTAACCAAAACTCATTGACTTCAAAATATTCGGGAAATGATAAGAACATTATATTCCCAAAGGCAAATCCAGCAACTCCTAGTTTATATATTAATTGACGATCTACTGCTTTTTTTCCAGAGGTATAATCCTCTAGTGAGATATAGGGTTCATAGCCAATAGAACTCATTAAAAGCACCAATTGCATTAAAGAAAGTTCTTCAGACATAAAAGTTATTCGTACTGTTTTCTTCGGAAAGTTAACTTGAGATGTCGTAACTGAGGCTTGAAGTTTATTTAAATTTTCCAAAACCCAAATACAAGAACTACAATGTATGGTGGGTATGTAAAAAGTAATGATTTGGTGTTTTCCGTCATCAAATTCTAGTAACTTATTTGCAATTTCTTGGTTTTCTAGAAAATCGTATTTACCAGAAATTTCAGCGGGAGTGGTTCCTGGCGCAGATTGTAAGTCGTAATAGCAAGTTAAATCGTTTTCAGAGAATATTTCGTAAACTGTTTTACAACCATTACAGCAGAATGATTTTTCATCTGAAATAATTTCAATGGGGTCACATAAATCTCCACAATGGTAGCAAGTTGTAGTTTCTATCTTTTTACTCATAAAGTTTTACAGTGTTTTCACTATAAGTTTGCAAAATTAATCTATTTTTAAAAAATTATGGATGTTTAATTCAAGTTCTATTAGTAAAATTGAAGGATACAAATGATTTAAAAGATTTAAATATTCTAATATATTAATTTTAATTATTTTTGTAAAATGAGCAAATGTGAGAAGTGCATTGTTAGAAAGTTTACGGGATTAAATACTTTAACTAGTGATGAGCTAAAATGTATCTCTGATGGAAAAACAACTAGATCTTTTAAAAAGGGAGAAGTGATTTTTGATGAAGGAGAGCATTTAAAAGGCATTTACTGTGTAAGACATGGAATTGCCAAGCTGTCTAAGTTAAGCACTAACGGCAAGGATCAAATTATAAAATTTGTAAGTGGTGGCGAAGTTTTAGGGCAACGCTCTGTAATTGCTAAAGAGCCAACAAACCTAAGAGCAGTTGCCGTTAATGACATGAACTCATGTTTTATTCCTAAAAACATTATCCTAGATAATTTACATAGCAACCCTGATTTTTCTTTAGACATGCTCCATAATTTGGCAAATGAATTAAAAGAAGCGGATGATGTAATAGTAAATATTTCTCAAAAGTCTGTAAAGCAACGTATCGCAGAAACCTTATTGCATTTAGAAGAAAATTTTGGCGTAGACCAGGATGGTTTTATGATTATTCAACTTTCTCGAGAGGATATTTCTAACATTGTAGGTACCGCTACAGAATCATGTATTCGTATGCTTTCAGAACTTAAAAAAGAAGGCCTTATCTCAACTTCGGGTAAAAGAATTCAAATCACAGATGTGGTTAAAATGCGAAAGCTATCAGAAGGAATTTAAACTATTTTGCTTTTTCTATCATAATGATAGCGTAACATATCAGCCAATTTCCCCTCGAGAAAGTTGAATATTCTCTTAACCTTATTCGTTATTCATTCTCATACTTTGTGTTACACAATTCACATTCCCATTCAGCACCTTTCTTTTTTAGCTCAAGACCATAGGCATATTTTGTAGCAAGTGCTTGAATCCACCCTTTATGTTTTTCTAGATTATTTAAATCCAAGTTTTCTTTTTGAACCGCTTTATAAAACTCACCACCATATTCTAATCTTCCCCAACAATTAGGACAAAGTCCATGTGGCACTTCTTCTCGTTTCTTTCCATTTTTAATATAATCTGTCAGACTTGATATTACACTCATAAAATTTTGATTTAATTCTAGTTTAATTATTTTCTTCCTTTTGAATTGAATTTAATGATCATCAACTACGCTAAAAAGCTTAAAATCAACTCATTTATTTCTTCTGGTTTTTCCTCTTGTATATAATGCTTTGCCTCTATTATATGCATGTTTGAATCTTCTAGATCCATATCTAATTTCAATTGCTCCTTTATTTTATCAATTATTAGAAATTCATCATACTTACCCCATATTAATAATTTTGGCATGGATAAGCTTTTAATAAGTTCATGATAATTGGGTAAATCATTACAGGTCTTAGAAAAAAATTGATACATTGCCTCTGTCTTTCCTTCCAATAATGGTTTTTTATATCCCATCAAATCATCCTTAGTCAAAGTGTTTTTAACCAAGGACTGATTAAACAATCCTTTTAGTAAAATTCTATTTGTTAGACTTAAACTATATAGTTTTATTACAAATTTTGCCAAAAAACCTTTTTTAAACCTAATTGGCGGTTTAAATCCCTCTTCATAAATAACTGAGTTTAATATTATTAAATTCTCAATTCTATTGGGGGATAACTTTAATAATTCCCAAGTCCATAGCCCTCCAGCATCATGAAACACATGACTCCATTTATCAATTTTTAAAGAATCCATTAATTCCAAAATACGCCTAGCATGTTCTTTTGGTTCATAGATGTCATATCCTTTAGGAGAATCACTAGAACCAAATCCCAACATATCGGGTGCAATAACTCGATGTTTATGGGATAATCCATCTATCATTCTTCGATACAACCAAGAAGAGGTTGGAATGCCATGTAATAATAGCAGGACGCTTCCTTTGCCTTTATCGATGTATTTTAGAGTTCCTTGAGAACTTATAAATGCCTTTTTTGTTAGAATAAATTCTGAATTATTCATGTTTATATTTCGATTAAGCACCCAAAATTGTTTCGATAGTTTTTTAAATTTCCCCTTAAATACTATTTGCATTGCTAAAAATACTAATTCTTTTTTTGCTTCTCTTTTATTATCTTTTATACTCTTTATTTCTCTTAAAACTTCTTTATACTTAATGAAAAATTAAGCTCAATTAATAATAAAAATATTTTACCTTTAGGCATACTTTTTATTGAAATGGATGAAAAACTAATCTCTAAAAAAAAGCCTGCCTTTCCTATAACCAAAGAGTTATCTACCTACTTGACAAAAAACGGAAGGAATGTAAAAATACCCGTTCGTTACGATGATTTGTTGCGATTTCAAGGTTCCATAGCTATTTATGATGAAAGTGGAAATGACACCTTATGGCTTAGCACTTATTTTCCAGAACACGAACGAGAAGATATAAATCTCGGCTTAAAAAAAATATATACCATTTTACACGCAGATGGAAATGATTCTGCGATACCCTATTTAAGTGTAGATAGCATTGACTATTGCACTTTTGGAAATACAAAGCCTTTCCGTATTAAAATCAGAAATATATTAAATGATAATTATACTTTTTATTATTTAAAAAAAGCGGACGCCTCTAGAGTTTACGGATTAGAATTAGAACATCTTTTATCTCCAAATCATATTGAATTTTTAATCTATAAAGACACTCTTATCGAAGAACATATCTCTGGTATTCCTTGTGATGTTTTTATAGAGGAAAATTTAGAAAATTGCTCCCTTCAGGATAAAAAAGAATTGGCAAAACAGTTTGTCAAGTTTAACGAACGATGTTTTGTAAGACTTTTAGGAGATATGAGAGCCTATAATTATGTAGTGGTTTTAACCCATGATTTTGATAGAATACAATATCGTCTAAGAGCTATTGATTTTGACCAACAATCTTTTGAAGGAAACATAAAAGTTTATAAACCACAATATTTAAAAGAAAATAACGCCCTTGTAAAAATGTCCTTAGACTTACTTCAAAGAGGATCTATAGAGCAATACGAAAACGAAGAACGTTCCTTATTGGCAAAAAGAGCTATTAGCAGTTCCTATAGATTGGACCATTTACTAAAATGCATGCAGCAAGATCATCTATCTACTCCAGATAAAATAAGTCAGTTAAAAGGGGAGTTATATGTGCTTACCAAAGATTTAAATTTTAAAAAATCTACCAATATGGGAGACATATTAAAAAGCGCATTAGATTTTATAATTAGAAATTACAAAACCGAAAATCCATATATCATTAATTAATGTTTAATTTAAAAACACCTCGTTTGAATCGAGATAATTGAAATGAAAATAAAAAAGATACTAGTTGCCAATCGTGGCGAAATTGCCATAAGAGTATTACGAGCTTGTACCGAAATTAATGTAAAAACAGTTGCTATTTTTACTTATGAAGATCGCTATTCTCAGCATCGATATAAGGCAGATGAATCTTATCAAATAGGAGATAATAACCAGCCTCTTAAACCATACTTAGATATTGATGAAATTATTGGTTTGGCAAAATCTAAAAATGTAGACGCTATACATCCTGGTTATGGTTTTCTTTCTGAAAATTCAGGTTTTGCAAGAGCTTGTGCCGAAAATGGTATTATTTTTATTGGACCAGATCCTGAAGTAATGGACGCTTTAGGCGATAAAGTTACCGCAAAGAAAAATGCAGTAAAATGCAATGTTCCTGTTATTGAAGGAAACAAAAAGAAACTAAGCTCCTTAAAAGTTGCTCTATCTGAAGCCAATGAAATTGGCTATCCTTTAATGTTAAAAGCTGCATCTGGTGGTGGTGGTAGAGGAATGCGAATTGTAAGATCCTCAACAGATTTAGAACAACATTTTGATTCTGCCAAAAACGAATCCCTAAATGCTTTTGGAGATGACACCATGTTTTTAGAAAAATATGTGGAAGACCCAAAGCATATTGAAGTTCAGATTGTAGCAGATAACCATGGAAATATTCGCCATTTACACGAACGGGATTGCTCAGTTCAACGTCGTCACCAAAAAGTAGTGGAAATTGCCCCTTCATTTAATATCTCTGAAGAGGTAAAACAAAACCTTTACAAATATGCCTTGGCAATCGCTAAAGAGGTAAATTATAATAATATTGGAACTGTTGAATTTTTAGTAGATAAAGAAGATCATGTTTATTTTATTGAGGTAAATCCTCGCATACAAGTTGAACATACCGTTACTGAAATGGTTACAGGAATCGATTTGGTAAAAACCCAAATTTTCGTCGCTGGGGGTTATCGATTATCCGATACCCAGATTAAAATTTACGAACAGGATTCTATTGCAACTTATGGTTTTGCATTGCAATGTCGATTAACTACCGAAGATCCCGAAAATAATTTCACTCCAGATTATGGAACCATTACTACCTATCGTTCTGCTTCAGGTATGGGGATACGACTAGATGCTGGAAGTATTTACCAAGGTTATAAAGTGAGTCCATTTTTCGATTCGATGTTGGTAAAAGTTTCCGCCCACGGTAGAACCTTAGATGGTGCAGTTCGTAAAATGGTGAGAGCATTAAAAGAATTCAGAATTAGAGGTGTAAAAACCAACATTCATTTTTTACAGAATGTAATTCAGCATCCAGAATTTAAAGACGGGAAAACGACAGTTAATTTCATTCAGAAAACCCCTGCCCTATTTAATATTAAGCTTTCCCAAGATCGTTCTTCAAAAATATTAGGATATCTAGGAGAAGTGATTGTCAACGGAAATCCAGATGTGAAATATATTGAAGAAAGTAAAGTTTTCAGAAATGCAAAAGTCCCTGCTTACGATCAATTTTCAGAATATCCAAAGGGCACCAAAGATCTACTTAGCAAATTAGGCCCAGATGAATTTAGTGCTTGGTTGCGAAACGAAAAGAAAATACATTATACAGACACAACCATTAGGGATGCACACCAATCTCTATTGGCTACCCGAATGCGCACTTACGATATGCTTAAAGTTGCGGAAAGTTTTGCTAAAAATCATGCCAATACATTCAGTATAGAAATGTGGGGAGGTGCAACCTTTGATGTTTGTCTGCGTTTCCTTCATGAAAGCCCTTGGTCGAGATTGCGAGAACTTAGAAAAGCAATGCCCAATATCTTATTTCAGATGTTATTACGTGGTTCTAATGCTGTTGGTTATAAAGCATATCCCGATAATCTAATAGAAAAATTTGTAGATAAATCTTGGGAAAACGGGATTGATATTTTTAGAATATTCGATTCTCTAAACTGGGTAAAAGCAATGGAACCCAGTATTAAATATGTTCGTAATACAAACGGAGCTTTAGCGGAAGCTGCCATTAGTTATACTGGTGATATTATGGACCTTTCACAATCTAAATACAACCTTAGCTATTATACACAATTAGCTAAAGATTTAGAAAATGCTGGTGCGCATATCATAGCCTTAAAAGATATGGCAGGCTTATTAACACCCTATGCTGCTACAGAGCTTATCGGCGCTTTAAAAGACACCGTAAAGCTACCTATTCACCTACATACCCATGACACTTCTTCCTTACAATCTGCTACTTATTTAAAAGCAATTGAAGCCAATGTAGATGTAGTTGATGTTGCCCTTGGAGGTCTGTCTGGATTAACTTCGCAGCCAAATTTTAATTCGATTGTGGAAATGATGAAATATCACGATCGTGCACACGAATTTGATATGCCGAAATTGAATCAGTTTTCCAATTACTGGGAGGACATTCGGGAGTATTACTATCCGTTTGAATCGGGTTTAAAATCTGGAACATCAGAGGTGTTTCAACATGAGATACCAGGAGGGCAATATTCTAATTTACGTCCGCAAGCAACAGCATTAGGTCTAGGAGGACGCTTTGATGAAGTAAAAAAAATGTACGCTGAGGTAAATACGATGTTCGGTAATTTGGTAAAAGTAACCCCTTCTTCAAAAGTAGTTGGAGATATGGCTATTTTTATGGTAACCAATAATTTAAGCCCAGAAGATGTCATGGAAAATGGCGAAGATATTTCGTTTCCAGATTCGGTAATCGATTTCTTTAAAGGAGATTTAGGGCAACCCGTTGGCGGATTCCCGAAAAAACTTCAGAAGATAATTTTAAAGAATCAAAAACCATATAAAAACCGTCCAAATGCTCATTTAGAGCCGATCGATTTTGATGTTGCCTTTAAAGAGTTTAAAAAGAAATACCAAAAAGGCTTTACAAGAGCGATTGAGATGGAAGACTTTTTATCCTATATTTTATACCCTCGTGTTTTTGACCAAGCCCATGAGAATTATAAAAAGTATGGCAACTTAGCGATCCTTCCAACACTTAATTTCTTCTACGGAATGAAAGTACAAGAGGAAACCCTAATTGAACTAGAACCTGGGAAAGTAATCATCGTAAATTTACTTTCGGTAAGTAGCCCTAATGAAGAAGGGATGCGTACTGTTTTCTTTAAAATAAATGGAGAAAACAAAATGGTAGAGGTACATGATAAAGCCTTAAACATTAGTAAAGTTGAAAATACAAAAGCAGATGAAAACAACCCCGATGAGATTGGCTCTCCTCTTCAAGGGTTATTATATAAAGTCTTAGTAAAAAAAGGACAAGAAGTAAAAGAAAACGATCCGCTTTTTATTATCGAAGCTATGAAAATGGAGACTACCGTTACTGCAATTAGAGATGGCAAAGTAAAAAGCCTCCAATTAAAAGAAGGCGAAATGGTGATGCAAGACGATTTGATTCTTATCGTGGAATAAATTTTACTCATAGAAATTTATTATAAACTGAAAAGACCTTCTGTAATTATAGAAGGTCTTTTTTAAGAATGCAAATAGAGTTCAGATTCTATTTTTTTAGGATTCGTTTTACCACGGTACCAGTGTTCGTATTAATTTCAACAAAATAAAATGCAGCATCTAACTTAGAAATGTCTATTTGGTAATTTCCTTGATTCATTAATGAAGAAACCTTCACCTGCCGTCCCCTTATATCATAGATTTTTACTTGAGTTAAAATATTATCTGATGTATAAATATTAATTTTACTTTGAGCCGGATTTGGATATAGATATATATTCTGCAAAATATCGGATGCTCCTAAAACCTCATCTTTAAAGATCAATTCAAACCTATTGGTTTGCTGACCTTCATCTGAAATAAAACTATAATTAGTTTCAGAAAGGTTCGTGATCGCATTTAAAAATTTATCTTTTAAATACACAGTTGCTTGACTTAATTGTTCTCCTTCTATAGAACCAATTGAGATTGTGTACTCCTGATTTTCCTCTACCTGTGTGGAGAATCCTAATGGAATGAAATGTTCATCGTTAAAAGTTGACCTTCCTTGGATTCCTAATTCTCTATCATTGTTTAGAGAAAATAAGGATATTGGAGTTGCCAATCTCTTTGCATCGTAGTTTCTATCAAATCCATCTGTAGCAAATTCTGTAAAAGCTATTAGCGTTCCACTCTTTAAACCATAGGTATTGTTTGAGACGCTTAAATACAGTCTTTCGATTGCTGTTTCGCTAATCCTATACCCATCGTTATTTGTCGTTAAACGCATGGTATTATCGAAGGTAACAGTTCCAGCTGCATTTGCTTTGATACCAAAACCTTGACCAGAAGGTATAAACTGATTACTCGGTTTATCTATAGGATCTCCAGCTTGTTCATTTGGAGCTGACATTCCTCCAGATAAATTATACATGGAGATATCCCCCATATTATAATTAGTAGGGCTATAACCTGGATAACTTATATTAGGCGCTGTTATATGCTCCCAATAATAGATTGCATCAACAATAGGATTATCCGTTACAAATACAAAAGCATCTAGAGAAGAAGCATAAGGATTTGATAATATGTTTGGACTATCATTTTGATCATTTCCAAAAATGGTAGTAAAATTTATTAGCCCATTATTTAAAGTTCCTTGTGTATAGTCGGTGGTATAAGTTCCTCCTGTTTCTCCAAGTGGAAATGGTCGTACTAAATAGCCTTCTCCTACGATTAAATTTCCAGTATGTGTTTGCCAGTTATCGCCATTGTCATCCGCAAAATTATCTGCTAATGGATATTCATCTTCAACATCTTGATTTGGCACAAAATTTTCTGTTATATGATGACGTACCAGGGCCGAATTCTCATAAACTCCTTCTCTAGTTTCTCCTGTCATCGGACTCCCTAAAATAGTAAAATCAACATCATTTAAATTAGTGGTTGTTTTTGTTACTCTTATCGTTCCATTGTTAGTAGTTACCGCAGAAGCATCTCTTTGCACAATAGAGCCTTCATCTTCTACAATTAAATTTCCATCCACTAATATATCTCCTGTTATATCTAAAAACCCACCAGAATTAACTGTAACTGTTTTTCCTGTTTCAATTTCACAAGAACAAGCGGTTACATCTCCAAAAGTATCCGTATCAAAACTGTCTTGAAATAGAGCTTTTGCTCCTGCATCTGGGGCAATATCCCAAGTACCAGAAACAAAAGTAGAAGTAGTTGCCTCAACAGTAACCACTGCAGTACAAGTTGATTTATTTTCGTTTGAATCTAATACCGTTAATTCAACATTATTTGGACCTATATCTACACAAGTAAATGTTGATTTATCAATAACACGATCGAAAATAAGTCCATTATCCGTCGACCCTCCATCTACTTGCAAGGCAGTAATGGTAGCGGTACCAGATGCATCTAAAGTTATTGTAATGTTTTGACACACTACTGTGGGTGGTGTAGCATCATAATTTGGATCTTTTACTAGAAATAAGCCTCGCTCAATATCGCTGATTACCATAACTCCACTATTAAAATAAGGATATACATTCCACGCTCCATTAAATTCAGCTGAATTACTTGATGGATAAGTATCAAAATAAGCTACTTCTGTTAAACTAGCTGTTGAAACATTTGTAATATCTAATACACGCATACCTGCTCGGTAGTTTGCCATATAATAACGGTTTCCTTTGGTATACCCATTATGATCAATAGAATTTGTAGCACCGTTATAAGACCCAACCAGTGAAGGATTGTCTAAATCCGTAAAATCCATTATTCTTGTTCTTGTTGAAAAACCAAAGCTCTGTTCATCCAATTCGTCATTAAAAATATAATAATCATGATCATAGGTTAACCATCCTTGATGTGTATAGGAGCTATTGGAATATGCCGTACTTGATATTTGGACAGGAGCAGATTTATCGGTTACATCTATAATTGTCACTGTGTCTTCATTACTTGCAAATAATATTTCTTTACCAACATGTTCTGTATCTGAACCATGGTAAATTACAATTTGTGCATCGTGAGTATACCCATCGGAACTAAATCCCCCTTCCACTACAGGATTGATTGGGTCTTGAATATTGATAAAAATAGGTCCTCCACTATAACCACCTGAGCCTCTACCTCCAATTATATAGGCGTATCCTGTTTCTTCATTGATGGCTATATTATGTGTATCACCAGCACCTATAGTATCTAAATGAGCATCTTCTGTGAAAGTTTCTGGTGGGCTAGCAACATTTCTTAATCTTGTTAAATCAAATACTTGCATTCCATGAATAGAAGCTTCACTTATAATAAAGGCATGATTATTATACGTTTTAATATCCCTCCAAGAACTATTATTAGTATGTGTTGGCAGAATTCCAAGATATACTGGATTTATGGGGTCTGAAATATCCACAAAAGCAGTACCATTAGACATTCCTATTATTGCATATTCATCTCCGTTGTCTGGATCGGTCCAACCCCAGGAGTCATTCCCAATACCTGAACCTCCCATACTTGAGATTGGTAAATTGGAAAGCAAATCAAGCTTGTTACAAGGATAAGTACTAGCAAAGCCACCAATACAGGGAGTCTGAGCAAGTAAATATTGGCTAGCAAAAAAGAATAAAAGAAATGCTTTTTTCATAATAAGTAGGTTTTATTGGGACCTAAATATCTAACATATTATCCAATCCGCCAAATATATCACTAATTACCAGTCACTTAAATATTTATCAATAAGGAATTTATACACTTTTTAATAAGAAAAATAAGATAGCTCATTCTAATTAATATCTTATTTTTGCAGTTATATAATGGCCTCGTAGTTCAACTGAATAGAATATCAGATTTCGGCTCTGAGGGTTACAGGTTTGAATCCTGTCGAGGTCAC
>CAJXRD010000045.1 GCA_913058295.1 uncultured Flavobacteriales bacterium | reverse complement strand
CTCTTATTATGAAACAATTATTTACTTTTTTATTTTTATGTAGTTCGCTAGTATTATTTTCTCAACAAGTAGAACGGCAAAAAGTGGTAGTTGAAGTAGGTACAGGAACTTGGTGTCCCTCTTGCCCAGCAGTGGTGGATATTTTGCATGATTTTGTAGCACAAGGTTTAGATATTGCCATCGTTGAATATCATAATAATGATCCTTTTACAAATCCAGCTTCGATCATAAGAGAAAATTACTATAATTTCCCTTGGTTTCCAACCACCTATTACGATTCTAACCATATAGGATATAACGATTGGGCTACCCAAAGTGTACATTACCAGTATTATCTTGATCGTATGAGTACACTTTCATCTTTTAATGTAGCAATAGGTGCTGATGTTGCAGAAAACGCATTAAGTGGGGTTGTTTCTATAGATAAAGTAGCTGATTATACTGGAACAAACCTTGTATTACATGTAATTGTTACAGAATCTGATATACTCTATAATTGGCAGGGTGAAACAGAATTAGATCATGTAGAAAGAGCTATGTTTCCTGATGGAAATGGAACTGCTATAGATTTTACATCGAGTGATCAATTAGAAGTTGAATTTAGTTTTGACTTAGACCCAACATGGGTTAAAGAAAACTGTGAAATAACTTACTTTATTCAAGACAACGACACTAAAGAGGTTCTTCAGGGAGATTTTATAGATGTAGAAGATGTGATACTTTCTAATGGAGGTGATTTAAGCGAAATGAATACTGCATATTTTTATCCAAATCCAGCTCAAAATGAATTGTTCTTAGCTGCTTCAGATATTCAAACAGTTACTAATATCGAAATTTATAATTTGTTAGGTAAAAAGATTTTAGAGCAAAACAATTATACCTCTGGAATTAATATTTCTCATATATCACAAGGAGTTTATTTAGTTTCTTATTATGAAAATGATGTAAAGAAGGTGTCTAAAATCATCAAGCAATAAAAATTAATTCTTTTATATATTTTAAAGCCCAGAATTTTCATTCTGGGCTTTTTTATTAATTTATTATAATTAATTTTGCATCAACTTAACATATTTTAATTTTAAATGTCAGATTTTTGGCTTTATATAGTAATAGCAATCATAATATTACATTTTGTAGTAGGTTTTGCTTATTTAATGTATAAAATGTCTCCCACAAAAGAAGATAAGGAGAAATTAAAAGATAAAGCGTCTAAGTAACAGAATCAAGACTATATCGTCTACTAAAACACAGGCACCCATTTTAATATAGATTGCGTCTTTATTAATAACCAATGTTTTTATGAATATTTTTAAAATAACACTAACCTTAATCAGTTTTCTTTACTTAACGGCAGCTTCTGCCCAAACTTTCTCTGCTAAAGTAATAGATGAGCTTAGTGGAGAACCCATACCCTATGTTACTATAGAAACGGGACCTAATCAAGGGATAATTACCAATGAAGAAGGGGAATTTTCCTTTCTTTTAGAACAGATAAGAAAACCTCAAGATTCTATTTATATTTCTTATATGGGTTATGAAACCAAAGGTATTTTGTTTGATGCTCAAGAAGATATAGAAATTCCCTTAACTCCAAAAATTTACGAGCTTAAAGAAGTTTTTTTAACCACAGAGGTGTTAGAAGTAGATGAGATAGTAGAAAGAGTTAAAGATAACTTAGACAAAAACTATGCATCCATTTTAACAAAAAAGAAAATTTTCTATCGCCAATCAGATATTGGTAAAATGAAAAAGATGGATCTTGGATTTAAAAAATCTACTATTGAGGAATTAAATAAAAAGCTTTTGGATAGCATTACAAGGTTGTTACCAAAAAAGTCATCCTATTACAAAGAAGTGGTTGCTGACTTATATGGAGATTATAATAATTATAAGCTAAATATCAATAAAGCTGCAGAATTATATGATAAAAATAATGATATATCTGCAGAGGGAATAGGAAAAAAGTTAGAAGGAATTTTTAATGAAAACATAAAAAAAGATTCTTATTTAAAAATTAAATCAGGAGTTTTTAGCACCAAGATGCAAGTAGACTCTATCATTCAAGAAAATGAAGAAGCAAAAGCTGCTTTGGAAAAGAAAAAGAAAGATGGAGATGCAAATTTTCAAGAACAAATAAGCGATCAAATATCTAACTTATATGAGCAATTATTTTTTCAAGAAGACAGTAAAATAGATGTATTAGAAAAATCAAGCAGGTATAAATTTATATTGGATAATTATACGGTAATTAACGGAATGACTGTTTATATTTTGCAGTTTACTCCAAAAGGCGGGAAAGAGTTTAAAGGTACCATGTATGTAAATACCCAAGATTTTGCAATAGTTCGATTAGATTTTGAAAATGTAAAACCATTAAGCAAATTTGGACTTCTTGGAATTACCTATCGCAATGATATTTATAAAGGTAAAATGTTATTTGATAAGGATGAAAATGGAAGTTATAGCCCAAGATTTATAGAACTTTTGGATGGTAGCTATATGGGATTGAATAGGCCTTTGAAGGTGATTGAAAAAAACAAGAATGTAAAAGGGAGAAGGAAGCAAAATGAATTGTCTCTAAAGCTAGACATTCAAGGAAATCAATTACAAAAATATGAGTTGGTTGTTTTTGAATCTGAAAAGATAACGCAACCTTCCTACGATCAAATAGAAGTGAAAAAAGTAATTAAAGCTACGTATTTATCTCAGTACGATCCTACTTTTTGGCAAGGGTATTCTATTATGGAACCAAATGCAGCTATTGAGTCTTTTAAAGTAGTGGACTAAACTATTTTTTATACAAAGGCATTCTTTTGGCTAAGTATTTTAGGGTGATTTTATAGGCGTCTTGTGTATTCCAAAACGAAGTGTGATCTTGGCTATAGATGTTATCCCCCTTATCATTAAATACATTCATGGTCATAGAGGTAGCGTAATTTTGGGTATTAGTCGATATGGATGTGCCATAAGACTGACTCTTTCCGTTATTTAAAGGATTTCCAATTAAATGCCCATTCTTGTCAACATAAGCCTTATTATTTCCTTTGTTTTTTGAAGTTTCAGAATAAGTGTTGATGTTTTGTTGCGTCGTTTTTTCTACAGATACCATTCCTTGAATTACATACTCTACCCCTAAAATAGTACAGATTTCCCCCATGGTATAGCCCTGAATATTATTATTGGTCACTCCAGCTTTAATCAAAAGAGCGTTTGTGTCATTAGTGCTTAGGTAATTTAAACCACCACGGTGCTTGCTTAAAAGCGCAAAGGTTTCGGTTTGTATTTTAGAACTCATAATTGGATCTCCTTCCTGTTGATCTTTAATATATGCAAAGGGTAATACCGCTACTTTGTTATGGTGATCTTCCAAATTTGTATTAGCAGTATTCCCAGGTTGATCAAATTTATTAAAGAATTGCACCCTCCCAGAAGCAAAGGTGATTTTTACTATATCACTTTGTTTTACCTGATAAACGATGGTTTCATTTTTATAAATAAAAGATAAAGATTCTTCTTGTATTTCTTTTACAGAACCTTCCATCTCCTCCCCATTGGTTTTAAGAATGACGTCGTAGTTTTGTGCTATCGAGTTAATTCCTATAAATAAAATTACTGTTAATAGTATGGATTTGATATTCATTTTTTAAGAATTGATTTGTAAAGTTACTAATTAATCTGGGATTTTATTTTTTGTTTCATAAAACGAAATCTCACATACAATAAAAGGTATCCAACCAAAAGTAATACCAATAAATGTACAAACCCATTGCTTATGTTATCGAGTTTAGCGCCTTCTGTTGCTAAGGAGTTAAAGACTTTGAAATAGGGAGTAGATGGCAATAAGTTTGCAACTAGTTGCAATCCCTTTGGCATGGCATCAATAGGCCAAGAATAACCAGAAACTAAGAATAAGGGATAGGTAGAAAATGCCATAACTTCAGTCCAACCAATCATGGTTTTAAAAAAGGAAGCAAATAGTATAGTATATATTATCACAACTGTAATAAACAATAAACTTAACAACAAATGCAAAAAGATAGACCCATTAAAGCTTAAAGAAAAATGCGGGAATATTAATTTGTAGAAAACAAAAAAGTAAGCGGTGTAAAGCATAATATAATAAAAGCTTTTTGCAGAAAGCACTTGTATAAATCCAAAAAAGTTAAATTCCCCAACATGAGTAAGTATGCCCTCTTTAAATTCGTGAACTACGCTTTGTCCAAAACCAATAATCAAGGTTTGTTGAAGGATTAAAATCAATAAAATAGGCAACAAATAGTCCCCATAATTATTGGTGGCATTATAGATAGACTTCACCACAGGCAATATGGGTTGTGCTTTTTGCTTGGCTAGCACTACTGGAATATTATTAGAGATAAAATATTGCATTCTAACGCCGCCAGAAACAGTTAATATCACACTTTGAACCGATTTATTGATTTCATTTGAAGTTAAAAACTTGGTATTGTTTAAGATGAGTTCTACGTGAGACCCATCTAAATTCATGGTCTTCTTTTCAAAATATTTCGGAAGAATTACAATACCCTGAACCTCTAAATTGTTAAAAAGATACATGGCATCTTCTAATGAAGAATAATGCCCTTCTATCGAAACTTTTTCAGAAGTATTGATCAATTGAGAAACCTTTCTAGATAAATTAGAATGATCAAAATCCACTACAGCAATAGGTATTTCAGTAACTTCTTTTTCCGAATAAATAGACCCAATAAAAAATGCATAAAGTATAGGAGCCACCAAACAAGTAAGTAAAATACTTTTGTCCTCTAAAATTAAAGACAATTCACTTTTTAATATAGACAACCACTTTTTCATACTATCGCTTTTTTATTTCGAAACATAAAAATGCTAATCGTTACGATATATCCCACCAAAAAGAAAAGCAACAAATTAATCGTGGGTTGTACTAAAAAAGAGGAGGGGGTATTCATTTCTACGCCTTTTAAAAATGCGTTTAAAAAATGAGTATAAGGTATTAATTGCGCATACCAAGCACTAAAGGCAGGCATTGCCATTATTGGAAAGGTAAAGCCACTAAATACAAATGCAGGGGAGTTATAAACAAAGGAAACATCCATTGCAATAGCTTCACTTTTAAAGATGGTAGAAATCATAATTCCCAACATTGCATTTGCCAATACAAATACCAAAACCACCCATAAAAATGATAAGGTCCCTTTACTTGCAGGTATTCCTAGGAGGGGATGAACTACTGAAAAAATAAAAATTGCCACGATAAACCCTAGTAGTGTATAAGCAAATAATTTTCCAAATATAATTTTAAAAATACTGCCCTTGCTAAGGCTTAATAATTCGTTAAAAGTGTCGTTAGAATATTCAGAATTGATGGATCGTGCTGCCAAAAGAAACACAATCATTTGTAATAAAACGGTCGTTAATCCCGGGATTAAATAATACAAATAGTTATAATAAGAGTTGTATAAGGGTTTTGAAATCACCTTAATTGGCATCACCATTTTTATTGCTTTCTCGTGGGGAATTCCATTCAATTTAAAAGTGTTTAAATTGATCCCCGAAGACATAGTATTAATAAAAGTGGCTGCTTCTTTATATATAAGACCTGCGTAAATGATATTGGAAGAATTGGTGTAAACCAATAATTTTTCTTGTTTTCCACTAAAAATATTTTTCTGAAAACCTTTTGGAATTACATAAAACCCTTTGATATCTGGGTGATTGATAAATACTTTATCCAGATTATCATTAGAGTTTAAAAACTTGACGATGTTTAATTTTGGAGAAGCCTCCACATTGTTAATCACTTGTCTACTTAAATCAGAATGGTCTAAGTCTAAAATTGCAATGGAAACATTTTCTATAGAACCTTCTTCATAAATAGCTCCGAGATAAAAGAAAATTCCAATAGGGATCACCAATAATAGTACCCAAGCTGCAGGCCTTTTTTTAAGCCTAAGAAACTCCCTAATAATTATTTGTAATATGATTTTCAAAGTTGGATGTTTAGACTCATTCCTGGTCGTAAACCTTCAATTTTTTCAGAAGGACTTAAGTGGATTTCAAACGTTTTCATGTCCAACCTTCCTTTGTCTGCTGTTGGAATCCAATCTGCAAAATCTGCCATTGGTGCAATAAATGTCACTTTAAATGTATGGGAATCATTATTAAAAGCAGGAAGTTTTCCAGAGATTTCAGTACCCATTGAAAAATCGGTTAAAAAATCTTCTCTAACATGAATTACCGCATAGATATCTTCTAATTTCTGAATCGTAAAAAGAGGGTAACCAGCAGGCATCACTTCACTTTCTTCCGCTAATTTTGAAGAAACTTCTCCAGAAACGGGCGCATAAACTTCTAATTCTTTATAATAAGCTTTTGCCTCACTTACCTTTCCACCTGCAGCATTCATTTGTCCTTTTGCTGCTTTTTTATCTTCAATTCTGGCGCCTTCTTTTGCCATTTCGAACATATATTTTGTAGCATTCATTTGGTCAAAAGCAGCGTCTCGCTTAAAGGTAACTTCGTCCATTTGTTGTTGCGATATCAAGCTGTCTTTAGACATTGCCTCTAATCTTTTAAAAGATTTTTCAGCAAAGCTATACTGACTTTGCGACATTTTATATTTGTCTTCTGCTGCATATAACTCTTGGCTTCGAGCGCCAGAATTAGCTTTATCGTTTACCGATTTTGCGGCATCAAACATTCCTTCGGCCTGTTGCACTTTAGCATCTAATATATCACTTTCAATAGTAGCTAATAGCTGTCCTTTTTTAACTTGATCTCCTAACTTAACATAAATGGTTTCAATACGACCAGGAATTTCTGAAGCGACACGAATCTCTGTAGTTTCAAACAAACCTACAAATACACGCTTATCAATTTCGTTTGGTTTTTGAAGTACTAATAAAAAGATTCCAATAAGGATAATCAATACAGGAACAATTAATATGAGGATTTGTTTTTTATTTTTCATTATAAAATAGTTTCTAATTTTTCAAAGTTTCAATTTGTAAACTCCCTGTTGATATTAATAAATCTACTGCTACCATACGTTGTTGTGCTACAAATTTGTAATAATTTAAAGCAGCATTTTGGTATTCCGTTTCGGTTTGTAAACGATCTGTTATAGAGATTAAGCCTTCTTGGTAACTTTTAATGGCTAAATTCAAGCTGTTCTTGGCAACTTCCATTTCCTGCTCTTTAAATAATAATTGTTGATTTTTTACTTCAAAATTTACTTGCATTTTTTTAGCAAAGAGTGCTAGCTGTTCTTCGGCATCACTTTTTTCTTCTTCAGCAATATTTTTTTCAATATGAGCTATATGGGTTTCGTTAGAATGTTTTAATCCACTAAATAGTTCCCATTGCATTCCCACCCCTAAAAAATAAGTTGGGAATAATTCGAATTTATTGAGTTCCAAATTTACATTTTCACCTCCTGGCAAAGCATAGGGTGTTTCTAAATTGGCATTGAATAAATTAGAATAGGAAAGTGAAGCTTGGGCTTGTACTTTTGGTAAAAATGAATTTCGATTCATCTTTAATTTATAATCATAAGCATTGATAGAAGCATCTAAAGCTTTTAGTTCTGGCCGGTCACTAAAGGTATTGTTACTGTTTTGTAGTTCCCATGGTTTTAAATCGAAGCTATATTTTTCTAAAGTTGACATGTCCACATCGGTCAACATCGAAAGTTTTAAATATAATAAACTAAGGTTTCCGTATAGTTCTACTTTTACGGATGCCAAGTTTAATTCGGCAGCTGTAATTTTATCTCGGTCATAAGGAATTGCCAATCCATTTTTTATAGCTGTTTTAACTCTTTGTTTTTCTTTTGCCAATCGTTCTTCGCTTTTTGTGATAACAATTTCGGAATGTTTTAGCAATTCAATTTTATCAAAAGTGTCAATCAGATCTTTTATGATGTCTGCTTTTTCAGCATTGAGCATAAAGTTTTTTGCCTTAATTTTTTCTTCAGTAGCTTTGGATCCATAGTTTACTTGTAATCCAGAAAACAGCAAAGCTTTAGCGGTTAAATTGGTATTAAAAACTTGACCCTGAGTATTGAACCTAGACTCGCCTTCAAATAATTCAATTCCTGTAATTGGAAGTTGTACAGTAGGAACATCCAAATTTATTCTGCTTGCTCCATAGCCGTACTTTGCATCCAGTTCTAGCGTAGGAATAAAGTTTTGACGGATGGTTTTTCTTTCAATGCTATCGATAGAAAGCTCATAAACCGATTTTTTTAAAGCATAACTTTTTTCTAAACTTCGGTTGATAAGGTCGATTTCGATCTCGCTTAAATTATTTTGAGCGATTAAAGAACTAAAGTAGAAGAAGCTAAATAAACTTATAAAAAGTATTTTTTTCATAAAACAAAAATAACAGAAGAAATTTACTTACTCTCTTCACAATTAACTAATATTTTCTTCTTTAATTTTTAAAAAAAACCCACAAATTGATTTGTGGGTTTTTTGATGATTTTTATTTATTTGCTTCTACAATTAATTTGTGCTCTTCCAAATCTGTATAAATTTCATCTTTAAGTGGATTGCGTTTAGATTTTACTATTTTATATACATGGTAGGCAATTAGAGCGACATTCGCAAGTAATGCAATTGCGCTTATAATAAATAGTGCAGTGGTATTTTGTGATGCTTTCACAGCATATTCAGAGCTGTCCATAAATGCAGGATAACTCATGGCAAACATCATCCAAAAAGCCAGTGTTTGAGCACGATGTTGCAACCAAGCTCCTTTTTTAATCATTAAGGCAGGAATGGTTGCGGCAAGTAGTACCATTATTCCTGCATAAAAAGCGTGATTCCCAAGACAATTGTAAACGTAGGCAAAATTCCAAAGATCATAAGCAATGATCCAATAGATTAACATATCTGGCCAAACCATATCTTTTTTCTTATCCTTACTAATAATAATTCCGGCCCAACCAGATATAGCTAGTATATTTAAAATCCCGGCGATTCCATTCATGATATTCCATGGACCACCTGTAATCATCATGCCATCTTCAAAGCCATTAATACTGTAACATTGAAAATCACGAATGACGGCTTCCATAATATTGATAGCCAAAAGAAGAGCTGGTAAAAACAACAAAAACTTATTAGTAGACCATCCTTTAATAAATCTAATACCCATAATTATTAGGGTTATGGTTAGGACAGAATATACTTTTGCATAATCAAACCAGGTGCCAACACTTGTTCCTGGAGCCGCAGAAGTCGGCCAAACCTCAATAGCTAAATAAGCAGGTAAAGCAATAAATAACACAAGCGCTATCCATTTATTTGCTCGAGCTATTTCGTTAAGGATTATTAATGCTACTAGAACAGCAAGCCCCATTAAAATGGTTTGCCATGGTAATGATTCGAATAAATACATAATATTGTTTATTGGTTAGTTAATTATTTTAAAAAAGCGAATATATAAAATGTTTAAAAAAATATAGCTAAAGTTAAACAAAAACAATTACTTGAATTACAAGGTTAGCATATAATACCTTAAATTGTTTAGACACAGGTGTCGAAATATGATTAGATTATCAATAAAAGAAAATATCTATTATTTTGTCCTTTTATAATAAGTAACGATACTTGCTTTTGCTATGGTGTTATTCCAAAGGTAATAACCAACTACAGCGGGATTCGTTTTTTCGTTTAGTCCAAGCTTGTCAGTTTTTAAAGCATAAACGGTAATGATATATTGATGCAAACCGTGACCTTCAGGAGGGCAAGGCCCACCATATCCATTCGCTCCATAATCTGTTATACTTTGAATTACTCCTTCAGGTGTTAAGTTCAATTCTATATTTCCAGCACTAGATACTAATTCATTGGTGCCTGCTGGAATATCAAAAACCACCCAATGCCACCATCCGCTACCAGTAGGAGCATCTGGATCGAACATCGTTACTGCAAAACTTTTGGTTCCTTCAGGAGCGTTTTTCCAAGATAATTGTGGAGATTGGTTTTCCCCGGTACAACCAAAGCCGTTAAATTCTTCATGGATAGTAGCTTCTCCACCTAAGTCATTACTAGATAAGGTAAAGGTGTTTTGTGCAAATACGGTACTGGTGAAAGCGATTAGTACTGCAAAAGTAAAAATGGATTTATTCATAATATTTGTTTTTAATGATAGCTACAAATTTATGAATGCTAATAAGGTATCTTGTGTTTAATTCAGTTCAAAAAGTAGTGATAGAAGTTCATTCTGTTTGATATTGTTTGGGAGTAACACCAAACTTCGTTTTAAATGCAGTTATAAAATTAGAAAGGTTTTCATAACCCATTTCATCATAAATATCAGAAGGTCGCTTGTTTTTTTGCTTCAATAAATAAGCAGCCTGCTCTAATCTTTTTTCTTGAAACCATTTTATTGGAGACATGGCATAGGACTTTTCAAACTTTCTTTTGAAGGTAGAAACACTCATATTACATAAAAAAGAAAGCTCTTTTATGGTTAGTTTATTTAGTTTATTACTTTCAATTGTCTGCATAAGTTTTTGGCTTTGATTATCACTATTACTAATCAAAGAATACAGAAAATCGACCCCTTTTAATTCGATGAGGTAAAGCATTATTTCTTCAAACTTGGCATCTAAAATATTTTTTTGAATGGATTTTGAAAGTTTAGAAATGTCTAATAGGCTGTTTGCAAATCCTTTTATAAAGGAGTCGTAATTAAAGGAGTAAGTTGAATAATAATTGTTTGAGCCAGTCGGATTAATTTCAAATTTTCTAATGAATTTTAATACTGCCTCATTAGAAAAAAAGAGTAGAACACTTTTATAATGCTCTTGAACATTTGAAAGCTTTTCTGTCATTAAACAATGGCCAGATTTCATTAATAGAAATTGAGAATTGTTTATGGAGTAGGAAGAATTGTCAAAAAAAACTTCCTTGGTTCCTTCTTGAAGAAAACTAAAAGTGTTTTTATTGAGAATAATTTGTTGCTTCGATATTTCCTGAGCAGTCTCATAATTATAAACACCAATAGAAAGCAAAGAGTCTAAATTTAATTCATCTGGTAAAGTAATTGTATTCATCAAGTTTTAATAATGGTTGGCGTTTGGGATTATGAAAAGTTAATTCTTTATTCTTTCTTTTTTGTATGGGTACGCTCTCTAACTTTATTCACATTATATTGGTATAAGGTATTGATCAAAGAAAACATTAATCCTAGCCCTGTTATTATATAAAAAATAGTAAATATTTTCCCTAAATCTGTTTGTGGAGAAAAATCACCATATCCAACTGTAGTCAAGGTTATAACGGAGAAGTAAATAGAATCAATCCAACTCCAGCCTTCAATATTATGATAAACTATCGAGCCAATAAGAAGAATGGATATGGTGGCAAGTAGAAGTTTCTGATATCTTTTATTTCCAATAAACACGTTTTTATAAATATTCATTTGATGTTTTTAGTGTAAAATGACTTATTAACGAACTCTCTTCACAATTAAATAAAAATCATTCTCAAGAGGTAAATACCCTTGGTCGTACAAATAAAAATATACAGCACCCGCCTTAGTGGTATAGGTACTGGTAAAATATTCAAAACTAAAACCAAGACGCAATAATTTTTCTTTAGTGGTTTTTGCCTTATCGGAGGGGTTTAAAGTTTCTAATATTCTGTAGTTTTTTCGAAGGCGATTGTTCACATTTCGAATCAAGTTTTTACTATCCTTGTTTAATTCATTATTATGAGAATTTCTACAAGCATCACTACAAAACTTTTTATCGGCTCTGCCAATAATTTTATCTCCACATTCTGGACAAAGTTTTTCCATATCTATAAAACTACCAATTAATTATTAGAATCTTTATTCTTTTCTTTAAAATGTATTCTGTAAATCGCTTCAAACTTAATAAAAGCGCTTCCTAAAATATCTGGGTTTAATTGAGTTCTGTCATCACCAAAACTAAATGCCGAAATTCTAAAATCTAATTGATCCCCTTGCTCATACACTTCGTTAGTGTTGCTAGAGTAACCCACTTTTGCTCTTAATAAAATACTGTTTTCTAGAATTCCGTATTGAAAATAACTAGAAAACTCTATGGGCCTTTGGTCTACATAAACAGGAATAGAAGTTTCTTGGCTTATATTATAACTACGCCCAATTGCGAAATAATTAAACCCAACTGCAGCTTTTCCTAATTTATAATTAACATTAGCAGTTATGGGTAAAGCTGCATCCACTTCAAAACGATTGTTTGGACTTAAATAATAAGCACCAATTATAGGTGTAGCAAACACTCCAAAAGATTCGGTAGAAGCGTAAAAACCAAAGCGATATTTAAAGTGTTCATTCTTTTTAAGTTTAGCAATGGCATAAACTCCAAAGTAAAAATCATCTCCAGAAATGTTTTTATAATCGGAAGCAATTTTTGGCAACAAAACAATAGTACTACTCCATTTTTCAGAATAGCTGCTAGCCAAGCCAATTTTTAAAAGAGTATTGTATAAAGTGGTAGTTTGATTATAATCTGGTGATAATAATAAGTGGTAGGAGCTAAAATCAATTCCAGTGATCAAAGCGTGTTTTTCGTTTAATTCAATAGGAAAAGTAATTGCTGCAGTATAGGAATTAACGTTGGTGCTTTCATCGGTGCCTTCAAACTTAGCATCAAAAGTATTAGAGTACCCAAATTTTAAGACATCTACATATTCCTGTGCACTAGATAGTATGGGTAAAAATAGGATAAAGACAATAATTTTTTTCAAAAGAAATAAAGGTTAATTATTTTAAAAAATAGAGGACTAAGCTACTAAAAACAGATTATATTTGCGACATTAAAATATTTAAAAAAAATTATGAAATTATTAAAAAGCCTATTTGTTTTATTTGTTGCAGTATCATTAGTAAGCTGTAGTAGTGATGATGACAATCAATACACTTTAAACAATGCTAACTTAAGTGGTATTTATAACGTAACGATGTTAAATACTACAGAAACACAAACTACGGATGTTAATGGAGCAGATATTATAACTGTAACAACAACAGTTGGAGATACTTTTGAATTGACTGTCGACTTTGATGAAGACGGAAGCTATGTAATTAATGGAGCATATAGAGATTCTTATTTACAAACTGTAGCTGGAGAAACAGTTGATGAAGGAGCAGAGATTATTTTTATAGATAATGAAACTGGAGATTTTTCAACGAGTAATTCCACAATGACCATGGTATTAGATGGAGAAGTATATGAAGTTGAGTTGTTTAATCAAAACGAACTAAGAATTACATCTGAAGATGTTGAAATTTTTAACGGTGATGAATACATTTACACTTCAGAAATTAGAATGGTAAGATAAACACCATTTAATAAACTAACATTTAAGCTCTGTAGTTTATTCTACAGAGCTTTTTTATTCGCTTAATTTTAAGGCAATAAGCATTGTCTAATCTTTACAATTTCTTAATTTCGCAACTATCTTTTTAGGAAGATATTTTTAATTGAAAATAATACATAATGAGCACAGAATTTAAAACATACAAAGGTTTAGATCTTCCAAAATTAGGAGAAGATGTTCTCGAATTTTGGGAACAAGAAAATGTCTTTGAAAAGAGTATTTCTAGTCGGGAAGGGGCTACTCCTTTTATATTTTTTGAAGGACCACCTTCAGCAAATGGATTGCCAGGTGTACACCATGTATTAGCTCGTGCTATAAAAGATATTTTTCCGCGTTATAAAACCATGAAAGGCTTTCAGGTAAAACGTAAAGCTGGTTGGGATACCCACGGATTACCTATAGAATTAGGAGTAGAAAAAGAGTTGGGAATTACTAAAGAAGATATTGGTAAAAAGATATCTGTAGAAGATTATAATGCTGCTTGTAGAAAAGCGGTGATGCGTTATACCGATGTTTGGAATAACCTTACCAAACGAATAGGCTATTGGGTAGATATGGAAGACCCATATGTTACTTACGATCCAAAATATATGGAAACGGTTTGGTGGTTGCTTAAAGAAATCTATAACAAAGGATTGCTTTATAAAGGATATACCATACAACCATATTCACCAAAAGCAGGTACTGGTTTAAGTTCGCATGAATTGAACCAACCTGGAACTTATCAAGATGTTACTGATACAACTGTAGTAGCTCAGTTTAAAGCTATAAAAGAAACATTACCTAATTCTTTAAAGGAAGTAGAAGGCGATATTCATTTTTTAGCTTGGACGACAACTCCTTGGACTTTACCGTCTAATACAGCATTAACAGTAGGTAAAAAGATAGATTATGTTTTAGTAAAAACATTTAACCAATATACTTTTGAAGCCTCTCAAGTAATATTAGCTAAAAATTTAGTTGGGAAACAATTTGCTGGAAAGTTTGTAGAAGTAGAAAATGAATCTGAATTAAAGAGTTTTACTGAAGGCGATAAAAAGATTCCTTATTTCATATTAAAAGAATTTAAAGGAAACGAAATATTAGAAAGTCGTTACGAGCAATTATTGACTTATGCTTTACCGAATGACAATCCCGAAAATGCTTTTAGAGTAATTGCAGGAGATTTTGTTACTACCGAAGATGGTACTGGTATCGTACATACTGCCCCAACTTTTGGAGCCGATGATGCTATGGTTGCCAAACAAGCAGTACCCGAAGTGCCTCCTATGTTGTTGATAGACGAAAATGGAAAATTAGTTCCATTGGTAGATTTGCAAGGTAAGTTTCGTTCAGAAATGGGAGAATATGCTGGTAAATATGTAAAAAACGAATACTATGCAGATGGTGAAGCTCCAGATAAATCGGTAGATGTAGAATTAGCAATTAAATTAAAAATAGAAAACAAAGCTTTTAAAGTAGAGAAATATACCCACAGTTATCCAAACTGTTGGCGTACCGATAAACCTATTTTATACTATCCATTAGATTCTTGGTTTATAAAAGTAACCGACTTTAAAGATAGAATGCACGAGTTAAACTTGGGCATAAACTGGAAGCCAAAAGCTACTGGCGAAAAACGATTTGGAAACTGGCTTGCTAATGCAAATGACTGGAATCTTTCTCGTTCTAGATATTGGGGAATTCCATTACCAATATGGAGAACTGAAGATGGAAAAGAAGAAATAGCAATTGGTTCTGTTGAAGAATTAAAAACTGAAATGCAAAAATCTGTTTCGGCAGGAATGATGCAAAAAGATATTTATGAAGATTTTATATCGGGGGATTTTTCCGAAGAAAATTATAATAAAATAGACCTTCATAAAAACATCGTAGATGAAATTGTTTTGGTTTCCAAAAATGGAAATCCGATGAAGCGTGAAGAAGATCTTATCGATGTTTGGTTCGATAGTGGATCGATGCCTTATGCACAATGGCATTATCCTTTTGAGAATAAAGCGAAAGTGGAAGACACTTGGCGTAAAGCAGATTTTATTGCTGAAGGAGTGGATCAAACCCGTGGTTGGTTCTATACATTACACGCAATTGCAACCATGATTTTTGATGATGTAGCTTATAAGAATGTAGTTTCTAACGGACTGGTACTAGACAAGAACGGACAAAAAATGTCCAAACGTTTGGGGAATGCAACCGATCCTTTTGAAACTTTAGATAAATTTGGCCCCGATGCCACACGTTGGTATATGATTAGTAATGCCAACCCTTGGGACAATTTAAAATTTGATGTAGCTGGAATTTCAGAAGTGAGAAATAAATTTTTTGGAACCCTTTACAATACTTATAGTTTCTTTAGTTTATATGCCAATCTAGATAATTTTAATTATTCAGAAGAAGACATTGCTTTAGAAAAACGCCCAGAAATTGATCGATGGATTCTTTCAGAATTACATACTTTAATCAAGAAAGTGGATGCTTATTATGCAGAATATGATGCAACCAAGGCAACAAGAGCTATCTCTGAATATGTACAAGAAAACTTAAGCAATTGGTTTGTACGATTAAGTAGAAGACGTTTTTGGAAAGGGACTTATGGGGAAGATAAAATTTCTGCATACCAAACATTACATACTTGTTTGCTTACCATTTCTAAGTTAAGTGCGCCAGTTGCTCCATTTTTTATGGATCGATTATATCGTGATTTATTACAAGGAACTGTTAAAAATGATGAAATATCGGTTCATTTAAGTAACTTTCCAGTATATGACGCGTCCTATGTGGATAGCGCACTAGAACATAAGATGCAAAAAGCACAAACCATATCGTCTTTGGTATTGTCATTAAGACAAAAACAGAAGATTAAAGTTCGTCAGCCATTGCAAAAAATTATGATTCCAGTGCTAAATAAAGCACAGCGAGATGAAATTATAGCAGTTTCAGACTTAATTAAATCTGAAGTAAACGTAAAGGAAATTGAACTGATTGATGAAGGATCTGGAATATTAGTAAAACAAATAAAACCAGATTTTAAGAAGTTGGGCCCTCGTTTTGGGAAAGACATGAAAACTGTTGCACAAGCGATTACAAATTTTGGTCAAGAAGAAATTTCAGAATTAGAAAAAGAAGGTGAAATAACTGTTTTGATTAACGAAAAAAGTACTACATTGTGCTTGGATGATGTAGCGATAAGTTCTCAAGATATTGAGGGCTGGTTAGTTGCAAACAGTGATGGTGTGACCGTTGCATTAGATGTTACTATAAGTCCAGAATTGAAAAATGAAGGGGTTGCAAGAGAGTTGGTGAATCGTATTCAAAACTTACGTAAAGACTCTGGATTTGAAGTAATGGATAGAGTAGAAGTTACTATAAAAGATGATGAGATATTAAAAAAGGCAGTAAGCCAAAATATGGAATACATTAAACAAGAAACCTTAACCGAAATATTACAATTTGACGAAGAACTAAGCGAGGGTACAGAAATAGTTTTTGATGATGTTGTAAGTATGTTAAATATTAAAAAAGTATAATTATGTCACAAGAAATAAGAGACAGATACAATGATTCAGATTTAGAAGAATTTAAAACTTTAATTCTTGATAAAATCGAAACAGCAAAAAAGCAATTACAATTAATTGAGAGTGCATATAGAAACGATAGTAATAATGGTACAGATGATACTTCTCCTACCTTTAAAGCTTTCGATGAAGGAAGTGAAGTAATGAGCAAGGAAACTTCTTCACAATTGGCTATTCGTCAAGAAAAATTTATACGGGATTTGAACAATGCATTAATCCGTATTGAAAATAAAACCTATGGTATTTGTCGGGTTACTAAAAGATTAATTAATAAAGAACGATTAAAATTAGTGCCTCATGCAACACTTAGTATTGAAGCTAAGAATATGCAATAGACAGATTATTTATGTCTCTTAAAAAATCAATTTTTATTATTGTTTTGGTCTTGCTAATCGACCAAATTTCAAAAGTATATATTAAAACAACTTTCTCTTTAGGAGATGGTGTATTAGTATTTGATTGGTTCCGAATCGTTTTTGTAGAAAATGAAGGTATGGCTTGGGGTGCAAAAATTCCTGGGCAATACGGAAAACTATTTCTAACTCTTTTTAGATTAGTTGCTATTGTTGGTATTGGTTACTGGCTTTGGGATTCGGTGAATAAAAAACTATCCAGAATATTAATTACCTCCATAGCTTTAATTTTCGCTGGAGCTCTAGGGAATATAATTGATTCTGTGTTTTATGGAATAATTTTTAACGATAGTCATCATCAAATTGCTAGCTTTTTACCAGCGGAAGGAGGTTATGGAACTCTTTTTCATGGAAAAGTTGTAGATATGTTGCATTTTCCTTTATGGGAAGGCTTCTTACCTAAATGGTTTCCGTTTTGGGGAGGCGAATACTTCACTTTTTTCGACCCTGTTTTTAATATAGCAGATATGGCTATAAGCACAGGATTTGGTTTACTAATAGTATTTAATAAAAAAGCATTTCCGAAGGAAATAGAAAAACCTGTTGCACCAATTTCAGAAAGTAAGGAAGAATAGTCTACTATTATTTCAATAAATTATAAGCCCCTATAATAGATTTCTTAGTATCGCAAACAAGAAAATAATAAGGGTATAGCTTATTATTACTTTATTATTGTAAAAGAAAGGGATGCGATATTTCTTGTCAAAAAGAAAATTCCAAAATTTCCACCCTATCCCAAATAATAAAAAGGGCAGACTGATTACAAATAAGGCATTCAATCTAAACGCTTCTATAAAATTAAAATGAATTAATTGGTGTAGTGCTCTTTGGGTTCCACATCCGGCACATAAATAACCTGTTGTTTTAAGGATTGGGCAGGAATAAAAAAAGGAATGTTGCGAAGGATTAAAATATGTAAATACGGAAATTATACCTCCAATAATAAAAATCGAAAGAGCTAGAATAAAAAATTTATGCTTTTGGATTTGGGCCATATTCGTTTTCTTGAGGCACACCTTCTTTAACTAATAAAAAAAGCAGCCATATTCCACCAATAAAAGGGATTAATCCAACCAAATACCACCAGCCACTTTTACCAATATCATGAAGACGCCTTACAGTTACTGCTAAACTTGGAATAAAAACAGCCATTGAATAAAGTAAAGTCAAATACCCATATGCAATTCCATCAAATTCAAATATGGAAGCTCCCATTCTGTTATCCATCATTAAGAATGAAAAACTAATTATAATATTAACTAGCGTAAACATCCAATACTCCGTTCTTCTAGCACGGCCGTTAAAATCTGCATATTGCTTTAACACTTTCGTATACCAATTCATGTTTTTTATTTGATTAAATAAATCCCAATATACTATAAATAATTAAAAAGAAATTACCCTATTTGGTGTTATGCAGAAATGTAGTGGAATGTCTGTTTCTTCAAAAGGTATTGCAGTTTCAGGCTCAAAAAAAGAGAGTCCAATAAAAATTGCATCAGGATTGCATTTAGATAAAAACCGATCGTAAAAGCCCTTCCCATAGCCTAATCTATTTCCTTTATTATCATAAGCAAGAAGCGGAATAAAGATCACTTCCATTTTTTCAGAAGGAATTTCAATACCAGAAACAGGCTCGGGTACCCCGTAATTAGAAATCTTTAAAGTGGTGTTATCCTGTAAAAGAAGATGTTCCATTTCAGTGCCTCCCTTAATTACTTTAGGAACTATAATGGTTTTATCTCTACCCTGAAGGATATGTAAAATATACTCTGTATTGATTTCTTTTTTAGAGGGTATGGATAAGAAAATATGATATTTTGTGAAATCCCAAATAGGAAGTTGTAAGGCATTATTTGCAATTTGAATACTTAATTCTTCTATGGTTTCCGTAGAAATTGCCTTTCGTAATTTATTATATTTTAATCGATATTCTTCCTTGGTCATTGTTTAAGCAATTGAAATATGAAAAATGGCATCCCCTTGATGTACAATAGCCGCCTGATTTACATTGATAATATACCCTTTATTTGGTGCCAACACCCTAAATTTCATTTTACCATAAGGGTCTGTAATGGTTGCTAATTCTTCTCCTTTTTCTACCAATTTATTACAAGAAATTTTTAGATGGATAAGGCCGCTTTTTTGAGAACGAATCCACTTGGTTTTTTCTATAATAACGGTATCCTTTAATGGCTTAGTTACTTTAAATTTTGCATCTAGCATTCCAAAGTTATTTAAGATACGTTTGGTTCCCCTTACACCATAGCTAACAATTTGTTTATTGCTTTCTAAAGATTTTCCACCTTCAAATAAAATAATAGGAGTGCCGATTTTTTGACAAGTTGCGCGATACGACTTTTTTAAATTATTTGACAATACCGTAAATGGAGCATTAAAAATTTTGGCCAATTTTAATAAGCTTTCATCTCCTGGAGTCACTCTAATTTGTGCTGCATTAAACCTACTAGCACCCCCTGTATGAAAATCTAAACAATAGTCGGCATGTGGCAGTATTTGGTTTGTAAAATGATAAGCAACTCGACTCGCCAAAGATCCTTTTCTAGTTCCCGGGAAAGAACGGTTTAAATCTCTTCCATCTGGAAATGCTCTTTCGGTATTGATAAACCCAAAGACATTAAGAATAGGAATACAAATAATCGTACCCCTTTTTGGCTTATTTATTTTTCGAGCAATTAATTGACGAACAATTTCTACTCCATTAATTTCATCCCCATGTATAGCAGCTGTAATTAATATTGTAGGACCCGGTAAAACTGCTCTTTCAATAATAATTGGGATGTCAATTTTTGTAGTAGTATATAATTTAGCAATATTAAAATCGACCGTTTTACTTTCACCGAGTTCAATTTTTTCCCCTAAAATTTCTAGTACTTCAGTAAACTCCTCCTTCATATTTTATTCTTTTCAATATAACTAATAATACTTTTTGAAACATTTACACCTGTTGTATTTTCAATTCCTTCTAAGCCTGGGGAAGAATTGATTTCTAAAACTAAAGGGCCTCTTTTAGATTTTAAAATATCGACACCACAAACCCCTAAACGCATTGCTTTTGCAGCTTGTAGTGCTACACTTTCCTCTTCTGAAGTAAGTTTAATTTTTTCGGAAGATCCTCCTCTATGAAGATTGGATCGAAAATCACCTTCCATACTTTGCCTTTTCATTGCAGTTACAACTACTCCATTTACTACAATAACTCTTAAGTCAGTTCCTTTAGATTCTGAAATATATTCTTGAAGTAAAAATTTTATACCTGCTGTTTTTAATGTTTCAATGGTAGAAAGAGCATTCAAATAAGTTTCGGCTAGAATAACTCCATTTCCATGAGTGCCTTCTAAAATTTTTATAATAACAGCTTGGTCTTTAAAATTACTAAGTAGCGATGCTATATTTGAATTCATCCCTAAGATCGTTTTAGGAATGGGAACATTTGCATTGGCTAATAATTGTGTACATGTCCATTTATCTCTGGATTGAAGTATAGCATCTGCAGATACTACGGTAAAAACTCCTTTAGAATTAAAATGTCTTACCAATGAAGTACCAAAATAGGTATTGGAAGCTCCAATTCTAGGAATAATAGCATCTAAGTCCTCAACAAGTTCCTCATGATACCGTACTACAGATTTCCCATTTTCTATGGATAAGGCACAATGTGAAGGGTCTAAAACCTCCATGACATGGTTCCTTGCAGTTCCAGCCTTTAATATACTTTGAGTCGAATAAAGGGCCTCCCCTCTTGATATTATTGCAATATTCATTTTAAATAAATCCTTGATGCTAATTTAGTAATTTATCTAGTACTTCTTATTTCTCTTTTTGTAAAACATCAATTACCTTTGAGCTATGACAAAACCATCTGTGGCTTTACAAACTTCTAACCTTCCTAACAAACCTGGGGTTTATCAATATTATGATAAGGAAGACAAATTGCTATATGTTGGTAAAGCGAAAAATCTAAAAAAGAGAGTGTCTTCTTATTTTACTAAAAAGCACGATAATGGTAAAACTAGATTGTTAGTCAAAAAAATTGTAACGATAAAGCACATTGTTGTAGACACCGAAACAGATGCGCTTCTTTTGGAAAACAACCTGATTAAAAAATACCAACCTAGGTATAATATCATGCTTAAGGATGATAAAACGTATCCTTGGATTTGCATAAAAAAAGAGAGATTTCCAAGAGTTTTTTCAACCAGAAGAATATTTAAAGATGGCTCAGAATATTTTGGTCCATATACGAGTATGAGAACAGTTCATACCCTGTTAGACCTTATAAACGGATTATACCCATTAAGGAATTGCAACTTTAATCTTTCGGAAAAAAAGATAAGTGAAAGTAGCTATAAAGTATGTTTAGAATATCATTTGGGAAATTGTTTAGGTGCTTGTGAAGGGAAACAAACCGAAGAAGATTATAATGAAAGTATTGTTGCTATTCGGAATATTTTAAAAGGAAATTTTAAAGAATCCCTTTCCGCCTTCAAAATGCAAATGAAAAGTTTTGCAGAAAATCAGCATTATGAAGATGCACAAAAAATAAAAGAAAAGATTGATGTTTTAATTAATTATCAATCTAAATCTACTATTGTAAATCCAAAAATAAATAATGTAGATGTGTTTTCTGTAATTTCAGATGAAGGATATGCTTATGTAAATTATCTTCAGATTTCTTTTGGATCTATAATTCGTTCACACACATTAGAAATTAAAAAGAAATTAGAAGAAACAGACGAGGAGTTATTGCAATTGGCCATTATAGAATTAAGACAGCGATTCCAATCTCAATGCAAAGAAATTTATGTTCCTTTTCCTATTAATGTAGGAGAAGATTTAAAAGTTCATGTTCCTAAAGTAGGGGATAAAAAACACATTCTAGACCTTTCTATTCGAAATGCAAAATATTATAGAATGGAGCGATTTAAACAAGTAAGGATTACAGACCCCAATAGACATGAGAATAGAATTATGTCTCAAATGAAAAAAGATTTGCGGCTTCATGAAGAACCAAGGTATATAGAATGTTTTGATAATAGTAATATTCAAGGAACAAATGCTGTGGCAGCTTGTGTCGTATTTAAAAATGGAAAGCCCAGTAAAAAAGAATATCGAAAATTTAATATTAAAACCGTAGAAGGACCAGATGATTTCGCTTCTATGGAAGAAGTGGTTTATAGAAGGTATAAAAGATTGCTTGAAGAAAAGCAACCCTTACCGCAACTTATCATCATAGATGGAGGAAAGGGACAGTTGTCTTCTTCATTAAAAAGTTTAGATAAGCTTAATTTAAGAGGAAAGATTGCAATTATTGGGATTGCGAAACGTTTAGAAGAATTATTTTACCCAGATGACCCAATACCTTTATATTTAGATAAAAAATCTGAAACTTTAAAAATAATACAGCAATTAAGAAATGAAGCACACCGTTTCGGAATTGAGTTTCATAGAAATAAAAGAAGTAAAGAGGCGTTAAACACAACTTTAGAGGCTATATCTGGAATAGGAGAAAAAACAATAGTGGATCTTTTAAAACATTTTAAAAGCACCAAACGAATTACAGATGCTAGTTTTGATGAACTAACTAAAGTAGTAGGGCCAAGTAAAGCAAAGAAACTAATAACTCATTTTCAAGAAGTTCAATGAGAAGAATAATTATCATAATTTTTATTTTATGTTCTGGGATTGTTTTCTCTCAGGAGAATACTAGCGAAGACCTTAAAGTTGGCTTGGTACTTAGTGGCGGTGGAGCTAAAGGTATGGCACACATTGGAGCGCTAAAAATGATTGAAGAAGCTGGGATTAGAATAGATTATATTGGTGGTACTAGTATGGGCGCCATAGTAGGAGGTTTATATGCTTCGGGATATTCTGCTTCTCAATTGGATTCTATTTTTAAAAACGTTGATTTTAGTGAATTAATTCAAGATAAAATTCCACGTGGAGCCAAAACATTTTATGAAAAAGAAGAGTCTGAAAAATATGCAGTTACCCTTCCTTTTGATGGCTTTAAACTTTCTTTTCCTTCGGGGATCTCAAAGGGACAGAACATATATAATTTACTTTCAAAATTAACTTCTCATGTTAGTGATATTGAAGACTTTAATGAATTGCCTATACCTTTTATATGTATTGCGACCAATTTAGAATCTGGAAATGAAACATTACTCAATAAAGGATATTTGCCAAGAGCAATGAAAGCAAGTGGATCGCTACCTACTTTGTTTAGCCCTGTAAAAATAAATGATTCTCTTTATATTGATGGAGGAATAACCAATAACTACCCCATTGAAGAAGTAAGGGAGATGGGCGCTGATGTGGTTATTGGAATAGACGTGCAAGATCCATTAAAAACAAGAGAGGAGCTAAAGTCTATTATAAATGTAATGGGTCAAATAAACAATTATCGAACCCTAGAGGATATGGTCGAAAAAAGTCAGAGCACTGATATTTATATTCATCCGAAAATTGAAGATTTTACCATCGTCTCGTTTACGGAAGGGAAAGATATAATCGACGCAGGGACTAAAGAAGCTACCTTATATTTAGAGGAATTAAGGGCATTAGCAAAAAGACAGAAGCCAAGTCAAAAAAAACAAATTGACTTCGTAGATAACGACATGTTATATATTACAAATGTTGAAATTAATGGGAATGTTAATTATACTAGGGCATTTGTAATGGGCAAACTAAAACTAAAAGCACCCTCGAACACCTCCTATAAAAATTTTAGTGATGGAGTTAATAACCTTTCAGCAACAGGAAATTTTCAAGAAATAAATTATCGTTTTTATAAAAATGAGAGCGGAGGGCTAACGGTTAGATTTGATTTAATTGAAAGTGACTCTAAATCTTCACTTCGTTTAAGTGCCCATTACGATGATTTGTATAAAACTGCCGTTCTGCTCAATTTTACTACTAAAAGGTTAATTACAAATAATGACATTACATCTTTTGATTTTATAGTAGGGGATAAAATTCGATATAACTTCGATTATTTTATAGATAAAGGCTATTATTGGAGTATTGGCTTAAAATCTAATTACAGTAATTTCGATGAAAACGTAGGATTAGATTTTGCATTTCCAGAGGGTATACCAAGCACAAATTCAGATTTAAATCAAATAAATATTGATTATGGCCAATTGACTAATCAAATCTATTTGCAAACCTTTTTTAAGAGAAAATTTTTATTAGGTATTGGAGCAGAACATAAATGGATAGAGTACATATCAGAAACCATTGGGATTGATGAGGATGATCTACCAAGAACTGTATTTGATGACACTAATTATTTTAGCGGGTTTGGATATATAGTATTCGACACTTTTGATGACAAATTTTTTCCAACAAAAGGGTTTTATTTTAGAGGAGATCTTCATGTTTACCTTCATGCAAATGGGTTTAATACAGACTTTGATGAATTCTCTATTGGAAAGGCTAAAATTGGATATGCAAAAACAGTTGTTAAAAAACTATCTGCGGTAGTATATGCAGAAGGGGGATATAAAATAGAAGGAAATAAATCGACTTCATTTGACTTTTTTGTGGGAGGCTACGGATTTAAAGAAGAGAATAATTTAGTATCACTATATGGTTTTGATAATTTGAGTTTAAGGGGAAACACTTATCTAAAAGCTACATTTGAATTAGATTATAATGTATATAATAAAGCTCATGTAAATTTTTCAGCAAATATTGCCAATGTTGGCGATGACTTGTTTGTTACTAATGAATGGATAGATAGAGTTGATTATTCAGGCTATGCAGTTGGTTTTGCTTGGGATACCTTTATGGGGCCAATAGAAGCTAAATATTCTTTTTCACCTAATCAAGAAAGTATTTGGTACGTTGTTGTTGGTTATAGTTTTTAGCATTTTCTTAAAGAATTACAAACAAATTTTTACGATATTTGTGAAATGTTAAATGCTAGTTGGAAAAACTTACTACTTCATTTAAAGTTTCTTAACAAAAGAAACCCAGAATAGGCGCCCTTTATTTTTTCATTATTTAATTTAAATCATTTAATAAAAAAATTATGCCACGTTATCATACACTAGGTAAAATACCACATAAAAGACATACTACATTTAAAAAACCCGATGGCGGTTTGTACCAAGAAGAACTTTTTGGAACTGCTGGTTTTGCAGGAATGTCTTCATTAATATATCATTTACATCCTCCTACAGTTGTTTCAGAAATCAAACGAGGGAAAGATGTTTCGCCAAAAATTGCGATAGATAAAAATATGAAAGCTCTTAGTTTTAAAGGGTTTTCTTTAAAACCTGAGCAAGATTTCTTAGAAAGTAGAAAAACATTATTTGTCAATAATGATTTGCATATTGGTTTAGCTGCACCTAAAGAATTTTCGAAAGATTATTTCTATAGAAATTCTGATGCTGACGAAATGCTATTTATTCATATTGGTTCTGGAAAGTTAAGAACCATGTATGGGAATATAGATTTTAAATATGGCGATTATTTAATTATTCCAAGAGGGACTACATATCAAATAGATTTTGATACTCAGGAAAACAGAATTCTTTATTTAGAATCTTTTAGTCCAATTGTTACCCCTAAACGATATAGAAATAATTTTGGTCAATTGTTAGAGCATTCTCCTTTTTGTGAACGTGATTTTAGATTGCCTACAGATTTAACTACTCACGATGAGCAAGGAGAATTTAGAATAATTTCTAAGAAACAAGGGGTTATTTGGGAATACACACATTCTAATCACCCTTTTGATGTTGTAGGTTGGGATGGATTTCATTATCCTTATGCATTTTCAATACACGATTTTGAGCCAATTACCGGTAGAATTCATATGCCTCCACCAATTCATCAAACTTGGGAAGCAGCTGGTTTTGTAGTGTGTAGTTTTGTGCCAAGAATGTACGATTATCACCCAGAGTCAATACCATCTCCTTACCATCATTCCAATATTGATTCGGAAGAATTATTATATTATGTGGATGGTGATTTTATGAGTAGAAATAATATAGAAAAAGGACAAATTACCTTACATCCTGGTGGGATTCCTCATGGGCCACATCCCGGAGCAATTGAAAGAAGTGTTGGTAAAAAAGAAACTGGAGAATTAGCGGTTATGATTGACCCATTTAACCCGGTTATGATTACTGAAGAAGCACTAAATTTAGAAGTAGATGATTATTATAAATCTTGGATTAAATAAAAATCTTAGATATTTAAAAACAATATTATGAGTAAAGAAGTAAAATCAGTAAACTACGGTTTAGAAAAAATATTT
>CAJXRD010000044.1 GCA_913058295.1 uncultured Flavobacteriales bacterium | reverse complement strand
ATTATAAACAATCTACAAAACCACAACAAATGATCAATCAAAGACTAAAAATGACTTTTACGAAGGCTGTTACAAAACAAGCAAATTAATAAATCAATCTATGCCTTTTAGCTAAATTCGTTACTTAACAGAAAAATCCTCGCTTCGATAAGATTTGCGCGATGCGAATATGTCCGCAACGAAATCATAGCCAAAAACCGTTGTGCTTAATTTTAAAAAAAGTGCCTTCTTAAAATAATATGGCCCAAAAACCAGTAAAACGAATACTCGGAATAATATTAATCATTGCAAGCATAAGCTCTTTGTACTTCGTACCATGGATTATGGTTAAGGCATGGATTTTGCCACTACCAGATACGGTTCAAGAACAACTAAATGAAGCCTTGGACTATGGATTTGAAGGAATTATTGTTTATGTAGATCAAGCCGGCAAACCGCCTGCTTTTTATGCTGCAGGCTGGAACGATCGAGAAAACAAAATACCTGCAGACCCACACTCTCTTTTCAAAATTGCAAGTAATAGCAAATTATATGTCGCCGTTGCAATTACCAAATTAGTCCATGACAATCGTTTGTCCTTAGATAAAACACTTGGAGATTACTTTCCAGAACTTGTAGGCAAGATTGAATATGCCGAAAAAATTACTTTGAGAATGATGGTGCAACATCGTAGTGGAATCCCCAATTTAACAGACAGTCCTAACTATTGGGAAAACCCACCAAATAGCAATAAAGAAGCGCTCGAACTAGTTCTAGGTTTGCCAGCTAACTTTGTACCCGGTGAAGACTACGAATACAGTAATACTAATTATTTGTTGCTTTCCAATCTCATAGAAAAGACAGTAGGTTACAGCAAATTCCAATATATCAAAGAAGAAATACTAATACCACTTAATCTGAACAATACTTTCGGTTCGCTTAGTGAAGTCAATTTAGACGATGTAATGAGTGGCTATCATATTGGGCATCCTTACGATTTAAAGACAGACGAGCATGGAATGTTAGCTACAGCAGAGGACTTGGGTATTTTCTTAAGGACATTAAACGATGGGTCCTTATTTGAAGAAGGAGAAAAGGAAATCTATTCTTCAATTTATGAGTATGAACATGCCGGATGGGTTCCTGGATACCAGAGTTTTGCTGAATATCACGAAGACATGGATACGGTTGTTATTCTATTTAATAACACAACAGATCCCCAACTTTATCTATGGAATTTGGCAGAAATTGTAAAAGGCCGAATTGTAAAAATAATTAGAAACTAAAAAAACGTTATTTTTCATAATTAAAAGCGTTATTGTGCTTTAATAAACGACTAATATGAAATTAAACTTATTGTCTTGTGATGCTCAAAGGCCAGATAGAAGAGCGATATCCAATTGTATTTCAGAGATTTCATCTAATAAGGATCAATCCTTGTCCAATGAAATTACAGACATTCTCTTAGAAGGAGAAGCTATAGAAATTGAATTGGATGATAAAAACTCTGGCTCTGCTTTAAGAGCTTTACGAAAATTAAGTATAGATTACGAAATCATATAATTGACCCTATGGATTAAACTTTAGTCATATTTATTATTGTCATTATTGGTTTCATTTATTATAATTGGAAACGTAGAGAAAACTCAAAATGGATTTATTTAAATTAAAAAAAACTCCTTAGTTAGTTACAAAGGAGTTTTTTTAATTTATTTTAGGATCAATCTTGTAATTCAATTATGGTAAATTCATTAACTAAAGGTTTGAGATTATCTTTTAACTTTTGAAATAACTCCTCTCCAAACTCTAAATACATTTCTGAAAAATTTACAGTTCGTTCTTGTAAGCTTTCTTTAGGAAATAAATATTCTTGTATCGCAGTTAATCTACTTAGTTGATCAGCCAATTTTCTTTTTTCGGCTTTTAATAATCGTTTTTCTAAATTATCTAGGCCGTTTGTTTGTTTTTTCTCCTGTGCTCCAACAGCACCAATAAAAGAGGCATCCGTTTTCTTAGCAATCGCATACAAGTCTTTAAACTGTTGTTGTAAATGTTCTCTTTGGGGCGTAAAATCGATGGTAACATCTGATAATTGATGGGTATGCTTTTTTTCTAAATCGTATGTAGATAAAAATAAAGCATCGATACTTTCATTCAATTTTTCTAATTTCTTTGAAAGTTTTTGTGGGACTAGCAATACCGAATTTCGTAATAATAAAATAGGAAAAGTGACTTCCACACTTTTAAAATAATCTTTTAGTTGGAACCAATACGCCAACTCCCCTCCTCCTCCAACATAACATAAATTGGGCAATACCACTTCTTGATAAAGGGGTCGTAATAAAGCATTTGGAGAAAATCGCTCTGGAAAATCTTGAAGTTCCTTTAAGAGCTCAGCTTTGCTAAAAACAAGTTCTGTATTGTTTATTTTAAAGCTTCCGTTTTCTTCCACTATTCTTTCTCGTATTCCTTTTATGATGTAAAACAAGTTAATTTCTCTAGGATGTACTTGCTTTTTATAACCAATCTTTTCAAGGTTTTTTGTTGTAGCTTCTATTTCGGTAAAAGAACGATTTTCAGTAAGCTCCATTTCTGCAAAGGGCTGGAACTGTTTTTTAAGTTCTTTATCATTACCATCGATAATTACCAATCCGTATTCTGCAAATAATTCGTTGGCCAAATAACGGGTTGCATCGGCAAGGTTACTATGCTTTATATAGGCTTCAGAAAATAGAGCGCTAAGTTTTTGTGCATTCGCACTTTCTCCAATAGTCGTTTTTAATACGATTAATAATGCTTCCAATCCTTCAGTAGTCAGTTCTCCTACTGCTCCACCACTATCTCTTTCCCAAGCTACTTTCGCTCCAAACAAATTAAAATAATTGATTTCATCAAAATCATGGTCTTCGGTTGCCATCCAATATACCGGCACAAAATGATGCTTGGAATGCTTTTTATTTAATTCTTCAGCAAGATTAATTACTGAAAATATTTTATATAAAAAATATAAAGGCCCCGTAAACAAATTAAGTTGATGCCCTGTGGTTATGGTAAAAGTATTTTCTTGAGCTAATGAATCTATATTTTTCTGAGTTGCATTAGAAACGTTAATTCCTTGGTATTGCTTAGTAAGAGCATTAACTAATGTCGTTCTCGACGGAGCCTGAACTGACAAACTTTTTTCTTTAAACTGCTTCTCAAAATTATCGATCTTCGGAAAACGATGATAAAAAGATTGCAATTCGGGCTTTTCGGCTAAATAATCGCAAACTAATTTCGAAAAATATCCTGTTTCTGGGTAAGGTATGGTTGTTATAGGCATAAATTAATTTACAATATCTGATGTAAAAATACGAACTTCCTTATTAGTGAATTATAAGGTTACGTTAATTATATTTTTTTATGACGAATTAAGCCTATCGATTTAAAATTCTGTAAATTCACGAATTCTAAAAAAACCAACCTATGCTTCGTTATATAACCGTACTTACCTTTTTCTTTTCCATTAGCATGTTTTCTCAAATTCAATCGCCATCCGAATTTTTAGGCTATGAAATTGGTACCCAATTTACAAGACATGCAGATGTAGTTCAGTATTTTGAACATGTAGCATCAAATAGCAAATTAGTTACTTATGATTCCTACGGAAAAACAAACGAACGCAGACCTCTAACTTATGCTATTGTTTCCTCGAAAAACAATATAGATAATATTGAAACCATACGAACCAATAACCTTAAAAATGCAGGTATTATGGAAGGCGATGCCAATCCAGAAACTGCAATTGTCTGGTTGAGTTATAATGTACACGGTAATGAAGCTTCCAGTACCGAAGCAGCGATGCAAACTCTTTACTTATTGGTTACCGAAAAACAAGTTTGGTTAGAAAACACTGTGGTTATTATCGATCCTTGTATTAATCCAGATGGTCGTGATCGTTATGTAAATTGGTACAACCAAGTAAAAGCTACTCCATACGATGTAAAACAAGCTGCAACCGAACACAACGAGCCTTGGCCTGGAGGAAGACCAAATCATTACCTATTTGACCTCAACAGAGATTGGGTTTGGGCAACACAGGTTGAAAGTAGCCAACGTTTAAAAATATACAATCAATGGATGCCACACGTTCATGTGGATTTTCATGAACAGGGTATTAATGAACCTTATTATTTTGCGCCAGCCGCAGAGCCATTTCACGAGATTATATCAGATTGGCAGCGTGAATTTCAAATACAAATAGGTAAAAACCACGCCAAGTATTTTGATCGTGAAGGATGGTTATTCTTTACTAGAGAGCGTTTCGATTTATTATATCCAAGTTATGGAGATACTTACCCAACTTTTGTGGGAGCTATAGGAATGACCTATGAACAAGCGGGTCACGGAAGAGCAGGTTTGGGTATTAATACCGACGAAGGCTATGTATTAACCTTGGTAGACCGAATGCAACACCATACTACAACAGGATTATCAACGGTTGAAATCTCATCAAAGAATGCACGAAACCTCAACAAAGAATTCAAGACCTTTTTTGAAAATGGAGATTTAAAATACAAGAGCTATGTATTAAATGGAAATGCAGATAAAATAAAAGCATTAACCAATTTGTTGGACTTGCACGAAATTAAATGGGGATATTCTAATAGCGATTCTGCTTCTGGTTATCATTATGGAACACAAAAAAATGGTTCTATTGATGCTGAAAACGGAATCGTAGTTAATACCGATCAGCCAAAAGGTAAAATGGTAAAAGCTTTATTTGAGCCGGAAGCTAAATTAAGCAACCCTTTAACCTACGACATTACTTCTTGGAGTTTGCCTTATGCCTATGGATTAGAAACTGTTGCAAGTACTAGCTTATTGCAAGCAAATGAAATGAAAATCATGACTGCTATTCATAATGAAGCTTCTCCAAATAGTGCGGGTTATATTAACAAATGGAATAGTACGAATGATGCTGCATATTTAGCAGAATTATTACAAAACAAAATTAAAGTTCGTTTTTCTGAAAAAGAACTGAGCTTTAATAATAATGCCTTTGGTAGAGGAAGTTTAATTATTACAAGAAGTGATAATAAAAGCAATTCAGAATTTGATAAAATAGTAACCGATATTGCTAATAAGCACCAACGCCAATTGTATGCTTCCGAAACTAGTTTTTCTGATGTAGGAACCGATTTTGGTTCTCCAGATGTTAAATTAGTAAACAAGCAAAATATTGCAATTTTAAAAGGGAGTGGAGTTTCTTCACTAAGTTATGGATCTTTATGGCACTTTTTTGAAAGCCAATTAAAATACCCAGTCACCTCTATAGATACCGATGACTTTGGCGCAAATTCTCTAAGTAATTTTGATGTATTAATTCTACCAGAAACCTACTACTGGGATGTTTTAAGTGAAGATGGAATTAAAGATTTAAAAAGTTGGATTCAAAATGGAGGTAAAATAATTGCAATGGGAAGATCTGTTGGTTTATTTAACGATAAAGAAGGATTTGGAATTGCAAAAAATAGCAATGAAGAAGAAGAGGAAGATACAGAAGAAGAGGTAGATTCTAAACTTATACCTTATGATCAAAGAGAAATAAATAGTGTGAAAAACTTTATCACAGGAAGTATATATAAAGTAACAATAGACAATACGCATCCTATGGCTTTTGGATACACAGATACGTATTACAGTTTAAAAGCAGGTAATAAATCTTATCAATTTTTGGACAATGGATATAATGTTGGCTATATAAAAGGGGATGCTATTAGTGTTTCTGGTTTTTCAGGAACTGACGCTAAAGAAGGACTTAAAAACTCCATAGTATTTGCTGAAAAAAGAATAGGTAGCGGAAGTATGATTTATCTGGTGGACGATGTATTGTTTCGTTCGTTTTGGGAAAATGGAAAACTGTTTTTAGTAAACAGTATTTTCTTTGTAAACAACAATAAAATTAGGATTTAAGCTGTTTTTATTCTTAATTTGTTTACACTGAGCTTGTCGAAGTGTAAATAATAATAAAGTTAGGATTTAAAATATTCCCTATATTTGGATAACATTCCCTTACCAATGATTTTAAACATAATAATCGGCTTAGTAGTTATTGGCATTACAATAATAATTCAAGCTTACGGCACAAAAATTTGGATTCAGCATCTAAAAATAGAATATGCCAGTAAGCCTTTAATACATTTTGACAAAAGAACTGTTAAACTACTAATATATACCGCATTATTTTTATTATCCTTAAATTTTATTGAAGCAATTATCTGGGGATTTACTTACTATCTATTACCGGGAATCACAGAGTTTGAGGATTTAGAAAAAGCCATTTATTTTTCATTAGTTACATTTACTACACTAGGATATGGAGAAATAACCATAAGTTCTACCAACAGGATTTTGTCTGGCCTTGAAGCTATGAATGGTGTTTTACTATTAGGTTGGACTACAGCAATGATGTTTTCAGTATTACAATATGTATTGAAAAGCATACTAAAAGATTAGAATAAAAATTAATATGTCAACAGATAAAGAAAGTAATACCTCCAACGAAGAATCATTAGAAGTTAGGGAAAACGAAACTCCTAACTCTGAAGAGAAAAAGAGTCCCATAAAACTCATCACAAAAATTGTATTGCTTATTTCGGCCTTGTTTTTTGTTTGGTACATTCTTTCTGAAAGACATACGCCTTATACAGATCAAGCCAGAATAAAAGGTTTGGTCACCCCAATTACTTCAAGAGTCTCAGGAAATATTATTGATATTAGAATAAAACTACATAGCAAAGTAAAAGCAGGAGATACCTTATTTCAAATTGATCGTTCTTCTTTCGAAATTGCTGTTTCTAAAGCGGAAGCTAATATTGACAATACGACACAATCTGTTGCTGCGAGTACCTCTTCAGTGAAATCTGCTGCTGGTAGATTAGGAGTAGCTAAAGCACAATTAGATAGGGCGCAACGAAATTGGAATCGTGTAGAAAAAGTAATGCGTGAAAATGCAGGCGCATTATCCGAAAATGATAAAGACCAATCAGAAACTGCACTTTTAACTGCCACAGAACAAGTAGCTTCAGCAGAAGCTAATTTAGATCGTGCCAAACAATCTTTAGGAGATTCTGGTCCCGACAATCCTAAAATTAGAGCTTCTATTCAAGATTTGGAAAAAGCGCAATTAGATTTGGCTTTTACTACCATCATTGCTCCTACAGACGGAGTGATAGAAAGTTTTGATATAGATTTAGGTTATTTTGCTTCGGCAGGACAACCTTTAACAACATTGATTTCAAAATCAGATATTTGGATCCAAGCCGATTTAAAAGAGAATAATCTCTCATTAATGAATGTTGGAGACCCAGTAAAATTTCACTTAGACATTGCTCCAGGAAAAATATATGAAGGTACAGTACGAAGTTTAGGTTTTGGAGTAGCAACCGACAATTCTAGTAAAGGCGGATTGCCATCTGTAAGCAGTAAAACAGGGTGGTTAAGAGACCCACAACGTTTTCCTGTAATTATTGGCTTAGATAGTAATGAAACAGATTTTCAGCAAATGATACGACTTGGTGGACAAGCAGACATTGTAGTTTATACAGGCGATAATGGAATATTAAATAGTTTGGCTTCTTTTAGATTAAAGTTTAATTCGTGGTTATCTTATGTTAGGTAGAACTTCTTTACTTTCTATTTCTAAATACGATTGGGGGATTTCTATACCTGTGGTTCGCTATGTTCTAGGCATTAGTTTTGTACTTTTAGTGAGTACCTTATTAAACTATCCTATTGCATATTTAACAACTGTTTTAGCCTTAGGTTATATTGCCCCAGGTGCTAAACCACTTACCTTTAAACAAGCGGCTAGCTTTATTTTAATTTTGATAGTCATCAATTTAATTACATTTATTTTTAGCTCCTATCTTAATGATTACCCTTTGGTTTTCATGCCTTTATTATGCTTGGGAATATTATGGATTTATTATACGGACTCCTTAGCATTAATGGTCAAATTATTTTCTATTATTAGCATATTTGTAATTCCATTGATGTCTTTAGAGCCTACAGGAGTCAGTGCATTTGTAGCGATAAGCTTGATTATTAATGCGTTTATGGCAATTGCACTTACACAATTGGTTTTTAAAGTTTTTCCATGGTCAAAAGCCGATGAGGAATTTGTAAAAGAGAAAAAGCAAGCAGCAAAGCTTTCCGAAATCAACCGTTTCAATTATGCTGCAAAAATATTTTTGATTCTTCTGCCTGTTTTATTATTGTTTTTTATTTTCAAATTATCTGGCGGATTATTAATTCTTATTTTCATTGGGATTCTTTCTATGAGTCCTGCATTGGCAAATGCTAAAGTTGGAAAATTTATGGTAGCTGCTAATATTTTAGGCGGCTTATTTGCCATCGTTGCATATAAGTTTTTGGTGATGGTTCCCCTACTCCCTTTTATGATTTTGTTGACACTATTAGTAGGTTTTTTATTTGGAAGTAAACTTTTTTCAAAAGCAAAATTAGCACCGGTATTCGGAACAGGATTTTCTACTTTCTTACTTATTTTGGGTTCGGTTACATCTTCAACCGATGATGCAGGTTCTGCGGTTTGGTCACGTTTAGTTCAAATATCAATCGCTGTGATTTATGTAGTTATTGCCTTTAGAATTTTAAACTATTTTGAACAAAAGAAAAGCAAGGCCGAATGATTAAAAGAATTACATACTGCTTGTTTTTTGTTTTATTACTAAACACTTTTTCTTGTAAAGTTGGTAAAGATTATGAACGAGAAGAGCAAAACTTTCCTGAAACCTTTCATCAAGAAAGTATTACTGAAAGTTCTATAGCTACCATAAATTGGTGGGAATTGTTTAAGGACCCTGTTTTAATAGAATTGATTAATACTTCTCTTACAGAAAATAAAAACATTAAAATAGCGGTTACAAGTCTGGAAGAGTCGCAAATTTATTTCGATCTTTCTAAGGCAGATTTTTATCCAAGTGTTAACTATTATGGAGGAGCTTCAAGTGGAATTAATTCGGAAACATCCGATTTTTCAAATTCGGTAGTAACTGGAGTTAATGTTTCTTACACTGTAGATTTATGGCAACGTATAAAATCCTTAAACGAAGCAGCAAAACAAGAATATCTTGCTACAGAATACGCCTATAGATCGGTAACTATTTCAATAATATCTTCGGTAGCTTCGGCATATATCTCCTTACGGGATTTAGACAACCGATTGTTAATTTCAGAAAAAACTGCTAAAAACTTCGCGGATAATTTAGATGTGATGCAAGCTAGATTTGACGGAGGTTTTGTAAATGAAGTAGATTTAACACAATCAAAAATTCAGCTTATAGAAGCAGAAACTACGATTGAAACCTTATTGCGTTCTAGAGCACAATTAGAAAATGGAATAAGTGTTTTATTGGGATCTACTCCTGTAGATATTCCGAGGGGCTTAGAATTGCAAGAACAAATCACACTCCCAGAAGTACCCACAGGAATCCCTTCAGAATTAATATCCAGAAGGCCTGATGTTTTAGAATCCGAACGAAGACTAGAAGCACAAACCATTAGAATTGGTGCTGCAGAAGCATTACAGTACCCTTCTTTAACCATTAGTTTAAATATGGGAGCAAGTTTATTAAACCCTGTGACTTTATTTGCAGATTTAGGAGCTCAATTATTTGGCCCAATTTTTAATGGAGGAAAAATTGAAAAAGGAATAGACCTAGAAGTAAAGCGTACCGAACGATTATTATACAATTATCAATTATCGTATCTTACTGCAATCAAAGAGGTAGAAGATGCAATGATTGCACAAGACACTTATAATAGAGAACACGAATTACGTTCGCAACAAATGGAACTAGCCACTAAAGCCTCTCATTTAGCTTGGGTACGTTATGATGGTGGTTTAACTAGTTATCTAGAAGTTTTAACATTACAGAGCAGTCAGTTTTCAGCAGAATTAAAAGCTTCTTCAGCCTTACAGCAAGAATTACAATCCATTATAAATTTATACACTGCCTTAGGAGGTGGTTGGGAACCTATAGAAGAACAAAACAATTAAATATAAAAATTATGAGTAAATCAAAAAATGCCATAAACACATATATCAAGATTATAGTGTTAACCATTTTATTAGTTTGGAGTTTTTTCATTGTAAAAACGTTTATCCTTTTAATGATATGGTCCATTATTGTAGGAGTAGCTCTATATCCTTTTTATAAAAAGATAATTGGAATTTTTAAAGGAAAAAAGAAAGGTTTAATTACCTCGATCTTTATCATTGCATTACTTGCATTAATTATCATGCCAACAATCAATGTTACTCAGTCTATTGTAAATACAACAAAGGAGATTTATCATAATTTTGATAACGGAACTTTAGAGATTCCGCCTCCAAATGAAAGTGTCAAAGAATGGCCTCTAGTTGGAAATAAACTTTATGGAGTTTGGTATAAAGCTTCTACAGATATAGAATCCTTTATTAAAACCAACCCTGATGAAGTTTCTAATTCATTAGGTTGGCTATTCGATTCTTTTAAAGGATTAATGGGTGCAGTAATGCTTTCCATAATTGCTTTAATTTTAGCGGGTGTGTTTATGGCTTCTGCTGAAGAAGGCTATAAAACTGGTGTAAAGTTTATGGAAAAGCTAATGAAAGGAAGAGGGGTATATTTAATGGAAATGTGTACAAATACCATCCGCAGTGTCGTAAAAGGGATTTTATTGGTTGCTGTTATTCAAGGTGTTTTAGCCTATTTTGGTTTTGCTTTGATTGGTCTTTCATCTATGGCTGGAATATTAGCTATTGTAGTAATTTTCGCAGCAATTATTCAAATACCTGTAGCCATAGTAATGATTCCAATAATCATCTACGTTTTCTCTTTTGCAGAAACAACCCCAGCAATCATCTTTGCAATTTATATGATGGTAGTAGCCTTATTAGACAATGTTTTAAAACCAATGTTATTGGCTAAAGGACTACAAACACCAATGATTTTAATTTTAATGGGAGCTATTGGAGGAATGATTTTTCAAGGAATTTTAGGCTTATTTATTGGCCCTGTTGTTCTTGCTATCGTTCATAATTTGTACACCGAATGGGTGAATGATACGGAAACTGATATGGCATAATAATCCTATTCCAAAGAAAGGGTCAAGTAAATATTGGCTCTTTCATTTAATTTTGAAACCACCATGTGGCACCAAATAAAATCTTACTTAATTTTTTTACTGAAATCTAAAAACCAACATGGAGTTCATTCTCCATTTGCATATGATTTAATTACAAAATGCTTTTACGACTCTAAAAAGTATTCAGAATACAAAATCCTAAAAGCATATAGAGACAAAGTTGTTCAAAGTAATGAAATAATCAACATCACAGATTATGGAGCTGGATCTCGTGTATTTAAATCGAATGAAAGAAAAGTATCTGCGATTGCAAAAAATGCAGGAACTACTTTAAAAAAGCAGCAATTACTGTTTAGATTGGCAGGCTATTTTAAGCCAAAACAAATATTAGAATTAGGCACATCTCTAGGCCTAGGAACCATGCCCTTAGCAATTGCAAACTCCGCTTCTAAAATTACTACTATTGAAGGTTGTCCAAATACTTCAAAAAGGACGCAAGGTTTTTTGGATGAATTAAATTTAAACAACATTCATTTAATAAACGAAACCTTTGAAGATTTTTTTAAAGCATCTTCTTCCGAAAAATATGATTTTATTTTTATCGATGGCGATCATAGTAAAGAACATACAATCCAATATTTTGAATTCCTATTAGATAAAATAAACAATCATTCTGTTTTAATTTTTGATGATATTCATTGGAATTCTAAAATGACAGAAGCTTGGCAGCAAATCATCATGCACCCAAAGGTAACAGTAAGCATTGACACCTATTTCTGGGGCTTTGTATTTTTTAGAAAAGAACAAGAAAAAGAACATTTTACGATAAGAGTGTAACAAGGGTATTCCTTATGCGTCTTATGTAAGATAAACACTAAATGATTGCCTTCGCGAGTAGGAAGTGCGAAGCGATCTTTTGAAATAAAAAACTATCTTTATGAGATTACTTCGGTCATTCTTCCCTCGTAAAGACATTAAAAATAAAACCCATATCAATGAGTTTAGTAATTAAAATTAGAGGAATAATTAGAAATTTCCCCTTAGGACAAGAAGTTGTAAAAGTTTTAAAAGGTATTGATTTAGATATTAATCGCGGTGAATATGTAGCCCTAATGGGACCTTCTGGTTCAGGAAAGTCTACTCTAATGAATCTTTTAGGATGTTTAGATACTGCTACTGCTGGCACCTATGAATTAAACGGTAAGGATGTAAGTAATATGTCGCAAGACGAGCTTGCTGAAATTCGAAATAAAGAAATTGGCTTTGTATTCCAAACTTTTAATTTACTACCTAGAACTACTGCATTAGACAATGTAGCATTACCCATGATTTATGCAGGAGCTAGCAAGGAAGCTCGAATAAAAAGAGCAGAACAGGTTTTAAGTGATGTGGGATTGGCAGATAGGATGGACCATAAATCCAGTCAGTTATCTGGAGGTCAAAGACAACGAGTTGCAGTAGGAAGAGCTTTAGTAAATAGTCCTTCTATCATTCTTGCAGATGAACCAACTGGAAATTTAGATTCCAAAACATCGGTAGAAATTATGGCTTTGTTTGAAGAAATTCATAATAAAGGAAATACCGTAATTATCGTAACACACGAAGAAGACATTGCAGCTCATGCACACCGTGTAATTAGATTGGTAGATGGAATGATTTCTAGTGACGAAAGAACAAAGTAATAAGGATACATTATTCAAGTCTTCAATAATAATCAATTAATGTACAATCGATACATTCCGATAAGGCGGAATACTCAGTGTACTTATTACAATTATACCAAACCTTATCTAAATCCATTAGAAACCTATTAGGTTCTACATGAATTATTAAGACTAAACATTAAAAATTTGATACCTTTGTTTTAATTAAAATTCAAAAATGGATTCTTTAAATTTATCAAACCCAATTGTTCTTTTTGTTGGGGGAATTGTGCTGCTTGTTTTGCTTTATTTTTGGAACAAACAAAACACTAATAATAGACGTAAAAGAAGCCGAAGAAGCTTCAGAAAAAGCTATCAGGATAAAAAGAAAGATAACAAGAAATAACGGTTAATAAAAATGAAAATATACACTAAAACAGGAGACAAAGGAACCACAGCCCTATTTGGTGGAACTCGAGTTCCTAAGCATCATATAAGAATTGAATCTTATGGTACTGTGGATGAATTGAACTCTAATATTGGATTAATTCGCGATCAGAAAATAGATAACCATTCCAAAGATATATTAATTCAAATACAAGATCGATTATTTACTTTAGGAGCAATTTTAGCTACAGCTCCAGAAAAAGAAACCCTTAAAAACGGAAAAGAAAGACTTAATATCCCAAGAATAATCGAAGAAGATATTAGTCTTTTAGAAACCGAAATGGACCAAATGAACGAAACACTACCTCCAATGACACATTTCGTTCTTCCAGGTGGTCATCCTACGGTGTCATATTGTCACATAACGCGTTGCATCTGTCGTCGTGCCGAACGACTGTCAACCTTACTTAACGAGCAAGAACCTATCGACGAGCTTGTTTTAATGTATTTAAATCGATTATCGGATTATCTCTTTGTACTGGCACGAAAGTTGTCCAAAGACCTACAAGCAGAAGAAATTAAATGGATTCCGAAAAGAATCTAATTTCATTAAAAACATTAATTATATCTAGCTGTTTTTCAGTTGTTTATAAACGTTCTTGAAAATAGTGCATAAATAATTGCGATTTTACTTGACTTTGTGGTCAAAAAAATTATTTTTGCAGAAAATTAAAAACATTAAGTACTATGTACTGGACTTTAGAATTAGCATCCTTTTTAAGTGATGCACCATGGCCGGCAACGAAAGATGAGCTAATAGATTATTCTATTAGAACTGGAGCTCCTTTAGAAGTAGTAGAAAACCTTCAAGCTATAGAAGATGAAGGAGATTCATACGATTCTATCGAAGAAATTTGGCCTGACTATCCCACAGATGAAGATTATTTGTGGAATGAAGATGAATATTAAATAATAAATATCATAAAAAAAAGTCTCTAATAAGAGGCTTTTTTTTTGCTCAAAATTCACGAATTAAAAACAGCCTAACCTTTTGGCATTGTTGTTTTTTTGCAGTTTTTTTGTAGAAGATTGAAAAGGCAATTGTTTTTTTAATTTAAGATCATAAATACATTAAGAAAATGGGAATATTAGATAGCGTATTAAAAATATTTGTTGGAGATAAATCCAAACAAGATATTGGCGAAATACAACCTATTATAGATAAAATAAAAACTTTTGAATCGGCTATTGGCCAACTCACCCTAAATGAGTTACGTGCAAAGTCTGATGAATTTAGAGACAGAATAAAGGAAGACCAAAAAGAGGTTCAACAAGAAATTGATAACTTAGAGAAAAAATCGGAAACCGAAGAAGACATCAATGTAAAAGAAGATATCTATAACGAGATTGATCAACTAAAACATGATCGCTATGAAGTAGAAAAGAAAACCTTAGACGATATTCTTCCCGAAGCTTTTTCTGTAATGAAAGAAACGGCAAGACGTTTTACCAATAATAAAACTCTTACGGTAACTGCTACACCATTTGACAGAGAAATATCTGCAATAAAAGGCTATGTAACTTTAGAAGGAGATCAAGCTACCTGGGACAATTCTTGGGATGCTGCAGGGAAAGAAGTAACCTGGGACATGATTCATTACGATGTTCAACTTGTAGGGGGTGTTGCATTACACCAAGGAAAAGCTACTGAAATGCATACTGGGGAGGGAAAAACCTTAGTTGCAACATTACCAATGTATCTTAACGGACTTACTGGAAATGGAGTTCATTTGGTAACCGTAAATGATTATTTAGCAAAACGTGATAGTGCGTGGATGGCCCCTTTATTTGAATTTCACGGTTTAAGTGTAGATTGTATAGATCATCACAAACCTAATTCAGAAGAACGTAGAAAAGCGTATAATTCAGATATTACTTATGGAACCAATAATGAATTTGGTTTTGATTATCTAAGAGATAATATGGCACATGCACCTGAAGATTTGGTGCAACGTCCTCATCATTATGCCATAGTAGATGAGGTGGATTCGGTATTGATTGATGATGCTAGAACCCCTTTAATAATTTCTGGCCCTGTACCACAGGGAGATCGTCATGAGTTTAATGAATTAAAACCAAGGATAGCAGATATTGTTGCTATTCAGAAAAAATACTTGACAGGAGTATTATCCGATGCTAAAAAACTAATTGCTGAAGGAGATACCAAAGAAGGAGGTTTTCAATTATTAAGAGTTTATCGAGGAATTCCTAAAAACAAAGCCCTTATTAAATATCTATCTGAAGAAGGTGTTCGCCAAATTCTTCAGAAAACGGAAAATCAATATATGGCCGACAATAATCGTGAAATGCCTAAGGTAGATGCGGAATTGTGGTATGTAATTGAAGAAAAAAACAATCAGATTGAGTTAAGCGATAAAGGAATCGATTACCTATCTGGGGTAGACGATCCAAATTTCTTTGTGATGCCGGAGATTGGAGTTGAAATTGCTAAAATTGAAGAAAAGGGACTTAAATCTGAAGAAGAAGCAAATCTTAAAGAAGAGCTTTTTAGAGATTTTGGAATTAAGAGTGAAAGGATTCATACCATAAACCAATTACTAAAAGCATATTCTTTATTTGAAAAAGATACAGAATATGTAGTGATGGAAAACAAGGTGATGATTGTCGATGAACAAACCGGTCGTATTATGGACGGAAGACGTTATAGCGATGGATTACACCAAGCAATTGAAGCCAAAGAAAATGTAAAAATTGAAGCGGCAACTCAAACTTTTGCTACCATAACCCTTCAGAATTACTTTAGAATGTACCGTAAACTTTCGGGGATGACGGGTACTGCAATTACAGAAGCTGGGGAATTATGGGAAATCTATAAATTGGATGTAGTAGAAATACCAACCAACAGACCGATACAAAGATTTGACCGTGAAGATAAAATATACAAAACAAAACGCGAAAAGTACAATGCGGTTATTGAAGAAGTAACCAAACTTTCCGAAGAAGGAAGACCTGTTTTAATTGGTACTACTTCCGTAGAGATTTCAGAATTACTAAGTCGTATGTTGAGCATTCGTAATGTTAGGCATAATGTACTTAACGCGAAACTTCATAAAAAAGAAGCAGATATTGTTGAAGAAGCAGGACATGCGGGTATTGTTACTATCGCAACTAATATGGCGGGTCGTGGTACCGATATTAAATTAACCGATGAAGTTAAAAATGCTGGAGGTTTAGCTATTGTAGGTACCGAACGTCACGATTCTCGTCGTGTAGATAGACAGTTACGTGGTCGTAGTGGTCGTCAAGGAGATCCAGGAAGCTCACAGTTTTATGTGGCTTTAGATGATAACTTGATGCGTTTATTTGGTAGTGAGCGAATTGCCAAAATGATGGATAAAATGGGGTTAAAAGAAGGCGAAGTAATTCAGCATTCTATGATTTCTAAATCTATCGAACGTGCACAGAAAAAAGTAGAAGAAAATAACTTTGGAATTCGTAAACGATTATTGGAGTACGATGATGTGATGAACGCACAAAGAGAGGTTGTTTATAAACGTAGATATCACGCATTGTTTGGAGATCGTCTACGAGTAGACATTGCCAATATGATCTTTGATACGGCTGAAGTAATTTGCGAAGGAAATAAAGGTGCACAAGATTTTAAAAACTTTGAGTTCGAATTAATCCGTTACTTTTCTTTAACCTCCCCTATTTCTAAATCTGAATTTGAGAAAATGGACGCTAAAGAAATAGCAGGTAAAGTATATAAAGCTGCCTACGATCATTATCAAGATAAAATGGTTCGTAATGCAGAAACTGCATTTCCAGTAATTAGAAATGTTTATGAAACGCAAAAAGATCAATACAAGCGAATATTAGTTCCTTTTACTGATGGTGTAAAAACTTTAAATGTTGCAACAGATCTTGAAAAGGCATACGAGACGGAGGGAAAACAGTTAATTCAAGATTTTGAAAAGAACATCTCTTTGGCAATCATCGATGATTCTTGGAAAACTCATTTACGTAAAATGGATGAGTTAAAACAATCGGTTCAATTGGCAGTTCACGAACAAAAAGATCCATTATTGATTTATAAGTTTGAAGCTTTCGAGTTGTTTAAATCTATGATTGAGCAGGTAAATAAAGATGTTATTTCCTTCTTATTTAAAGGAGAATTACCTCAAGAGAACCAGCAACAAATTAGAGAGGCACATCAAGTTACATCGAATAAAAACTTAAAAGAGCAAAAGGACGAAATTCAAAATTTAGATGAACGTTCCTCTGTTTCTAGAGCCGCTGGACGAACACAAGGTCAGCAGCAACAAGTAACCGAAACTATTGTTAGAGAGCAACCAAAAATTGGTCGTAATGATAAAGTAACTATCAAACATGTGATGAGTGGTGAAAACAAAACAGTAAAGTACAAACAAGCTATTCCTTTATTAGGAAAAGGAGAATGGGTGTTGGTAGAATAAAAATATATTTAATTAGAATTTTAAAAGGAATCTCAGAAATGGGATTCCTTTTTTTATATGAAATTTATTTAATTCAATATTTTAATTTAACTTGTAAACCAATTATAAAATAAAAAAAATGAAAAAAGGAATATTTCTAGTTACTCTTCTTTCTACATTGTTTTTTATTTCCTGTAATTCCACAGGAAATGGAGAATATGATACAAGAGCAGTAGATAGTTTAGACAAACTAACAGAAACTATAGGCGACTTAAACTCTCTAAGTTATACGGTAAACAGCTATTTAGTTAATGAAGAAAAAGAAGAAACTTTTAAAGAAAGCGATGTTTATCTTCGAGACTCCAATAAAATGTTTATTGCAAATAGTGGAACAACAGGAGATAAAAGCTTTTGGTATAACGGTGAGAAATTTTCGTATTTCTTGTTTAATAAAAATGAATACGACATTCTAGATGCACCAGACAATACCTTAAAGTTAATTGATAGTATTCATGAGACCTATAACATTTATTTCCCTGCTGCAGATTTCTTGTACCCTACCTTAACAGATGATATCCTGGATAATTATGACCAGCTTTTATATTTCGGAGAAGAAAAAGTGGATGAAGTGGATTGCTTTGCACTGGAAGCTACCAATGAGGAGATTATTCTACAAATTTGGATTCAAAAAGAAACCAATTTACCACATAAAATGATAATCTCATCAAAAACTAATGAGGACAAATATTATGAAGCAAGCTATTCTAACTGGAGAATGAACCCAAAGTTACCAGATATCATGTTTGAATTTCAAGCACCAACAGGGTCAGAAAGAAAAAAGTTTGTAGAACAAAAATAAAAAAAGCGATATGAAAAAATATAAATATGTAGTATTCTTTATAATGTTACTCCTAGGTTCATCTGCAACAGATTTATTAGCACAACGTGCAAGAGGTGGCGGAGGAAGTAGAGGTGGCGGAGGCCATAGCATGAGTAGAAGCGGGGGATCTTCTAGTAGTAGAAGTTATAGTGGAGGAAATAGAAGTAGTAGTTCTAGACAGTCTATTAATGGAGGTTCTAGACAATCTAGTTCTAGACCTAGTACCAGTAGTTATAATAAATCTACACGTCCTTCCTCTTCTAGTAGTAGGAACTCCAGTAAGTCTTCCTTTAATAAAAGTAGAAACAAATCTAATGTAACTCCTAAGAACTCTAGCAATAGAGCAAGTACTGGTAATAGAAGTAACAAAGCAAGTACTGGAAATAGAAGTAACAATAATAAAGCGAATACAAATACTAGAAACAATTCTAATACTAGAAATAACACCTCTAACAATAGAGGGAACAGTAATGCCAATAGAAATACCAACAGAAACACCAATGTAAATAGGAATGTGAACGTGAATGTGAATAGGAATGTTCACGTTAGCTCTAGTCGTTCTTATTATAATGGGCATCGCGGATATCATGGATATCATTATCACGGATACAGAGGTTATCACTATGGTCCTAGCTGGCATCCTTGGGGGTTTTTCGTAGCAACACTCGCCGTAACAGCAATAGTTGTTTCAGTTAATAGTACTCCTTATTATTATGATAGCGGAGTTTATTATACTCAATCTTCTGGTGGATATACTGTGGTAAATGCACCTACAAATATTGTAGTAAATACTTTACCTGATGGTGTTGAAACCATACTACTTAATGATATAACATACTATTATTTTGCTGGTGCATTTTATGAAAAATATAATGGAGAATATCGAGTAATCGAAGCTCCAGATGGTGCGGTTATCACTAATATTCCTGAAGGTGGAGAAGAATTAGAAATTGAAGATAAAAAATATGTGGTTTATCACGAGACATACTACCTTCCTTTTTCACAAAATGGAAAAGACATGTACCAAGTAGTTACTATGGAAGCAGTAGAAGAATAAATATTACTAAAACTTATTTAAAAAAGAACCTCTGTAAATGGGGTTCTTTTTTTAAATAAAATTTATTCTCAATAATTTCTATCGATTATTTAGGACTAAAAGAGTACAAATTAAAACGAAGAAATATTATTAAGAAGACTTCCAAAATGGATGATTTTTCCGAAAACCATGTTCTTATGTTTAATAAAATTCAATCCGATAATTAATTTTACAGGAAAATAATTTTTCACAATGAAAAAGAAGCTGTTAAAAATATTTCTGATATTATCTGGTGTCACATTAATTATATTAATATTGCTTCCAGATTTTGTAAAACGTTATGCTATTAAACATAGTAAAGAATTGGTTGGCCGTCAAATCAATATTAATAAGTTAAAGTATAATTATTTTACTAGTACAGTCAAGGTTTACGATTTTAAAATGTTGGAAGAAAATGAACAAGAAAACTTTATTGACTTTGATACTCTAGTTGTTGATCTAGAACCTTTACAATTATTTAATGATAAAATTGAAATTGAAGATTTTTATCTAAAAGGCTTAGATGTACAGGTTATTATGAAAGATTCGGTATTCAACTTTGACGATCTAATTGATTTCCATTCCGCTTCAGAAGATTCAATTTCACAAAATACAGAAACACCCCCATTTAAGTTTAGTGTATCGAATATAAATATCGAAGAAAGTGATTTTCGCTTTAACAATCAAGATATTGAACACATAACTAATATTGAAAACTTATCCTTTTTAATCCCTTTTATTGGTTGGGATCAAGAAGAAAAAAGTAATGCGGATGTGAAATTTAATTTTCCTAGAGGTGGTTTTTTCGAGTCTAAATTAAACATCAACCCAATTAATGGTGCTTATGATGCTACCATAACTATTAGCGAATTGTATTTAGATCCGTTTTATAAATATGTTGCAGAATATGCCGAAATTAATAGTTTCAATGGGGTTCTAAATTCTGAAATTAATATTATTGGAAATACCAATGAAGCAGTTAAATCTATTGTTTCAGGTCTAATTGAAATAAACGACTTTTCAATGACTGACCAACAGGATAAAAAGTTTCTAGCTGCAAAAAAGATCAGCAGTAATTTAAAAGACATTGATGCTTTTAATAATTCATATATAATAGATTCCCTTATTGTAAAACAAGCCTACACCAATTTTAATCAAGATTCTATAACTAATAATTTTATAGAAATATTTAAAATTGACTCCAGTAATGAAGCCCCTAAACAAGAAATTGAGGTCACAGAAAATGACTCTATTTATTACGCCGTCAATTATTTTGAAATCCAAAACGGTATTATGGATTATGCTGACAATTTAATGGGGACACCTACAAATTATAGCTTTACCAACATTAATTTGAAGGCCGATAGTATTTCAAATAACAAGCAATGGAGAAATATTCAATCTGAAATGAGGGTTAATAAGGAGGGTTTATTAGGATCCAAAATAGATTTTCATCCCATTGAAGGAAACTTTAGTATACTGCTTACTTCTCAAAATTTAAACCTGGATCCTTTTTATAAATACATCGTCGAATATGCAAATATCAATACGATTAAGGGTCAATTAAATACTGAATTAAACATTAATGGTTCTGTAAAGGAAATTAAAAAATTATTAGTTTCTGGTCTTATAGAAGTTTCAGATTTTTCTATGACAGACGCTCAGAATAAAAAATTCACTTCCTCAAAAAATATCCTATGCGATATAAAAGAAGTAAATACATTTAATAATTCCTATAAAATTAATAATTTAAAAGTAACAGAACCCTACTTCTATTTTGAAATGGATTCGATTTCTAATAATCTCTCTAAGATATTTTACTTAGATGAAGATTCAAAAAACGAAAGTAATTTAAATGCCTCTGAAAGTTCTGAATTATTTTACACGATTGATCATTTGGAAGTTCAAAACGGAATAGTAGATTATACCGATAACCTAACAGGCAATCCGTTTAATTATCATTTAAGTGCTATAGAAATTGAATCGGGCAAAATTAAAAGCAACTCCAATTGGATTCAAATTAATTCGGAAATGTTACTCAACAATCGCGGTACCTTAAAAGCTCAATTAGGATATAACCCTGCAAATACCGACAATATTGATTTGGATTTTTCAATAGAAAAATTCCTCTTATCCGATATTAATATATACGCCAAATATTATATGGGACATACCATTTTAGAAGGTGACATGTATTATCAATCCAAGTCTAAAGTAACCAATGGCAATATTGAGAGTGAAAACAAATTATTGATAAAAGAGGTTTCCCTAAATAGCACTGAAAAAGGATTATACAATTTGCCATTAAAATTTGCACTATTTCTGTTAAAAGACAAAAATGGAGATGTAAATTTAGACATCCCAGTTCAGGGAGATTTAAATGATCCTTCTATAAATGTTGGTAAAATTGTATGGAATACTTTTAAAAACCTTATTGTTAAAGCAGCAGCAAGTCCAGGAAAGTTATTAGCAGGTTTAGTTGGGGGAGAGCCCAAAGATATAGAGGAAATCCAATTTACCTATTTAGATACTGTGCCTTCAGAAAAAAACAGAAAACAATTAGATAAATTATTGGAATTAGAACAAAAAAAGGAAGGTTTGAAAATTGAAATGCTTTATTATGTAGATACGAACCTTCAAAAAGAAGCCATTGCAAAAGCAGAAGTAGGCAAACTGTATTTTAAAGAAACTAATAAAGATTATTTAAAAGATGAAACTAGTTTTGAAGCCTACGCAATGAATAAAATCATTCCAGATTCATTAAGTTTAAAACAGGCATACCTAAAAATTATAACAGAAAAACATGTTGATTCTCTCCTATTAAACAATAATAGAATACTGATTTCTAATACAGAACAATATTTAAAAACAGTTAACGATTCTACACAAATAAAAATTCTTCGTACAGAAATATTAGCTCCAGAAAACACAGGCTCAATGCCTCTTTTAAAGGTTATTTTTTCATTAAGAGAAAACGAATAAATTTTTTGATTTTTTTTTGTAATTTAGTGCTTTAACTAATTACCAAATAAATTATGAAAAAGTTATCTATTCTATTAGTTTCCTTAGCATTTTTTGCTTGTAAAAATGACAAGACAGAAGATAAACAGTCAGAAATTGAGGAAGTAAAAGTAACAACAGAAACTTCTAAAGATGAAACTAATGAGTACCCAACTCAAGTTTTTTGGGGTGACACTCACTTGCATACCAACCTTTCTATGGATGCTGGTCTTTTTGGAAACCGAATTGGTTTAGACGAAGCTTATAAATTTGCAAAAGGGGAAGAAGTTACTGCTTCGATTGGTATCAAAGCGAAACTTTCAAGACCCCTAGACTTTTTAGTGGTTGCAGATCATTCCGATGGGATGGGTTTATTCCAAGCTATTGATGCAGGAGACGAATGGGTGATGAAAACCACACAAGGTAAAAGGTGGAATGGACTTATTAAGACTGGTGAGGGTGGAGTTGCCGCTTTGGAATTAATTAAAGCTTTTTCTAATACTAAATTGGAGATGGATCCCAACGATCCTGGTTTACAGAAATCTGTTTGGACAGCAACTGTTGAAGCAGCAGAAAAATACAATGATCCTGGGAAATTTACAGCATTTATTGGATATGAGTGGACCTCCTTAGACAAAGGAAATAATTTACACAGAGTTGTTATTTATAGAGATGATGCTGATAAAACTTTAGGGCAAATTCCTGCCGTAACGAATGCCTTATCACCAGACCCAGAAACTTTATGGCCTCAATTAGAAAGTTATGAAAAAAATACTGGAGGAAAAGTATTAGCCATTGCTCATAATGGAAATTTAAGTAACGGTGTCATGTTTGCCGAAACCAGAATGAATGGGGAAGCCTTTGATGAATCGTATGTAAAAGAAAGAATTAAATGGGAACCATTATACGAAGCAACTCAAATTAAAGGAGATGGGGAAGCACATCCATTTTTATCTCCAAACGATGAATTTGCAGATTTTGAAAATTGGGATTTTGGAAATTTAGACTTGAGTGTTAAAAAGACTGACGATATGCTTGCAGGTGAATACACTCGTTCTGCATTAAAGTTAGGATTGAAATTTAAAAATGAATTAGGTACCAACCCATTCAAATTTGGATTGATAGGTAGTACAGATTCACATACTACATTGGCTACAGCAGATGACAATAATTTCTTTGGAAAAGCAACAAATGTGGAACCAAGTCCAGAGCGTTGGAAGCATCCATTTGTAACTTCAGATCAAGGTGTAATTATGACTTGGCAAACCGTAGCATCTGGTTATGCAGCCGTATGGGCAAAAGAAAACACAAGAGCATCTTTATGGGATGCTATGAAACGTAAAGAAACTTATGCAACTACTGGCCCTAGAATGAGCTTAAGATTCTTTGGAGGTTTTGATTATAACGAGAATGATTTAAATAATTTGGTAGATGCAGGCTATGAAAAAGGCGTGCCTATGGGTGGCGATATAAATAATGCTGGGGATAAATCTCCAACTTTTATCACCTATGCGTTAATGGATCCTGAAGGAGGAAGTTTAGATAGAGTTCAAATCGTAAAAGGTTGGGCTAACGCTGATGGTTCATTAGCCGAACAAGTATATGATGTAATTTGGTCAGGAGATCGTGAAGTCAATGCTAAAGGAAAAGTTCCAGCTGTTGGAAATACAGTGAACCTTGAGGATGCAACTTGGGATAATTCAATTGGTTCTACAGAACTAAAAGCAGTTTGGACAGACCCAAATTTTGATCCAGAATTAGAAGCATTTTATTACTTAAGAGTCATTGAAATTCCAACACCAAGATGGACTTTATATGACAAATTGAGATTCGATATTAAAGACATGGGCGAAGAAGTACCTATGACAGCACAACAAAGAGGATATACTTCTCCAATTTGGTATAGTCCGAAATAATACGTTATTATTAATATATGTTTAAAGACTGTCTTTTTTTAAGACAGTCTTTTTTTAAATTAATTTTCAATAAAGTATGAATCATTCTGCGAGTTTTCAAAAAAATTATGCTGGTAATATTATATTTTTTACTTGTTTATTTTCACTTTTTTATGCAATCCTTCGATATCATATTTTTGGGTTAGTACCATGGAAAGATTTTCCTTTTTTAATTCTAAATAAAAGCATATCCTTAGCTGCATTTATTTTACTGACTTTTAATTTTAGTATAGGACCACTCAAAAACATTGGTATCAATGTACCTGAGGGTTGGCTTAATTCAAGGCAAGTATTAGGGATGACTGCTTTTCTATTAGTGCTTATTCACGCACTAATAAGCTTTATGGTTTTTAAACCAGAAATTTTTGCTAAATTTTTTGAAGAAAATGGCAGCCTTACTTTTTATTCTGGCTTAAGTATGCTAGGAGGAATAATATCGTTTGTAGTTCTTTGGGCTTATAATTTAGCATTTAAAACTACTATGAAAGAAGATCAAAAATTTATTAGTTTTATTACCTCAAGGAGCTTTCTTCTTATTGCTATGTTATTTTCATTAATGCATTTGTTTTTTATGGGCTTTGAAGGATGGTTAAACCCAGCCGATTGGAATGGCGGTATGCCTCCAATTAGTTTAGTTGCTTTTTCTTTTTTTGTAGTTGGTTATATTATAAATCTTTTCGGAAGAAAATAAATAAAGTAAATGAAAAAATTATTTAAAGAACCCTTTTTCCATTTTATAATTATTGGCATTGCGCTATTTTTTTTATACGGATTAGTCAATAAAGGAACAGATACTAAGAATACAATCATCATCAACGACTTTGATCTTGACAATATAACTTCTAGTTTCGAAATGCAATGGAAAAGAGATCCGACAGAACAAGAACTTCAAAGTATCATCAACCAAAATATTAAGCAAGAGATTTTTTATCAAGAGGCTTTAAAAATGAATTTAGATCATAATGATGAAATCATTAAAAGAAGACTTTCTCAAAAAATGCAATTTTTATCCAACGATATTGCAGCTTTATCTGAGCCAACAGATGAAGTTTTAAAAACCTATTATAAAGAAAATTTTGAAAAATATCTTACCCCTACTACCTATAGCTTATATCAAATAACCTTTAGTCCAGACAAACGAAAAGATAATTATAAGGATGCAATTGAAACTTTAAAACAATTCCCAGAAGCCTCCTTTGAAGAGATGCAACCATGGGGAGACAAACTTCCTTTCTCTTATTATTTTGAAGAAGCAAATGCAAATGAATTAGGATTGCAATTGGGTTCCAAATTTCGAGATGCTTTAGAAACCCAAGAGATCAACAATTGGACAGGACCTGTACCTTCTGGTTTTGGATTTCATCTAGTATATATCACCAACAAAACACCTCCTCAATTACCAGGATATGAAAAGGTGAAAAACGAGGTAATTCGAAATTACGAATACGACAATCAGAATGAAACCAACGAATTAATTTATCAAGAGTTAAAGAAACAATACGATATTCAATTCGATATAAAGTCGAAAGATTTTGACCCTAAATATGTAGAGTATTTAGAAAATGAATTCAATAATTAATTTATGAATCTACCTATTTCAAAAAAAATAAGTGTTTTCCTTTTCTTTGTATTACTCACGTTAAATGGTTGGTCTCACGAAATTCGTCCTGCATATTTACAAATAATTCAAACCAGCGAAACCACCTATGAGGTTTTTTGGAAGGTACCAAGTATGGGAGATGCAGTTCCAAAGATTCATCCAATCTTCCCTCCTTTCTTTACTGTTGAAGAATTAAATAGACCAAACCAAATACCGGGTTCTGTAGTTTATAGTTATAAAATATCTTCAAAAGAAACCTTACAAGGAAAAATCCTTACTATAGAAGGATTAAACAAAACCTTGATAGATGCCTTGGTAACGGTCACATATTTAAATGGAGAAAAAGTAACCTTGATGTTGCAACCTGATAAAGATTCTAGTATTATCCCTGGCGAAACCTCCACCTACGATGTTATAAAGACCTACTCGAAATTGGGTATAGAACATATTCTTTTTGGTATCGACCACTTGCTTTTTGTATTGGCATTGATCTTAATAACAAAAGGAAGATGGAAAATATTAAAAACCATCACCGCTTTTACCATTGCACATAGTATTACCTTAAGTTTAGCGGCATTGGGTTATGTGAATTTCCCAACACCACCAGTTGAAGCAGTTATTGCTTTAAGTATTATTTTCTTAGCGATTGAAATCATTAAAAATTTACAAGGAAAACAAACCTTAACCAGTAAAAAACCATGGCTAGTAGCTTTTACTTTTGGTCTCTTACATGGATTTGGATTTGCAGGCGCATTAGCAAATATTGGTTTACCACAACAAGATATTCCTTGGGCTCTAGCATTCTTTAATATTGGTGTGGAATTAGGACAAATCGCTTTTGTTTTGGCAGTATTGGTTATTATAAAACTCTTGTCTTATAAAAAACAATGGCCAATGTATTTAAAAAAGATTCCCGCTTATGCAATAGGGTCTTTAGCTACCTTCTGGATGATTGAAAGAGTGGTTGCTTTTTGGAATTAATTAAATAATTTCAAAGATAAAAATCCTCGGTTTTTCTTTGAGTTTTACGAGGAAGAATAGACATTTAAATTGATATATTCTTTTTTTCAAGGTATTAGACTT
>CAJXRD010000043.1 GCA_913058295.1 uncultured Flavobacteriales bacterium | reverse complement strand
GATTTCGATTGTATTTGAGGAGAATCAGCGTCTAGGTATACCCCTAAATATTCTGTATTTAAATATGGGCTTGTAATAAGTTTTACACGGTCTTTATATTTTTCCTGAAGTTTTCCTTTTGTGGTAACAATATCATCTTTATACGAATTATCCAAACCAGAAATAAAATCTAATTTTCCTTGAGCAAATTGTAAAAACTCACTTTGCTTATCCGGTAAAAAAGTAATTGCAACCGCTTCTAAATAGGGTAATGAATTCCCTTGCTCGTCTTTTTCAAAATATAAAGGATTTTTTCGAAGAACAAGTTTGATGTTTTCTTCCCATAATTTAAACATAAATGGACCAGTTCCAACGGGGTTAGAACGAAAATCATTTCCGTAATAATCAATCGCTTCTTTAGGAACTACCGAACAAAACCGCATAGACAATAGGCCTAGAAATGCAGGAAAGGGTTGTTTTAATTGAATAGAGAAAATGGTATCGTTTATTGCTTTATAACTCGCTACGTTCTTCAAAACCCAACGCCCTCTGGAAGCTACTTTCTCGTCTAAAAGTCTATTAAAACTATATTCAAAATCATAAGCCGTCACTAGACGGGTGGAATCCTTTTGTGTTTCTAAAAAAGCCTTATTCTTGTGAAAATAAACATCATCCCTTAAAATAAAAGTATAGGTATAGGTGCTATCATTGATGGTCCAACTTTTAGCAATGTCTGGCTTTATATTAAGGGAATCATCTAATTGAACCAAACTATTAAAAAGTTGATTTGTTGGCCAAATAATCTGTGGATTACTTGCAAATGCAGGGTCTAAAGTTCCAATATTGCTATGTTCGTTATAGCGAAAAACTAAATGATCTTTATTTGAGTTTCTATCTGAAGAGCAAGAAAATAATAATAGTGCGATGCAACTTACTGATACTGCATTAAATAGTTTTGATAATTTGATGTTCATCTGCTTTTTTGAAACCAATTTTAGTTTGTATTTTTGCAATCCCAAAAAAATGGGAGCATTGTCAAAAATACAAGAATGAACGCTATCAAAAAAGTCGCATTTTATACTTTAGGTTGTAAACTCAATTTTAGTGAGACTTCTACTATTGCCAGAAACTTTTCTAAGGAAGGATTTGACCGAGTAGATTTTTCAGAAAAGGCAGATATGTATGTAATCAATACCTGTAGTGTTACCGAAAATGCAGACAAGCGCTTTAAAGATATTGTAAAGCAAGCACAAAAGGCAAATTCGGATGCGTTTATTGCAGCAATAGGTTGTTATGCTCAATTAAAGCCACAAGAATTAGCCGATGTTAATGGAGTAGATTTAGTGCTTGGAGCATCAGAAAAGTTTAAAATCACAGATTATATAAACGATTTGGCTAAGAATGATTTTGGTGAAATACATTCTTGTGAAATTGAAGAAGCAAATTTTTATGTAGGCTCTTATTCAATTGGCGACAGAACTCGTGCATTTTTAAAAGTGCAAGATGGTTGTGATTATGTTTGTACTTTTTGTACTATTCCTTTAGCTAGAGGTATTTCGAGAAGCGATGCCTTAGAAAATGTTTTAAAAAATGCGGAAGACATTTCTAAACAAGGAATAAAAGAGATTGTGCTAACTGGTGTTAATATTGGGGATTATGGAAAAGGAGAGAATGGGAACAAAAAACATGAACATACTTTTTTAGAACTTATTGAAGCATTGGATAATGTTAATGGAATTAAGCGCTTGCGAATTTCTTCTATTGAGCCTAATTTATTAAAAAATGAGACTATAGATTTTGTTTCAAAATCAAAAACGTTTGTGCCTCATTTTCATATTCCATTGCAAAGTGGAAGTAATGAATTGTTGAAACTTATGAAGCGTAGATACAAACGAGAATTGTATGTAGAAAGAGTTTCAGAAATAAAAAAATTAATGCCTCATGCTTGTATTGGTGTAGATGTAATCATTGGTTTTCCTGGAGAGACTGATGAATTATTTTTAGAAACATATCATTTTTTAAATGAATTAGATGTTTCTTATTTACATGTCTTTACCTATTCAGAACGAGAAAATACACCAGCAGCTACTATGGAAGATGTTGTGCCATTAAATGTTCGGAAAAAGAGAAGTAAGATGTTGCGAAGCCTTTCAGTTAAGAAAAGGAGAGCTTTTTATGAAAGGCAGTTGGGGAGTACACGTACCGTTTTATTTGAAGGGGAAAACAAACAAGGATACATTCATGGGTTTACTGAAAACTATGTAAAAGTTAAAACACCTTGGGATCCTGAATTAGTAAATACATTGCATACAGTTGAGCTTACTAAAATAGATGAAGATGGTTTAGTACGTTTTGAATTTATAAAAAAAGAAGTGCTTTCTTAAATATTTATTCCTATTGGAAGAAGTTTCTTATATTTTCTGCGGTTCTTACGTAGAAAAGTTGCTATTTCTGGACTGGTTGGTACAAGATGTATTCCTCTGTCCTCCACTTCTGTAAAAACTGCCTTAATAAATATTTCTCTAAAGCCTTGTTCTTCCATGTCATTAGGCATTTCGAATTTAGTAAGGAAGATTTTTCGATCTTGAAGAGCATATTCTATTCGAGCCATGTTATCACCTACTTCTAGTTCGAATTGTCTTAAAAATTCATTGTCGATAATTTCTACATCTTCAATCATAGGGAATTGATTTTAATTATAAAAAAGCGATAATAATAAAGGACTTTTATTAAGTATTTATAACTATAAATACAGTTTGGATGGTAGTCCATTAAGATGTAAATTTACGAATAATTATTGAGCTATGACGTTATTCTCTTGTTAAAGCATTTTGATGGATGCCAAAACACATATTTATTTTGTACCGGGGCTTGCTGCTGGTAAAGAAATATTTGAAAACATATCCTTCCCTGCCGATAAATATGAAATTCATATTATTGAGTGGATAATTCCAATTAAGAAAGAAACCATTGCTCAATACGCTAAGCGCATGGCAGCTAAAGTATTAGAGCCTAATGCTGTATTAATAGGCGTTTCCTTTGGTGGTGTTATGGTTCAGGAAATGAGTTTGTATTTAGATTTAAAAAAACTAATTATAATTTCAAGCGTAAAATCAAAATATGAACTCCCAAAACGATTGCGAATTTTAAAAAGGATTCAGGCTTATAAATTAATTCCTGCCAGTTTTTTAGATAATGCTAAAGATTTGACCAAGTATGCATTGGGAGTTAAATCAAAAAAGAAATTAGATTTGTATCAAAGATATCTTTCTGTAAAAAACACACAATATTTAAAGTGGGCTATACACCAAATGGTGGGATGGGATCGAAAAATTGAAATTGAGGATGTGATTCATATCCATGGAGATAAAGATCCAGTTTTTCCAATTAAAAGAATTGAAAAATGCATTGTAGTTCCTAATGGATCTCATATAATGTTACTCACAAAATATAAATGGCTAAATATAAATTTGCCTAAAATTATTGAAGACTCTTTTATTTAATTTATGGCTATAAAAAAGAGATTTGGCACTTTCGCAGGAGTATTTACTCCTTCAATTCTTACCATACTAGGGGTGATAATGTACCTGAGAATGGGCTGGGTTGTTGGTAATGCAGGCTTATTTGGCACTATTATAATTATTGTAATTGCTCATATTATTTCAGTTACTACAGGTTTAAGTGTATCTTCTATTTCTACAGATAAAAAGGTAGGTGCGGGTGGTATTTATTATATATTATCCAGAAGTATGGGAATTCCTATTGGAGGAGCTATAGGGATAGCACTCTATATTGGTACAGCTCTATCTATCGCTTTATATTTAATTGGTTTTGCAGAAAGTTTTAATGCTTATTTTGGTTATGCTACAGATATTAATGGATTGCGTTTCTCAGGGTCAATTGCTTTATTAGCTTTACTTTTGATAGCATTAATTAGCACTTCTTTTGCTTTAAAAACACAGTTTTTCATACTACTAGCAATTGTAGTTTCATTAGTTTCTATATTTTTAGGAACTGCAGATTATGCACCTAAAACCGTTAATTTAATTGCAGAAGAAGGTTCTGTTCCTATGGAAATTATTTTTGCAATATTTTTCCCTGCAGTTACTGGATTTACAGCAGGTATTGCTATGAGTGGCGATTTAAAAGACCCTAAAAAATCGATACCACTTGGTACTATTGCAGCTATTGGAGTAGGTTTCGTTGTTTATATTATTCTAGCTTTCTTTATTTCTTTTTATGTGGATTCTGAAACTTTAAAGAGTGATTATAATATTTTAATGAAGATTGCAATTTATGCTCCTGCAGTTGTTGCTGGTATTTGGGGAGCAACTTTATCTTCAGCACTGGGAGGAATCCTTGGAGCACCAAGAATTTTACAGGCAATGTCAATAGATAGTATTACTCCAAAAGTTTTTGGGAAAGTAAAAGGGAAAAATGATGAACCAATTAATGCATTGTTATTAGTGTTCATTATGGCTCAATTTGGAGTGCTTATTGGAGAATTAGATGTTATTGCTCGTATAGTGTCTATGTTTTATTTAGCAGCGTATGGATTTATTAACCTTTCATTTTTTCTGGAAAGTTGGGCAAATCCTGACTTTCAACCTACATTTAAAGTTAAAAAATGGATAGGCCTTGTTGGGTTTGTCGCGTGTTTTGGGGTTATGTTTAAAATGGATGTTCTTGCGATGTTTGCTTCTATAGCAATTATATTAGGAATTTATGCTTGGCTGCAACGTAAGCAAATTGTATTAATGACTGGCGATGTTTGGTTGAGTGTATGGAAAAAAATAGTAGCAAATGGTCTTCAAAAAATAGAATCGAAACCCACAGAGACGAGTAATCATTGGAATCCTAATATCATCCTTTTTAGTGGTGAAAGTGAACATAGGACCTATCTTGTTGAGCTAGGAAAAACATTAGCTGGTAGAGCGGGTATTGTGACTAATTTCAAACTATTATTGGATAAAACGAATAATTCTCCATTGCCAAAATCAGATCAGATAGTTAAAGAAGATTATTTTGAGAAAATTGGAGTCTTTGCAAGACAGATAAAAGTAAATAACATTTATAAGGGAATTGAGGATATCGCTTCCATATTTGGTTTTTCTGGAGTAGATCCAAACACTATTATGATGGGTTGGCCAAAGGGTTTAGATAATTCTGAAGAGTATTCTGAAATGACTCAAAAGCTTCTTTATCTGGATTATAATTTACTGTATTTAGATTTTGATAGAATTACAAAATTTGGAAACCATCAAACGATAGATTTATGGTGGAGAGAAACAGATAGTAAAAATGCAGAGATGATGCTTAATATTGCTCGGTTTATTATACAATCTCCAAAATGGAGCAATACATCTATAAGGGTTTTATTCGTAAATAATAGTAATGTAGATAGCAATGTCATCGAAAGTAATATATTAAAATTAGTGGAAGACATTCGGGTAAAGGTTGGTATAAAGATTATTAATAATGCGGTAGAGCAGGAGCCTTTCTACGATTTGATTACAGAACATTCCATAACAACAGATTTAACTTTGTTGGGAATTCCAAATTTCGATATAAAAAAACAAGCGCAATTTGTTATTAAAACAAATCAATTGTTTGAATCTATTGGCTCCACATTAATGGTTAAGGCTTCAAAAAACTTTAATGAAATTAATTTAAATTTAGAATTGAAAGATTCTGAAAGCGATGATTTTGAATAGTTTAAAAGTTCTTGATAAATCTCTTTTCTTTGCCTTGATTATCTATCCAATCCTGCTATTTTTTTAATATATTTAATCAGAAATAACTTCAAAAAAGTAACCCTGCTTTTAGATGTTTACAAATCCATTATTATATAGCACTATGAAAACAGCATCAAAATATTTACTTATTGTTCTCTTATTAGGAATTGGTATTTTTTTAATACAAGCAGTACAAGAAGCTCCTACAGACGCTATAGTTGAGCGTAAAATGATTAATGATTACAATGTGTATGCTATTCCAATACCCGATAAAATGGATTTTGCAGGAGAACCTGTGCCATTAGATAATCCAGATATTAGAGAGCGAATGGATAGAGAGTTATTAGTAAATACTTATTGGCAATCTAATGGTTTATTGCTTTTTAAACGTGCAAATAAATATTTTCCTATTATTGAACCCTTGTTAAAAAAACATGGCATACCTGACGATTTTAAATATTTAGTTGTTGCTGAGAGTGGATTGCAAAACAACCGTTCACCTGCAGGAGCTTCTGGATTTTGGCATTTTATGAAAACAACAGGAAAAGAATATGGTTTAGAGATAAATGACTATGTGGATGAACGATATAACTTAGAATTGGCCACTGAAGTAGCTGCGGAATATTTAATTAAGGCTAAAGAGCGATTTGGTAGTTGGACTCTTGCAGCAGCTGCATATAATGCGGGTAATGCGGGTATAAGTAGGCAACAGAAAAGACAACTGTCTTCAGATAGTTATTATGATTTATTATTGAATGATGAAACTAGCAGGTATTTATTCAGAATATTGGCATTTAAGGAGATATTGTCTAATCCAGTAAAATATGGTTTCAATTTTAGAGAAAATGATTTATATACGACTATTCCTACTTATAAAGTTAAAGTGGATACAGCAGTGACTAATTTCGCAACTTTCGCAAAAGAATTTGAGATCAATTATAAAATATTAAAAATTCATAATCCTTGGCTAAGAGATAACTTCCTTAAAAATGGATCTGGGAAAGAGTATTATATTGAAATTCCAGAAAAAGGACATTATAAAGGAACAAACCAATGATTGTATCAATAATATTATTGCAATCTAAATATTATTGTTTTGCTTGATTGTCTTTGGAAATAAGGTTGTTATTGTTATCTGAGTTGAAGTTTTTCAACAAAGAAATACCATTCAAGAATGAATTATAATTAAGTTCGAATGAAATATTATATTCTTCATTGTATGGATGTAGTACACCGCGCCGGACATCTACGATCCTTTTGTTTTTATCAATAAAGAAGGATGTTGGGAAACCCAAACTATGTTTTAGTGTTTCCACAATATGATCGTGTTTGTTTTCTTTTTCATCAATATATAAAACCGTAATTTTTTTATGATATTCTTTGGATGCTTTTTTCACCTTATCTTTTGAGTCCCAGAATAATACTACAATGTCTATTTCTTTATTGTATTTTTCTGCAACATCATTAAGAGCTGGGATTTCACCAGATCCAGGGGTACACCAAGAAGCATACGTCATTAGAAAAATTGGTCTTTCAAAATCGTTTAATTCAATTTTTCTTCCTGAAAGTTTTTTAACTTTAAAATTATCTAGATAACTGTCATTAACTACCTGATTGATTAAGGAATCGAATAAGAAATCTGCTCTTTCAAAATCACCCTCTAAATACGCTTCTTGAGATTTTTGTCGATACGATTTAATATTTTCTCCAATAACTTTAGAGAATAGATTTCTAGGCTCTAAATCTTGAGATAGTGCAGTAAAAGAAATTAATAAGAAAAGTAAAAGTAGTTTTCTACCCATATACAATGGTTAAATGCTTGAATGCAAGGTAGTATACTAGTATAATTCAAAAAAATTTATTCGTTAAAATGCAAATAAAATTATGTTAAATACAAGCTCAAACTTAGAAATAAGAAAATTCCTGTTAAAAAGTAAATTAAAACCGTCTTCCGCCACGTCCACCACGTCCAAACTGTTGTTGGGGTTGTCCAACCTTTTTCATCTGTTGTTTCATCATTTTTATTTGATCGTCCAACATACCATGTTTGTCTAGCTTTTTTGCTTCGGTAAGCAATTGTTGCGCCTCTCTTTTTCTGTTTTTGGACATTGCGATTCCAGCTAAATTTAATTTAGCCATTGCCATGTCAGTATCCATAGAAAGACCTAAACTCACTGCTTTTTTAAAGTATTTTTCAGCTTCGTTCATATTGGTTTGTGAGACCATTAATCCATTTAAATAGTTAAAATAACCTTCTTGTTTTTTAACTAGGGAAGCTTCAGGGTTTTTTATTTTATCCAGCCATTTTTTAGCTCCTGGAAAGTCTTCTTTTCGCAATCTTAAAAAAGCGAGTAGAATAATTTCATTTTTAAAGTATAAGAAAATGAAAATTGTAGAAAGTAATACATACATTATTCCATTTCCTATATTTCCTTCTGTAAATTGCCAAACTCCTATAGATACTATTAATGCAGTTAAAACTAATTTTATATTTTTATTAAACATGTCTTTTATTTTGTAGATGCCAAAGGTATAAAAAACAAATAGAAATATTTTAATATTTACATTTGTGTAAGTAAAAAATGATTGTATCTTTGCGCTCAGTTTTGAGGAATATAATTCCCAAATTAATAAAGTATTACAATTCAGATTTAAAGATATATTAAGATGAGTAAAAGAACATTTCAGCCTTCAAAAAGAAAAAGAAGAAATAAACACGGATTTAGAGAGCGTATGGCTTCTGTAAGTGGTAGAAAAGTGTTAGCAGCACGTAGAGCAAAGGGCAGAAAGAAAATATCTGTTTCGTCTGAAACTCGTCATAAAAAATAATGTTAATAAATACATATAAAAAAGGTGTTGTTCTTAGAGCAACACCTTTTTTTTATACCCTAATCCTTCGTAATTTTACCGCAAGAAAAAAGCACCTTACAAATGCCAAAAAATAAAAACCTTACTTCTGTACTAATTATCGGCTCGGGACCTATAGTTATTGGTCAAGCATGTGAATTTGATTACTCTGGAACACAGTCATTGCGTTCGCTAAGTGAAGATGGAATTGAAACTATTTTAATCAATTCGAACCCAGCAACAATAATGACTGATCCTTCTATGGCAGATCATATTTATTTGTTGCCATTAAATACAAAATCAATCATTCAAATTTTAAAGGAGCATCCTCAAATTGATGCAGTATTGCCTACAATGGGTGGTCAAACTGCTTTAAACTTATGTATTCAAGCAGATGAAAAAGGAATTTGGGATGATTTTGGAGTAAAATTAATTGGTGTTGATATTAACGCGATTAATATTACAGAAGATAGAGAGCAGTTTAGAGAATTAATGTTAAAAATTGGTGTGCCCATGGCACCTCAAGCAACAGCTACTTCATTTTTAAAAGGAAAAGAAATTGCACAAGAATTTGGTTTTCCATTAGTAATCCGTTCATCTTATACTTTAGGTGGGGCAGGAGCATCCATTGTTTATAAACCAGAAGATTTTGATGAGCTTTTAAGCAGAGGTCTTGAAGCTTCACCAATCCATGAGGTGATGATTGACAAAGCAATGATGGGCTGGAAAGAATATGAGTTAGAGTTATTGCGGGATAAAAACGATAATGTTGTTATTATTTGTTCTATCGAAAATATGGATCCTATGGGGATTCATACAGGAGATTCTATTACAGTTGCACCGGCAATGACATTATCTGATAAAACCTATCAAAAAATGCGTGATATGGCTATCCATATGATGCGTTCTATTGGAGATTTTGAAGGTGGATGTAATGTACAGTTTGCAGTTTCACCAGATGAAAAAGAAGAAATTATTGCTATTGAAATTAACCCACGTGTTTCTCGTTCATCAGCTTTAGCTAGTAAAGCAACAGGTTATCCTATTGCAAAAGTAGCAACAAAATTAGCGATTGGTTATACTTTAGATGAGTTAGAGAATCAGATTACAAAGTCAACTTCAGCATTATTTGAGCCTACCTTAGATTATGTAATTGTTAAAATACCGCGTTGGAATTTTGATAAATTCGAAGGTTCAGATAGAACCTTAGGCTTACAAATGAAATCTGTTGGAGAGGTGATGGGAATTGGACGTTCTTTCCAAGAAGCTTTACATAAAGCAACACAATCATTAGAGATTAAAAGAAATGGTTTAGGGGCTGATGGGAAAGGATATACAAATTACGATCAAATTATAGATAAATTAACGAATGCAAGTTGGGACAGAGTTTTTGCGATTTACGATGCTATTGCTATAGGGATTCCTTTGAGTAAAATTTATGATATCACAAAAATTGATATGTGGTATTTAAAGCAATATGAAGAATTATTCCAATTAGAGAAAGAAATTTCTACGTTTACTATAGATACAATTGACCGAGACCTAATGCTTGAAGCAAAGCAAAAAGGTTATGGGGATAGGCAAATAGCACATATGCTAGGATGCTTAGAAAGCAAAGTATATACTAAGCGCGAGGAAATGAATGTCAATCGTGTTTTTAAATTAGTAGATACATGTGCAGCAGAGTTTAAAGCTAAAACTCCTTATTATTATTCCACTTTTGAAAGTGATATGGAAACTGCAGATGGTAATCGTTATTCGGATAACGAAAGTGTTGTTTCCGATAAAAAGAAAATCATTGTTTTAGGGTCTGGTCCTAATAGAATTGGACAGGGTATTGAATTTGACTATTGTTGTGTTCATGGTGTTTTGGCAGCAGCTGAATGTGGTTATGAAACTATTATGATTAACTGTAATCCAGAAACGGTTTCTACAGATTTTGATACCGCAGACAAGTTATATTTTGAACCTGTTTTCTGGGAACATATTTATGATATCATTAAACACGAAAAGCCGGAAGGGGTAATTGTTCAACTAGGAGGACAAACTGCATTAAAGTTAGCTGAAAAACTAACAAAATATGGCGTAAAAATAATAGGAACAAGCTTTGAATCACTTGATTTAGCTGAAGATAGAGGTCATTTCTCTAGACTATTAAAAGAAAATAATATTCCTTACCCGCAATTTGATATTGCAACAACGGCAGATGAAGCTTCTGCAATTGCAGATATATTAGACTTTCCAATTTTGGTAAGACCTTCCTATGTTTTAGGAGGTCAAGGAATGAAAATTGTAATCAATAAAGAAGAATTAGAAAAGCATGTAGTTGATTTGTTAATTAGAATGCCAGGCAATCAACTATTATTGGATCATTATTTAGAAGGTGCTATTGAAGCAGAAGCTGACGCCATTTGTGATGGAGAGAATGTTTATATCATCGGTATTATGGAGCATATAGAGCCTTGTGGAGTGCATTCTGGTGATTCTAATGCAACACTGCCACCTTTCAATTTAGGAGAGTTTGTAATGCAGCAAATTAAAGATCATACTAAGAAAATTGCCTTGGCATTAAATACTGTTGGTCTTATAAACATACAATTTGCAATAAAAGACGATACAGTATTCATAATTGAAGCCAACCCTAGAGCTTCTAGAACAGTTCCTTTTATTTCGAAAGCATATGGAGAACCTTATGTTAATTATGCAACCAAGGTAATGTTAGGACATAATAAAGTAACAGATTTTAATTTTAAACCAGAATTAAATGGATATGCAATTAAACAACCTGTCTTTAGTTTTAATAAATTCCATAATGTTAATAAACAACTTGGCCCCGAAATGAAAAGTACAGGAGAAAGTATATTATTTATTGATAGCTTAAAAGATGACGACTTTTACGAACTTTATTCTCGAAGAAAAATGTACTTAAGTAAATAATAAATTATACTTTTTTAAGTTTTATTTAAAAAAAAGTAGGGTATTTTATTGTTAAATTGTCTTACTGTTATTTAAGGTGATTGTTCTTTTTTATCACTTTAATCTAAATATATTAATAAATAAAACCAACAAAAATGAAAACATTATTTTTTAAATCCTTAGTAATATTTGTTTTAACCTTTGCAATTACATCTTGTTCTAATGATGATGATGACAATTCAAATTCAGATTCAAATCAAATTATTATTGAAAACACTGTACAAGCAGGGACTTGGAGGGTGACAAAATTTATTGATTCTGGGGATGATGAAACCAGTAATTTTAGTGATTATACATTTGTTTTTGGCTCTAGTAATTCTCTTGTTGCAGAAAATGGAAATACAAGCCATAATGGGTCTTGGAGTATTACTGACAGTAATAGCAATGATGACAGTATGGATGATTTAGATTTTAATATTTCTTTTACAAGCCCACAAGATTTCGAAGAATTAACAGAAGACTGGGACATCATTTCAAGAACAGATACTAAAATTGAATTAATCCACATAAGTGGAGGAAATGGCGGAACGGATTATTTGACTTTTGAAAAAAACTAAGTTATTTAACCTCCTAAATTTAATTGATTTATAATTTTATTACTAGAACTAAACCTAGTTTTAATTTAAAAATAATAATTTCTTGAAAAAGTATTTTATTTTTATATTGTTATCTTTAATTATTATTAAAAACAACGAATGAAAAAGCACCCTATATTTTATTTAATTATGACACTTGGTTTCATTTTTGTTACTAGTTGTTCCCAAAGTACTTATGACGATATTGAGGCAGATGATGAGCCTATTCCTGATGTTGTTACTTATTTAGATATAAAACCAGCCATAGACAATAATTGTTTGAACTGTCATAGCAACCCTCCCCAAAATGGAGCACCTATGTCTTTAATGAACTACGATAATGTAGTAGAAGCAGTGTTAAATAGAGAGCTTTTAGATAGAATTAGCAGGAATGAAGGAGAAGATGGTATGATGCCCTTAGGAGGTGCTAGATTACCTCAAGCTACTATTGATTTAATTTTTCAATGGGAAGAAGATGGATTATTAGAAAATTAAAATAATATATTATGAAAAAAATAATAATTGCTTTGTTATGTATTTTTAGTGGATTCAACTCTATGAATGCTCAAGATAAGTTTATTACCAAAACCGGTGTGATCAACTTTGAAGCTTCTGTACCTTCTTTTGAAGAAGTTAATGCAAAAAACGAAAATGTAAGTGCTATTTTAAAAAGTACAGGAGAATTTGCAAGTTTGGCATTAATGAAAGGTTTTAGGTTTAAAGTAGCTTTAATGGAAGAGCATTTTAACGAGAATTATGCAGAAACTTCAAAATTCCCTAAGACTACTTTTAGAGGTAATATAGAGGATTTTGATCTTTCTCAATTGGGCGAAAATGAGAAGACTTATACTGTAAAAGGGGTAATTACGATGCATGGTGTAGATAAATCTATAGAAGTACCAGCATCTATAAAAATGGTTGAGGATACAGTTTATCTTTCTACCACTTTTGTATTAAAACCTGGGGATTTTGATATTGAAATCCCAAGTGTTGTTAGTAGTAAAATTGCTGAAAAAATAAATGTATCTGCTAATTTTATGCTAAAAAGTAAATCTTAAAACATCAATATGAAAAAGCAAACTAAATTATTAATAGCCCTAATATTATTGATCTTAGCAGCTTATTTTACATATAACTATATGTATCAAGATCATCGAGATATTAAAACGGAAGAAGCCAAAATAACAGTTTCTGCTTCAGAATTAACTGCTTATTTTACGGATAATAAGTCTGAAGAAATATTAAATAATACAGTACAGGTTTCCGGAGTAATCACTGAAATAGATTCAAAATCATTAACATTAGATGACAGCGTACTTTGTAGTTTTGATGCTGAAGTACAAGGAGTAAATTTAAACGATAAAATTACCATAAAAGGAAGATGTATAGGCTACGACGATCTTTTTGAAATTGCTAAGCTTGACCAATCTACGATTATAAAATAACCAACATTTATGAAAAAAATCACACTATTATTACTATTTCTTCCTTTTTTAGTTTTTTCGCAAGATGATCTTTTAGATGAATTAGAAGGGGACATTACTATAGATAAAACGGTAACTTCTGTTTTTAAATCTCTAAAGATTGTTAATTTTGAAAGTACCAAACTGGCTAATAAAAAAGATTTTTATTTAATAATAGCACACCGTTTTGGTTCTGTAAAAAATGGGTTTGATGATTTTTTCGGTTTGGATTACTCTGTAACTCAAATTAAATTTATATATGGAATTACAGATTGGTTAAATGTTGGTATAGCTCGAAGTTCAAAAGATAAAAAATATGGACTTCATGCTAAATATAGACTAAAACCACAGGTAGAAAATGGATTTCCAGTATCTATTGTTGGTTATAACTTAATTACAGTAAATACTTCTTTAAAGGATGACAACTATCCAAATATAGATTTTCAAGATAAATTAACCTATACTTCACAAATTTTGGTTTCCAGAAAATTTAATGAAAACCTTTCCTTGTTAGTAGCACCAAGTTATATTCATGAAAATTTAGCTACTCGTAGTTATGTAGTCCAAGATGATGGCTCTACTATCGCATACGATGAAGAAAACGACCAATTTGCAATAGGATTGGGAGGAAGATATAAAATTTCAAAAAGAGTAAGTATTAATTTGGATTATGGAATCCACTTAAATAGAAATAGTAATTCTGTTTATAATAACCCTCTATCCATTGGTGCAGATATAGAAACTGGAGGGCATGTGTTTCAAATGCATTTCACAAATGCACAAGCCATGTTCGAAGAAGGATTCATCACTCAAGGTGAAGGAGACTGGTCAGATGGAGATTTCTTCTTCGGCTTTAATCTAGTTAGGGTATTTTAATTGATATTAAAGTGAGGAGAGTTTTCTTTATGAACCTCTGTAATAAAATATTTAGTGTCCCCCCAAAAGAAAAAAGAGTCATATCGTTCAATATAACTAACTTTTACATAGTTTCCTTGAAAATCTTTTAAGCTTTCAATTACTTTTTTGTCTTTATCTAAAACAGAAAAGGAGAAGATTTGTGCACCACTAATACCTTGGCTAATTTCACCTTCCCAAGTTTTAAAAACAACCCCTTTATTGCTGATTTTAATCAATTCACCAGATCGAGTGCCTTCACTATATGGAACATAATATATAAAGGCAAACCATGCGATAGCGATTATTAATATAGCTGCTAAAATTTTAAAAAGGACTTTTTTCATTTTTGATTTATTTAATAAGCAAACTTACAAAATAGATAGCTTTAATTTAAAATTTGTAAATTAGATAAATTAAAGTTTATGAAGGCTAGATTTACAGTATTAGTTTCTATTCTATTTTGCGCAGTTTCATTTGCACAATCATTTTATAGTGATTTTGAAGATGGAACCTTGCAAGGTTGGACAAATAATGACAACTCTACAACATTATTAACCGTAGAGGGTATTTCTTCTAATTTATTTTTGCAAAAAGAATGCGATGGTTCCAACTCTCCAGTTGGGGAAATGACCATTATTAATTCTTCGGAATGGATAGGGAATTATTTTTATGAAGCAGTGGGCGAAGAGTATTTGATTAATATCGATCAAATTTATATGAAAAATGATAATAATTTCGATCTGCATTTACGATATGGGTTTACTGGTGCCAATGGCTATATGGTTGTTACTACAAACCCAATACTCATACCAGCATTAAGTGATTGGGATATTTATCAGCAAAGCTATAATATGGATTATTTAGGTTTTTATAACCTTACGGTAATTAATGATACTACTGGGATACCCTATGATGAAATACATGCCAACGTAACTGAGTTATTTGAAGATGTTGTGGAGTTTAAAATTTTCCATAATGAAGAAATTTCATTTGATGGTAAATTTCTAACTGGAACCATACAAATTGAAGAAATTTTTGCTTATTTATTATTGTCAGATGAAAATCAAAATCTGTCAAAAACAAAGCTTTACCCAAATCCTGTAAATAATATTGTACAACTTAGATTGCCATATGAAAGTAATGGGACTATTAATTTTTATAATGTTTTGGGAGAAAAAGTTTTAAGTAAAGAGTTTTCTTCTAGTACAACACCAATAGATATTTCAGAATTAAAAAGCGGAATTTATCTCGCGAAAATCCAAACCGAAAATCAATCTACTGTAAAGAAAATAGTGAAGCTTTAACTTTCCTCTTCGGCTCGTTTTAATATCACTTCTGGAAGGGATTTTTTAGCTTTAGCACCTAATTTTTTAATTTTTTCTACACTATTAACTAGATTACCTCTACCCGTAGATAGTTTGTTCATCGCTAATGAATAGTCGCCTTTTGCAGCATCTAGTTTTTTTCCAATTCCTAATAAGTCGGTTACAAGGCCTTCAAACTTATCATATAAGGCACCAGCTTGTCTAGCTATCTCTATCACATTCCTCTTTTGATCTTCTTGTTTCCAGATAGAAGACACTGTGCTTAATGTTGCCAATAGAGTAGAGGTAGAGACAAGGACTACATTTTTATCAAATGCTTCTAAATAGAGTTTGTTATTTTCATTAAAAGCGATAAGTAATGCTGCTTCAATAGGAACAAACATCAATACATAATCGGGTGCATTAATACCATAGAGCTCTGTGTATTGTTTTTCACTTAATTCTTTAATATGCTTTTTAATACTCTGTAAATGTTTTTTTAAGTTAGCTTCTTTTATAGCATCATCTTCGGCGCTATAATACCCTTCATAAGCCGTTAAAGAAACCTTAGAATCTACAATTAGATGTTTGTTGTCTGGTAGATTAATAATAAAATCGGGCTTTTTTAAATTTCCAGCTTCATCTCTATAACCGCCTTGGGTAGAATAATGTATGTCTTTGCTTAGTCCCGCTTTTTCTAAAACGATTTCTAGTTGAATTTCTCCCCAATCTCCTTGTACTTTGCTATCCCCCTTAAGAGCATTAGCTAGGTTGATTGCCTCCTTACTCATTTGTAGATTTAAATCTTTCAAGCCTTCTAACTGTTGCTTTAGGGCAGAATGCATTTTCACACTATCGGTTTGAGAGTCTCCAACTTTTTTCTCAAAAGATTCTATTCTTTTCTGAAGAGGATTTAAAAGAAGATCTAAATTTTCTCTATTCTGTTTCGTAAACTTTTCAGATTTTTCGTCTAATATTTTATTCGCTAAATTTTCAAATTCTTTAGTAAATTTCTCCTGAAGTTTATTTGCTTCTTCTTTTTGTTCGGTTAATTTTTGCTCTAGATTTTGATACTCTGAAGTTTTACGGGTAAGTTCATCTTTATAAGAATCTTTCTCATTTCTTAAATATTCCCTTTCATCAATGGTATTATTATTTCTAATTTCTTGTTTTTCAATTTGATTTTTGGCATTATTAAGATCAGCTTCTAATTTACTGGTTTCCGATTTTTGCTTGAGTTTTGTAAAACGACTGCCAATAAAAGCGCCTAATATCCCTGTAATAAGAGACAATGCAATAAAAATAAAAATTTCAGACATAATTAGAAAATAGATATAATAGTTAGTTTCTAGATGCAATAAAGGTAATCATAGTATTTTAATCTTTCAAAGTAAAACGTTTCATTTCCCGATCAAAATGTATGGTTTCTTTTGGAAACAAATTATCGAAACATCCTTGATTAATTAAACTTTCAGGATCAGCATACAGTACTTTTTCAGGAGTCATTACTAACATTTTATCAGATAACTGAATGGCCAAGTCTATTTCATGACTTGAATACAAAATGGTTTTCCCTGTTTCCTTTGTCAGCTTTTTCAATAATTTTAAAATATAGGCTCTATGATACATATCGAGATGTGTCGTAGGTTCATCTAAAAGGATTAATGGAGTATCTTGTGCTAATGCTCTAGCAATCATCACTCGCTGCAATTGTCCATCACTTAGTTCAAAACATTTTCTATGGGATAGAGATTCTATTTCTGTAGCTCTTAATGCCTGTTGAATGATTTTTTTATCATTCTCAGAAAGCTTTCCAACCCAATTAGTGTATGGCTGTCTGCCCAATGAAATTAATTCCAGTACCGACAAAGTCTTTGATGCTGGTGCTTCCGTTAAAACAATGCTTAGCTTATTTGCTAATTGTAATGATGTATAGCTATTTAATGAAATATTATTAATAGAAATTATCCCTTTTAAAGGGGCTTGCATCCCTGCCAATGTTCTTAATAAGGTAGATTTTCCAATTCCATTAGTACCAACCAAGCCTACCAATTCTCCTTTGTGGATTGAGAAATTAATCCCTTCAGATATCATAGAACATTTCTTCTTGGTAGTATAACCAATACTTAAATCTTCTACTTTTAATACGCTATGTATATTTTCTGATTTCATTAATTTCATATTAAATACAATTCGGTTTCACTCAAGAACTATTTTAGGTCTCTGAGCGGAGTCGAAGTTTAAAATAATAATTTTCGTTTTCTAACAATCAACCAAATAACTACTGGAGCACCTAATAATGAAGTAATAGCATTAATAGGTAAGGTATATTCACTAAAAGGTAATTGTGCGACAGTATCGCAAAGTAACATTAATATGGCGCCACTTATTAAAACCGCGGGTAATAATATTAAATGATTGGAAGTTTTAAAATATTGTCGAGTTAGATGTGGAACAGCCATACCTACAAAAGCAATCGGGCCTGCAAATGCAGTAATACCTCCGGCTAATAAACTGGTAGCAATAATAATTAACAGAACAGTTTTCTTCATATTAAGTCCCATACTTTTCGCATAATTTTCACCTAATAATAATGCGTTTAATGGCTTTACGGAAATAAAACTAAGAACAATTCCTATAAAGCAACATAAGCTTAATAAAATTACTCCCTCCCAAGAAACATTGCCCAAGGAGCCAAAAGACCAGAAAATAAACTGTTGCAATTGTTCCGCTTCACTAAAATAGGAAAGTACCGAAACTACTGCAGCAGTAACACTACCGAACATTAAGCCAATAATTAGAATGGCCATAGTATCCTTTACTTTAAAGGTAACAGATAAAACAGCTAGCAAAACTAAAAAGCTTCCCAATGCTGAGGCTATGATTAAACTCCATGAACTTAGTAATAAACCTCCCAATGCTCCTCCAAATAACCCTGCGCCTAATATTAATATCGCCACTCCTAAACTTGCGCCACTACTTAAACCTAATACAAAGGGACCGGCAAGAGGGTTTCTAAAAAGGGTTTGCATTAATAACCCTGAAACTGCCAAACCGCTACCTGCTAATATGGCTGTGATAGCTTTTGGTAAGCGGTAATCTAATAATATAAATTGCCACGAGGATTTTGTGGTTTCACTTCCGAATAAAATATTAAAAACTTCTTTTAGGGGAATAGAAACAGAACCCAAACTTAAATTCAGCACAAACGAAACAACCAATAAAAACACTAGTATGATAAAATAGGATTGGTATGTCTTTGTGGTTTCCATTAGTTAAGTTTACTGAAAAAATAGAAGTCGTATTCAGGTAATAATTCTGGATGTAATATTTTAATGATATCTTTTAATACTAAATCAGGTCTATTTGGCGCTAACTCAAAATAGAGCAAGCCACCGGTTTCACCTTTCTTATTAGCAAAACTATATACATTGTCATTTTTAAAAGCATCAAATTGTTGGTAAACATTGTGTGCTTCTTTTAATTGTTGAAGACTGATATAATAACTTGGACCAATCCAAATATCTGCCTGTGCACCTTTATCTAAAACACTTTCTATATTAAGTGATAAACTTCCAGTGCCTTCTGATTCTTTCCAAAGATAATCTCCATTGGCATCTGTAATAAATTGTGCAGCCCAACTTTTTCCTTGGGGTAAATACCAAACATCTTTATACATAGCACCACTAAGTACAGTTGGGGTAGTTTTTGCATTCTGTGCCAATGCTTTTGCCTCTTGATAATTATTCTTTATTTCAGAAAAAATACTGTCAGCCATCTTTTCTTTATTATAAAATGCGGCAAAAAACTTAATCCATTCCGCTTTTCCTAGAGGATTAAATTCTGTCCAATCGCTATTATAAACAACGGGAATTTCTGTTTTTTTAAGAGTATTAAATGCTTTGTTGTTTCCATCTATAGCGAATCCAACAACGAGATCTGGATTTAATTCGATAAGAACTTCCGTATTGATATCTTCATTTTTCCCTAATTCGGAAATAAGGCCATCGTTGATACGTTTTCTTGTTTTTTCTGAGGAAATATAATCTAAATTAGGAAAGCCAACCAATGTATTGCTTACTCCTAGCATTTCTAAGGAAGGAATGTGTGTAGTTGAAGTAACTATAATTTCATTAATGGGAACCTTGATTATGGCATCGTAAATTTCGGAGGAATCTAAAGAAACACCCTTTTCGACAAGTGCATAGGTAAACACCTTTTCGGTTCCTGGCCAAGCATTTTTTAAAGTGATGACTTTATATCCCTCATGATATGTGATTGTAAATCCATTGGCGAATTCTATTTTAGAATTTTGATTTACCTCCTGAGTAATGGAAGGTGATTTTTTTACCTCTTGGCAGGCTATAAGAGTAAATAGAAAAGAAAGTAGTAAAAGTGTTTTTTGCATTTTCAAAAATAAAGGTATTTGTATTGTTTAGACAAAAAACAAAGTGTTATTTTCGCAATGAATTTTGGTGGACGTATTACAACGTAATTTTTAAAACGTCCTTAAAAGGGAATTCGGTTAAAATCCGAAGCTGTTCCCGCAACTGTAATCTGTTTTCCAAGTATTGTTTGGAAATCGCTATTAATCTTTAAGTCACTGTCCTAAATAATATGGATGGGAAGACAAATAGTTAGAAGAAAGCCAGGAGACCTGCCATATTCAATAATTTAATTATCGTACTCTCGGGATAAGAGTTGAATATGAAATATATAATATTAATTATATCATCTGCTTTGCTTTTATGTGCTACACCTTTGTATGCGCAATTGGATTCTATACAAAAATTGGAAGAAGTAATTCTGAATGATGTAAAGCTTAATGAATATGCCCAAGGGTATAAGCTTATTAAAATATCGGATTCATTAATTGAAAGAGATTCGAAATCTTTAACCGATGCTTTGCGATTTAATTCTACTATATATTTTAAAGAGAATGGTTATGGAATGGTTTCTTCACCATCTTTTAGAGGTACCAATGCACAACAAACAGCTGTTATTTGGAATGGAATTTCTATTAATTCCAATCTAACAGGGCAAACCGATTTTAATACTATATCTCCAAATTCTTTTACAGATATCACCATCCGAAATGGAGGAGGAAGTACTCAATATGGAAGTGGTGCAGTAGGAGGGAGTATCCATTTAAATAATGCAATTTCATTTAAAAAGAAAGAAAGTAATGACCTTAGGTTATTATATGGTAGTTTCTCCACATTTGAAGGGGTTTTTAAAACCATTCAGTCTAAGGAGAACTTGTATTTTGATTTAGGAGTAGATTTTGTTTCTTCAGAAAATGATTACAAATATTTAGACAGGGATAAAAAGAATGAAAATGGGGAGTTTTCTCGCTTTAATGCAGCGATTAATTCTGGTTATAAGCTTAAGAAGAGTTCGATTATATGGAATAGTAATTACTTTTATAGTGATCGTAATTTTTCAGGAAGTATTACATCTCCATCCCATGATAATTATAAAGATGTGACCACCCGAAATTTAATAAGTTGGAAAACAAATAGAGCAAAATTAACATCTATTGTAAAGGGAGCTCATCTCTTTGAAAGGTATCAATATTCTCCAGATAAAAACAAACCGCTATTTTTTGAAGGAAAGTCGAATACAATCCTTGGGGATTATCAATTAGATTATCAATTGAATAATAAAGTAAAGATAAGTTCAATTATCAATTACACCTATATAGAAGCTACTGGAGATAATATTGGAACTAATGACCGAAATACTTTGGCTGCAGTGCTTTTATTAAAGCATCAAGTAAATAATAAGTGGAGTTACGGCATAAATTTAAGGCAAGAATTTTTAAACGATTTTGATAACCCTTTTCTTTTTGCTGTTGATGGAAAATATGAGGCAAAGTCTTGGTATACTTTAAAAGGTAATTTTTCTAAGAATTATCGAGTCCCAACTTTTAACGATTTGTATTGGGTTGCGGGAGGTAATGAAGATTTATATCCGGAAACTTCTTATCAAGCAGAAATAGGAAATAATTTTCAGTGGAAAAATTTTCAAGTACTTGTTAATGGTTTTTATATCCTATCAAAAGATTTAATAAAATGGCAGCCAGGTGTTGATGGTCAGTTTTTACCAGTGAATATTTCAGAAACCGAAAATTATGGGCTAGAATTTACTGGAATATATTCAAAGAATTTTAATAAGCACCAATTGGATATTTCTGGAAACTATGCCTATACTTCCGCTATAGATAAGGAAAAGGACAAACAATTAATTTATGTTCCCTATCATAAAATAACAGGGTTAGTAAATTATTCTATTAAACAGTTTTCTGCTTATTATCAAATTCTTTTTAACGGTGAGGTATTTACAACTACCGATAATAATAACACTTTGGAATCCTATTCTGTTTCGAATTTAGGACTGAATTATAAAATTAAAAACAAATTATTTCCTCTTAAGGTAGGAGTTAAAGCAAACAACATTTTCGATATATATTATGAAAATGTTGCCTATAGGCCTATGCCTAATAGAAACTATCAAATATTCTTAAACTTTAAATTTTAAAAAAAAATGACACTATTAAAAAACTTTACTTATTTATTTATTGCGACTTTATTACTAGCATCTTGTAGTAGTGATGACGACAACACAGTTATCGTTGATCCAGAGCCTCTTGGAGACTATGAAAATGGAATTTTAGTTACCAACGAAGGACCTTTTCAAAATGGTACTGGAACTATTTCTTTTATTTCTGAAGATTTTAGTAATACAGAACAGACTATTTACAATAATGTAAATGATTCAGATTTGGGAAGTATAGTACAATCCTTAGGTTTTTATGGAGATGATGCTTATGTCGTCGTAAATAATTCCCATAAGATTGAAGTGGTAAACCGTTACACTTTTGAAGCTATTGCCACTATTACAGAGGGATTAAACAATCCAAGATATTTCGTTGCGGTAGGTTCTAATGGTTATGTTACCAATTGGGGGGACCCTTTTGATGAATCGGATGACTTTGTGGCAATTATTGATTTAACGAGTAATACGGTAACTTCCACAATATCTGTAGCTTTTGGTCCTGAAAAAATTATCGAAAGTAGAGGGAATATTTATGTGGCACATCAAGGAGGATATAGCCAAAATAACATTTTAACAATCATAAATGCAACAAGTAATACGTTTGTCACCACCATAGAAGTAGGAGATGTGCCAAATTCTATGGTAGTTTCTGAAGGAGATTTATGGGTATTGTGCGGTGGAAATCCAAATTTCACTGGAATTGAAAGCAATGGTCGTTTGGTTAAAATTGATATAGATACTAATGGAATTACACAATCATTTGATTTTGATTTGACCCAGCACCCTTCTAATTTAACTTTAGATGGCACTAATTTAATTTATGCTTTAGATGGAGGAGTTTATAGTAATGATACTTCAAGTACATCTTTACCAACTGATAGTGTTATTGATGGATTATTTTATAGTGTGACAGCTAATAATGGAATGCTATACACAACCGATGCGGGTGACTTTGCAAGTAATGGAACCTTAAAAATATATGACCTTGTAACTAATGCTGAAGTACAAAGTATGGAGGTTGGAATTATTCCTGGTGGAGTATATTTTAATAATTAAAAAATTAGTTGATATTTCCACAAGCTCAATAACCTTGTTTAGATATGTTTTGTAATAAAAAAAGCATCCTATTAGTATAGGATGCTTTTTTTAGTTGTCTTATAAAACGTGGTTAGTGAGTTTGTCAAAATAAAGTGAAGGTTCTTTACAAAAAAAACATATGATTACTTCGGTCATTCTTCCCCAGTAAAACTAACTGAATTAATTTCTCACTACCATCAACTGATATGTAGATAATGAAGCTTTACTTTCCGAAATCTCTTCATATTGAATGTTATTTCTTGATTGTGGTTGTGGACTAGGAAATATATCGTTTATAGCAGCTGCTAATAATGGTTCATTTACATCCCCCAAAACACCAAGATTTTCATAGTCTTCTAATTGTTCAACCTCAGGATCCAAACCATCTATAAAATCTGTAAATCCATTTGCATTAACAGTTTTATATACTAATGGCAACATAGCATAGGTATGTCCTGGATTTGCTTGATTCCTACTAAAGTTTGGTGCAGGAGCATCATAAAGTAAAAAAGAAGCTTGAAACTTCCCAGTGGTAGTCGCCCCAACTTGAGTTACGGTAATGTAAGGGTCTAAACCATTAATCACCAACTCACTTGCAGAAGCGGAACGACCGGTAGTCAATACATAAACATGATTAAGATTTAGACTGTTAATTGCTTCCCCTGTATGAATCTGATTATCAAATAAATTTGGAGACGCATAATCTGCTTGACGATCTTCGTTCCATTCTTCATTGATAAATAGTTGATTGTTAAATTGACCAGTAATCATACTAGATAAATCGATGGCAGTTTCCACAGAGCCACCACCGTTATAACGTAAGTCTAATACTAAGTTGGTAATTCCATCTGCCAAAAATTGTGCAAAAACAGCATTTAATTGTGGGTCAAAATCTCTAGTAAAGGAATTATACATAAGATAACCAACTTTTTGGCCTTCAATAGTAAGTGTTTCGGCAATATACACTGGGTTCTCTGTATATTCTTCTTTTACCAACTCCACGCTTTCACCAGTTGGTATAATTTCTTCCCCTTCAATAGTAGCTAAGCCAATAGTGTAAACTTCGAGATCTAATAAATCTCTATAATTAGTATCATCTAATTGCATGCCGTTCATGGTATTAAAAATAATACCTCGTTCCAAGCCTTTTGCTTCTGCATCTGTATTTGGTAATATATAACGGGCATAACCAAAAATATTATCACTACCATCAGGATAGTAGACAAGTCCAAATTCCATCCCATGATTTTTTGTAATACCATCCAAGGTGTTTTCAAGCTCAATATAATCGTCGACTAAAAGACTAAATCGATCTTGAGAAGATTTTAAATAATCAAATAGAGATTCGGGAGAGTCGTAAGAGTTTAAAAAGCTGTTTAATTCATTTTGATTTGCAAAGGCATTATTAGCTAATTCAGGAGTATCCGCTTTATAAAGATAAAAGAAGTTTAGTCCTCTATATATAAAGTTTTTGATGTCTAAATCTGAAGCAGTTTGAATGTTATCGTCGTTATCTTCAAAACAAGAAGTGAATAAAGGAGCTATAACTATAAGTAACAAGAGTATTTTCTTTTTCATAAAAAGGGATGTCATCGATTTGATTTGTAAACTCCTAAATTAAGGACAATATTGTAAATAAGAAAATAAGTTTATTTAATTTGTAACAAAATTTAATGTACCTCGTCATCTTAATATAACAGCAAAAATAAACACTAACCAATTGAATCAGAAAGAATTTATAGAATTACTACTTCCTTGTAAGGATAAGCTATATAGACTCGCTAAAAGACTTTTAGTTTCTAGTGATGAAGCTGAAGATGCTGTTCAAGAAGTGTATTTGAAACTATGGAAGGGACGCGATAAAATTGAAAATTATAGAAGTCCTGAAGCTTTTGCAATTACGATGACAAAAAATTATTGCTTAGACAGATTAAAATCTAGACAAGCATCCAATTTAAAAATAGTGCATAGTAATTATAAAAACCCAGATAGTATTGAAAGAAAAATTGATGGAGATGAAGGAGTGGCTCTAGTATTTAAAATAATGGAAACACTACCCGAGAAACAAAAAATAATCATGCAGTTACGAGATATAGAGCAATTTGATTTTAATGAAATTGCGAAAATGCTCAACATAAATGAAACAGCAATTAGAGTTTCATTGTCAAGAGCTCGTAAAGTGGTGAGAGAAAAATTAATAAAACAATATAACTATGGAGTTAGCTAAAATAGAAACCTTATTAGATGCTTATTTTGAAGGCGAAACAAGCCTAGAGCAAGAGACGATATTGAGAGATTACTTTGCTACTAATAACGTAGCGCCACATTTAGCAGCTTATCAGCATCTCTTTGTTGCTTTAAAAGCAGCACAAGAAGAAGTTTTGGAGCGGGAGATTATTTTGCCTACCGTTTCAGCTTCTAAAGAAACAAAGAGATGGTGGTATGGTATTGCAGCTTCCTTGTTAGTTGTTATAGGAGTAGCAAGTTTATTAATGCCAAGCAATCAATTATCTCAAGAAGAACAAGATGCCTTAATGGCTTTTAACGAAACAAAAGAGACCTTGTTATTACTTTCAAAAAGCTTTAATAAAGGAACCGAAGAATTAGCAGTCCTAGGTCAATTTACAGAATCCAAAAATTTAATTTTAAAATAATCATTAATCAATAACAAATCAAAAATTATGAAAAAGTTAGCAATTTTAATTACACTATTAGTAGCGCCATTATTAGTGGGTGCACAAGATGCCTTCGATTCATTTGAAGACGAAAACGATGTAACCTCCGTAGTGGTTACCAAAAACATGTTCAAGCTTTTAAGTAAGATGGACTTAAACTCAAGCGACCCTGAAGCTCAAGAATATTTAGAATTGGTAAACAATCTAGATAATATAAAAGTGTATACTACAGAAAACGCTGAAGTTGCATCAAGAATGGATGCAGCAGTTAAAAAATACATAGCAGGTTCTAAAGGGCTTTCAGAATTAATGCGAGTAAAGGATGAAGGAAAAAACATTAAATTCTACTCTAAGGAGGGAAGTGATGAAAATCATGTAAAAGAACTATTAATGCATTTTTCTGGAGATATAGAAGGAGAAGATCGAACGGTAATCATGAGTATTACTGGAAATATAGATCTAAAGAAGATCTCTAAGCTTACCAGCGATTTAAATATTCCTGGAAGTAAAGAATTAAAGAATGTTGAAAATAAAATCTAAGAGCTATGATACTTGTAAAATATGTAATAGGAATAAGTTTAGCTGCACTAACATTGTTTAGTTGTAATAACGAAGAATCTTTACAGCGTTATTTAGTAGACAGACAAGACGATGATTCTTTTCTAAAAATAGATATAGCAGCTAGTTTGTTGCAAACAGATAGTAATTCATTATCACAAGAAGAGAAAGATATACTGGAAACGGTAAAGAAAATAAATGTGGTTGCTTTTCCTTTAAATGGAGAAAATGATGCACAGTATGAAGGAAAGAAACAAGAATTAAAAAACATCATTAGTCAAGATAAATACAAAACTTTGATGAAGTTTGGTTCTAATTCAAAAGGAGCAACTCTGAAGTATTTAGGAGAAGAAGATGCAATTAGCGAGATAATTGTTTTCGCAAGTGATGATGAAAAGGGATTTGCTTTATTTAGATTATTGGGTGATAATATGCGACCAGATCAAATGATAAAATTGATGAACTCAATTGAAAAGGGAGACTTAGATGTTTCTAAGCTAAGCTCTATAGGCGGTTTATTCGATATGTAAAAATAAAATTGTTTTTAGTAAATAAAAAGGGTTCCCAAATAGGAGCCCTTTTTTGTTGTTTGTCTGTTCGAGCTAATTCAAGAACTTATTAATTATCCTTCGACTTCGCTCAGGTAATAAATTAAATTCCTGTATAGTTTGATGGCGTAATCACTTTCATTTCTTCTTTAACACTATCTGAAACTTCTAAGGTTTCAATAAATGCTGCTATAGAATTAGCGTTAATCTTTTCGTTGGTACGCGTTAACCCTTTTAGAGCTTCATAAGCATTTGGGTAAGCTTCACGACGTAAAATGGTTTGTATCGCTTCTGCAACAACAGCCCAGTTATTTTCTAGGTCTTCTTTAAATTTTAGTTCATTTAACAATAATTTACTCAATCCTTTTAAGGTTGATTGAAAAGCAATTAAAGTATGGCCAATAGGAACTCCAATGTTTCTAAGTACCGTACTGTCTGTTAAATCTCTTTGCAATCTACTTATTGGTAGTTTAGCAGAAAGGTGTTCAAACATCGCATTCGCCATTCCTAAATTACCTTCACTATTTTCGAAATCTATCGGATTTACTTTATGTGGCATAGCACTAGAGCCAACTTCTCCTTTTTTAATTTTTTGTTTAAAATAATCCATAGATACATAGGCCCAAATATCTCGATCTAAATCTATAAGTATATTGTTGATTCTTTTTAAACAATCGAACATTGCAGCCATATGATCGTAATGTTCAATCTGGGTTGTAGGGAAGGAGTGATGTAAGCCTAATTTGTTCTGCACAAAATCTTGTCCAAAAGCTTTCCAATCAATTTTAGGGTATGCTATTTTATGAGCATTAAAATTACCTGTAGCACCTCCAAATTTTGCAGCATTTTTTATTTCATTTAAGATTTCGAACTGCTCATCAATACGAACTACAAAAACTTCAATCTCTTTTCCTAAACGAGTAGGAGAAGCTGGTTGCCCATGAGTTCGAGCCAACATAGATATGTCTGCCCAATCTGTAGCTAAGGTTTGAAGTTTATTTTTTAATTCTAATAATTGAGGAACATATACCTCGTTAATCGCATCTTTTAATGAAATAGGTACTGCAGTATTATTTATGTCTTGGGATGTTAATCCAAAATGAATAAACTCTTTATATTCCTTTAAGTTTAAAACATCAAACTCTTCTTTGATAAAATACTCCACCGCTTTTACATCGTGGTTGGTTACCTTTTCAATATCTTTAATTCGTTGCGCATCTTCCGTTGAAAAATCGGTATATAATTTTCTCAATTCAGGAAATAAGGAAGTGTCAAAATTGCTTAGTTGTGGTAATTGCAATTCTACTAAAGCTATAAAATATTCAATCTCAACTTGAACACGATATTTAATCAATGCTTCTTCAGAAAAATATTGGATTAAGGAACTTGTTTT